>CAYLUN010000076.1:0-27721 GCA_964386865.1 uncultured Lentisphaeraceae bacterium | reverse complement strand
GCACCTCCTGGCATACGCCGGGCCACAACGCGGGCCACGCCTTCAGCCGCTCGCTGTTCCTTCAGGGCTTCCGCCACGAGTATGGCAGCATGAGCTTCCGCTCGGACCTGAGCGTCTCGGTCCACAGCTTGGGCGACCTCTCCAAGCCCGAGTCGCGCACGCCGCTGGCCGACGCGCAGCGTCTGACCGCGGAGATCTTCGGCTCGGCCCAGAGCTGCTACATCACCAACGGCTCGACCACGGCGAACAAGGCCATGCTGATGACGCTGCTTCGGCCCGGCGAGACCGTCCTCTTGGATCGCAACTGCCACAAGTCCGTGCACCACGCCGTGGTGATGGCCGGCGCGATCCCGCGCTACCTGCCCGCCCGCTTCAACGCCCGGCTGGGCGTCTGGGGGCCGATCGCGCTGGCCGACCTGCGTGCCGCAATCGGCGCGGACTACCCCGAAGACGCCAAGCCGCGCATGCTGGTGCTCACCACCTGCACCTACGAGGGCTTGCTGTACCCGGTCTGGGAGCTCGCCCGCCTGTGCGAGCGCCACGGGATGCTGTTCTACGCCGACGAGGCGTGGGCGCCGTACCTGAGCTTCCACCCCTACTACACGACGGTCACCCCCAACGGCCGCCGCGTGCGCTACAACGCCATCCACGAGAACACCAGCGCGCACTTCGCGGTGCACTCAACCCACAAGACCCTCGCCGCTTTCAGCCAGGCGTCGATGATCCACGTCTCGCCCCGCTTCAAGCTGCTTTTCGAAAGCGAGGCCGCGGACTGGAAGTGGCTCCTGACCCGCTTCGCCCTCAACGGCCACGGCTCGTACGAGAAGTTCAGCCACGACCTCCACGAGGTGCTGCGCTACTGGCACTCCACCTCGCCCCACTACCCCATGATGGCCACGCTGGACTGCGCGGGCGTACAGATGCGGCTGGAGGGCCTCAAGCTGATCGAGGAGCGCCTGCGCTGGGTCAAGGCCTTCAAGCAGCGCGTCTCCCGCGACTGCGGGCTTCCGGAGGACGCCTGCTTCGCGGGGCTGCGCGAGATCGTGGGCGAGCTCAACGCCGACACCTACGAGCGGGACGGCTACCTGCACGACCCGCTCAAGCTTCTCCTCTCCTTCAAAACCCCCGGCGCCTGCAATCGCTTCAAGAACCTTCTGCGCGCGTCGAAGATCCAGTGGGAGAAGTCCACGCCGGTCACCATCCTGTTCCTCGTCACGATGGGCACGGTCGAGGACCACTTCGAGTACCTGTACCGGGCCATCATGCAGATGAAGGACGCCATTGGACGCCCCGAGTGCGACGCGTTCGACAGCAGCGTGGCGGCCGCCGTGGACGGACAGGCCGCAGTCGTGCCGCGCGACGCCGCCCTCTGCGACGGCGAGCTGATCGAGCTGGGCAAGACCGAGGGCCGCGTCAGCAGCCAGCTGCTCGTCCCCTATCCGCCCGGCATCCCCGTCTTTCTGCCGGGGCTCACCATCACGCGCCCGATGATCGACATCGTCCAGGCCGTCGCCGACACCGAGGGCGCGGACGCCGTCCACGGCCTCTTCGTCCGCAACCGGCGGTACTTCGTGGAAGTCATCCGCGACGACGAGGCGGACAAGGTCCAGTGGCTCACCGCCCGCCCCGCGCCGCCGCCCCCGCCGCGCTGACCGCCGCGCCGCCGGCCCCAGAGATCCGCGGCGACATCCGCGACGAATCCGCTTGCCGTTTGCGGGCGCCGCGCCTATCCTTATGATCGTTTGCTTGTCCGAACTCAGAGGAAAGGAGCAAGCCATGACGATCAGAATGTGGGCTGTGGCCGCTGTGGCGGCGTGTCTGACGGGCTGTGACTACACGGTGCAGCTCGCCAAGACGCCGGAGCTGCCGATCGACAAAGCGCTCGTCGGCTCGTGGTCGCGCACCGACGACAACGACCCCGCGCAGCGCCTGCTGGTGCTGCCGCTCGGGCCGAACGAGTATCTGGTCTCCTTCCCGGCCGGCGAGAAAGACGCGATGTTCGCGCGGGCATGCCTCTGCAAGGCGGGCGAGTGGACGCTCGCGCAGGTCACGTGGTTCGGCACCGCTCGGGGCGTCACGCCCGACGACGACCGCGTCTACCAGTATGCCGCCTACACCGTCAAGGGCGACACCCTTCAGGTCGGCCTGCTGAACGCCGACGTGGTCAAGCGCGACGTGACAACGGCCGAGGCCCTGGTCAAAGCCCTCGGCTCCAACCGGCAGAACCCGGACCTGTTCCGCGAGGCGATGACCTTCAAGCGGGAGCCGCCGCCGACCGACCCGAACGCGCGGCTGAAGCGCCCGCCCGTCCCCGCCGCCTGGCAATAGGGCGGTTAGCCGTCGCCCGAAACCTGCAACTTGTAACCAGCAACCTGTAACCCGCCACTTACTATGATGCCTAAACTCGACCCCGTGAAGCTCGCCGACTGGGAAATCGCCGAAGCCGCCGAGCCTTTTCTCAAACCGATCGCCACCGTCGCCGACGAGCTCGGGCTGCGCCACGACGAGCTGATTCCTTACGGCCGGCTGCTCGCGAAGGTCGACGCCGCCGCCGTGCAGGCGCGCCTCGGCGCCCAGACGCGCCGCGCCAAGTACATCGACGTCACGGCCATCACGCCGACGCCGCTCGGCGAAGGAAAGACCACGACCACGCTCGGTCTCGTCCAGGGGCTCGGCCGGCTCGGCAAGCGCGCCCTCGGCACCGTCCGGCAGCCGAGCGGCGGCCCGACCTTCAACATCAAGGGCTCCGCCGCGGGCGGCGGCCTCGCGCAGGTCGTGCCCCTCTCGCCGCTCTCCCTCGGCCTCACCGGCGACATCGACGCCATCACCAACGCCAACAACCTCGCGATGGTCGCGCTCACCGCCCGCCTGCAGCACGAGCGCAACTACGACGACGCCCGCCTCGCCCAGAGCGGCCTCGCCCGGCTCGACATCGACCCGGCCCGCATCCAGATGCGCTGGGCCATGGACTTCTGCGCGCAGGCGCTGCGAAACATCGAGATCGGCCGCGGCGGCACCATGGACGGCTTCCAGATGCCGTCCGGGTTCTACATCACGGTCGCCTCCGAAGTCATGGCCGTGCTCGCCATGGCCTCGGACCTCGCCGACCTGCGCACGCGCCTCGGCAAGATCATCGTGGCCTACTCCAAGGCCGGCCGCCCCGTGACGACGGCCGACCTCGAGGTGGACGGCGCCATGGCGGCCTGGCTCACGCGCGCCGTGAACCCGACCCTGATGCAGACGCTCGAAGGCCAGCCCATGCTGGTGCACGCGGGCCCCTTCGCGAACATCGCGATCGGCCAGAGCTCGGTCATCGCGGACCGCCTCGGCGTGGCGCTGACCGACTACCTGGTCACCGAGAGCGGCTTCGCCTCGGACATCGGCTTCGAGAAGTTCTGGAACATCAAGTGCCGCTGCTCGGGCCTCAAGCCCGACGCCGTCGTGGTCGTGGCCACGGTCCGCGCGCTCAAGCTCCACGGCGGCGGGCCAGCCGTGCAGGCGGGCCGGCCGCTTGACCCGGTGTACACGGGCGAGAACCTGGCGCTGCTCGAGAAAGGCTGCGGGAACCTGCTGGCCCACATCGGCATCGTGCAGCGCGCCGGCGTGCGCCCCGTGGTGTGCCTCAACAGCTTCCACACGGACACGGCGGCCGAGCACGCACTCGTGCGGCGCGTCGCCGAGGCCGCAGGCGCGCGCTTCGCCGTGTCGAGCCACTGGCTCAAGGGCGGCGAGGGCGCGCGCGAACTCGCCGAAGAGGTGATCGCCGCCTGCGAGGAGCCCAGCCGCTTCGCCTTCCTCTCCGACCTCGCGGACCCGCTCTCGAAGCGCGTCGAGCGGATCGTTCTGGAGGTCTACGGCGGCGCGGGCGTCGCGTACGCGCCGGAGGCCGCCGCCAAGCTCGCCGCGTTCGAGGCCGACCCGTCCGTCGCGCGCCTGCCGGTGTGCATGGCCAAGACGCAGTACAGCCTGTCGCACGACGCCAAGCTGCACGGCCGCCCCACGGGCTGGACCCTGCCCGTGCGCGACCTCCTGCTCTTCCAGGGCGCGGGGCTCGTGGTGCCGGTGGCGGGCGACATCAAGCTCATGCCCGGCACAGCCTCCAACGCGGCCTTCCGCCGGATCGACATCGACCCCGCGACCGGCAAAGTCAAGGGCCTCTTCTAGTCCGCGCCACCCACGCCTATGCCCGACACCCCGCCAACCAAGGACGACATCCGCAAGCAGATGCGCGAGCGGCGCCAGGCTGTCACGCCCGAGGCGCGCAAGGCCGCCAGCGAAGCGATCTGCAAGAACCTGCTGGGCGACCAAATCAAGCTGCTGATGCACGCCTGGCGGGCGTGCGTCTACCTCAGCACGAAGCACGAGATTTCCACGAGCCTGATTGTCCGCGCGTTCTGGGAGGCCGGCCGCGAGGTGTGCGTGCCCGCCTGGAGCCAGAGCAACGGGGACTACCGGCTCTACGCGCTCGACCCTCGCATGCCGCTGATTCGGGGGCACCACGGCATCCGCGAGCCCGCCGCGCGCATCCCGGTCCTGCCGTGGGACGTGGACGCGTTCGTTATGCCGGGGCTCGCCTTCGACGCGCTGGGGGGGCGGCTGGGCTTCGGCGCAGGGCACTACGATTACATCCTGTCCAAAGCCGCCAAGCGGTCGCCCAAGATCGCGCTCTGCTACGACTGGCAGATCCTCGGCGACCCCCTGCCGCAGGAGCCGCACGACGTTCCGATGGACTGGCTCGTGAGCGAGACGCGCGTGATCCACTGCGCCGCGAACCGAAAGGCTACGCGAACGGGCTCTCCTTCTTGACGAGCGTCAGGATGCGCATGGTCTCGATGGCGGTGTCCAGCGAGACGGGGTAGGGCTTGTTCTCGCGGATCACGTTGAAGACGTGCTCCCAAATGAGCGTCAGCCCCGACTCCGCCTTGGGCTTGAGCGGAACCTTCGCCTCCAGCCAGCGCAGCGTCTCGGGCGTGCCGAAGCTCCCGAGCGGCGGCGTGCGCACGCTCGAGCGGCGGCGGGGCAGCTTCTGCTTGGGGTCCAGGTAGCGCAGCGTGCCCTCGGCCTCATCCGCGTAAAGCGTGAACTCGCCCTTGGCGCCCGTCACGACAAACAGCGGCACCCGGCTGATGCGGCCGCCGGAGATCTCGAGGTCGACCGTCAGGCCCGCCATGTTCCGCAAAATGATGCGCACGTAATCTTCGGCGTCGCCCACCGAGGCCACGCGCTTCAGGTCCGACCACACCTTCACCGGCGGCGTGCGCAACAGCTCCAAAGCCTGGTCGAGGAACGCCGGGCCCAGCGCCAGCGCCGAGCCGCCCGCGCACCGCTTCACGACCTGCCAGTCGTCGCGACGTTCGTACGCTCCCCGGCGCATCTTGATGTCGTAAATCTCGCCAAGGACGCCCGACTCCATCACCTCGCGCACCTGAAGGAAAGCCGCCTCGTACCGGTAGTTGTGGCGGACGAGCAAGCGGTTTCCGGCCTTGATCGCGGCCGCGCGCAGCACCATGGCCTCGTCGTAGTCCCGGCAGAAGGGGCGCTCCACGTTGACCCACTTGCCGGTCTTCAGCGCCTGCATCACATGCGCGGCGTGGTCATCCGACCGGGTCGCGATGTCCACCAGCTCCACGTCCGGATCGGCCAGCAGGTCCTCGTAGCGCCGGTAGGTGCGGCACTCGGGATACCGCTCGATCACCAGATCTCGACGCTCTTTGACGGGGTCGCAGACGGCCATAATCTTAAATAGCTCGGGATACTGATCCAGCTCGGGGCAATGCATTTCAAGCCCGGCCCTGCCCAGTCCAGCAATGCCAATACGTATGGGTGGGCGAGTTGTACGAATCATAACGACATCTCCTCATGTACCGTCCGGAGGTCCGCAAAATGTCACAACACTCTCAAACGTGTAGCGATAACGTAGCGGTTTTTGGAATCCTCGTCAACAATCGGTTTCAACCGCACGGCGTTTTGCCCCTCTCCCGCCAAGATCGGGCCCGCCCCCCACATCTCTCGTAACGCCTCCTTGTTTTGCGTGCGTCTTTCTGGCATAATCTAAGCGTTTTTCCCACTGCCATCTCGCAAACCAAACGAAACGTTATGTTCTTCACGCGCTTTAGAAAAACCCAACCGGTGATCCGCGCACGCGAGTCCCATTGCATCTCACGGGCCAACATCGACCCCGACGCGCTGAAAGTCCTTTACCGGCTGTCCAACACCGGCAACATCGCCTACCTGGTCGGCGGCAGCGTGCGCGACCTCCTGCTCGGACGCCAGCCCAAAGATTTCGACATCGGCACGGACGCGCGCCCCAACGACATCCGCCGCCTCTTCCGCAACTGCTTCCTGATCGGGCGCCGCTTCCGGCTGGCCCACATCGTCTTCGGCCGGAAGGTCATCGAGACCAGCACCTTCAGGCGCCAGCCCGACGAGGAGGAGAGCGAGCCCGGCCTTTACCAGACCGACGACAACACCTTCGGCACCCCTGAAGAGGACGCCAAGCGGCGCGACTTCACGGTCAACGGGCTCTTCTACGACATCAAGACCTTCTCCGTGATCGATTACGTCGGTGGACTCAAGGATCTTGAGAAGCGCACGCTCCGCTGCATCGGCGACCCCAACATCCGCTTCCGCGAGGATCCGGTTCGCATGATGCGCGCCGTTAAGTTCGCGGCCCGCCTGAGCTTCGAGATCGACCGCGCCAGCCGCAAGGCGATCATCAAGCACCACGCGGACATCCTCAACGCCTCCGTTCCGCGCGTCTGCGAGGAGGTTTTTCGCCTTTTCTCCTATGCCTCCTCGCGCCCGGCCTTCCAGTTGCTCTGGGAGTTCAAGCTGCTGCAGGACCTCCTGCCCGAAGTGGACGCCCACATCCAGGCCAGCGGCGGAGCCAAGTCTCACCTCTGGGCCTATCTCGCCGCGCTCGACGCCCACCCCGAGAACGCCGACCTCACGAACGGCGTGCGCCTGGCCTGCCTCTACTACCCCCTTTTCTTGGCCCAGCTCAAGCAGGAGGAGGCGCAGGCCCCGCACGGGCGCGTCAACCGGCAGCACGTCGCCCGCCTGGTTCTGCACGCGGTCGCACAGCGGCTCCACATCCCCAAGGCCACGCTTTTCGCGGTCGTCGCCCTCTTCGACTCGCACCGCCGCTTCGCCGAGTCTCCCAAGCGCGGCCGCGGCCACCGCTTTGTCCACCACGCCGCCTTCCCCGAAGCCCTGGCCTTCCAGCGCATCGTGCTCGCCGCCGAACGCGGCGACCCCGCCCTCCTCAACGAGTGGCAGGCCCTGTACGAGCAGGAGTGCGCCCGTTTCGTCCCGCCGCCACCCAGCAGCGACAGCGACGGCCTGCCGGAAGAGGCCAACGAGCCCCGCGACGCCGAGCCGCTCGAAACGCGCCGCCGCAGGCGCCGCAGGCGCAGGCCCAGCGGCCCCGGCCCGGCCTCCGACTCCCGCGCCGACGCGGGCGGCTCGCAGTCGCCCGCCGTTACCGTCAGCGAGACGTCCCCCGAGGCAGAGGCCCGCTCGGACGGCTGCGACTGATGGGAACAGGGCGCGACGCGTAGCCAAGGGAAGGGATGGTTAGCATGCTCTGCACCTTCCGCCTGCCGAGACCGCAGCCCGCGACGGGCGCCGCCGCGCTCGCGTGTGGGCTTGCCGCACTGACGGCGGCCGCCGCCCCCCGCATCGTCGCCCCGCAGGGGACCTTCTCGTTCGGCTGGCGCGACGCCGCCGAAACCGTCACCAACCGCTTCGTCGTGCGAAATGAGGGAGACGCCCCGCTGCACCTGACCGACATCCGCTTCTCGTGCGGATGCGCGCGCGCCGAACCGGAGCGCCGCCTGCTGCTGCCCGGCGAAGAGACGACGCTGGAAATGCGCCTGGCCCTGCACGGTCTCTACGGGCCTCAGCGCAAGTCTGTCACCATCAGCTCCAACGACCCCGAAACGCCGTACCTCAGCCTCTGGATCGAGGGCGAGGCGCGCGCGGCGGTCTGCCTGGACCCCATGAACGTCTCCTTCGGGCGCGTGGATCCGCGGGAGGCCCCGACGCCGATACCCGTCCGGCTGGCCGGCTACCTCACAAACGTCACGATCACGGCCGCCTCCTCCGATAACCCGGCCTTCTCGGTGACGGTTGCCCCGGATGGCCGCCTGCTCACCGTGCTGCCCCCGCAGCTCCCCGCGCCCGGCGCGCATCGCGCCCTCGTGCGCGTCACGCTCTCCGACCCCGCGCAGCCCCCCCTCGCCGTGCACCTCTACGCGTGGCTGGACGACGCCCTGCGCGTCGTGCCTTCGGCCCTCGCCTTCCGGCCAGGAAGCGAGCCCGCGTCGACGCGCCTCGTCATCGTGCGCCCCGGCACGGCCGCGCGATTCCGGGTCACCGAGGCCTGCATCGACGGCGGCAGCGGCGAGGCGCGCGCGCTGCCGCGCCCTGACGGCAGCTACCAGATCGCGGTCGAGCGGGTCATCCCCGACACCCTCGCCACCAACGCCGCCCTTGTCATCCGAACCGATCTTCCAGAGCGCCCGGAGTGGCGCGTGCCGTTGCGTCGCGAAGGCCACGCCCCGTGAGCGCCGGCCCCTGATTGGGCAGCCCGCCCCGCTTCGCGGCCACACATTTCACCACTTTTTTCTGGCACCCCGGAAGAAAAACGAGATATACTTCGACTGGTTGAATATATGCATGTGTTAAGGAGCGGCCGTATGGATGGAATACCGAGCCACGACACGGGCTTTCACGAAGCGATCTGCCGACGGATGCAGCGGTGGCTGGAGCGCCTGTGCGCGGCCACGGTCTTCGTGACCGCGCAAACGGCGGGCGCCCAGCTGCTGCCGCCCGTGGTCGACGACTGGGCGCGCGGCGGCCTGACCGACGTCGAGGGCTGGACGCTTAACTCCAACAACGCGGGCCGCAGCACGCTGACCCCCGGCGAAGCGCTGGATCGCTTCGACGTTTACAACAGCCCGATCAACAACACGGGCACCTTCTTCTGCGGCAACACCTACGTGGCGGATGTGGCCGCCACGCTGCTCGGCCACGAGTTCTACCTCGCCCGCGCCACGCCGGCCGAAGTCACCTTCTGCGTGTATGAGAGCGTCAACACCAACGGCCCCTTCGCCTGCGTCGACGCGGTCACGGCCCACGTCCCCGCCGGAGCCGGCTTCGTCAGCAGCGGCCAGCGCGGCGTGCCCCTGCGCATCGACAAGTTCTATGCCATCGGCGTGGCGGTCACGGAGGCGGCCTCCTACCAGCGGCCGTCCGCGGACACGCTGCCGGTTGACTGCGGCGCGCTGACCTGCGTCAAAGGGGTTTCGCTCGGCGTCCTCCCGACCAACGCGGTAGCCTCGTTCACCACTTACGGCATCCCTCACCGGCAGCGGCTGCGGCTGGCTGACACCTACGACTACGTGCCCAGCAAAGGCACGTCCACCTCGCCACTCAGCACCAGCTTTATGCGGGGCAACCTTCTCGCGCCGACCAACAACGCATGGCTGCTCGGCCACGGCCTCCACGTGGCGCGCACCACCGCCAAGACCCTCAACCTGTTCGTCTACGAGAGCGCCACGCGCACCGGCACGTATTCGCGCGTCGACCTCCAGAGCGTCACGGTTCCGGCCGCCACCAACTTCGTCTCGGCCACGACGCAGATCCCGCTCACCGCCGGGCGTTTCTACCTCGTCGGCGGGCAATGCGCCTCTAGCATGACGCTCGAATACGACGACGACTACTACGCCACGCCCAGGAATCTCGGCTGGGGCTACGCGCTCGAGGGCTTCTCCCAGTCTGGAAGCCCGCCCGCCACGGTCACGAAGCTCGCCGCCACGACCAACGAGACCGTCTACAGCGCCTGCTTCATCGTGGGCGACCGGCCGGCCGTGCGAATGGACACCTCCGCCGTCTCGATGTCCACCAACAGCCTGACCGTCGTGGTCTCGTCCGCAGGCTACAGCGACCTCACGCTGGCCTTCGACTACCGCGAGTCGGGCGACGATCCGCAAGCCGGCGACGGCGTGTTCGCGAGCGCCAACGGCACGACCTTCACGCGCGTGCTGGCCGTCGACGGAACCCTCGCCTGGAAGCATTACGCGACCAACATTATCGCGCTGGCCCAAGCTGCGGGCGTCTCGACGTCCAGCAACCTTTACCTCCGCCTCCAGCAGATGGATGAGAACCCGTGGCCCACCGACGGCCGCGAGTACGCCAACGTCCGCGTCTACGCCAAGCCTGACCTCGCCTGGCAGGCGCTCGACCTAGCGAAGACCAACTACCTCATCCGCGGCAGCGTCGCCAAGACCTTCGCCCTCACCGGCACGGTGCGCCTCGCGGGCGGCACCAACGCCGTGGACGGGCTCGGCGTCAGCGTGCGCCACCAGCTCTGCGACCCGCAGGGCGCGGCGTTCACGACCAACCTCCCCTACACGGCCGACATCCCCGCGCTGGGGCACCGCCACGACCCGTTCGCCTCCGCCTTCACGGTGCCCGCCGGCACGCTCCTGACCCAGAGTTACTACTACGCCGAGGCCACGCTGGATTCGTCCGGCGCGCTGGCCGAGGGGCGCGAGGACAACAATGTCGAAACGCACGGCTGCTGGGTGAACAACTACTCCGGGATCCTGCGCTTCGGCAACACGCCCACCAGCATCATCCTGACCAACTGGACGTTTCAAACCGGCTGTGACGGGTCGCCCGTCCTCCACCTCATCACCGGCATGGGCCTGCTCGACGGCCGCCCGTTCGGCTTCACGAATCTGATGGTCCGCAAGCAGATGGGCTCCGGCGACTACGTGATCGACCCGGACGAGCTGCAGTTCTTCACCCTGCCCGGCCTGATCGGCACAACCAGCACCGTGGCCGGCGTGACCTTCGGCTACCGCGGCCAGGCCGTCCTCAGCCGGAACGGCGTGACCGCGCCGATCTCCGTCGTCCTGCCCGCCGGCTGCGCGTTCGCTGGCGGCCCCGACCGGCCGTGGGGCGTCACCTACGCGGAGTCGGAAGAAGGCGTCCAGCTCGACGCAAGCCTGCTTCCGACGGGCGCCATCTCGTTCCCGCCCCCCGACGCCTGCTTCTTCGAGGAGTCCAAGCCGCTCTACTTCACGGTCAACACCTTCACGTGGAACCCCGCCGCAGGCACCTTCACGCTGCCCGTCCTGGGCGTCGCCTACGCGCACGACAGCGCGTTCGACGCGCTCGAGGCGCTGGCCGGAACCGGCGAGATCGCCTGGTCCAACGCGGTCCGCCGCACCAACGACGGCTACTACCGGTCCGTCACCAACGCCACGAACCTCATCCTCAGCAGCGATACGCACGGCGCCGCGCAGCTCAGCTTCAGCGTCGGGCTCGCCACGAACACCTTCCGCACCCACTTCCCGTACGACGTCGCGCTTGGCTGGAACGACCTCGGCACGCTGACCGTCACGAACGACCGGCCCAATGTCTCGCAGTCCGTCAGCCTGCTGAACGGGGGCCTCGATTTCAGCGTCTCGTACAGCACGGGCGTCCCCGGCGCCTGCGCCGCCGGCACCAATACGCTCCCGCTGAACTGCCTGAACGACGCCAAAGCCTTCTACTTCACGCGCGACGGCGGCCTGTACGTGCCCTGCGGCTTCGCCGGCGCAGCCGCCGACCTGCGCTGGGGCTACATCCCCAGCAAAAACGCCTACGCCCAGCGCGCCCACGGCTTCACCGACGGCGTGCTGCACGTGCCCGGCCACTTCCTGTGCGTCGACGACTGCCCGGGCCCCCTTTCCGACGACGACACGCCCGGCGCGCTCCTGCTCACCGCCGTGGGCGGCGCGGGCGACGAGCTCACGCGACCCCTGGGCGCCGGCTACATCGACGGCGACGGCAGCCACGCGGGCGTCACCGTTCAGCGGCAGGACCCCACCTGCGACGGCGAAACGCTCGTGGGCGGCAGCAGCCTGTTCGGCCCCTATGACCTCGCCCCAGGCTGCAAGCTCTACGTGCGACACTCCGGCGTCAGCGGCACGCACGTCGCGGACGCCTCGTACAATCCGCCCCCCGTCACGCTCTACGGCTATCCCTTCGTTTTCGACACCTTCGCGTTCGCCTACCTCTCGAACGTCAACCGGGGCTCGCGCACCTCCGGCGGGCTCACCGTGCCGGCCCCCGGCGATTTCGACATCGACTTCGCCGAGCTTCGCCTGAACGGCTTCGGCGACGTCGAGTCGGCCGTGCCGGCCGGCCCGAAGGGCGAAATCGAACTCGCCTACTGGTCGGCCGAGGTGCTGCCCTCCTCGCTCCAGTTCGCCGCCGCGGCCGCCTGCCAGGTGGGCGGCCGGATCCTCACGATGGACGTCTCCACCAAGGTCGCCAGCATCCCCGAAAAGCTCTTCGGCCGGCTCGGCTTCCTCTCCAACGGCAACCTCTCCTCGGGCGCCGACGCCGGCGCGGTCTGCGACTCGCGCCTGGCCCTGCCGCGCACCGTCACCCTGCCGGGCCCTAGCGGCAGCCGCTACACGCTGCGGCCCGTCGGCAAAGCCTACCTCAACGACTTCCGCTCCTGCGGCGGCCTCTCCGCGACCGGCGACGGGCTCCTGACCTTCATGGGCGAGCTGGACGTGCCCTTCTTCGAGAACCTGCTGGTGCAGGCGTTCACCAGCGCCCGGCCCGGTGGCACCCCGCCGACCTACCTCGTGGGCGGCTGGCCCACCAAGGGGTGGAAGATCAACGGCCAGACGCCCTTCGCCGGTACCGCGTTCGACACCAACAACGCGGCGCACCCGACAGGCGGCAGCGCGCCCTCCTTCTCCGACTACCTCGCCGGCGCCAACACCGACTACATCCCGCGCGCCCGCCGCGAGTGGATGGCCGGCATCGGCTTCGACGTCGGCGTGCGCTGGGACCCCGCCTCGCGCAGCTTCCGTTCGCCGGCCCCGAAGACCAGCGACCTGATCGTGCTCCAGACCGAGTACAATGTGCCGCAGCTCAACGCCGAGCGCGCCGAGATCACCTTCGGTATGCAGTACGGCGAGCTGCCCGCCCTCAACCTCTCCAGCGCCCTCTTCAACGCCGTCGACGAGGCCACCGGCATCTCCAAGCTGCTCACCGACCTCGTCGGCAACGTCGTCTCCGACGCGCTCGACAGCGGCGTCGGCGCGCTCAGCACGCTCACCGCCACCGACCCCACCGACATGCTCGGCAACGCGCTCGCCGACCAGCTCGACCCCTTCGTGGATACGCTCTATGACGGGCTCACCAACGCCTACGCCCGCGGCGAGTCCGTCACCAACGTGATCGTCAGCCACGTCCGCGGCGGCGGCGGCGTGTCGACGCGCACCCTGCGCGAGCTGCTCGGCACGCTCGCTGACGGCGCCGAAGGCGTCGGAGCGGGCCTCGGCATCGCCGAGGATCTGCAGGGCCGGCTCGACACGGCGCTCAACATGCTCGACGCCGTGGCGGTCGGCGTCGAAGATCCGAACTTGGGCATCACGATCAGCCTGCTGGACCAAGACGCCGACGGCGACTTCACGTGGCTGGAGGCGCTCGCCAACATGCTGCTGCTCTTCGCCGTGCCCGCGATGGAGGACGGCGGCGGCGCGCTCGCCGAGTCGATCGGCGAGATCATGGACACGCTCAAGCCGACGCTCGAGACCGCGCGCGAAACCCTGCTCGAGGTGCGCGGCCAGCTCCAGAGCACGCGCGCGGCGCTGGACAGCGGCGGCGAGTTCCGCGACGAGCTGCGCGACCTGCTCGACCCCGCCCAGCTCGACGCGCTCACCAACGCCGTGATCGCGCGCCTGGAAGGCGAGCTGGCCAACCTCGGAAACGCCTTCTCGCCGCGCACCAACTACACGCCCGAGGAGCTGAAAGCCCGGTTGCGCGGAGCCCTCCTCGACGCGCTGCGCGAAGCCTCCCCCATCGCCCAGGTCCAGCGCGCGATCCGGGCGCGCATGGTGGATGTCGACCGCCAGGTCCGCGACGGCGTCGACTCGGTCATGGGCCAGATCAACCAGGCCATGCGCGACGCGCTGTCCGAAGTCGTCGGCAGCCTCGACTCGTCGCTGTCGGGCATGTCGGGCGCGCTCGCCGACGTGATCGGCACCGGGCAGATCGAGGGCTACGCGCACATCCAGGGCGACTCGCTCGACAAGCTCCGCCTCGATCTCGCCATGCAGCTGAAGGTTCCTGAGGAGATGCAGTTCGCCGGCTTCCTCGAGATCAACAACGAGCAGACGCGCAACTCGGGCGGCTGCGCCTTCGCCGAGGGCGAGACCTACAAGGTCACGCTCGGCGCGAACGACGTGTCCTGTAACTGGCTGGGCTCCGACCTGCGGATCAACTGCTCCTGCTTCTTCACGCTCAACCAGGTCGGCTCCACCGTCTTGCCCAAGGGCATGGGCGGCGGCATCGAGCTGGTCGGCGGGTCGATCAAGTTCGGAACCCTCGAGGCGCAGCGCTTCGCCGCCGCCGTCGCCTTCGGCCAGCTTGAGAACTACCTCGCCGCCTCGGCCCGGCTCGTCATGAACGGCAGCACCGTGATCGAGGGCGGACTCTTCTTCGGCCGCACCTGCAACATCACGCCGCTGCTGATCGTCGACCCGGAGGCCCAAACCGTGCTGGGCCAGCCGCCCTTCACCGGCGCCTACGTCTACGGCGAAGGCTGGATCCCGATCTATGACTACGGCTGCACGTTCCGCATCAGGGCCGGCGCGGGGTTCGGCGTCTTCTATTTCGTCGAGGGGCCCACGTACGGCATGCGCGCGCTGCTGGGGGCCACCGGCGAGGCGCTCTGCGTGTTCACGGTCAGCGGCGTCGTGGAGCTCCGCGGCGTGAAGCAGGGCGACGCCTACCGCGCGCGCGGCAAGGGCAGGTTCAAAGGCCAGGTGGGAAGCTGCCCCTTCTGCTTGAAATTCGGCAAGACCGTCACGATCACTTACGACGATGGAGAGTGGGATGCGGACTACTAACACACCCTTCCGCGGCCGGCCGCCCATGCGGGCCGCAGGCCTGTTGCTCGCGCTGCTGCTCGCGGCCGCGGCCGGCCCGGCGCAGACCGACGACCCCATGCTGTTCTGCATGGCCACGACGGTTCGCCTGGCGGGCAAAGACTGGGCCTACGTGCTCTGGGACGTGAGCGCGGGCGCCGCCCTTCCCGACGAGGCCCTCGCCGTCCACGCCCGCGCGGGCGGCTTCACAACCGGCGGCACCTTCACGCGGATCATGGTCGCGCAGCGCCAGCGCGACCCCGCCGCGATCGCGTGGCTGATCGGCCGAGCCGAGGCCCTCGGGCAGACCGCCGCCGACCTCTCCGAGCTGATCGACACGGTCTTCGCCGACCTCGCCCTCGCGCCCGACCTCACGCTGGCTCAGCGGCTCGCCGCCGTCGTCCGGGCGGCCGATGACAACCCCGAGGTGGCCGAGAACCTCTCCTTCCTCGCCCGCCGCCACGCCGCCATCGCCATGGCTGTGGGCCGTGCCGCCGTCGTGCCCATCGCCTCCTCCGGAGCCAGCACCATCGAGCTGCGCGCCTACGACGCGGCCTCAGACACTTCCGGCACCCTGCGCAGCCGCGTGGGCGTCACCGCTAACACCCCGCGCGTCCTGCCCGCGCCCGTCAGTCTGAGCGACGCCTCGGTCGCCTCCCCCAAAGGGCACCTCGCGATCGGCCTGCGCTGGTCCGTCACCGACACCTACCGCCGCGTCTCGCTGCTCGGCTTCGGCTTCAAGGTCTACCGCATCAACCGCGCCTACGCCGAGCAAAACGGCTACCACCTCACGCCGCCCTTGACCACGAACCTGCTGAACCTGGTCGCCCAAGTCCCGAACCAAGTCAAGCGCGTGAGCCGCCTGCCGGTGCTGGCGAACGACGACACGCCGCCCGGCGCAGCGCACTTCATCGACGACAACAATCGCTATGACCCCAACGGCATGCCGTTCGCCGACGGCCAGCAGTTCTACTACTTCGTCACCGCCTGCGACGTGCTCGGCCGCGACGGCACGGTCTCGGCTGGCGTCCTGCTCACGGCCCGCGACCGCTTCGCCCCGCTCGTCCCGATCGGCGTGCAGGCCCGCCGCCTGCGCCTCTACGACACCGCCGCGAACGCCCGCGACTTCGGCGTCGAGGTCTCCTGGAAGCCCAACCCGCAGACAAGTAACGACGTCACCTCCGTCTACTACGTCTACCGCTACACCAACCAGACCGACGTCACCTTCCGCTCGGCCAACACCGTGCTGAACCGCATCGGCGGGCCGATCACGCAGAACACCAACGTCACGCGCCTCGCGTTCATCGACACGGGCGTCGGCGAGGCCGACATCGGCCGCAGCCGCTATTACACCGTACGGGCGGTCAAGTACGCCTCGGGCTGCACGAACTGGTCCGGCCACAGCGCGCCCGTGGCCTGCAACCTGCGCAACGAAGACGGGCCCGGGCTCCCGCAAGCCTCTGTCAGCAGAGACCGGCTCGACGTCGGCATGCGCGCGGGCGGAAGCGTCGCCAGCATCGCCTCATCGCGCATCAACTCCGGCGGATTCCTGTTGGTCTGTAACCTCTCCAACTACCTCGCGCGCAGCGCGGTCAGCCTGATTGAATTCCGTGGCCGAGTGACGGCCAGCAACGATCCGCCCGCCCTGCTCGGCCGCTATCTGGTCGCTCCGGGCGCCCAGGCTGTGACCAGCCAGTTCATCCGGGCCGAGCAGAAGGCCCCCTGGAGCTTCTGGTGCAGGGCGCTTCTCAAGGATGGACGCGAGACCAACGAGGCCAGCAAAGAGAATGAGCAGCCGCCAGACAACAACAGCCTGACCAACAAGGTCGTCATCTTCGCCGCCACGGGAAGCGTCGCGCGCGTGTCGGGCGGCGGCTACAAGCATTACACCCCGCCCGTCGACAACCCGCCGCCGGCCGGCCTCCAGATCCAGACCAACGGCCCCCCGAGCGTGGGCATCCACCTGGACGGCGACTCGCACGAGTGGCGGCTCTATACGCAGATCGACGACGGCGCTCTGACGCTCATGCGGCAGGGGCTCGGCCAACCCAATACGGACACGAACGTCTGCAGCACCGTCGACCGCTACCTCTACGACACCTGGGTCAAGTACTACGTACAGACCCTCGACAACAACGGCAACCCCAGCCCGCTCCGGCTAATCGACCGCTGCCTGATCCCCGGCACCGTCGCGCAGGGGTCCGTCGAAGCCGTGACGCTCAGCCCCTCCGGCACCTCGGCCGCGCCGACGCTCAAACTCTCTTGGGCGGCGACGCCCTACGGCGTCGACCACTTCGACGTCTACATCGGCCTCGTGGCCGAGCAGCCCCCGGACACGTGGGCCGGCTCCGGCCTGAGCGCGAACCTCGCGGGCGTCGGCGGCATCTGCGTGATGCTGCCCCAGCCGGACGACGCGCCCAACGCGCTCTACGTCGGCCGCTACGCGACGCGACGCATCGGCGCCGGCTTCGGCGGCACCGGCAGCAACCTCTTCAGCGTGACCCTCCCCGTGCAGCTCAACAAGTGCTACTACGCGCATGTCGAGGCGGTCAGCGGCCCGACCGAAGGCCTCGTGCCCGCTTCGCCCTGGCAAACCGCCCAGTGGACCGAGCCCGCGCCGCCCAGCCAAGTCGAGGTGCCCTGGCCCGAGCGGCCGCTGCCGGAGGTCTGGGATAACAGCGGATCTGACATCCGCCCCGTGTTCATTCCCGAGTACACGAACAGTATCCCGCGCAATGCGGTCGGCGTGGTCATCGGGCGCGTCTACAACAACCCGGGCGCCCAGCACACCGAAGTCGGCTATCTGCTGCCGACGGGCGACGCGGTCGAGTCCTACCTGTACAGGCTCGCCGAGGGCAGCGAAACGCTCATCCCGTTCGTCCTCTACCGGCGCCAGGTGGCGAACGCGAAGTACCCCAGCGTCTCCGGCCAGTACGTGCAGGCCACCCCGCTGATCGAGCGCTTTGCCTCCAAGCTGAAGACGAGCTACTCGCCTGCGCGGCGCCAAGTCTTTGACCCGCACCTCATCATCGGCAAGCTGAGGCTCGGCAGCACGGACGCTTTCGACGACATCTGCGTGCGCGACCGGCAGGGCATCATCGGTGGCGCCACCTACGAGTACCTCCTGATGCGCTTCGACGCACGCCACGAGCCGCAAGACGTCATCAAACTCGGCACCGTCACCATCCCGGAGAGGCCGATCAAATGAAAACCGCCAACCTGACCGCCCTGGCCTTAGCCGCCCTGGCCTTAGCCGCCTGGCCGGCGCGGGCCGGCGCGCCGCTGTGGGTCAACCGCACACCCACCGAGTTCAACGCGCTGCTCGACGCCGACGGCGACGGCGACCTCGACGCGGTCGTGGCCGACCGCGCCACCGGCATCCTGCGCGTGGGCCGCCGCACCGGCACCACGACGTTCAAGTGGGAGACGCCCGTGCAGGGCGGCGTCGCGCCGCTCGACGGCCTCGCCGCCGGCGCCGTGGTCACCAACACGCGCCAGGCGGTCGCGCTCGCGGGAATGCTCGCCAACCGCGTCACGCTGGTCGACCTCTCCTCGGCCTCCGCAGCCCTGGTCCCGAAGCCGCTCTTCCCGTGTCACGCAGGCCTGCGCCACGCCGGCCCGCGCCTGGCGGCGGCGCTCGACGCGCTCCCCGCCAGCGACGGCGACGAGCTGTTTCTGACGACCGACCTGAACGGCGGCACGTCAGGCAGCCACCGCCAGCTCTTCCGCCGTGCGCCCGACGGCACGATGGACGAAGACGACTATTCCGCCGGTGGCACGTATCCCTCGTTCTGCGCCGCGATCGCGGCCACCAACAACGCCGTGCCGCGCGTCGCCGTGCTGGTTCCCTCCAGCGACCGCATCTGGCTCTTCGGCGTCAGCACCAACGCCGCCACGCTCGGCCCCTATCAGAGCGTCGGCGTCATCGAGACCACGCAGTTCGTCTACGGCTTCTTCGCTCCCGGCGCCGCGTACGGCCAGTTCCTGCTCTATGCGCCGGGAACGGCGTCGGCCCGCCGCATCGCGCTGCAAGCGGATGCCACATACGGCGCCGCATTCGGCCCGTCATCGTCGTACACCCTGCCCGCCGTGCCGTGGCACCTCGCGCCGGGTCCGGCCACCAACGAGGTCACGCTGGTCGCCACCAACGGCTCGGCCTCCGTGTATACCTACAACGGCACCACGCTCACGCTCGTCAACGCCCTCGCCCTGCCCGAGGGCACAACCGGCGCGTTCCAGTCCAGCCTGACCGACCCGTCGACCGGCTACACCCTGATGCTCCTCGATACGGACGGCGACGGCCGCAGCGACCAGTCGTGCCGCTACGGCCTCTCCGGCGGACAGTACGTGGCGCTAGCCTCGCCCGTGGCGCTCACGTCGCTGGCCAACCGCGAAGCCAGGCCCAATTCGCTGGCCTTCGTAGGCGAGCCGCTCGTCGCCACCAACGCCACCCGCGTGGCCGCCTACACCGCCTCCGACTGGTCCACATCCAAGAGCGGCGTCACCCCCAGCGCCACGCTCTACGGAGCGTCGGACCGAGGCGAGTCGCTCGGGCTGAACACCTCGTCCGCCGCCATTACCGTCAGCGGCGTTCCCGCCGACGCCACCCACATCATGATTGACCAGCTCACCACAGACATCGGCGTGCAGCCCCTCTTCGCGGCCGCCGGGGAGTCGGTCAGCGCGGTCCGCATCGACCCCAACGGCGGCACCTTCGACAACGCCGTGTCCGTCACCCTCACCGCCCCCGCGTCTGTCAGCCGCGTCCTGTATCGCCTCGCGGCGACTGACCTCTGGACCGAGCACATCGGCTCGTCCGTCACCCTCTGGCTGTTCAAGGCGACCACGCTCCAGTGCTTCGGCTTCAATAACGACAATGACCGCACCACGCCAATCGCCTCGGCCGCGTTCGCCTTCACGCGCTCGCCGGAAGAGCAGGACAGCGACGGCGACGGCGTGCCCGACTTCGTGGAGCTGCAGCTCGGCCTCGACCCGACGGCCGGACAGGACGACGACGACGACGGCCTCTCCGACCTGGACGAGCTTCTCGGGGGCACCAAGCCCAACGATGCCGACAGCGACAACGACACCTTCACGGACCGCGAGGAGCGAGCCGCCGGCACCAACCCCAACAGCACCAACAGCGTCCCTACGGAGGCGCAGATTCTAGCGGGCGACGTCACCGCGAACGAGCGGCTGGCGGTCTACGACCTGCGCCTCGGGCCGACGCCGTACGACGGCTTTCTCCTGTACAACTCCGTGTGCGCGACCAACGTGCCCTGCCTCGTGACGGCGCTCGACGGCAGCCTGCTCGGCACCGCCGGCACCGCCTGGAACGGCTTCCCCGGCATCCAGAACCCCTCGCTCTCCTTCCGCGGCCTGCCCGCCCCCTTCGAGGGCTTGCTGGCCGGCTTCACCACGCCCGCCCATTTCGACATCGCCACCACCAACGCCGACAAAACCATCGGCCGCGAACTCGTCAAACTGGTGGCAGCCCCGCCCGTCCCGCCGATCAACGTAAGCTACGTCTGGCAGGGCGGCTCGCAGGCGGCCGAGGCCGCAGCTTGGACCAACGCCGCCCGAACCGCTTACACGAACGCAACACGCGTCACAGTCTCCGACTCGGCCAACTACTACGACACGCTCGCCGCAGCCCTCTTCGAGGCCTTCGCCGCCCGCGAGCTGAGCGCCCGCGGCCTGTTCGCCACCAACGCGCTCAGCCTCTTCCCCGCGCGCGCCGAGCCGGCCGCGCTGCCGCACCCCACGGCCGACCAGCTCCTCGCGCTGCAGACCGCAGATGCGGGCGTCAGGCCCGCCTACGGCCTCACCAACACGCTCGGGTGGCTCCGCCGCTCCTGCCAGACCAACACCCACGCGCAGGTTATCGCGCTACGCAACCTGACGACCAGCGTCTACCGCTACGCCTGCACCCAGATGAATGGCGCGCCCGGGCTCTACCCGCTCCCGCTCGACGCCCTGCGGCAGGTCATCCGCTCTGGCACCGTGCCCGGCGGCTACACCAACCACATCACGGCCGCCACCGCCGCCACCGCCAAGCTCGGCGCCGACCGCCTTCTCGGGCTCATTCCCGCAAGGGTCCGCGTGGAGGTTGACGTGCTGGCGGGCGGCGCGCAACTGCCGGACACGACCGTCCTGACCGACCCCTCGAGCCTGCAGCGATACAGCCTCGTCGAGCCCGACGGCGACGCCTTCGGTCTCACGCTCGCGCTCGCCGTCCCCTCAAACAGCATCATCCATGTGGACGGCTTCCTCAACGGCCCAGACCGTCGGCGCGGCGCAGATTTCGAGGTCGAGGTCATCAGCATCACCGTCACCGCCCTGCCCGCGCCTTCGCCGATCGACCAGAGCGCCAACCTGCTTCCCGACGCCTACGAGTTGCTGGTGTTCGGCAGCTCAGGCGCTGCGCCGGATCGCGATCTGGACGGCGACGGCTACGGCGACCTGCAGGAGTATCTGGAGGACACCGACCCGACCAGCACGAACTCCTTCCCCGCCGTCGCCGCAGCACCCGTAGGCGTACCGGTTGTCGCCATTTCCGTGGAGGGGGCGTACCTCGAGGTATCGTGGGCCTGTCCGTCGCGCTACCAGAATCGCTTCGCCTTCACGCTGGAGACCACGGCCGACCTCCAGCACACCCCCTTCGTAACCCACAGCACCGCCACACCTGCCGGTGTCGGCGACACGCTGCGCTGCGAACTGCAGCTGCCGCCGGAGGGCCCCAAGCGCTTCTATCGCGTCCGCGCCGCCCTGCGGTGACCGCCCGCGAGTGACCGCCAGGCCGTATTCGACTAGCGACGGGGGGGGGGCGCGAATTATCGCGTTTCCGGTGAACGTGTGGCGCAAAAAGGAGAGCTCAGGCGCCCTCGCCCGCGAACAGGCGGACAGGCGTCAGGCTGTCGGCGGTCGTTTCAACGCCGGCCGCGTGTCTGCCTTGCATGACCGTTCCCACGTGGGCGGGGGCGCCCACGCTCCTGATCGCTCCGCGCACGGCACGATCGTCAACTCGCGACCCCCGGCGGTAACCGAATACCACCGAACCTTCGTCGCTCACATCGACAACCAGTTTGTAAACCGTTCGTTCTCTGGACGGAAAAGAACCAATTCTTGTCGTGCCCACGGCTTGACTTTACGGATAAATAGTCTAATATTTATTCCTATGACTGTGTTGTGGGTTGATCTCGTGTCTGAGCTCGGGGGGGCTCAGCGAAGTTTGTTGGAGGTGTGCTCGGCGCTGCCGTCCCTCGGCGTGAATGTCGCCGCTGCCGTCCCCAAGGGGCCCCTGTTCGATCTGCTCACCGCAGCGGGCGTGCCCGTCTACCCCGTTTCGCCCGTGCGCGCCACCAAGCGCGGCTGGGGCCTGTTCACGACCACGGCCAAGCTGCTGCGCGCCCCCTCCTCCGTGGCCCAGATCGTGCGCGCCGTCAAGCCCGACATCGTGCACGCCAACAGCCTGACCGCCTTTCTGGCGACGAGCCACGTCAGCTCGCGCACCCCCGTCTTCTGGCACGTCCGCGACATGCGCCTGCCCGTTCCGATCGCACGCGATGCCTCGAAAAAAGCCACGCGCATGATCGCCGCCTCAGAAGCGATCGACGAGTATTTGGTGGACACCCTTTCGCCGCGCCTCCTCGGCCGCATCCGGGTGATCCGCAACGGCATCGACGTGGCCCGCTTCAAGCCCGGCGACAAAGCCGCCGCACGGCAAGCGTTCGGGCTGCCCGCCTCCGCGCCCGTCATCGGCATGGTCGCCCACCTCATCCCGTGGAAGCGCCACGACGCCTTCATCCAGTCCGCCGCCCTGATCCGCCAGCGGCAGCCGGACGCCTGCTTCGTCGCGGTCGGCCGCGACCTGTTCGGCGAGCACCGCAAATGGGTGGTGCAGCTCGAGAGCCAAGTGGCCCAGAACGGCCTCCAAAGCAACTTCCGCTGGATCCGCGACCTCGACGCCAGCGAAGCCATCCTGCCCGCGTTCGACCTGCTTCTGCACCCGGCCCTGCACGAGCCGTTCGGCCGCATCATCTGCGAAGCCATGGCCTGCGAGGTGCCGGTCGTCTCCGCCGATTCGGGCGGCCCCGCCACAATCATCAGGCAGGGTGTGTCCGGCGTGCTCGTCCGCAACGGCGACCCCGTCGCCATGGCCCAAGAGGCGCTCGCCCTGCTCGCCGACCCCGCGCGTTCCGCCCAGGTCGCCGCCGCCGGCCGCCGCCGCATTCAGGAACAGTTCACCTCCCGTCATGTTTGCGAGCAGCTCGTCAACGAATACCGCGCCGCGCTGACCGCCGAGAACCTCGTCCAGTACTCCGACGATGAATAGCCGCACGCCCCGTTCGGGATCCGGCCTCAGTCCGTTTCTTTGATCTGCTCACGCGCTTCGCCCTTCCCTCGCCCCGCCGTTCGCGCTACACTGTAGGCGTTATGACAAACCTCGTCTTGACCCACGCGCGCGTGCTTGACCCGGCCTCGGGAACGGACGCTACGTACGACCTGATCATACGCGACGGCGTCCTGCAGCCCCCCGGCTCTCCCGCCGACGGCCTCCGGCAAATCGACGCGAGCGGCCTGCTCGCGGCTCCCGGCTTCTGGGACGTCCACGTCCACTTCCGCGACCCCGGAAACGCCTTCGCCGAGACCCGCCGCACCGGCGCCCTCGCCGCTGCGGCCGGCGGCTTCACGCATGTCGTCACCATGCCCAACACCAACCCGGCCGGCGACACGCCTCAGTGGGTGCGCGAACAGGTCGAGGACGACCTTCCCGTCAAGATCCTGCCCTCCGCCTGTATCAGCGTCAGCCGCCAAGGACGCGCCGTGGCCGACCTCGAGGCGCTCGCCCGCGCCGGCGCCTCCTGCTTCACGGACGACGGCGCGATGGTCGCCAACGACGCTGTGATGCGCGCCGCCATGCTCAGCGCCCACAAGCTGCGCAAGCCAGTCATGGACCACGCGGTCGTCTCCGCGCTCGCCAAGAACGGCATGATCCGCGACTGCGAGACCGCCCGCCGCTACAGCCTTCCGATCTTCCCGCCGGAGGCCGAGGTCGAGGCCGTCGCGCGCGACATCCGCCTCTGCCGCGAAACCGGCTGCGCCCTCGATATCCAGCACATCTCCACGGCCGGCGCCGTCGCGGCCGTCCGCGCCGCTCGCGCCGAGGGCCTGCCCGTGTTCGCCGAAGCCTCGCCCCACCACCTCGCGCTCGCCGCCGAGGACATCCCCCTCGACGACGGCAACTACCGCATGAACCCGCCCTTGGGCAACCGCGACGACGTGCGGGCCATCCGGCAGGGCGTGCTGGATGGCACGATCTCGCTTTTCGCCACCGACCACGCGCCGCACGCCGTGGAAACCAAATCGAAGGGCTTCTTCCACGCGCCGTTCGGGGTCATCGGGCTCGAGACCGCCATCGGCGTCACGTGGAAGGTCATGGTCGAAGAGGAGCGAATGCCGCTCCTCGACTGGGTCGCCCGCTGGACCACCGGCCCGGCCGAGCTGCTCGGGACGCCCGCGCCCACCCTCGCCCCAGGCTCGCAGGCGGATCTCGTGCTGATCGATCCGGCCACGCCCTGGACCGTCCGGCCCGAGAGCTTCCGCTCGCTCTCGCGCAACACGCCCTTCGCGGGCTGGACGTTGCACGCCCGGCCCGTGCTGACCGTCTGCGAGGGCCACACCACCTGGCACGACCCGCGCGTCATCCCGGCCTGAGAGGGCACGCCACGCCTCCCCCCAACCGCTGAACCGTGAACCTCCCCCAACCGCTGAACCGTGAACCTCCCCAACCTCTCCACCCTCTTCAACCCATGAACACCTCCCTCTTCGACGACGCCGCGGCATCCTTGCCGCCCTGCTGTTCCGAACAGCCGCCCGCCTGCGGCCTGATCCTCGGCTCGGGCTGGGGCGCCGTGCTTCAGACCGGCCGCGTGCTGGCGCGTGTCCCTTACCGCGATATCCCCGGCCTCGGCGCCAGCACCGTGGTCGGACACGCCGGGGAGCTGCTGCTGTTCGAGCGCCACGGCATCCGCGTGGCCGCCTTCATGGGCCGTCACCACTGGTACGAGGGCGCAGGCTGGGAGCCGGTCGTGTTGCCGATCGAGCTTCTGCGCCGAATGGGCACGCGCCGCGTGCTGATCACCAACGCCGCGGGCGGCATCAGCCCCAGCCTGCGGCCCGGCGACCTCATGGTCATCCGCGACCACCTCAACGCGGCGGGCCTCAACCCGCTGATCGGGCCGCTCGTGCCGGGCTGGGGGCCGCGCTTCCCGGATCAGTCGCACATCTACGATGACGGCCTCATCGACCTGCTGCGCAAGGCCGCGCACGACACCGAAGTCTCGCTCTCAGACGGCGTGTACGCCTTCACGCCCGGCCCCGGCTACGAGACGCCCGCCGAAATCCGAGCCTTCGCCAGCATGGGCGCCGACGCGGTCGGCATGTCCACCGTCCCCGAAGCGACCGTCGCCAACGCGGCCGGCCTGCGCGTCGCAGGCCTGAGCTGCATCACCAACATGGCCGCCGGCATCAGCGGCCCGCACCTCTCTCACGAGGAGGTGCTCGAGCAAACCCGCAAGACCGGCCCCGTCATGGCCGCGCTCCTCGACGCCTTTCTCGCCCGCCTCGCGGCAGGGCCTCGCTGACGAGTCAAAGGGGCCGTTCGTTCAGTTGCGGGCCAAGGGTGCCAGCCGCGCGGAGATCACATCATGCATCATCCCCGAACTCGGTTTGAACACATTCTGCTGACGCTCCTCCTGCCCGTGGCATCCGCACTGGCCGCCGCCGAAGCTGTCGCCCCTCAGCGCCCCGCCTATCTGGATCTTGTGAAAGCCTACGCCGACGCGATGATCCGGGGCGGACGCGACACCGCCGGCCGCGAGCGCTCGCCGCTTTTCGCCTCCGCGCTCGACCGCAAGACTATGCGGCTCGGCGCGTTCGGCGATATCCCGGGCATCCGCAACGGCGACCGTTCTCTCGGCGGCGCGAACCCGCAGGCCGACGCGCCGCTTTACGCCATTCTGTACGAGCTGTCCGCGCTCACAAGCGACAAGGCGTACGCGGAGGAGGCCGACCAGGCGCTCGCGTTCTTCTTCACGCATTGCCAGAGCCCGAAAACCGGGCTGATGGCCTGGGGCGAGCACCTCTGCTGGGACTTCAACAAGGAGGCGGTGAACGACCCCGACGGCAAGCATGAGGTCTGCGGCGAGTGGCCGCTCTGGGACGCGTGCAACCGCCTCGCACCCGACGCCTGCTGGACGTTCGCACTCGGCCTGTGGGACCACCAAGTCGCGGACAAGACGACCGGCGACTTCTCGCGCCACGCGAAATGGTCGGGCCACGGGCCCGGCCGCGGCGCGGACTTCCCCCGCTACGCCGGCCAGATGATCGCCTGCTGGGCGGACGCCTACGGCCGGCCGGGCAACGCCGGCCGCGAGGACCGCACGAACCTCGCAGCCGCCGTCTCCACAGTCGTCGCGCGCATGGAGGCCAACATGACGAAGGCGCCGACCGGCTACCTGCTCGCGGGCACCGACGCCGTCCACCGCCAGATCGCCTGGCCGGGCAGCAACCTGGAGCTGGCGCGCTGCCTCTGGAAGTCCGCGCCGCACATGGAAAGCGCGCTGGCCCTGCGCATGAAGGCGCTCGCCCTGCGCCAAGACGAGCACTTCCTCAGCCTGCCGCACACGCTCCTCACGGGCGGCGGCTTCGTCGCCTGCGTCGACTCCAGCAACGGCGTGCCGCGCGTGCGCTCCATGAACAAGCCCTACACCGAGACGTGGTCGACCGGCTATGGACACGGCATCCACGCCGAAATGGCCAACGCGTGCTACGCCCGACTCCGTCAGCTCGAGGGGGAGCGGCCCGATCTCGCCGCGAAATACCGGGCGCTGGTTGTAGCGGCGGCGGACGTGTACGCCGTCGCGCGGCCCGACGCGAAGGAGCTGCTGATGCCGGGCGCCGTCGCCAGCGTGATCCAGCTCTTGCTGAGCGCGCACGAGCTGACTGGCGAGAAAAAATACGCCGACAGCGCCGACGATTTCGGCCGCCTAGGCGTCTCGCTGTTCCTGAACGACGGACTGCCGCTGCCGAAGGCGACCAACCGCCACAGCCACTATGAGACCATCACGGGCGGCACGGAGTTCATGCGCGCGCTGCTCTGCCTGCACACGGGCAAGCCGGAGTAACCCCGATAGCCAGCCTGCCCGACCGGCCGGCCCGTGAACGCGCGCAGCGGCCAGCCTCCCTCTGGGTGCATCTGCGATCCTCTGGCTCTGTAGTTCCGGCGCTGTGTCGCCGGAAACACGCCTCTTCTCCGCCGACACAGCGGCGGAGCTACAGCTCGGCAGGTCTTGCGTCGAGCAGCGCTTAGGCTGCCGAATCGCGCTCTGTCGCTCTCGTCCCGCCCGTCCTGCCACCCTCTTCGCGCCCCCGCTTACTTATCTACGACAATGGATAATACGAACTTGATTTCCTCTACGGATGGCGCGTATGAACCACTGGCTTCACTAAGAGATCGATTAACGGCACGCTTCATTTCTGACAGTGTCGACTTGGGTCGGACAGTCTCAAAACTAGCCGAAAAAGACCGGAGTAGCTTCGACTTGAAATACGAATACAATAACAGGTACCTGTATTTCTCATCCTCCGTCATGTACCGCATATAGTCATCATCCTTGTCTCGCCGAAAGACGCTTGTAGGCGGGCAACCCATGGGAGCGACAAGCCTATAATAGTCGTCCCTTGCGCTATCTTCATCGAGACTCACAAACGTCAAC
>CAYLUN010000075.1:17560-28090 GCA_964386865.1 uncultured Lentisphaeraceae bacterium | reverse complement strand
GGGGCACCGGGGGCGGCGGCGGGGGCGGCGTCCAAACAGGTGCTGCGCGGGCCGCCGGCTTCGGCTCGGCCGGCGCCGCCTCGGCCGGAGCGGCGAGCGGGCGGCCACACGCCGGATTGGGGCAGGCGAAGGTCTGGCCGATCAGATCATCGGACACGGAGACCGGCTGCCCGCACGCGTCACACTTAAAGCGTATTTCCATATTGCCCCTTCCTCACCGTCGCGCGCCAACCTCAACCGTTATGGCTTCGATCTTTCCGTCGCGCGTGCCCTGCCCCTTCGCTTCGACCACGCGGGCAGAATAGGAGACGCCATGCGCTTTTCCGACCCGCATTTGTCCGACGGGGTCGTCGCTCCGAAACTCGCACAGAACGGCCGTCTCTTTCTCGGGCAGGGGGCCCGTGAAAGTCAGCTGCACGAGCGAATTTCCCGCGCTCGGCACGAGGTTCAGATCTCCCAGCACGTCTCGGGCGACATCCAGAACCTGATCGGACGACGGGTAGCGCTTCGCCTCTTTCGGATCCGCGGACCAGCTTAGGATCAAGAGCCGGTCGACCCGCGTGACCTTCTTCTCAAGCGGCGGGGCACTGTCGCTCTTCTGCTTCTCCTGCGCACGCTTCGCGCCGAACGCGTCTGCCGCTCGGTCACGCCTGGGGTCGCCCGGCAGGGGCGTGCCCGCCGTGACCTCGACCGTCAACGTCTTGACCGCACTCTTCACGGAGTTGACCTCGCCAAACCGCTCAATTTCCGTCACCTGGGCAGAGAACGACAGCCCGTCCACGACGCCAACCCTCGTTTGTCCGGCGGCGTCGTCTTCGCGAAAGACGCAGACCGTGTTTTTCGCGTTCTCGTTGGTGAAGCTGAGCACAACCGTATGATAGTAGATGCCCCTCCAGCGGGAATCTTCGGGGGTCGCCGCATCGAGGCTAAGCTCCCCGATGGCGGTTCCCGCGCCGTCGAGGACCTGCGCCGAAGAGGGGTAGCGCTTTTCCACGTTGGGATCGTGCGACCAGTTGAGCGTCAGGGTTTGCGCCCCGAACAGCTTCTGTCGGGCTTTCTCGGGCCTCGCCGCCGCGGGCGCGGGCGCTTGCTCGGGTGCGGCGGGGGCGGCACGCGCGATCCCTTTGATTCGGGCCTCGACTTGCTGGGTCAGGTACGACACGATTCCGGAAACCACCCCCGACTTCCACGTGACGGCCGCCCACCCGAGGAGGATCACCGCCAGCGCCGCCACGGTGATCCCCGTGACGCTCCGGCGGCTCTGCCAGAGCGGGCCGCCAAAATATCGGCGCTTCCCCACGTGCGGGCCGCTCGTCGCATTCGGATCCGCGTTCGCGATGAGCTCAGCGAGGCGGTTCAAGTGCGCCTCAATCGGGGGCATCCAGGCGTCAACCCAGTGGATTCCCTCGAGCAGATACTCCAGCTTCTTTCCCGGCTGCACCTCTTGGATCCGGATCGGATACACGGAGTGCCCGGCTCGCAGCGCGCACATCAGCTCTCGCTTGACGTGAGGGGATTTGTTGGCGGAGTCCGACAGCAGGAGAATAAAGGTCTGCGAGCATTCGATGCCGCGCAGAATCTCCTCGTCATAGGGCGCGCCGGGATCGATGTCGCGCGGCGCAAGCCAACAGTTCAGCCCGTGGCCCTCCAGCACGGCGCAAACCTGCTCGGCCCATCCATGATCCCGGGAGGAGTGGCTGATAAAGGCGTGCTTTTGGAAGCCGCTCGCGGCAGCCGGCGGAGCGTCCGCTGGCTCCGTCTCCGGCTGCGTGAGCTCAGGCTGACAGACCACCGGAGCCGACGCGCGCGCCGACGGCGGAGCGGCCTCGGGCTTAGCCCGGCACCCCTCACAGAGCGGCCCGCCATCCTTGCTCTCGGCCCCGCAGCGCGCGCAGCGCTTCGGCTGGCCATCCCGCAGCCCTTCCTTGCGGACCGTCAGGAACAGCGAGGCGTACGACTTCCACTCCGCCTCGCCTTCACCGATCACCCAGGCGTTCTCGTCCAGCGTTCCCTGCCGGTAGAGCTGACGCATCTGCTCCGCCGTGCACGGCCCGGCGGCCTCGCCGCTCTCGTTGGCATAGTAGTAATTCATGTCCTCTCCTCTTCCGGCAGGGGCACGTTGACTGCTAGACGAAACAGCCTGTCTCTTTTCAGCGCGCATCTGACCGTAATAGCGGAGCCGAGGTCAGACTGACACGAAGATAATATACATATACCGGATTAGACGTTCTTCGTAAAGGCGGAACTAGGCGGCAATAATATGAAGGAGGGCGCGTTCTATTTAGGCGACGCGCTGTACTATAACCCCGCTTGGGACTTCGTTATGAGCATGAGAAACCTGACGCTTCTTCTTGCGGTCGCAGGTGGCGTTTCCGCTGCGGCGCTGGCCGCGCCGGCGGCAAAGCCCAACATCGTCGTCATTCTGGTCGACGACATGGGCTTTTCGGATCTCGGCTGCTACGGCTCGGAGATCCCGACGCCAAACCTCGACGCGCTGGGGGCGAACGGGCTGAAGTTTACCCAGTTCTATAACACGGGGCGCTGCTGCCCCACCCGGGCCTCGCTGCTGACCGGCCTCTACCCGCACCAGGCGGGCGTGGGGCACATGACGGGCAACGGTGGAACACCGGGCTACCAGGGTTATCTGAACGACCGGTGCGTGACCATCGCCGAGGCGCTCAAGCCGGCCGGGTATTTCACTGCAATGAGCGGCAAGTGGCACGTGGGCCAGGAGCACGGCGCCACGCCGTGGGGCCGCGGCTTCGACCGCAGCCTCAACGCGGCGGCAGGCGGGTTTTACTTCGCCGACTCCCCCAAGGCGAAGCTGTTCCTGAACGGCGAAGCGCTCGCCAACGACGACCCGCGCTTGCCGAAAGGCTGGTACTCGACCGACCTGTGGACCACCTTCGGACTGACCTTCATCGACGAGGCGCTGGCCGCCCAGAAGCCGTTCTACCTGCACCTCTGCTTCAACGCGCCGCACTTCCCGCTTCAGGCGCCGGCCGAGGATATCGCCAAGTTCCGCGGCACCTACAAGGCGGGCTGGGGCGCGATCCGCGACGCGCGCTACGCCAAGCAGCTCCAGCTCGGCTTGATCGACAAGGCTTGGGCCAAGTCGCCGCGGCCGGAGGGGGTCGACCTCTGGAAAGACGTGCCCGCCGGCGAGCAGGAGCGCTTCGACCACCTGATGGCCACCTACGCCGCGGTCGTGCACCACATGGACAAGGCGGTGGGCGACCTCGTGAGCGGCCTCAAGCAGCGCGGCGTGCTGGACAACACGCTGCTCCTCTTCATGAGCGACAACGGCGGCAACGCGGAGTCCGGCGCGAAGGGCAAGACCGTCGGCGACCCGTCCACGGGCGGCTCGGACTGGTTCTGCGGCATGAGCTGGGCCTTTGTGGAGAACACGCCCTTCCGCCTCTTCAAGCACTTCAACCACGAGGGCGGCATCGCGACGCCGCTGATCGCCCACTGGCCCGCCGGCATCGCGGCCAAAGGCGAGTGGCGCACGCAGCCCGCGCACCTGATCGACATTATGGCCACCTGCGTCGACGTCGGCGGAGCGGCCTACCCGACGGCAGTCAACGGCAAGCCGATCCTTCCGCTGGAGGGCCGGAGCCTGGCGGGCGCGTTCGCCAATAAGCCCATCGAGCGCGACGCGCTCTACTGGGAGCACGAGGGCAACGCGGCCGTGCGCGCCGGTGACCTCAAGCTGGTCCGCCGCGGCCAGAACGGGCCGTGGGAGCTGTACGACATGAAGGCGGACCGAACCGAGCTGCACGACCTCGCCGCCGCGCAGCCGGACACGGCCAAGTCGCTCGCCGCGAAGTGGGAGGCGTGGGCGCTCCGCGCGCAGGCCAAGCCCTATCCCGACGAGGGCGAGGGCAAGAAGAAGGGCAACGGGAAGAAAAGGGCACGCGCCGCCCAGCAGCGCTGAGGGCCGGCTTGGCCTGAGCCGACTCTCCCGGGATCGCGGGCCCGTTCCCCGTGCCAAGGCTGAACGTCACGAACCGAGGGAGGAACGATGAGCACAACGCGTCTCATGCTCGCAGCAGCAATTCCAATTATGGCACGACAGCGACTGCGGGAATGCCCTTACGGGCACACTACGAACGAATTCGCCCACGTTTTACCTGTTTGTAGTGGCGCCGTGAGGCGCTTCTTAGCCATAATGAGAATTGCTGTATTCGCAGCGCTTGCGCTGCTGGGCGGGCTCGGCTTCGCCGCCGAGAAGCCCAACATCGTCTTCATCCTCGCCGACGACTTCGGCCTCGACGGGGTGAGCTGCTACGGCTCCGACCGCTTCAAAGGCCAAACGCCGAACCTCGACCGGCTGGCCGAGACGGGCACGCGCTTCACGCAGTGCTACGCGCCTCCCTTGTGCGGCCCCTCGCGCTGCACGATCAACACCGGCCGCTACGTGTTCCGCTCCGGCGGCGTGTCGAACCCGTCGGCAGGCCAGCCGTCGTTCAAGGACGAGCCGTCGCTCGCCCGCACGCTCAGGCAGGCCGGCTACGCGACCGGCATGGCGGGCAAGTGGCGGCAGATGGGCGACACGCCCGGCGACTGGGGGTTTGACGAGTGGCTCACCGACCCGACCGCGGGCGGCTGGTTCTGGAAGACCAGCTACACGAAGAACGGACAGCTCGTCGAGTCCAAGCAGGATGTCTACTGCCCGGACGTCTGCCTAGACTTCGCGCTGGACTTCTTCCGCCGGCACCGCGAGCAGCCGTTCTACTTCTACTACCCCACCCACCTGATCCACGGCCCGATCCTGCGCACGCCGGACAGCAAGCCCGGCACAAAGGAGTTCTACGAAGATAACGTGGCCTACCTCGACAAGCAGGTCGGCCAGCTCGTGGCGGAGCTAGAGAAGCTCGGCTTGCTCGAGAAGACGCTCATCGTGTTCACGGGCGACAACGGCACGGCGAGGTTCGGCTCCGACCGGTCGACGCTCAACGGCCGCAAGATCAACGGCCAGAAGGGCTCGCTGCTCGAAGGCGGCAGCCGCGTCCCGCTCCTCGCGAGCTGGAAGGGCACGACACCCGCCGGCCAGGTGCTCAGCGACCTCGTGGACTTCAGCGACTTTTTTGCAACCTTCGCGGAGCTAGCCGCAGCGAAAATGCCGGAGGGCGTGACCTTCGACAGCCGCAGCTTCGCGCCGAGGCTGCGCGGCGAAAAGGGCGCTCCGCGCGACTGGGTGTTTGTGCAGCTCGGCGTGGGGTGGTACGTCCGCGAGCAGGGCTTCAAGCTCACGCAGAGCGGCGCGCTCTTCGACATGGCGGACGCCCCGTTCGCCGAGAAGCCGGTCGCCCAAGACACGCAGGACGCGGCGGCCCTCGCGGCCCGGAAGCGCCTGCAAGCCGTCCTCGACCAGCTCAGTCCCGCCGCCGGCGCGCCGGCCGGCGGCGACGGGCCCAAGCGCGCCGGCAAGAAAAAGCGCCGTACGCAAAAGTGATAGAACTCGTGCGCAAAACCGGATGGTATTCGCTCGCCAAATTAAGGTATACTGTTAACGGCGGCGGATAAGAAAAGGTAGGCCGCCGCCCCACTACGAGAACTAGCATTGCAGGAGACTCACCATGACGAAGCTCTTGACTCTTCTAATTGGCCTGTCAACGCTGGCGACTTTCGCCGGCTGGAATGGCGCGGGAGTGCCGAGCGGCACGGGCGACAACAAGGTTAACGACTCCGCCAACTGGGCGGACGGCGTGATCGACGGCAACTTCTGTACAATCACTGCCGAGGGAACCAACGCACTCGTGCTCACCGCCAACATCACCTTCACGGAGGGCGCCAGCAAGACGATGGGCGTCTTCTTCGCCAGCAACTCCACCGCCGTGGTCTTCACCAGCGTCGTCGGCGTCGCGGTCGGGCAGACCGTCAACGGCACGAGCATCCCGTATAACACTCACTTGATCGCTCTGGACGGCACGAACGGCACGCTGGCGCGCGCCACGGCGGGATTGCCCTCCGGCAGCTACACGCTCGCGCGGCCCGCGCTCGACTTCGACTTCGGCACCTACGCGGCGGCGCGCGGCACGAACGTCATCGTCACGATCGGCAGCGACGAGCCCGGCGCGCCTCGCACGCTCTCCTTCTCCGGCCGCCTCTGCCTCTCGCAGTACACGTTGCCGGCCAACCGGGTCATCGTCACGCCCGACGTCACGGTCTCGGCCGCGAACGGCTCGTCGATCACGCGCGAGGCCGGGCTCGCCAACACCGGGGCCGTCACGCCGGCCGCCATCTTCAACGGGCCGCTCTTCCTCGGCAACTACGGCGCAGCAACCACCTGCTTCACGCTCGACGGCGGCGACCTCGCCGTCAACGGCCTCGTCTCGGGCGCTAACGCCCGCATCAACGTCTGCAGCTCGAGTTACGCCGGCACGCTGACCCTGACCAACCCCACCAACACCTTCAGCGGCGGACTCACGTCGCAGGGCGGCGGCAACCTCGTGGTGAATTCAACGGCCGCCACGGCCGCGACCGGCACCCCCTCCGCGATCGGCAGCGGCGGCGCGGTCGGCCTCAACAACACGCGCTACACCTTCACGGGCTTCGCGACGAAACAGCTCTGCGACCGCGCCTTCAACATCGGCGGAAACGCCGGCTCGATCCTCGTAAACAACGGCGTGGCCCCCATCGAGTTCGCCGGCATCATGCGCAATAACGTCACCACCTACGCCATGCAGCTCGCCGGCAGCTACGCCAGCCGCGGCACCCCCAACGTCATCAGCGGCTACGTCTACAACACCGACGCCGGCGTCAACATTCTCGGCGTCAACGTGCAGGGCGGCATCTGGCGCCTGACCAACCCCACCAACGCCTACACCGGCACCAGCCGCGTCAGCGCGAGCAACGGCGCGACGCTCCAGTTCACCTCGCTCGCCAACACCGGCGTCAAGAGCGCGCTGGGCTCCGGCAGCCTGCTCCAGATGGAAAGCGGCGGCAGCGGCAGCACGCTGCTCCTCGAGTACATCGGAACAAACAACGTCACCTGCAACCGCGAGCTTCGCCTCACGGGCAACTCGTCAGAAGGCGGCTACAGCGCGCTGACGGTCAACGGCCTGGGGCGCCTGGAGCTGACGGGCCTCATCACGAACGGCCTGACCGCCAACTCGGGCGGCCTCGGCACGCGCGCGCTGCAGTTGACCGGCACCGGCGCCGGCGTGCTCAGCGGCCGGGGCGGGCTCGGCGACGTCATCAGCGGCTCCAACACCGGCCGCGTCTCGATCTACAAGCTCGCCTCCGGCGCCTGGACGATCTCCGGCACGAACTTCAACCACAGCGGCATCACCGCCGTACGCTCCGGCACGCTGAGCCTCGACTACACGGCCGGCGACCCCCTCGCCCTGCCTGCGGCCGCCGTGGCCCTGCAGGGCGGCGCGCTGCGCGTCGCGGGCCGGCCCGCCGGGACCACCGCCGACACCTACGGCACGTTCCAGATCGGCGACGGCCAGGCGCAATTCCGTTGCTCGAGCCTCACGCTCGACAGCAACGGCGGCGACGGCGTCGCCCTGACCGTGGACAAGCTGGAGGGCGAAAACAATAAGACACAGAAACTCGACCTCTTCGACCTCTCCAGCAGCGCGAACAACAGCCTCACGGTCAGCAGCCTCGGAACCTACAGCCCGGCGGTCAACGGCGTGGTCATGAACAACGTCTCCGGCTCCGCCCGCGCCAACCTGATCCTCAAGACCGCAGCCGGCGTCGGCTTCCCGGCCCTCAGCGGCGGCACGAGCGGCGCGCTGCAGCTGCTCGGCGGGCTCACGTCGTTCCCGACGAGCGGCTACGCCAGCAGCGCGAACTACGAGCTGGCCGCCGGAACGGTCGCGCCCTCGGCCAACGTCAACTTCAACACGCTGACCGTGGACTCGTCGGCAGGCGCCGTCGCGCTCAACCTCGGCGCGAACTCGCTCTACGCCACGGGCCAAGGCAAGGGCCTCCTCCTCAAGGGGCCCAACCCCGTGACCTTCACCGGCACCGGCACCGGCGCGCACGTGAACTCGGCCATCTGGTTCCACAATTTCCTGTCGGGCGGCGCGGCCTTCACCTTCAACGGCAACCTCGGCACGGGGCAGGTCACACTGTGGGGCAACGGCGGCAGGCTTTCAGTTTACGGCGGCACGGGCTTCGGCAACGGCCTGGTCCTCGGCCGCGGCGTCTTCCGCGTCACGGCGGCCCAGACCTTCGCGTCGAGCGGCCGCACAGCCGTCTCCGATGGCGCGGTCTTCGAGCTCGGCGCCGACCTGAACGGCGCGGCCGCCGGCGACCTGTCGTGCAACCTCGCCGCCGCGAGCAGCGCGATGACGCTCTACTTCAACTCCGGCTTCAGTGCGTGGGGCGCCGACCGCGTCGTGAATATCGGCGGCAACCTCACGAACCTCGTCTGGGGCAGCGGCGGCTTCCTCGTCTTCCCGGCCGACGACACGGCCGTCATGGACGGCGGCTTCGCCTTCAAGCTCTCCTCGCCTTACGCCGACGCGACGGTCGAAGTCCAGAATCCGATCGACCTCAACGGCAACGGCTACTACGGCCGTATCCGCACCGTCGACGTCGCGAACGGCAGCGCCGCGGTCGACGCGCGCCTGAGCGGCGCGCTCAGCGGCAATGCGGCGTTCGCCAAGAAGGGCGCGGGCACGCTAGAGCTAACTGGCACGCAGACGTATGACGGGCCGCTGATGGTGATGGAAGGCCTGCTGCGTTTCGGCGCGGACAACATCGTCACGAACACGCTCACCGTCCAGCTACGCGGCGGCGGGCTAACCGCAGGCAGCGGCACCAACCGTTTCGGCCCGCTTGAACTCTACGCCAATGGCACGCTCGACGTCGGCGACGGCACGGCCTCGTTCACTTTCGCCAACAGCAGCGGCGCGGCGTGGGCCGGCACCCTGACGATCACGGGCCACCTGCTGCCGAGCACTGTCCGCATCGGCACGGACGCGAGCGGCCTCACGGCCGCGCAGCTCGCGGCCATCACGAGCGGCGGCGATAAGGTCGGCATCACGGAGGCGGGCTACCTGTACCGCATCCCGGCCGGCACGCTGATCTCGATTCTCTGACGCGGGCAAATAGTTACACCTTGGTTTGTTCCCGCTCCGCGGGCGGCGGGCTTAACCTAAAAAAACCGACTAAGGGTGAGATCAAGTGTGGCGTCGCGGTCTGACTTGCGCCTAATTGGTGTCCGCAAGCGACGCAGCAGTATGGCTGCATCCGACTCATGGTAGGGAATTTACGAATATCGTTCTCAACTGCGGAGCAGTCGAACTGCTCCTTTTAGCTTCGTGGTACAAAAAAAACAGGCCCTGCCGCTTTACAGCGACAAGGCCTGTCGTTCAGTCAGAGTCGGAAGCCGGTACTACCAGCGCCCGCCCCCGCCGCCGCGGCTGCCACCGCCGCCGCCACCGCCGCCGCCGTAACCGCCGCGGCTCTCGGTGCGCGGCTTGGGCTGCGACTCGTTCACGCGCAGCGGACGGCCATTCATGTCCGTGCCGTTCGTGCCCGCGATCGCCTTCTCGGCTTCGGCGCGGTCGTTCATCTCAACGAAGCCGAACCCCTTGGCGCGGCCCGTCGCGCGATCCATCACCACGCGTGCGGATGCGACAGTGCCGAACTTCTCGAAAAGTTGCTGCAGGTCGCTGTCGGTGACGTCATAAGGCAGATTGCCAACGTAGATGTCCATGTTCCCTCACTTGTCTTGTGTCATGTTGTCTGAGTTAAGCGGATACCTCATCCATAACACTAGATAGGGGGTCCGGATACGCTACTACTCGTGTAGTCGCGGGGGGTACTGTGGGGCTTTAGGCCGCCAATGTCAACCACTATTTTTGCCTATTTCGAATTCGGCGCTGTTGCGGCCGCCGAAAATGGGGTATTATAGAAAGTGGACTGTTGATTGATGCTGTGAGACCCGACCATGAATAAAATGCGCGCGCTTTCCGCCTTCGCCTGGCTCAGCCTGGCCGCTCCGATGCTTTATGCAACGGACTCCTCCGGCTCGAGGCCCGGCACGTGGACGTACGACCTGGCGGCCGCCCGCTCGCTGGCCGACACCACGGACCGCCCGCTCATCGTCAGGTTCGGCAACTCGAGCGGCAAGAGCGTCTGGTGCAACCGCTTCACCTCGGAGATCGACACCAGCGACACCTGGAACGCCTACGCCTCCGAGCAGCAGCTCGCGATGGCCTACATCGACTACAACAACGCGAACTGGGACGATGACTACTACAGCTCGTTCTACTCCACCACCAGCGCGGTCACGGATGTCACCGGCTTCCCCGCGTTCGTGATTTACGCCTCCGACGGCTCGAACGTCCTCGGCAGCGCCTTCTCCTTCGGCTCCACGAACATCACCTTCACCGCCGAGGCGTTCAAGACGAAAGTCAACGGCATCCTCAAAGAGAACAGCTACCTGGTCAGCGGCGATGACATTTGGGATCCCGCCGACAACACTGCGGTCGGTGCCACGACCCTCGAGTTCAAGAGCTTCAACCAGCGCCAGTACCACGACCTCAACAAGGAAGCGACCGA
>CAYLUN010000075.1:0-17460 GCA_964386865.1 uncultured Lentisphaeraceae bacterium | reverse complement strand
AGTTCAAGAGCTTCAACCAGCGCCAGTACCACGACCTCAACAAGGAAGCGACCGACACGAGCGACTGGTTCAAGTTCCTCTGCGTCAGCGGCCGTCGCTACCTGCTGAATGTGCCGGCGGTTGACTACAGCATCGTCTTCAAAGCTACCAACACCGTCGGCACGACCACCAACCGATCATCCGTGAGCGTCGCCCCCAGCCTGCCCATCCTCATCGAGAGAAACACGGTCAACTCCAAGACGTTCGTCATCACGAACACCTTGATCACGGTGACGAACTTCTTCATCGAGACCTTTGACGGGATCACGAATAGCCTGCCTCGGCACGAACTACAGTCGAGCAGCACCAACGATTCCTCTGTCGCCACCTTCTTCATCACAAACGGCATTACGCCGCAGACCTTCTCGACCAACCTGCCCAGCCGCAAGATCGCCTTCACCAATGGCACACCCCCTGAGGTGCTATCCCCGTCGTTCACGATCTGGAACCCGACGCGTCAGGCGCCCCTCCCCTTCGAGACGGGCTCGAGCGTAACGACCAATGCGCTCCTCTCTTCGCTTACAAACGGCTGCGTTTTCACGGCGACGTCCGCTTTGAACAACAGCTACTGCTTCGTCAAAATCAGCCAGACCATCGACAGCGACGTGCCGACCTTCAACGCCGTCGAACACAACCTGCCGCAGACGAATCTGACCGTCGTCACCGCGACGACCAATTATACGGACGGCGCAGCCCAGACGCGCACCATCACGAACACGTGGTCGCTCGTCACCTACTCGGGCCCCACGAACCTCCTTTTTTCAACCTACCCGTTCGTCGAGTATCGCCCCGCGCTCATCATCACGTCGAACCGCCTGACGGAGGTCTTCCGCGACACGTACACGAACACCCTGGCGCTTTCACGCACGCTCGTCACGACCAACACCGTGGTGAAAGAGGGCTCGAACTACGTCACTTACGCCTATGACCGCTCCTCCTACCGTCTCAACTACCGGATCTGGGAGCCGGGCGAGGTCGGCTTCTCCGCCACCAACGTGCAGGTCAGCGAATCCTCCGCCAGCGTCAGCCTCACGGTCACCCGCAAGGGCGGCACCGCCGGCGAGCTCCGGCTCCGCTACGGCTTCGAGGACGCGGACACCCCGGGCCGCGATTACGAAGCCCAGAACGGCCACGACTACAAAGCCGTCGAGGGCGAGCTCTTCTGGGCCGACGGGAAGTCCGGCTCCACGAACATCGTCGTGAGCCTCATCCAGGACCTGCGCCCGACTTGGGAGGGCAACGAGCGCTTCGCGGTCGTGCTTCGGAAGCACGAGGGGGCGACCATCCAGGCTCTGCTCAACGCCTCGTCGAACGCGGTCGTCACGCTTCAGGAGAGCGCCAAGATCAACGCCGGCACGTTCGGCTTCTCCGGCACCGGCGCCGGCGCCGCCGAGCCCTTCCCGAACGCCGCGAAGCCCGCCGCCACGGTGACAGAGGGCGACGCACTGACGCTCTGGGTCGAGCGCGCCGGCGGCAGCAACGGCCTCGCCCGCGTGCGCGTCACGGCCGTCAACGGCACGGCCAAGTCGCCCGCGGACTTCGACGCCCTCTCCGAGACGCTCGAGTGGGCGGACGGCGAAACCGGCGCGAAGCCCGTCACGCTGCAAACGGTCTTGCGCGACCCCTTCAACCGCGACGCGGCGCTCACGATCAAGCTCGCGGCCGTGCTCAACGCGCCGCTCTTGTCCGCCGCCTCCAGCGTCGCCGTGACCCTGCGCGACCTGTACGCCGCGCGCAGCCTCGCCGACACCGCCGAGGCCGCCGCCCGGCACGGCGCAACCTTCAAAGCCGTCGCTGGCTACTGGTTCTGGCCCGACGCGGCCACCCTGCGCTGCGAGTCCCCCGTGCGCACCGGCGCCTCCACGCTGAGCCTCACCCTCACCGGCCCCGGCGTGCTCACCTTCGACTGGGGCATCACCGGCTGGGAGTCGCCGGACAAGCTCGTCTGCGCGGGCGGCATCGTCACCGCAAAAACCCTCACCGACGGAGCGACCGCCAGCACGTCCGTCTTCGTCAAGGCCGGCAAGCAGACCGTCACCTGGACCTTCACCAAGGCCTCGGCCATCGACACGTCGATAGATGCCTTCGCCTCGGTCGCCAACATCGTCTGGCACCCCATGACCCGCGCGACCGAGCCCGAGCCGGCGAACCAGGCCCGCGCCTACGACCCGGCCTTCTCGTGGACGCTTCCCGACGCCTCGGCGGTCAACCTCGGCGGCGATTTCGGCATCGACGAATTGAACGTGCTGCCCCAGACCACGACCGTGACGGCCGTCTCGCCCTCAGGCTTTTCGAGCAGCGGCGTCACGTCGGCCTCTTTTGAAGACCTCTGGGGCAGCGGCGTCTCGCCCTCAGCCGGACGCTCGTATATGTGGCGCGTGGATACGGTCTTCGAGAGCGAGGACGGGCGCTTCGTCTACACCGGACTGCCCTGGACGTTCACCGCCCTCAACCCGGACACCAGCAGCGACACGGACTTCCCGCCCGACGGCGCCGTCTCCCCCGGCGCCTACGAGGCCCGCCAGGGCGTCTTCTGCGACTTGGGCGAAATCTCGCCCAGCGCCGACGGCACGACCTACGCCCTCGTCAGCGGCACGTTGCCGGCCGGGCTCTCGCTCGCGAAGACAACCGGCCGCATCTTTGGCGTGCCAACCAAAGCCGGCACCTGGGCCTTCCTGCTGCAGGCAACCGCGCCAGGCCGGATCCCCTACGCCACCGCCGCGCTCACCATCACCGTCTACCCGCTCGGCTCCTTCGCCGGCACGTACGACGGCTGGCCCATGACCAACACCCCGCCCGACTACTGCGGAACCGCCTCGCTCACCGTCTCCGAAACCGGCGCGTGGACCGCCAAACTCGCCATCAACGGCACCGCGTATAGCTTCGTCAAGGCGGGCCTCACGGCGGAAAGCGCCTCCGACCCGGCCACGGTCAATGGCCTCGCGTTCGGCGCGTCGTTCGTCGCCACGGACGGGAAATACACCAACGCCCTCGAAATCGCCATCGACCCGAACGGCTCCGTCAGCGGCGAGCTAACTCTCTACACGCTGGTCAAAGCAGGTACCACGAACGTGGCGGTCGCCGCCGAGTACGCGGTCGAGTTGTACCGCAACAACTGGAGCGAGGGCCACATGCTGCCGGTGCTGGGCGCCTACAAGGGCTACTACACCGTCTCGCTGCCCGTCACCGCCGCAAACAACCCTGACAACACACCCTGGGGCAGCGGTTACGCCACCCTCACCGTGGGCGACAAGGGCAGCGTCAAGCTGACGGGCGCCCTCGCCGACGGACAGACGTGGTCGTCCTCAACCACGCTGCTCATGCCTGACACCAACGACACATCGGCGGCCACGGTCTACGTCTACGCCCAGCCCTCGGCCTACGCCAAGAACGGCGCGCTGACCGGTTTCCTGCGCATCAAACGCGCCGAGAGCGTGTATGGGAACACGGTGGACAGCCCCGACTCCGACCCCTTACAGTGGCGGAACACCACGCCCACGAGCGTGTACGGAGCCACGGGCTCGACGGTCTCCGACACCACCGGCTTCCGCAACTGGCTCACGCCCGCCGGCGGCTTCTACGACACCGTCATGAACCTCCAGACCTACTACCTCTGCAAGGCGCTACGCTTTGCGGACAGCACCGGCTTCCCCGGCACGGACCTGCTCGACCGGCTGCCGTCCGACAACGACGGCAAGAGCGGCATCTCGGGCTACCTGCTGCTGTCGGACGAGACGATGCTGCCGTTCGGCACGAACATCGTGGTCGGCGCGCAGTCGCTCTCCGTCGGCGCCCGGCACCTCGTCACGAACGACCTGTCGCAGACCTCCAACAGCATGCTCGACTACATCGACGTCGACGAATCGAGCAATGTCGCGGGGCTGACGCTCTCGCTGACGCGCGCCACCGGACTCTTCTCGGGCTCCTTCGACCTCGTCTACGAGCGCGAGAACGTCAACAACTCCTTCGTACGCCGCACGCGCAAAGTCGCCCACAAGGGCGTCCACACGCCCGTGCGGCCCGACCGCACGGCCGACGACCCCAGCCTGGGCGTGCAGGGCGCGGGCTTCTACCTGATCCCCGACACCGGCTCCTACCTGGACAACACCGGGCGCACCAAGACCTACGCCTTCAGCTGGTCCTTCGCCTTCGAGTTGCTTTCGGAAGAGGTGCACGACACGTCGTGGTGCGACGGCACGCACGAGTGACCGGCGATCCGCTGGCTCTGTAGTTCCGGCGCTGTGTCGCCGGAAACGCTGGCTCTGTAGTTCCGGCGCTGTGTCGCCGGAAACACGCCTCCTCTCCGCCGACGCAGCGGCGGAGCTACAGGTCGGCTATCCTTGCGTCATCGAGCGACGGGTCAGCGGATCGCCGTTGCGCCCACACTGAATCGCGCTTGAGCGCGGCTGTCGGCTTTGTTATCGTAACTACTAAGTTAGTGACTTGTCTTCCCAACCGGCTTTCCTTCCGCCGCACGCGGAGGGACGGGCCGCTCATCCGACAGGAGGCTACCATGCGATTCATCCGTCTCGCCCTCACCGTGACCGTTCTCGCCGCCCTCGGCCTGCGTGCCGCACCGGCCGACTTTTTCAACGAAACCCCGCAGCAGCGCGACGCCCGCATGACGTGGTGGCGTGACGCCCGCTTCGGCATGTTCATCCACTGGGGCCTCTATGCTGTCCCGGCCGGCGAGTGGAAAGGCCAGGAGGTCAAGGGCATCGGCGAGTGGATCATGAACCGCGCCAGCATCACGCTGGCCGACTACCGTCCGCTGGTGCAGCAGTTCAACCCCGTCAACTACGACGCCGACCGCTGGGTGCGCACCGCCAAAGACGCCGGCATGACGTACATCGTGATCACCTCCAAGCACCACGACGGCTTCTGCCTCTGGGACAGCCCCTCCACCGAATATGACATCATGAGCACGCCCTACGGCAAGGACCTGCTGCGCCCCCTCGCCGATGCCTGCAGAAAGTACGGCGTGACGCTCTGCTTCTACCACTCCATCATGGACTGGCAGCATCCCAACTACGGGCTGCTTCCCAAGTGGGACGCGAACCGCCCCGGCCACCAGCCGGACATGGACAAGTACACCGCCTACCTGAAGGGCCAGCTCGCCGAACTCGTGAAGAACTACGGCCCCGTCGGCGTCATGTGGTTCGACGGCGAGTGGGAGGCGCCGTGGACGCACGAGCGCGGCCGCGACCTCTATGCCTACGTGCGCGGGCTCCAGCCCTCGATCCTCGTCAACAACCGCGTGGACAAGGGCCGCGAAGGCATGAAGGGCCTGACCAAGACCGGCGACTTCGCGGGCGACTTCGGCACGCCCGAGCAGGAGATCCCGCCCGAGGGGCTGCCCGGGCTCGACTGGGAGTCGTGCATGACCATGAACGACACCTGGGGCTTCAAGAAGAGCGACCAGAACTGGAAGACGCCACGCACCCTCATCCGCAACCTCGTGGACATCGCCTCCAAGGGCGGCAACTTCCTCCTGAACATCGGCCCCACCGCAGAGGGCGAGTTCCCCGCCGCCAGCGTCGAGCGCCTAGCCGCGATGGGCACGTGGATGAAGGTCAACGGCGAATCGATCTACGGCACGGACGCCAGCCCGCTCGGCAAGGTGCCGTTCGGCCGCGTCACCGCCAAGCCCGGCAAGCTCTACCTGCACGTGTTCGACTGGCCCGCTGACGGCGCGCTCGCCGTGCCGCTGGCCGCGCTTCACAACGCGCCGCAGATTAAGAAGGCCTACCTGCTGGCCGACCCCGCCAAGGCGCTTGATGTGAAGGCGAACGACGATAAGAGCGTGACGATCACCGTGCCGAAGGCCGCGCCCGACGCCGATGTCTCGGTGATCGTCCTCGACCTCGGCGACGCCTTCAAGCCCGGCCGCTTCAGCCGGTAGGAATAAGCGCCGCTGGTAGGGACGCCGCCCCGCCGGCATCCGCGGACGGCACGGGGTGCCGTCCCTACCCTGCGAGGCGGACCGTTCCGTCTCCCGTCGCGCTGGAGGGCCCGCCTCCGTGCGGGCCGCGGACGACACGGAGGCCGTCCCTCCATGCGAAGCCGGTCGTCCCGGCGTCCCCTCGGGCGCACGCGATTCGGTTGCTTGGCTTCAGTACGGCGGGCGCTACGAGCCCGCCGAAAACCGCGGCGTCCCCGTCGGCGTCCGCGGACGGCAACGGGGTGCCGTCCCTACCCTGCGAGGCGGACCGCACCGTCTCCCGTCGCGCTGGAGGGCCCGCCTCCGTGCGGGCCGCGGACCCTCGCCCGCCCGCCGCGCCGGCTCACGGCGCGACGCGCAGCGACAGCAGCTGGTACGGCCGCAGGCTGACGGTCACGCCGTCCCCGCTGCGCGCCACGGCCGCGCCCGTGGCGAGCGCCGTCACCGCGCCGCCGCCCGGCAGCTTGACGCGCACCTGCTTGCGCTCGGTCGGCGCGGTGTTCACCACCGACACGTAGACGCCCTGCTTGCCCGCGTCAATCACGCGCACGGCCACCGCCGCATCGTCGCTCGCGCCTTCGAGTCGCTTGCTCGGCAGCGCCGGCAGCGCGAGGAAGTTCGCGTTGAAGTCGCGCACGTAGAGCGGGAAGCCGCGGCCGAAGTTGTTGCCGCAGAGGTAGCCGATCATGGTCGGGTCGCCGTTCGCCATCGCCACGGCCTCGGCCTGCATGCAGGATGGCCCCGCCCGCTCCACGTCCGCCACGAAGTAGCCCAGCTTCTCCTTGTCGGACAGATCGTTCATCATGTTCTCGTTCAGCGCGTAGTGCCGCAGCAGCGCCAGCCCCGCCGGCGTGCGGTAGAGGTCGAGCGTCTTGGGCGAGGCCACCGTGTAGAGCCGGTTGAACGGGTGCGACAGCAGCACGCCCTCCACCGGCTGGTAGGTCGCGGGATCGTCGGCCGGGTTCGCGTGGTGGATCTCCCAGCCGCCCCAGTTCGCGCCGGGCGCGAGCAGCGCGTTGAGGTAGAGCCCCTGCTCGGCGACGTCAGCGGGCGTGTGAACCTGCCATTTGCGGTCCAGCGGCGGCTTGTGCGCCTCCTGCGCGAGAACCGGCGACCACACGTCCGGCGAGTCGGTGAAGAAGCGCGGCTGGAAGTCGCCGAAGCCTTTGCCCGGCTCGCTCGAACACCCCGTGAAGAGCACGAACGCGTCCTTCACGCCCTTGCCGCGCAGGTAGTCGCGCATCGCCGCGAGGAAGTCGCGGCGCTTGCCGTCCCACCACGCGATGTACTTCTCGTAAAGCGCCTTATCCGCCTTGAGCTGCGCGCGCGTCACGGCCGCGCCGGAGTTCGCCTCCTTTGCGAAGCGCGCCAGCGTCTTGTCGCCGAAGCCGACCGGCAGCTGCGAGCGCGGACGGATCCAGATGCCCGCGAAGCGCGCCTTGTCCTGCAGGTTGACCACGGTCAGGTCGAGCATCTTCTGGAAGTCCGCGTAGGTGTCGGGGTCCGTGATGTCCGCGTTGGACGTTTCGATCCAGCTGATGTGCGTGTAGTTGCCGTCGCCCCTGAGCGGCTGGGCGCGGCGCTGGTTGCCCAGCCCCTCCTGCCCCTTGCTGCCACTGTACTCGTAGTAGGGCAGCACGTCGAAGCCGCTCGCGCCCATCAGCTCCACGATCTGCTTCCACAGGCCCTTCTGCTCGCCGTTGAAGTAGACCCACTTGTTGCCGCCGTACTCGGTGGGGTCCCAGTGCTGGCACGCGCCGAACTCAAGCAGGTCCTTTGCGTAGGTGTTCAGGCCGAGGAAGCGCATCTGCCCGGCCTTGTAGCGGTACCAGTCCAGCGGGTTGTCCACGCCGCGCTCCTCGGGCTTCTTGCCGCCGATCACGCCGTCCGCCATCTCCTCGCGCCAGAAGAGCCGCCGGCGCGGCAGCCCGTCGGGCGGGTAGTTGACCTTCAGCGCGAGCTTCTCCTCGTCCACCACCTCGTAGAGCCGGATGCTCGCCACGGCTGCGCCCTTGGAGAGCGGGTCGTTCTCGGCCGAGAACTGCGCGACCGTCACATCGAACCCGTCCTCCGGCGTGAGCGTGCGCGGGCGGTTCGAGCCGCGCACCAGCCCCTTCTCCGCAAAGCGGTCGTGCAGCTGGAAGAGCAGAGTCCACGTCTCCCACTTGCCGGAGAGCGGCAGGTTCAGCGACTCCACCTGGCTGTCGACGTACTTGGCGTGCATCGTGTCGCCCGTCGTGAGCCCGGTGTGCAGCCCGCGCGAGGTCTCGTTGCCGGTGTTGATGACGACCAGGCTGCGCGGCGCGTCCTCGGGATACTCCACGGCCAGCACGTAGGTGCCGCCGGCCCGCAGCAGCTTGCGCGCGCCGAGCCGGTAGGTCATATACGCGCACTCCTTCGCGGTCGGCGCCAGCACACGGCACGGCTTTCCCAAGATCGTCTGCACGCTGGCCGCAGCCGCCGGGTCGCAGCGCATCTCGTGGCCGGGCTGCGCCGCGCCGCACGCCACCTCGTCCACCAGCGAGAGCCGGCCGAACGGCGCCAGCTCGACGAGCGGGCGCTTGAGCGCCTCCTCCTTGGCCTTCGCGAGCGCCACCTGCCGCTCCTGCTCCTTGCGCTCGGCCTCGGCCTTCGCGAGCTTGACGGCCTGCCAGCCGCGCTCCGAGTAGGCGTCCAGCACGACCTCGTGGACGATCGCGCCGGCGGACTTGAACTCCAGCATCAGGTAGCGCGTGGTCACGTTGAGCGGCACCGCGCCCCAGGCCTTGTAGCGCTTGCAGTCGTAGGCCGCCACCGGCTGCCACGCGCCGGGCTTGCCCGCGTGGATCGCCACGTCGCCCGTGTTGTTCATATCGTAGAGCCAGAGCGTCGCCAGCGCCGTCTCTTGGCCGAGGTCAATCACGGCTTGGAACGGAAACGCCTTGTTGTGCTGCGACGCGATCTTCCAGCCCGTCGCGGGCTCGCCCGCCGGCGGGTCGCCGACCTCGAGCTGCTCATCGACCAACCCCGAGAAGTCCGCGTGCGGCGAACTCGAGGTCACCATCTCCGGCCGCAGCGCCAGCCGGTACTGACCCGGCGGCGTGGCCCACGCCGCGACCGCGCACAACACCGCACCCACCCACAATGAGCGTCTCCGCATAAACCACATCCTTCTCTCTCTACGAACAGCCCCGCCACGAACCGCTGAACCGTGAACCGATTCAACCCTCTCTTCTACTGCACGCTGATCAGCGTCCCGCGCGCGGTCGCGTCAGCCGTCACCGTCAGCACGCCCTCGCCAACGAAGTACGCGTCGCGCTTAGTCGCGGCCGCGCTCGCGCCGCTGCCATACGTTCCGTTCGGCATCGGCACACCGCCCAGATACAGGAAGCGAACCGTCTCGCTGACCCCCGCGTCGAGCTACATCCGTCCGAAATAGAAGTCCGGGCCGGTGCTGTGCAGTCTCACGGTTGCCGCGTCGGCCACTGCGTTGGCGCTGGAGATCCGCAGCGTCGCGCTCGCATGAACCTCGACGTTGCCGCTGCCGAGGGTGCCGGCAGTCGTGCCGTCCCCCACCCGCAGCACACCGCCGCCCACATGCGTGTCGCCGCTGTACGCATTCGTGCAGGTGAGCGTCAGCGTGCCGCTCTGGATCTTCGACACGCCGCCCGACCCGCTGATCCTCGCGCCGATCGTCGACGCGTTGGCGGCATGTACGGAGATGACCCCCTCCGCTGCGCCGAAGTCTACCGTTCCAGCCGCCGCGCTCCCGCTCGCGCCCAGCGTACCGCTGCCGTTGAAGAAGAGTCCGCCGCTCGTGATCGCCAGCCGCCGCCCCGCGCCGATGTTGCTGCTGCCGCCTGTGTAGCGGAGCGCGTTGACCGCGGCGTCGGCCGCGATCGCCACAGAGCCGGCGCTGACATTGTGATTCGTGCCTGCCGCCAGGTTGTTCGTGTACTCGGTGTTCACATCCAGCGCCCGGAAGCCCTTCCCCGCCTCATACGTTCCGAAGCCGGCCGGGTTAACGAACCCGCCGCCGGAATAGACGCCCACCCACGGCACGATGCTCAGGGTTGTGCTTCCCGCAGGGCCGTTCGCGCCCTTCAGCTCATTCGTCGCGTCGGCCGCGAGCAGCAGGAGGTTCGTTCCTGTGGGCCCGAACAGATACACCGAAGCCCCACGCGCGCGCAGCAGCGTTCCGACCGCGAACACGGTGCCCGTCGTATTGGCGCCCTTGTTGACGGCGATGTAGTTGAAACCGCTCTTGAGATCCAACACAGACACCTCGTCGCGCACCCACTCCAGCCCTCTCTGCCAGTCGTTGGCCGTGCCGACCTTCGCCGCCTGACCGTTCGCAACCAAATAGCCCGCGTTCATCGTGATCCGCTGCCGCGTGAAACGCTGGCCCGGGTTGTTGTCGAAGTTCGAGCCGTTTCCCGAGTTAAGGCCGCCCCCCTCGCGGCTATTGGAGTTGGAGACGCAGCCGTTGACCACAACTTCCATCGCGTTCGTAAACCCGCCGTTCGTGAAATTGAAGGTGCTCGTGTTGCTTCCCGTCGCCTTGCCGTTGGCCACGAGCCTTCCGGAAAAGGACTTCTTCCCGTCGACGCCGAGAGTCGAGCGCGAGTTATTGAGGATTTCACCCGCGCCTGTGAACTCGGAGCCGTTTCCGAACGTGACCTGGCCCTGCGTGTAAATCCCGTTTGTGAAGCTGACGGTGTGGCCGTTCATAGTCATCGCCCCGTTGAGCGTCAGGCTCTGGCGGTTGGTCGCATCAAGGCCCGTCAGATCCACCAGCAGGTCGCTCGCAAGCACCATCGGCACACTCAGGAAGCTGGTCGCCGTGCCGGTTTTCGACAATGCGATGCGTGCGGGCACACCCGCCGCACCGCTGTCGAAGGTCAGCGCATAGGTTTCGCCGCCGTTGTTCCCAACCGTCGTGTTGTACAGGTTGGAGGCCACCACCCCGTCGCCAATGTGCAGCGTTCCCACGGTGATATTCTGCCGCAGCCGGATCGTCTGCACAACGACGCTGTCGTTCGTGATGGCTGCGACCTGCCCCGCGCCGTTGGGAAACGTCGTGCTGGGCAGCCAGTTGGTCGCCACATTCCAATCGGAGCTGGCGCCCGTTGCGATATTCCACACCGCGTCATCGGCCTGCGAAAATGCGCACGCCAGCGTCGTTAAGGCCAAACCCAGACCCCTCATGACACCTGTCATCATTCTCATTCAAACACCTCCTAACACTTCTCTTTGCGTTCCTTGCGTTCTCCGCGCCCGAATTGCCTTCCCGCCCCTCGACCCGTGGACACACTCAGCCACGGACTCGCGCGCGACCAGCTCGCCGTGCAGGCAGACGTCGCGCACGTCGGACGCGCGCCAGTTCGCCATGCGGCATTCCGCCACCAGCTCGGCGGCCAGCGCGACCGCCGTGCGCGCGAGCTCCTCCAGCGGCTGCCGGATCACCGTCTGCGGCGGCGAGAAATACTGGTAGAAGGGGATGTCCTCCAAGGTCACCGTCGAGATGTCTTTGCCGATCTTGAGGCCGAGCACGTTCTGCAGCACGTGCAGCACCTGCGGCGCCGTGTCCTCGCTGAAGTTGAGGATGCCCGTCACCTTCTGCGCGGCCCACCGGCACACGGTGTCGTGCGGCGGCTCGCCGCCCGTGAACCAGACCCACTCGGGCTTAACCGCGGCCTTGGCGGCCTTCATCGCCGCCTGGTAGCCGCGCAGCCGCTCGCGCGCGCCCCACTCGTGGCGCAGGTCCGCGAGGAAGGCGATCGACCGGTGGCCGCGCTCCAGCAGGTGCCGCGCGGCGATCAGGCCCTGCTCGAAGTGGTCTGTGTAGACGCTGTGGATGCCCCGCTTGACGAGCGGGTGGTTGATCGTGATCACCGGCAGGCGCGGCACCTCCACGAGGTCGACGATCCGGTCGGTGAAGACCACGCCGACCGCGGCCACGATGTGCGACTGCGCCACGTCCTCGAAGCGCTCCTCCTCGAAGACCTCGACGCCGAAGCCCACCTCCGCCGCCATGCGCTCGAGCAGCGAGGTCATGATCGCCGTGTAGCCGACCGGCAGGGTCGGGCTGTGCCGCCCCGCGATCAGCGCGAGGTTGGCGCGCGTGGAGCGCTGCACGAAGCCCAGCTGCCGCGCCGCGATCATCACCCGGCGGCGCAGCTCCGCGTCCACCGACTCCGCGCCGTTCATCACGCGCGAGACCGTGCCCAGGGAGACGCCCGCCTGGCGCGCCACCGCCGTAATCGACGCGGCCCGCGCGCCCGAGCCGACCGGTATACGCTTCCTCTCCGCCATTGAAAACACCCCATCGTTGGCCGCCACAGTACCACGCGAGCCCGCCCTCGCGCAAGAAGGTTTTCACGGAGTGGTGAAATATTTCATCAAGTTCACGGTTTACATTCCGGCGGAATCTGCGATAATGAAGACACTCTTTTTTAAGGGGGCGACTTGGTTTCGACGGGGTAGTTGAAATTCTAGTGGCGCGCCGAGGACTCCGGTTGGCCTCGTAAAAAAACTGGAAAAAACCTAACTGCGAACAACAACTTCGCACTCGCTGCTTAAGTAATTAAGCACGACGCGGAACCGCCTATGTCTGTTAAGCGGGGAAGCGACGACTAGCAGATCCTGCCGGGGGCCGAGTAGCCGGGCGCCCGTGTCTTGACGAATCGTGGTTGCTGGCTTCCAGGTGAGCCTGTCTGTCGGCATTCCTGGTGGCGAGACTGAATGGCAGAACACGCGCGTAGAAACTAGAAGGAAATTGCTTCGGACGGGAGTTCAATTCTCCCCGCCTCCACCATTTCACTCATAACCCGTTGGTCTCCAACGGGTTTCTTATTACCTCCGCCCCTTTTTACCCTTACTGTTACACAGGGTGTTACACAAAAGGGGGTGTCCAATGAGCGGACTTGTCAAGAGAAGGCAAGTCTACTATTACAGGATTCGGATATCCAAGAATAGCGGAATGGTCTCACAGTCCTGTGAAAACCCTCTTCCCCTCAACCCCGTTCAACAGCTCGGCTATAGGCTCAAGGCGTCTTCGAGTTTTGCCAGTGACCACCGGCAGAACCCGAATATCTTGATAGCAGTAGATTTCTCAAACGGGAAAACTTGCAGATTCCGGTAAACTGAGGCAATAGTTCGCAAAACAATCATGTTTATTTATCTAGGACAGCCGTATGATTCGGGTTATGGAGAAGACGCCTCTAGACTCTAAACCTAAACCAGTTGCTATCAACACTTTTGTAACTGTTTTTCTTGCTAATGGCCGTATTGTATGCAATTATCTCGCATTGTAACTGTTTATTCGCTTCGAGCGGTTTTTATTCGAGAAGTACAGGCGTAAGCGTTTTTCCTGATTAAGACATCAGAAAACACTTTTTTGGCTCTTATAAACGTTTTGTCAGGGATAAGTATGACTGCTCATGCGCAGAAGGAAGTGACACGCAGGCTGGCGGGTTACGCCGAGCTAGTCGCGCGTTATGGCATCGATGCCCTGCCGAATTGGCACCGGTCGTTGGTCGCGTCCAGCGGGACCCGCCGCGTGGAGTCGGCCGGGGGCGTGGTCGAGGAGACCTACCCCGCCAAGTACTGGCCGGGGGACACGCTGGGTGATCAACTCGAGTTCGCCCTCAAGTACGACGGCATGAACCTCGGGATACTTGCCTGTCTGTTTCGGCTGGTGTCAACGGAAGAGATTCTGACGTATGTCACGTCCAGACCGACCGGCAAATATGCCCGACGGCTGTGGTTCCTGTACGAGTGGGTGACCGGCACAGCGCTTCCGGTTGAAGACCTCAAGACGGGAAACTACATTGATCTGGCCGACCCGGATGAAACCTACACGGTTTCGGAGCCCAGGCAGATTCGCCGTCAGCGGATCAATGACAACCTGCTGGGCGACCGCCGGTTCTGCCCGACCGTGCGCCGCACCGAAACCTTGCGTGCATCGGAGAAGGCCGATATCCCGGAACGGTGCCGGAAGCTTGTCGCAGGTTACTCGCCCGCGCTGCTGAAGCGGGCCATGAGCTACCTGTACACCAAGGAGACCAAGTCCTCGTTCGAAATCGAACACATCACGCCCAGCCCGACCCGGACGGAACGCTTTGTCTCTCTGCTTCAGTTGGCGGAGAACCAAGACTTCTGCGCGAAGGCGAAACTCATCGACCTGCAAAACCGAACCGTCGATCCGCGTTTCCGGGACACGGATTATCGAACCGGCCAGAACTACATCGGCGAGTCGGTCTCCTTGCAAAAGGAGATTGTCCACTATGTTTGTCCCAAGCCAGAAGATCTGGGCGGATTGATGGAGGGCCTTGTTGCGGCCCACGCGCGCCTGAGCTCGGGACTGGTGCCGGCCGTCATTCACGCAGCCGCGGTGGCGTACGGGTTTGTGTTCCTGCATCCGTTCGAGGACGGGAACGGGCGGATCCATCGCTTCCTGATTCACAATATCCTTGTCCGCCGAGGCTTCACGCCAGCGGGGATCATCTTCCCGGTGTCCGCCGTCATGCTTAAGAATCTCGCGGACTATGACGCGTCGCTGGAAGCGTTTTCGAAGGCTCTGCTCTCTCTCGTGGATTACGCCCTCGACGAGGAGGGCCGGATGACGGTGAGGAACGAGACGGCGGACTTCTACAGGTATATCGATCTGACGCCACAGGCGGAGGCTTTGGCGCGGTTTATCGCTCAGACCGTCGACTCGGAACTCGTGGATGAACTGGCTTTTCTCGCCGACTACGACCGGATTAAGAAGGCCCTCCAGGAAATCGTCGATATGCCGGACCAGCGGATCGACCTGTTCATCCGGTCGTGTCTCCAGAATAATGGACGGCTTTCCGCACGAAAGCGCGCCAGTCATTTCGCGCAACTCTCGGACGAAGAGGTTGCCCGCATGGAGGAGGCTGTCAGTTCTGCAAGGTCGCCAGCCCAATAGGTGACGTGTGCGGTGCTCCCTGCGCGGTCACGCGGTCACGTCGGGGAGATTGTCCAGGACTGACTGCATGGCCGAAGCGTCCATGTGGACGTAGCCCCGGTCAACGCTGGCCGAAGCGTGGCCGATGATCTCGCGAGCCACGGCCTCGCTGGAGCCGGTCATGAGATTCTCGGCAAACGGTTCAGCGCGTCACGCATGGCTTGCGGGTTCGTATGAACATGGCCCCGGTCAACCGACACGGAATCGTGACCGATCAGCTCCATGGCGAGGCTCACCGATACACCGGGGTCCCTCAGCCATGTGGCGGCGGCGTGGCGCAGGCTGTGGAAGGTCAGCGGATTAACTTCGCGCGAGTCCGCCACCTTCAACGCTTTGGCCTTATCGGTCAGCCTGGTTGCCCGCTCTTTCAGCGGAGTCGACCGCAGACTATACCAAATCCCCTCCCCACGTGTCGCTCCGCTCGGGCCATAACACGGCTTAAAGCGCCAAAAGAAGGCCAAAAAAGCGCGTCTAAGGGCCAAAAACAGGCCTTTTTTCGTCGCTAGCCATTGAAAGTAAACAGCTTATCGATGCTTAGCGTCGGGATCAGCGTCGGGATCAGCTGAAGCGGTGCCGATACACGCCAGTCCGGATACCATGCCCTGCGGCGTGATCCGCCCGCAGGATCTTCCCGCACGTGTCCAGCCAGCCCCCGGGAACCCAGCCGCCGCAAAGCAGGCCGCAGTGGACGGCGGCATCGAGTCCGCACCGATCCGCACCGGTTTGAGCACCGCTGACTATCTTCGAGATACACATGGGAAAAGGTCTAATGATCTTAAACGATCCGACTACGGCAGAAAAGCTCAAAGCATCTTGTCGGGTACAGGGGCATGCGGTATGATTCGCATCACAGTTACTCCTGACAGTGGTCGTTCACGAATCGAGGAGCCAACGTGACGAAAGGATCGACAATGAAATTGATTCCAGAGGTGAAGGCTTTCGGACTGGCTGTCGCTTTCTGCCTCATATGCGTCATAACGGCGACCTCACAGGCTGCTCAGGCTGTCACGCTGGACTCACTGCATACGACCTACACCAACGAAGTCGCCAAGATCGACGCCAGAATTAGGACGAGCCTTGATGTGCTCCTGGATGATCTGACGAAGAAGGGAGACTTCGACGGGTACAAGGTTGTCGCCACGGAAGCGAAGCGGTTCAAAGAGGGTGAAGCAATTGTAGCAGACGCTGCTCCAGCAAATTCGGCAAACTCAGTACTTGTCTATCAGAGCTTGCTGTCCATTGCCACCCAATCGAGAGGTCAACAAATTGACCTGCTTGCGAAGTATATCGAGGCTCTGAAAGAGCCGCTCAAAAACTTGATGGCACAGAAGAACTGGAAAGGTGCTGAGGCTGTTGACAACGAGATCAAGGCGTCTTCGGCTATGATGGCAGAGCTGAAATCACAGCAATCGAAAGACGAAAAGTCGCTGACAAATTCAAGGGTTTCAGCAAAAACACCTCCGAAAAGGGAAGTCTCTATTGTCGGCAAGTGGCATAGAGACCTAAAGAACTGGGATTTTCTATTTGATGCTGACGGCACTTTCAAGTGTTTTGACTCCCCTGATTACGGTAACTGGACTGTCAGCGGAGATACTGTGACAATGCATTGGAAGACCGGACCTGGCGATGATCGTAAGCGTGTATACACATTGGAAGGGACTTCGATGTTTAGCGGTACGACGAGTGCCTTGGGTAAAGAGGTTTACACACGAATTGAGGAATCACCTGTCATCGTTTCTCCCGCTGCAAAGATTGAACACGCCGCTAAAACTGCCTTGCTCCCGCTTGAACCGAAAAGAAAGGCACTTCCAGTCGGAGCGGTGGAATACGAAGGGCATCACTATCTCCTGATGTTGGGGCGTTTTTCGTGGCACGAGGCCAAAGACGCCTGTGAGAAGAAGGGTGGGCATCTTGTAACGATTGGAAAGAGGGAAGAGAACAGTTTCGTTCGGGAACTCGTAAAAATCACTAATGCAAAAACACACGTCTGGATTGGTCTCACCAATGAAGAGGGCGGTAAATGGGTGTGGGTCGATGGGACACCTCTCTCTTACAAAGGGTGGGGAGATGATGAGCCAAACGCTACTGAAAGCAGGGAGCACTACGCAGAGTTGAGGGATGGACAAGAGGGGTGGAACGACACGAGAGATTTAGGCCCCGATCCGGCTGGTTATATCTGCGAATGGGACTACTGACCTGACTTCACTCTCGCACTCCCAGCCGCTATTATCTCAGATCACTTAGTCCGCACCCTCTTCCTGAGCGCCCCGGGCGGAACCGGCTTTGGTCGGAAAGGGATCGGCGGCCGAGTCCGCTCGGGCCGTGACGCGGCTTAAACCCCCAAAAGAAGGCCAAAAAAGCGCGTCTAAGGGCCAAAATCAGGCCTGTTTTCGTCGCTAGTCATTGATAGTCAATACGTTGTCGACGCTTAGCGTCGGGATTGCCTACGCTTAGCCCGAGTTCGCCAGTTGGGCGCATCCTGAAAGAATATTTATCCGCCTCAAGCGCT
>CAYLUN010000074.1:0-28189 GCA_964386865.1 uncultured Lentisphaeraceae bacterium | reverse complement strand
ACGGCCTTGCTTGGCATCGACACCTCGCTGGCGAGCCTCAACTACGGGTATGCGTTCCCGGCCCTCATGGGTTTGACCAAGCTGAGCACCAACGCGCTGACGTTCAACACCCCAGGACAGTCGTTCTGCGGCCAGCTCAGAGTCAGCGGCGGCGATCTGAACATGAGCGGCATTTCCGTCAACACCACAAATTTGGAAAGTTTCATTGCCCCGAACGGCGGTGAAAGCGCCAGACTGACGCTCGCGGGCAACACGGTCTGGTCTTCGATTCTTCCCGGCAAGAACACGTGGTGCCCGCCCCTGTACGTCGGCAATTCCGGCCGCGGCGTGCTGGTTGTGAAGGATAGCGTCGTGTTCACCAACCGTTTCAATGTCGGGCAGAACGGGGGCTCAGCAGGCGCGGTCTACCAGTCGGGCGGCAGCGTCGTGAACTGGGGCGGCAGCAGCACCGACGGACGCATCGGTCAGAACGGCTACGGCTACTATGAAATGAGCGGTGGCGCCCTGACCTTCAAGGGCTGGTCTCAGATCGGCACCGCGCCCGCCTCTGTCGGCATCCTCAAGATCAGCGGCGGCAGTTTCACCCAGCTCTCGGACTTTGACGGCGCTCTGGGCCTTAGCCGCGGCGGCACCGGTGTGGTTTATGTGACGAGCGGCACCCTGACCACCTCCGTTTCCGACCTGTGGGTCGGCGATTCTAACGAGGCTGGAACGAGCGGAGGCTTTGCCGACTTCACGCTCGCGGGCGGAAGAGCCACCGTGAATGGCGGAACGGGCGTCCTGATGGCCAACCGCACCAACATGGCGGCCAGGGTCAACCTCAACGGCGGCGTCCTCCAAGCCAACCAGATCCGCAAAGAGATCCGGAGCGGTGCGTCGGCGACCGTCGGCTTCAACGGCGGCACCTTCCTCGCCCGCACTAGCGGCGCGCTCTTCGGCACGGGGTCGTATGCTCCGGATGCGGTCAGCCTCTATGCGGGCGGCGCGACGTTCGACACGACAAACCTCGTATGTACCATCGCAGTGCCCCTGCTGGCCCCAGCCGGCAGCGGCGTGACCGGTGTCGGCGTCGCTCCCACGCCCGGCTACATCGGGCCGCCCATGGTCACAATCGCCGGCGGCGGCGGCACCGGCGCGACGGCGGTCGCGCAGTTCGACTCCGCCAGCGGCACCCTGACCGGCATCCAGGTCACCTGTCCCGGCTTCGGTTACACCGGCACGCCCACGGTCAGCCTCTCCGGCGGCGGAACGACCAATCACCCAGCCGCGACCCCCTCAATGGGCAGTAACGCCAGCGGCGGCCTGACCAAGCTCGGCTCCGGCTCGCTCGCGCTGATGTCAGCCAACACCTACGCGGGCGCCACGACGGTCAGCAACGGCACGTTGGCTGTGGGCGTGGCCGGCGCGCTGCCCGCAGGCACGGACGTCAACGTGGCGGGCGGCACGCTGAACATGGGCGGCTTCAGCCTGACCAACCGCACCGTGACTGCCACCGGCGGCGCGATCATCAACGGTTCTCTGGCCAGCGACAGCTTCACCAAGACGGGGGGCGGAACCTTCACTCTGGGCGCTCCGCTCTCGTCTGCGGCTCCGCTCGTCGTCTCAGGCGGAACCGTGAAGCTGCAGGGCGTTTCGCCCGGCCTGTACGAGGGTTCGGTCGCCGGCAGTTTCGAGCTGAACACGCCTAACCCCAACACGGCGGTTCAACTGACTACACGCCAGGCGAATATCAGTTACTACGAGCCGTATAACACGACGTGGATTTACACCGGCTATCTCTGGAACCGGACCGGTACCAACGTCAACTGGACCTTCGCCGAGCAGTTCGACGACAGTGTGCGCCTGATCATCGACACGACCACCGTGCTCAATAACGGCACCTGGAACTCCCCGACGATCGGAACCATCACCCTGACGCCCGGCGCTCACAGCTTCGAAGCACGCTTCGGGCAAGGTACCGGCGGCGGCGGTCCGAACACCGGATGGACGCTCGGCTTCGGCGTCGACTACCTCGGCCGCAACCAGAATGTTGCGGGCAACTACCAAGCCCTGACCGACCCCGGCGACGGCAGCCTGCTGACGCTGACCGCTTCGAGCAGCGCGAGCAACATGATCGCGGCCGCTTCCACCCTTGACCTTGCGGCAGGCGCCACGCTGGATCTGGGCGGCATGTCCCAGACCCTGGCCGACCTGCGCGGCTCGGGCACCGTCTCGAACGGCACGCTCGCTGTGACCGGCACGATCGCCCCCGGCGGCGCCAACGTGCTCGGGACGCTGACCTTCGCCGCCTCCTCGGTTCTGACCGGCACGCTGCTCGTCGACGTGGCTGCGGACGGCACCAGCGACCGCCTGGCCGTGCGGGGCAACGTGAACCTGTCCGCGCTGAACCTGGTGATCGCGAATCCGGGCCAGCTGGACCGCTCCAAGCAGTATACCCTGGTCACCTGCACCGGCACGCGGATCGGCACCTTCGCCTCCGTCACCGTACCGGACAGCCGCTGGCACGTGACTTATCAGGCCGACGGCACCGTGAAACTGGTGTTCGCCAACGGCACGCTGATCAAGCTGCTGTAGTCGGTCCGGTTGTGCGACGAAATAACGCACGGGCAAAATTGCCCGTGCGTTATTCTTGAGACTCCCTACACAGGGAGGGACGAGCGTCTGCTCGTCCTAGGCACGTAGACGCGTGCCCCTCCCGTGTGTCTGGAGCGCTTCATAGGGTCTAGATACTTTTCGTTAGTGGTATAATCAACCGCTAGACGCGCAGGAAGATCTTCCGCTCATAGAGGAAGCGGACAAACAGAAAGGCAAGTGAGAGGCCGGCCAGCGCGGTCAGCAGGTCGCCGCAGCCCTTCGCAAGGTGCGCGTCTACAAACTGCTGCACGTCGCCGCCGACGAAGCGTGCGGCGAGGCCGCTGAACCCTCCGAGAATGTTGTCGGCGAGGTAGATCGTGATGGCGTTTGTCCCCATCCACACGAACGGCAGGCACCACGTGCGCACTTGCCACACGTCCACAACCAGATAGAATCCGCCGAGCAGCATGGCGCTGTAGCCGCCAGCGACGAGAACGTAGGAGGAGGTCCAGAGGCGCTTGATGACCGGAAATTCTAGCCCCCAGAGAAAGCCGAGCGCGACGCTCGCCGCGCCCGCCGCCAGAAGCCATGCGACTTTCTGACGGCTGCTCCAGCGCACGCTCGTCAGCAGCCACCCGGCCATGACGCCCAGCAGCGTGCTCGCCACGGCGGGAAGCGTGCTCAGCAGGCCTTCGTTCGTGTAGTAGAGATTGCGTTTCTTGCCCGGCAGCCAGCGGGCGTCCACGTAGTGCGTGAGGTTGCGCCCCTCCTCGAACGTGCCGTGGACGGTCTTATCAGCTGCGGCGAACAGGGCCGCCGCCTGCGCCTGCGTCTCCCTCTTGCCCACTTTTTCATGTTTCAGGTTCACGTCAGGAAACGGCACGAACGTCATGAGCGCCCAGTAGCCAGCGAGGCAGAGCGCAGCTGCGGCTATGAGGCCTTTGCGCGGCAACAGGACATAAAGCGTCGCCGCAAAGAAGTAGCAGAGCGCGATGCGCGGGAGCACGCCGGAGAGCTGTACGTCCGGCCACGCCCGCGACACGCCGCCGTAGTAGAACATGCCGAGGACAAAGAGCAGCACGCTGCGCCGCGCGATGCGGACGAGCGCACCTTTTCGCCCATGTGTAGCCAACATTCGGTCCATCGATAACACGATGGACACGCCGACGATGAATAGGAAGAGCGGGAAGATCAGGTCGTAGAAGCGGAAGCCCGCCCACTCCGCATGATCCATCTGCGTCGCCAGAAGCCGGGTGAAGGGGGTCTCGCTCATACGATTCAATGCCTGCACCAGCGCATCCGCGCCGATGATCCAGAACATGTCGAATCCGCGCAGCGCATCGACCGAGAGCAGCCGCTGAACAGTAGGTTTGTCATCAGGTGTGTTCATAGAATGACGTCCATATCACGGCGCAAACGATGAGAAGCCCGCCGCAGAGTGTTCGCAACGAAGGTGTTTCATTCAGCAGCAGCCACGCAAGCAGAATGCCGTAGGCAGGCTCTAAGCCGAAGGCCACTCCGACCGTCTGGCCACGCAGATGCCGCAAGCTTGCGACCGACAAGCCCTGCGCAAGCGCCGTAAAAAAGACACCAAGGACCACGAGGAGCCCAATATCGCGTCCGGTGGTAACGCCCGGCCAGCGCAGCGCCAACGGCAGCACGCAGAGAAAGGCGAAAGCCTGTTGATAAAACGCCACTGTAAGCGCCGGATATATGCGCACAGATGAGCGGTTCAGGAGCGAAAGCGCCGCGAACGTAAAGGCGGAGAGAGTTCCCCACAGCGCGCCCTGAGTGTTCGGCTGCTCGACGTCCCAAACCGGCGTCACCAAGATCAGCCCGGCCACAACGACGAAGGCCGTGATCACGTCACGGCGGTGCAAGCGCTCGCCAAAAACCACGGGTTCGAGGAAGGTGATGAACAGCGGAAATGTGGAGAAAGCCAGCAGGCCGACGGCGACCGTTGAGACCTGAATCGCAGCAAAAAATGAAAACCAATGCGTTGCCAGAATAGCGCCTGAGAGAGCCAGCAAGAGAAGGTCTCTTCGGCTTCGCAACCGCAGGCTCGTCTGAGCAAGCGCAGCCGCGACCAACAACGCAAGACTTCCGAAAAAAGTCCGCCCACACGTGATCACCGTGGGGCTTACTGCGACAAACTTGGCAAATAACCCGGCCCCGCCGGCCAGAAGAACCGCGAGGTGGAGTTGGATCATGCTGAAACGGGGCGTTGACATTGACGACCTTGGCCTTACGTCACTTGCTCTGGCTCATTTGAACGTTCCGGCTTCCCCCTGTTTTCGCGCGGTATTTGCTCCGGTCGTCGAGCACCCACTGTTCACCGGCCCCCTGCTCGAAGGTGGGGGTCCACCCGTTGGTATTCTCGTTGGGCTTCCGAACGATACAGCTGGCGACAAGCGCTTGCGTCTTCTTGAAGCCCGGATCCTCCTTGCTCGTCCAGCCGGGCTGAACCTGGCCCCAACCGCCCGCGGCTTTGGCCAACGGCGCCATCAGAATCAGGCTCTCGTCGGGCTGAGCCGCATTGACAAGCGCGCGGTCGGGATAGCGCCCGAACTTGTCTCCCAGCGCCTGTGCGGCGTAGGCTTTCAGCTCACTCAGTGCCTTTCCGTTAAGCTGGCGCTCTTCCAGCTTGTTCGGGAACAGATCCCCATAGCACTGGGCGTTCAGGTCCAGCCACTCGATGACCCGCATATAGCTGACCGTGTCCATGTTCACGTCGCTGTGCTTTCCGCGCAGCATGTGGGCCACCTTGTTGCTGAAGGCGTAGAACATGAACGGCCGGCTGATGTTGAAGTCGCCCCACATGTAACTTTTCTCGCCCAGACGATGATCGCCGCGCTTCACGATCTCCAGGTAGGAGCGGGGGTAGGCGATGGTTCCGTCGTGAATGAGATTCACCGCGTCCGCCTTGCGGTCCGCTCCCTCGCCCAAGCCGTGGCAGCGGATGCAGTAGCGGTCCAGAACCGGCTGAACCGTGCGCATAAAGCTGAGCCCGCCCGCATAGCTGGGGCCAGTGGGGGGTATCAGATCCATGGGTTTCTTGTAGGAGGCTTTGGCCATCGCAGCCGCGCCCGGGCTCGCGCCCACTTCCGCGTGGCACCCGACGCAGCTGCGGTTCTCGCCGGGCTGAAGATAGAAGAGGCTTTTCTCGGTCAGGATGGCCATGCCGTTCTTATCCAGCATCTGCATCTGGAGGGAGGTTCGCGCCGGCACCTTGAAAAAGGCCGAGCCGTTTTCATCGACGGGCACGGTGCCGACGACCCGCTTGGGGATTTCGTTCGGGCACCCTTGGCTGCAGGCCGTCCGGCTGGCCCGGGGCTGAACGCCCAGCGCGTTGACGCGCAAGGCCTTGATCATGCCGGGCTTGATTTTGCCTTCCGGATCGTTCCTTGTCAGATACGCGTTCTGAACATAGACCGTGGCGTAATCCGGCGGATTGGGCTGCGCCATCGGCGGTATGACCGGCGGGCGTTTCCGCTTGCGAACCGCAATCGGCGAAACGCAGGCCACAGACGGATCCTCGTAGATCAGCTCGCGTCCGCCCAGCGTATCCACCAGGTAGATCGCCCGGTCGTTGAGCGGCGGAACCTGTCCCTGGTGGGGCACGGGGTGGTTGGCGCGGGAAACCAAGAACAGATCCTCGTTGACCGCATACGGGTGGCTGTAATGGGGGTTGGGCCACCCTTTGGTTTCGGAGTAGGGCGTCTCCGGCGTGATGTGCGTGACCGGCTCTTCGCCGTTCTCGCCCTTGTTGATATCCAGGACGACCGTGGTGCCGGTGCTGTAGGAGTGATGACCCATGGCGGTGGAAACCACCCGGTGGGTTCCCGGTATCGCCGAGGCCTCGACCACCATCATCGGATGCAGCGTGTCATTCCCGTAGTAATGCGAGACGGCCGAGCCATCCGGGCGGCACCACCACAGCATGTGGAAGAGCATTTCATGACGATTCGTATATTCCCACCGCGTGAAAACGATGCGCCCGTCATTCAGAACGGACGGCTCGTACTCGTTCTCGTTGCCGAACGAAAGCTGCTTGATAGTGTCGCCGCTGCTATCGCAACCGTGCAGCACCCAGGCCGGGTTATATCGGCCGCCATGGCACCGGCCGAACGACTGTGAGCGCGTCGAGATGAACACCAGCTTGTCATCGGGCATGTAGCACGGATCGTTGTCCTCGATAACCACGGTGGCTCGATCTTCCCACGTCTCGAGCTTATCGCGGGCCGTGCCGGTCAATTGCCGAACCCATGATCCGTCGATGGCCGCTTCATACAGAAAGTAGCGCTTCCGGTCCGGCGTGGCGTGGTCACAGAACGCGAACGCCACCTTGCCCGCATCGTAGTGCAGGTCCGGATTGCGAACAGCGCCGGCTGGCAGCTTGCCCGCCAAGATGGCGGTGGCCACGGGCTCTGTCTTCCAGTTTGACAGGACTGTCAGCCCCGGCCCTGGCCGGCTGTGGATACCCAGGTGCTGGTCCCCGTTGTGGCTGTAGGAGGTGGGGGGCGTTCGGTTGATCAAGATCTTCGCAAAGTCGCAATCCGGATGAGAGAGGATCATTGAGCGCCGCAGCAGCCTTATTTTAACGTAGAAGTCGTCATAGTCCTTGGCTGCGATCGCGCCGTCCGCCCATGCCTTCTTATAGGTCTGCAGATACGTTTCATGCGTGCCCAGCGGCCTGACTTTCTGAACATAGGCCAACGTCCTGGCCGCCAGCTCAAGCGCGTCCTCAAGATCCTTCTTCTGGGCAGTAGGGCCCCGGCTGCCTTTCTCCGCCTTCCAAGCAGCAGGCACCTCATCAAGCCACTTGGTGGACCACGGGCTGGTCGATGACTGCGTGGCGTGCTTCTTAAGCGCGACATTGGTTTTGTCATCGCGCTGGGCAAAGACCTCCACCTCGTTCAGGTTGAGAAAGTCGCCACTCAGTTGCATCCTGACGTAACGCGCTTTTTCGCCCGCGAGCCTCAGCGTCAGCGGCTCGCTGTCAGTCCGGCCTCCATAGAACGGCTGCCCGTTACAGGAGTGGATCTTCTTCCAACTCACGCCGTCGCCCGATAACAGAACCTCCATGCTGCGGGCCCGCCCCTCAAAGCCGGGGCGGTTACACACCACGATCCGCCCTATAGGAACCGCCGTGCCAAGGTCAACCTGCCACCACTGGAGGCCCTCGCCCAAAGTGTGAAAGCCGGTGACGCTCTCATAGCGGTCTCCGTTTACGGCCCCGTAAGCATCCTGCTCGGGAAGCAGCGAGCTGTTTTGTCCCCGCTCAGAAGACAGTTGCTTGAACCAGTGCTCCTCCAGTTGCTTGCGAAAGTCAGATTTTACCTCCGCGTAACTCGGCGAGGAGACAAAGTAAGACAACAACAGGAATACGGCAAAGGCATTTCGGTGACGCGTTGGCAAGAAATTCCCCTATAGTCTGGCCACATGATCCAGCTGGCCAAGCATTATAAAGGGTTCAAATGGCAGACATCAATGCTCTTTTCTAACAGGAACAGTTTCATGACTCCCGGCCGGTGCGCAACCATAAAGCGTCCGTTCTCACACGCGGTTTCGCCGCCGTCGAACAGCTCCGTGAGCCGCCCGCTTGCGCGGCCCGGCAGGGTGACCTCGCTCACGGCGTCGCCCTGCATGTGGATGCCGAACAGGCGGCTGTTGATGTAGGTCGGATCGTTCCCCTCGTAGTAGATGTGGACGCCGGCGGCCCGCGCGATTTCGCGATAAAGCTCGGCGGGAAGGTTGCCGACGGCGCTGTAGACTGAGGTGTACGAGCCGAGCTTCTTCACGGCCAGCGCTGATGCGCCGTCGGAGTCGTAGACGCCGCACGTTTGGGCCGCCTCATCCCGCACTTCAAAGAGCGGTGCGGTCTCAAGCAGCCCCTTGCTGCGCATGTCGAAAGTCTGGTCGCGCGGCGCGCCGGAGTTCTGGCCCGGAGTAAAGCCGTATCGCACAGCGGCTCCGACCCGGGCGAACAGGCCTTCAGGCCGCACCGTGACCGCACTTCTTCCTTCGTTCCGTCGCACGACTTTGATCTCCGTAAGGCTGGCAATCCCCTCGACCGAGAAGCCGTCCTTTTGGATGTAGTTCGGCGCATAGACCCACAGCAGGGTCCGTCCGTTGCGCTGCACCTTAGACCGGATGCAAGCACGCTTCTCTTCGGAAATGACAAAGGGGTTGAGGAAGATGCAGAGCTTGTAGCGCTCCCATGGCAGGCCCGCGTGATCAAGGTCGGAGAAGTTGTAGATGTCGTGCGGCGCGCCGATGCGGGCCAAGGCGTCGGGCGGCTGCACCAGCAGGTCGTCCGCGACGCTTGACCGCGCGTTGATGTGGAACATGGACGGCACGTCGCCGAACACAGCGATTTCGGCCACCGACCTCATAGGAACATCGCGCAGCCGATCCTGCGCCCGCACCAGCTCGGCGACCATGGACATCATCTCCGGGCTGGCATAGTTGCCACCGAGGAAGTCGAACCACCACAGTGCAGTCCGCTTGGCACGCGTCAAGGCGAACTCCCGCCTCAGTACCTGCCGCGTGGCGAACGCGTCGGGCAGCTTGGTGTTTCCGCCGGGAATCTTGCGGCCGTTCTCCACGGTGTCGCGGGCGATGTGGGTGGTGTGGTCGATCTCCTGAAAGACGAGCTTGCCGTGCAGGTCGAGGGAGTCGACGGTGAGCAGGTAGCCGCTGGCGCCCTCAAAGCTGCGCGGCTTCCCGTACTTCGCGGGCGCGTAGATCATGTCGAGGTTCGGGCAGCTCCAGACACGCTCGTAGCCCAGGTGCCCCTCCTGCAGCAGCCGCTCGCTGTTGAGCTGCGTCAGATAGCCGTAGAAAAGTCCGAGCAGCTTCTTGTGCTGGAGCACCTCCTGCGCCTTGCCCGCGAAATAGACGATAGCGTCGCCGATGATCGCGTGGTGGAAGCGCCAGTAGCGCAGGGCCTCCGCGTCCGCGACCGGATCGCGGAAGACGCCGTGCGAGGTGCGCTGCAGCACATCGAGCGGCGGCATCGTCGCCGTCGGGTCGCCGGTGAACCTGCGGAAAGCCGCCGTCTTGAGCGGGTGCTCGCGGATCGCGGCCTCCGGACGTCCGTTGCCCTGCGAGTTGGTGTACCACTCGGTCGAGGAGCCGCAGAGCAGGCTGTAGGCGAAGACGCGGTCACCGTAGCGCGCCTCGATCTGGCGCAGGAACTCCTGCAGCGACTCCGCAGTCTCGATCCGCCACGGCTCGTGCCCGGCCATTTCGACCAGGTTCCAGTAGCAGTTCGACCACTCCGGATGCGCCTTCAGCGCCCAGTCGCGCGTGTCGAGCTGGAGCGCGATGTTGTAATAGGCGCCCGGCGCGCTGGCCTCGAACAGCTCCATCTGGGCGTCGAAGTTGTCCCAGTTGAAGCGTTGTGGGCCGGTCCAGACCTCGCCGAACAGCGAGTACGGCACGTCCAGCGTACAGAGCATGCCGGTATGGGTGACATTGGCCAGCTTCATGCCGGTGCCGGCGAAGCCGCGGATCAGCTCGGCCGTGGGACGGTACGAGCGGTAGGCCAGCGGCTCGAAGACCTCGCCGTTGATGGCGATTTTAAGTATGCCCTTGTCCCGCACCAGCTTGGCGACGCAGCTAGGCTTATCGCCCCTGACCGCCTCGGCCGCCAGCGAGCGCCCGCCCAGTGCAGCGAAAGCGCTGCTCACCACAGCGCGGGCGAAACTTCGTCTTGAGATGTTCATACTCGTTCTCCAGTTTTGCGCATGTGCAGCTCGCGCCTAAGGACAGGTCGCGCGGACACCCGAAACAAGCGTCCAAGTCGTGCCGCACTCCCACGGGCTCGGCCAGTTGTCGCGCTGGCGGAGTTCCAACTCATGCGAACCGTCGAGGGTTGAGAAGCAGACGCCGCTGCTTCGGGAATAGCGGCCCCACCCTTGGGAGGCCTCATCGGCCCGCAGGCAGAGCCATTCCTGACCGTCCAACGTGAATTGCGCGTTGAGCAGCCAGCTGGGAAGATTCGCTACGATGAAAGAACGGGCGCGGCCCTCAGTGCGGATTTTGATCACACGCCCTTCCAGACGGGCCGAAAACGGCGCCTCGCCGCGCACCGTGATGCCCTCGCCGATTTCGTCGGTGCGGACGGCTATGGGCGTGCCTCCAAGACTGACCGTACCCGGCTTGAGGTCGCTTTTTGCGACGCTGCGCTCGAAGGGGCCGCTGCCCGTGATGACATGGCCGTTGTAGCCGATGCTGCCCGCGCCGCTGTTCATGCAGAACACAACATGATCCTTGAACACGCGCACGGCGCCGGCTCTGCCGGTGAACGTTACACCATCCTGCGCGAAGTCGAACGGCGCATTGCCCACGAAGACCGTGTCGCTCGACTCGGCCGTGACGATCTGGAGAACACCCTCCGCCAGCCTTGCACAGGCCGGGGTGGGCATAGCGCCTTTGCGAGGATAAAGCACGTAGAAGAATCCTCTATCGGCGCTACCCTCAACGCGGAAGATCGTCTTGCTCTCTGCGCTTCCCGTTTCGGGGATGCCCGGCTGCCGTGCGGCGAAGTGGCGCTGATAGTCCGCCGGGTCCACCGTGTAGCTCATCTTCATCACCGCCTTCACCACCGGCCTCGCGGGCGTGTCGAACCAGAACCACGATGACGCGCCGTAGGCGGTGCTCATCTCGATCGTGCCACCGGCCAGCGTCGGCCAGCTGTTCTCCGCAGTCACGGTTTCACTCGCGACTTTCGCAGCATCGAACGCCGCGCCGCTGACCTTAACGCGGTCTGCAGTGTCAAGATTGAGCCACGTCCAGTAGGCCTTACGGCCCGTCTTGGCAGGCGCGCCCTCATAGCCGGTAAAACTGTCACGCATCACGAAGTAGGTAGGGCCGCTCGCCCGCTCGCTCTTCAGGAACAGGATATGTCGCCGCCACTCCATTTCCCCTTTTCCGTCGTTCAGCTCTTCTCCGGAGAAGTACATGCGCCCGACAGCGTAATCGGCGTTCGCGCCGAAGCCGTAATCCTGGACGTCGGTGTGAATGCGCCCGTTGGGCAGGTCCTGCGCGGGCTTGACGAGGCGGCACAGGTTGCGCATCGGCCCGGCCTGCTCAGCCTTCCCGTGATAGTACTGGTGCCCGTTGCCCGGCGAGAGCGGAGCGCCCTTACCGTAGACGATCACGTTCATGTCGTCCACGGCCCAGTGGCTGCGCGTGTAACCGCAGCGAAAGAGCATCGCCGTTTCGTCGGGATCGCCGAAGTGCGCACGGAAGGCGACGCCGTAGCCGGGAATGTACGTTGTCACGAGCGGCCGCGCCTGCTCAGGCACGTCGGGCAAATAGAAGAAGCTGAAATCCGGATTCAATTTGTCGCCGCTCGAACCGCCGCGTGACAGCTGCCGGTTGATGCCGTTCAAACCATGCATATACGCGAAATATCCAGCGCTTGCAGGGTCCGCGCTTTCGACGACACCCATCCCGATGCCGAACATGCCGTCCAAGGTGTTGCCGCTGTCGCCCATGCCAGGGAGGATGCGCTTGCCTGGATAGCGCGGATCAGGCATCGTGAGGTTCGCGGTGTAGGTCAGCATCCGCGACTGATAGCCTTTCGCGCCGAAGTCGCCGTAGCCGCCGTTCCGCAAGATAGCCTGCGCCGATGTGAGCCAGCGCGTCGGCCCAAACGTCTGGTAGGTCGGCGGCTCGTACCACGCGCCACCGACGCTCTCGGTGTTGCCCAGCAGGAACGCAACCGTGCCGCGGTAATGCGTCATCCAAACTTCGTACATCGGATGATCCGGCAGCAGGGATGCGTAGTAGAGCCCGGCGAGCCAGCGTCCAATCCGCATGTTCACCGTACCCAGATGCGTGCCCGTGCCCATCTGCGTCAGGTCCTGATCGGTCAGCCAATATGCGAAGAGCGCGAGCCGCTGGCGCAGCTCAGCGCGCAGCTCAGTCGGAAGCGACGGGCACGACAGGGCATCCTCTGCCCGGATGACCCAGAGCGAGAAATCGCAGTCGCGGTAGCCGGCGAACGCCCAGTTCTTCTCCCAGCTGCTGATGTAATCGTTAGGCTTGCGCAACTGCGCGAGCGCCGCATTCGCGCTGCGGACCGCATCCTGTTCATCGCCTGTGATGAGGTAACAGGTCCGCAGTTGCGCTTCTTCAGGATGCGCGCCGATGCTCTTCTTCAGCCGCGCGAGCAACTCCGGCGTCGTCTGCGAGCGCGGGAACGTTTTCGCTGAATCACTCGGCCAACTGACGGTCCAGTTCTTATAGCGATCAAGACCAATCACGCCGACACACTGATGCACCTTCGCGACATCCGCATCCGACAGGCCGACACACAGCGCCCACATGCGCCGGCCGTACGTCGCAGGCAATCCGCCGTCGTGCGTCATCGTCGCGAACGGCGACGTGTCGCCCGTGGTGTCGAGGAACGACTCCAGCGGCCGCACGCCGATCGGCAGCGCAATCTTCACTCCGCTCGCCGCGTCGTGCCACGCCGTGAGCGACATCGAACGCCGCCAGCTACCGCCGTGCATCGGCAAGACGTAGACCGCTTGATTCGAGTCTGAAAGCCCGATCACGCTGCGCGGCCCGAACGAGCCGGTCTGATTCAGGCGATCCAGCAGCACCATCGGACCATCGCCGGGCTGCCGCGGTTTAGGTGGTCCCGAAGCGGGCCAATCCTTCCACTCTGCGGACTTCTTGGCGACATACTCGGCGAGTCCGCTCGTCTCGATTGCACCCGTCAGCAGCGGGCTTTCGCCGCCGCCGAATCCGCTGAACATGTACCGATACGTATCCGGCGTCCAGCCCGATGCGACATCCAGAACGAGATAATCGCGCCCGTCGGTCATGCTGCCGAAGTCGAATTCCTCCGTAACCAGCGCGTGCGCGGCTTCGTTATCGAGCTGCAAGCGGCACACATAGTCGCCTGCAGGCTCAAACCGATAACGCGCCTCGTACACTACGCTCGCCGGCCCTTCCTCGACGACGCGGAATTGATATGACGCAATCTTCCGAGCGGTCGTGAAGTGCGCGCCGCCCATCCAGCCGCGCCCCTCTTGTTTGAAGCCCGCCAGCGGCGCGGGCACCGGTCCAGCGGCGCTATTCTCCTGCGGTGCAGGAACGCGCAGCGCGATGCGATCATTCGCGATCTCCAAGAAGTCGCCTGCTTTCTTCACACGCAGCGCGCTGTTCTCCCGCGAACGATCCGCGCCGGATTTCTCAAACCTGTAGCGAACTGTCCGCCCCTTCGCCAGCGCGCCGACAAATGACAACACGCCGTCGTGAATCTGAAACGGAACCGCCTTCCCATCCGGCCCGAGCAGTGCGTGATGCCCCACCACCGTGGACGCATCAACCCGGTAGCGCACCACTTCCGGCCCCCAGTCGCGATACCCATAGTCCGCCAGCGTGATCGCCCCATCAGCCGGCACCGCCGCCATCCGATCCTGCGCCCGCAGAGGATACACTTCCGAAGTCATGACGGCCAGCGCGGTCAAGATGATTCGGGGGATGGCTGTGCTCATGGCTTCAATTCTCCTGGGCCTTCTTTCAAAATCACGGTGCCCATATCGCCGAAGCCCTCGTAGCCCGACGTGATGACCTCTTCGTTCGGCTCCAAACCTGCAAGCACTTCGTAGAAATCCGGGTTTTGGCGGCCGATTTTGATGTTTCGGCGGACCGCCACGTGCGTCAGCGGGTTGACGACATAAATCCATTGGCCCCCCGTGGACGCATAGAACCCGCCGCGCGGAATCAGAAGAGCCGTCTGCGCTTCGCCCAATTCAACCCGAATCCGCGTCGTCTGGCCGATGCGGAGCCCCTCCGGCACCTGCGCGCTGAACACGAGGTCCACCACGAACTTGCCGGCGCTCACCTCGGGGTAGACCTTGGACACAGCCGCCGGATACTCTTTGTCCTGAAATTCACAGGTTGCCTTGAGCTTGGGCCGCACCCGCGCAATGTAGTGCTCGTCCACCTCGGCCTTCACCTTGTAGGCGTCAAGAATGTTGACCGTTCCCATCCGCGCCCCATAGTGAACCACCTGCCCCAACTCGGGCACAAGCGTCGCCAGTTCGCCATCCACGGGCGCCCGCACCATCAGCTGGTTCACCCGCTTGCGGTTCACCTCAAGATTTCTCTGCATGGACTCCACCATCTCCTCGCCCGCGCTGATCCGGGCGGCAAAAGTGGCCTTGTCAGACTCGCTCTTCTTGGCCAGCAATTCACGGAGTTTCGTCTTTCTCTCGAACTCCTCTTTGCTCAGCAGATAAGCGTTTCGCGTGGTCATGTTCTTTTGGAACAGCTGTTCGTTGTTCGTCATGTCGCGCTCAAGCCTGGCGAGGTCATACGTATACTCGACGAGCTGGGCCTCGTTGTTGTGCTGCTGGTTCTCAAGCGTCACGCGCATCGACCTTAAGTCGTTGACAGCCCGAGCCACCTCGGTCTCGTAGTTTGAGATCTCCAGCACGAGATTGTCGTTGCTGATGCGGATGATCGCATCGCCCTTCTTGACTTGCGTTCCCTCGCGAATGAAAATCTCCTCGACGCGCCCGCCCTCCGTGGCATCGAGGTAAACGGTCTGGATGGGCTCCACGCTCCCGATAACCGCGACCGTGTCTTGGAAGACGTCGCTTCTGACCCTCCCGAGCATGATCTTGGACAGGTCTGCGGTCACCGTCGAGCGTCCGCCATCCAGCCGCGCGACAAGCAGGGCGACCGCAAGCCCCACGCTGAGCACCAGCGCGTAGTGGGCCAGACGGCGCTTGCGTTTCACGCCAGGATCAATGGGTTTGTCCATACGGTCTCCTCTTCTGTCGATGTCGACTACTCATACCGCAGCGACTCGACCGGATTCCGCGTGGCCGCGCGATACGCCTGCAGGAAGGTCGTGCCGATGGCGATCGCCATGGCAAGCACACCCGCAACGGCGAAAACCGCCCAAGACAGGTCGATGCGGTACGCGTAGTTCTGAAGCCAACTGTTCATAACAGTATACGCAATCGGGCTAGCAATGACAAAGGCGACGACAACCCACGCGGCGAAGTCACGAATCAGCATCACCACAATCTGGCTGACTGTTGCGCCGTTCACCTTCCTGATCCCGATCTCCTTGGTCCGCTTTTCAATCGCGTACGTGGCCAGACCCTGCAAGCCGAGGCAGGCCACGAAAACCGCCAGCAGCGTGAAGAGCGCGAACAGCGCGCCGAACCTGCGGTCCTCTTTGTACTGCTGGTCGAAGGCCTCGTCCAGAAACCGGTATTCGAAGTTGTCCAAAGGGTAGATCTCCTTCCAGATGCTACGGATCGACTCCACCGTGGCCCGGACGTCCTTCGAACGGATCTTGACGGCGTAATACCCGACATCGTAAAGCCACTTGTACCCGCAGTAGTAAACGATCGGGCGGATCTCCTTTCGCAGCGACTCCTGGTGGTAGTCGCCGATAACCCCTACGATCTTGAACTGTTTTGTTCCGATCCAGATGAAGGCGTCCACCGCCGCCCGCGCATCCGCAAAGCCCACTTGCTTCACGGCGGCCTCGTTCAGAATGACCGAAGCGGACTCCGCCGCCGTGTTATCTGAGAAGTTCCTGCCAGCCCGCAGCGTGAGCTTGAACGCGGGGATGAAGTCATGATCCACATAGGCGGTGTCGTAGTTCTTCTTCGTATTGGGCAGGTCCTCGGCCTTCCGGATATCCTGCCGCTGCCAGATAATCTCCTTGCCCGGCACAACGGACGCCGTGGCCATCGACTCGACTCCGGGCAGGGCCCGAACTTTATCTTTGTAGGTCTGCAGCGAGGTCATCCGCTTCGCGCTGCCGATGTCGTTCATGGACGAATAGGTGACAAGGGTGCGCTCAATATCCACACCTAGCGCCTGAGTGCGCATGAACCTGATCTGCAGGAAGATGGTGATCACACCGATGATCAGGACGATGGAGGCCGTGAACTGGAGCACAACCAGAAGCTTACGGGGGTCCAATCGGTGGGCCGAAGCTTTGTGCTTTGGCTTGAAGAGGATCATGGTGCCGTATGAAGACTGAACGATGGCGGGGTAAAAACCCGAGAGCAAGACGCCGAGAAGCAGAATGGCGACCGCAACCCACAGAAAGCCAGGGTCAAGCAAGACCGCTCCCAAGGCCACTTCCCGCTCCATGAGCCTGAATACCGCCGGATGAAAGACTAAAACCAGAACTGCGGCCAAGCCCGCACCCAACAGGTTCACCAGCCCGTACTCAACGGCATGCTGCGCGATCAGATCCAGCCGCGAGGCACCTGACACCTTGCGGACGGCCACCTCCTTGGCGCGCTCCAGCGAACGAGCCAGCGTCAGATTGACGAAGTTGATCCAAGCGATCACAAGGATAACAACCCCAAGGATGGCCGTGGCCATGACCGAGCGATAGTCGCCGTTCGCCCCGTTTTCGCTTGTCCGATGAGAGTGCAAGTGGATGTCGCGCACCGGCTGGAGGAAGAAGTCGATCCGCGTCCCATCCTGCATGACCTTCTTGAGATACTCGCCCTTGAGCTGATTAATCTTCTGCTCGACCAGCCGGAAATCGGCCTTCGGCTGCAACAGCAGATAGGCGAAGTGACCCTGGCTGCCATAGTCCCAGCTTGTGACCGGCTGGCTGGCGCGGAACTTCTCCTCGTCCTTGGCATCGGCTCGACCCCGCGGCCCGCCTTTCTTGGAGAAATAGTAGAAGTAGGTCTTGCGGGAGAGCAGAAGGTCGAACGACAGGTGCGTGTTGGGCGGCAGATCCTTGAACACCCCCGTCACTTCGAACTCCCAGCCCTCGTTTACCTTGAACCACTTGCCGACGGCCTGCGCGGTGCCGAAGAGCTTAATAGCCGCCGACTCGGACAGGATCGCTGAATGCAGATCGGCCAGCGGATGCTCGTCTTTCCTTGCCACGAAGGGGAAGTGGAACACCTCGAAGAACGAATCCTCGGCCCCGAACATGGAGATGTCGGTGATGCGGGTCTCATCCGTCGAGGCGGTAACGATGTCCCGGAAGATTTCCGTGCCGCCCGCCACCTCCGGCAGGCGCTCCTTCAGCGTGCGCCCCATGTTGAAATAGGCTTTGGCGCTGCGGAGGTTCAGCGCGCCGTTCTGATACCGGTCTTGCACCACGCGGTAGAGCTGCCCGGACTGGCCCCAGAAGGTGTCGTAGTGCGTCTCGTAATGGACATAGATGAAGATGAAGACGCACGCCGCTATCGCCAGCGCGAGGCCCAGGATATTGATGAGCGCGAAGGACTTGTGCTTCCACACGTTCCTCACGGCCACCGTGAGGTAGTGCTTAAGCATGGCTCTCTCCCGCGGCGCCTCCGGTCTGAATGCAGCCGTCGAACAGATTGACGATCCGGTGGGCGCGCTTGGAATCTGTGGACGAGTGCGTGACCATCACGACGGTCGTGCCCTCGGCGTTGAGCTTCGCGAGCAGCTCCATGACCTCGTGCCCGTGGGCCGAATCCAGGTTGCCCGTGGGCTCGTCGGCCAGAATCAGCTTCGGCCCGGCGATCACCGCCCGCGCGATGGCCACGCGCTGCTGCTGCCCGCCCGAAAGCTGCTGCGGGAAATGCGCCCGGCGCGCCGTGATGCCCAGCCGCTCCATGACCGCGTCCACGCGCGGCTTGCGCTCATGCTCGGGAACTTTGAGGTACAGCAGCGGCAGCCCGATGTTCTCCGCAACCGTCAGCTCGTCGATCAGGTTGAAGCTCTGGAAAACAAAGCCGATCTTGCCCCTGCGCAGGTGCGTGCGCTCGCTCTCCTTCATCTTTGCAACATCCGTTCCATCGAAGAAGTAGTGGCCGCCGGTGGGGTTGTCCAGCAGCCCGATGATGTTGAGCAGAGTCGATTTACCGCATCCCGACGGCCCCATGATGGCCACGAACTCGCCCGACTTCACCTCAAAGTCCACGCGGTTCAACGCCGTTGTCTCCACCTCGTCGGTGAGGAACACCTTGGTCAGACTCTCTGTCTTAAGCATGTTTCTTCTCTCCCTCGTTGGCCACCGACTCCAAAAACGCTGTCACCAGCGGATGCGGTTTCTCTGGCTTTGACAAGGCCTGCGGCACAAACAGTGTGCCGATGAAAAATGGGTGGCCCGGCAGTTCGATGACACGCACTTCGCCTTCAGCGTCCGAGCCGACAACGCGCAGCGGGCCGTTTTTCAGCAACTCCACCGCATCGGGTGCAACTCCGAAGTTGCAGTAGTAGCGCTCCCGCGTCTGCATCGCCCCGTAGATGCGTGCGACGTGAGAGTCCGGCTGGAAGCGCAATTCCATCTCGCGTCCGACCAGCGAGCAGGCCAACCGGGAAATGAACAGCCGCGACGCAGAGGGATCGTATTCGGCGTGCTGCGCATCCGCGAAGCCAAGAACGTTTCTCGCGTATTCCAAGATGATGTGCTGAAAGCCGCCGCAGGTTCCGAGACAGGGCACCCCGTTTTCACGAGCCTGTCGAATGGCCCACAGAGTCTTGGCCATGTTCTTGTAAGGGCTGCCGGGAGCCACCCAGATACCGTGAAACCGGTCGAACAGCGTCTCATCAAGCGCCGACGTCGAGACCCACTCGGCGCCGACGTTCAAGCGTCGTGCCGCGCATGAATGAGCAAAGGCCGCGTTCGTAGCTGCATGGGGCGCGAAGCTGGGGGTGAACTCACCGAGAATAGCTAGTTGTCGTTTCATCGGTTGGTCATCGATAGTTCAGTTGCGCGGTCGCATGACAAGCGGCGTTCGCCTGAACGCGCAGCCAGTGCGCGGAGTAGCCGTTGGCAAATTCGTGGGTGAACTGTTTACCCGGCTCGACGATAACGCGCTGGTAGCTGTACCATTGGCCGTCGGCATAGAAATCCACTTCGACAATGAACTCGACAGGCTCCCTGGCGTCATGCGAAAGCGTCAGCGTCTTCTGGTCGTAGCCGGTCATTAGGTATGCATCGCTGGGTACCCCGGCGCTCACGGCAGTGTCTTTCCACGGTCCGCCGTGGCCAACGGGCTTGCCCATCTTCCAGAGGTCATCGACCGCGCCGAACCAGAGCTTGGCGTCGGCGCTGCCGAAGATGTGGCCGTCGCTGATGGCGTTGGGGTTCACGCCGCTCATCACGAGCATCCCGCGCCAGGTACAGAAATCGGCGATGGCTCTGTTATGCGTGGCGACAGGCTTCATGCGCTGGAAGTCTGGGAGGTTCTTCGCGCCGCGCGGAACCTCGTAGAACGTACCTTGATAGTTGGCGAGGTAGCGCTCCTGAATGCACTCGCGCACGCCGCGGGAGGCGGGGTCATGGCTCAACTCTGGGGCACCTTTTGGCAACCGGAAGCGCTGGCCGTCGTAGCGGGTGACGATGATCGACGCCGCATCCTCGCTGAAGGCGTTCGTCAGCGCGTGCGTGGCTTGCAACTTCGCGACTTCGTTTGTTGCTTCGACGGCCTGGAAGGCGAGTGTCTCATCGACCTCGAAGTAGCGGCCATCGCGGGTAAGAAACTGCAGGTTCGCAGTCGGAAAGCCGGCGCGCACGATGCCGCCGATGCTGGCCGCGGATTCAGATGCCGGGGCGAGGCCACCGAATAGGAGGGCTTCATCGGGCACGGATTGTCGGGGTGAAGAGACATGCAGGAAAGCGGTAGCGACGCAGTCCGTGTCAGTCTTCACGCGCAACCACTGAGCTTTGAGCTTAGCCGGGAGGATGAGGGGCGCATTCCCCCGGGTTGGAAACTGTCGGGTGATGAGTTCTTTCCATTGACCGTCGCCTTCCGCGTCCAACTCGATGGTAAAGTTGACAGCGGCGTCACCGTGGTTCACGAGATGCACGCACCGCTGCTCGTAGCCGCCGATGAGGATGGCATCGCTGGGCATGTTCGCTTTTACCGCATCCTCTACCCACACCCCGCCGCGAGCTTCGGCAGGCCCCCAGAAGGGCAGGTCGCCGCGCTGGAGGAACTGCAGGTTCGAGTGCGGCTGGCCGGGCACAAGCGCGGGGATGCCATGTACGGAGGTCGCCTGCTGGCTGAAGACGAGCCTGCCGTTCCACGCTGCCATGTCGGTGACCGTGACGAGCGTGGAGGCGAGGTGCCGCAAACCGGCGCTGTGGCCATCGCGAAAACCGACGGGCAGTTCATAAATGCCGTTGTGCAGGAACATCAGGCGCGGGCCGTCGCCCACGTCGCAGACGCGCGGCCATTCCGTGTTGGATCCATGCACGCCATCGGCACTGTAACTCGCCTTCGGCAGGCGATAGGTCGTCCAAGTGCCCGACTTCTCACGCACCTGGATGAAAGCCGAGCGCAAGTCCCAACCCAGCGCCCAGACCGGCTCCTCATCGCTCGTCGCGCCGGCGAGTCCGCCGGGGCCGGTGATGTCGAGATGCTGGCGCCGCGAGAGGACGCGCCAGGCCTTGCCATCCCACTCGCCAAGGTTGCCGATGTCCTCGCTGAGGCCCTTCCAAAGCGTTTGGCCGTTCTGGCGTGGCGGGGCGAGCGGCTGATACGGCGTTTGCAGATACGGCCAGGTCAGCTTCTCAGCCTCGAACTTCGTCGCTGCGCTTGTATAATCGACCTTCCAAAACGGCGACGGCGCTGGCTCCTCGCCGTTCGCCGCGACAAAGAAGCGCCCCTGCGCCGTCCACGCGCCTTTGTAGTGCCAGCCGGGCAGCGGCTTCTTGAACAGTTCCGTGACCGCGAGCGAATGCACGTCCACCTCATACACCGCGCCTTCCTGCGTGAGGTAGAGCACCTTGTTCGCCGGGTCGGTGAGATGCCGCGCCAGCGCCGTGAGCCGCCCGGGCAGCTTGTCGCGCGGGATGACTCGTACCTTGCCGGCTTCATCAATCGCATAGGAGGCGATGAATAGCTGCTTCGATTCGCGATGAATCATGCGGCAGGCGCTCGTGCCGCCCACGCTCTCGGGCCTGATCTCCAGCGAGAGATCCGGCAGGACCGCGAAGAGCTTGTCGTTGCCGCGGCCGAGCGCGTGCGACGTGTAGGTCGTGCTCCACAGCTTCCCCGCCCACGGCACCGCCGCTCCGAGCCCGCACTCCATCTCTGGTTTCTCGCGCTTCGGGTCGGAGTTGAAGACCGTGAGATGCGGGTAGATGCCGGAGACGCTCACCGGCGCGGCGGCCTGTGCGGCGGCAGTGAGTGCCAGTGCGAGGAGGGTGCAGTGGAGTTTAGTAGTGTTCAAGGATTGTCTCCCGCTCGGACGGCCTTCTCCGGCTGCCGTTCGATGAGGCGCGGGTGCTGAAGCTTAACACGATAAGCCGTCTGTCCGGTAACGGTGATCTTCTCGCCGCCGTTGGCGAGGATGACGCGCTCGGCAATGCGCAAGAGCGTCTCCGCTTGCTCGCTCACCTTGCATTCGGCGGGCAACTGCGGGCGCGTCTTGTTCACATAATGGTCGGGCATCTTGAACTGCGGCAGCGCGGCGAGGCGTTTAAACCCGACCCGCACGCCTACCACTGTTCCTGCCGTGGCGGCGTTGCAATCGGCGTCGTAGCCGAGGGCCATCGCATACCGGAGGGTGCGGTAGAAGTCGTCGCTCCCGTAAAGCAGCGCGAGGCACACAGCCGCCCCGTTGACGGGCGTGGAGTTGTCGTTCCACTTACGTTGCACGCGCCACTTCGAGTCAAGCTCCTGCCGCGCGGCTTTCCAGTCGTCGGGATACGCATGAAACGCCTTACGCGAATCTGCCACGACTTCGGCCATGCAGCTTCTGGGATCAACGGCGGCGGTCGCCTGTTGGAACGCCTCCTCCAGCGTGCCTTGATGAAAGGTGAGCAGGGCGATAAGGCTCGTCCAGAATTGCGCGGCCTGCAGCGGCTCTTCGGAAACGGCGATGCGCGCGTAATGCAGGCCGATGTCCGCCGCCGTCTGAGGCATCCCGGGCGCGATCAAGCCGTAGGACTCGACGCAGAACTGGCCAGAGAGGTTATACCACGCGGCTTTGTTATTCATGACGCTGCCGGTCGCGGGCGGCACGACGCCTTCATCCATCAACTCGCGCGCCCGCTTGTTCGCGACCCAGATACCCGCGTTCATGTTCGCCTTCCAGATTTCGACGATGCGGGGATACGGCAGCTTGCTGACGCATTCCTGGTCCATGAAGAACAGGTGCGGCCACTCGAAGTCGTTGTCGTCGTCCGACCGAGCGCCTTTTTCAAGAAAGGTGAAGTCCGGCAGCGTGGCGCGGGGCTGCTCCTTGTATTTGAACTCGTGCGGCAGCCCTTCGAGGCCGCCGATCAGCATGCCGACCCAACCGCCGCGAATCGAATCCAGCAACTGCTCGCGCGAAATTTCCCGCGTCGCTGGCTCGGCCTGCGTGTTCTCGGCCAAGGCCTGCAGTTCCGCGCACGACGAGAAGGCCTGCTGCGGCGTGTCTCCGCTAGCGGGCACGCCGATGACGCGGACAGCAATCATGGTTACGGGCGCATTGAGCTGAAGGGTGAACTGGTTGCTGCCCCATTTCAGGCCTTTGACATCTGTGGCGGTAGTCGCCGGATATTCAGCGAGTTCGCCGAGCGTCTCCCATTCGCCGCCGGCGGTGCGCTGGATCTGAACGCGCGGTTTTCCCTTGCTGGCGTCAAACCAGCCGCCATCGTGAAAGATGCCGCCGTTGACGAACACCACCCGGCTAATGGTCGCGGGCCGGGGCAGCGCAACGGCGAACCAATCTTCCGCCGCAGACTTGCCATCAAAGGTGACCACTCCGCTCGTCAAATCGTCATCGTTGATCGAGCCGTTCAAGTTGCCCGGACGCGAGCGGCTCTCCACCCCGCCGAGCAGCACGTTAGCGTCCGGCTGACCGGCCAGCGGCAGCCAGACTTTGTAACGCGCCCCTGTCGCTCCGGCGTCGGCAAAGGGAATCAAGCTTGTCTTGACCGGAGCGTCTCCGCTGCGCGTGGTCGCGTTCACCCTGAAGATCTCCGCGCCCGGCCACGTCTGCCGTCCCGCCGGAGCGGCTTCGGGCGTAACGCCGAGCGCGGCGAGGTCGGGCTTGGCGAGCGCCAGCGCGTTGATCGATGGGCTGGAGGCGGGCAGCAGCGCTTCCTCCGCCGCCAGCACCAGCGGGCCGTAGCACACGGCGGCTTTGCCTTGGTTCAGGTGATCGCCGAGGACGAGGCGCGGGGAGAGGTTCACGTTCAACTCCACCACATCGCCGGCTTTCCATGGGCGGCGCAGCGTGGTGTAGCCGTCCTTGCCCAGACTTGCGCCGGACGGTTTGAGCGAATAGTCCTGACTCCACGCCGGCACGCGCAGCTTGAGGGAAAACTCCTTTTCCGGTTTCGGTTCGACGGTGATGCGGATGCGGCCTTCGGCGGGATAAAGCGTTTCCACTTTCAGCGTCACCGGCGTGCCGTCGTGCAGCGTCAAATGGGCGGTGCCCGCTTCGTAGAGATTGATGACTGCGCCATCGGCATCGGTCGTGATGGCGAAGGTCGGGAGCAACGCGATGCCGCGCGGGCCGCTGGAGAGGCAGCAATGGCCGTCGAGCGTGGCGCTGTAGGGCTTCTTGCCCTCCATCTGGACGTAGTAACCCCACGCCGCGCCATCGGGCTGCTGCGCGCCGAGGAGCTGATTCAACGCGACGCGCTCGAGCTGCTCAGCGAACCGCGCCTCTCCGGTCAGGCGCAGAAGTTGCGCGTTGAACTGCAGCCAAGTGACGGTGACGCAGGTTTCGCCGACGTTATTGTTGTTGGGCAGATCGTAGTCAGCGTGAAAATGCTCGCGGCTGCTGGCTGCGCCGGTGAGGTAGAGCCGGTGCGCGACGATGTCCTGCCACGCGTTGAGGCAGGCGGTGAGCACATTCGTGTTGCCGGTGGTGCGGTAAAGTTCCAGCGCGCCGTTGAGGCAGGAGAGCATCTCGTAGGCTTTCGCGTTGCCCACCTTATCCACGCCCTGATGATCCAGCAGGCGCGAAACGATGCGCGGCCCGTTCGGCTGTTCCCAAGCGCGAAGGATATAGTTACAGAAATCCAGATAGCGTTTCTCGCCCGTGAAACGGTAGAGCAACGTCATGGGCTCAAGCACGCTCGTGGAAGCCATGCCCGCGTGGCTGCCAACAGCGGATGATACAAGGTCGCACTGACCGGGCGCGTCGCCGAATGTCTTGCAGAGCAGGTCGGCCATGCGCTGGCAAGTCGGCAAGGGCGCGAGATTGCCGGTGTAGCGCATGTATGTGACCAGGCCGATGAGGTTGTATTTGTGCGCCCAGACATCCCACGAGGTCCAGCGTTTGGCGTCCTCATACGTACCGAGATAGCCGTCCTCAAGCTGACACTTGCAAAGTTCAGCGGCGGTTTCGTCCAGCTTCGCGCGCAACGCCGGGTCGCCCGTATAAACCCAAGCCAGCGTCGCGGCGTGCAGCCATTTGCCGACGTGTTCGCCGTCCCATGACTGGCGACCGGGGCGATGGCGATAGCCTTCTAAGAGCCGGCCCGTGTCCACCTTCACGAGCCTGTTGGTCTCGCTGGCCATGATGCGCGTGCCAAGCCAGCCGGTCAGTTGCACGCGGTCGGGAATCTGAAAATCCTGTTTGTCCGCTACCGCGCCCGGCACTTTGTCCGGGATGGGTGTGAGCGGTGCGGCAGCACCTGCTGCGGGATGGCAGGCCGAGAGCACGAGCGACAGTGCGCTGACAATGATGCGGGTGCTGAACATGGTGTTGGTTACCCCTGTAGGTTTCGCTTCAATTCCATCATCGTCTCGCGCTGGCGCTGCTGGACGAACTCGCGAGCCTTCTCAGCTTTGGCTTTTGCGGCGGCGGGATCCTTAGCCATTGCGAGCACGGCGGCGGGCATGGCCTTGACTTCCGCCTCGTTGTCGAAGTCGAAGAGCCACTCGCCGAGACCGATGTCGCGCCACATGATGCCTTTGGTCGTCTGTTCGGCCCAGCGGCAAACGATGGCCGGGATGCCGTTGCCGATGCACAGGATGGGGCTGTGCATTTCCGCGCCAAAGAGGCCGGCGCTGCGCACATAGGTGCTGAGGGCTTCATCGGTGAGCCAATAGTTCGGTCGCCAGACGACCCGCGCCTTCACATCGTCGGGCAGCTTGTCCACGAGCATCTCCTTGCCTATTGCCATCTGGCTCATGTCCTCCGGGCAGACGAGCACTTTGAACTGGGTCTGCCGAACCACGGCAACGATGGCCTCCCGCAACGGCGCGAGGTCGTGCTCCTTCATCGCTTCGTTCCGCGCGTGCTTCTTTTCATCAAAGCCGACACCCTTCTTGATCTTCCAATAGGGCGTGTGGCGGTAGCGCGGGATGCAGCAGAGAAACTGGCCCTCCTCGAGCGCGTTCGCCTTGAGGAAGGCAGCGGCGGCCTCGTCATTCCGAAGATCCACAGCGAACGAGCCCTCGGGACAGAACTCCATGATCGGGCAGCGCACACCAGCGGCCTTGATCGTCTGGAGCGACGCGGAATCGCGGAAGTAAACGAACTTCGCCTCATTCAGGATCGGGCGCAGATCGAGCCCCTCGGCGGACTCCCACGAGTAAGCCGCGAGGCTACTGAGGGTGATGCCGTAGACTCCGTAGGGCTTCCCGGTTTCCTTACGCCAGCGCGCCACGTCCTTCGCGGCCACGAGCGAAGGGCCGGAGCCATGCAGCAGGAAATCGCACTCGGCGAACGCGGTCAGGACGGCTTCGCGCCCCTTGACGATTCTGAGCTTGGGGAAGCGCTTCATCAGTAACTCCTCCACCCCATTGCCGACGCTGCTGGGCCACAGCCGCACCTCCGCCTCTGGCAGGTGCTTTTCGAGCAGCGCGAGCACGCCCGGCGTGTGAGCGATGTCGCCGATGTTCTCGGTCTGCCAGGACGAGCGCAGCAGGATGCGCGGCGGCCGTTTGTCGGCAGCGTGCATCCATTGCGCGAACGTGACGGTGAGCGAGGCTTGGATGAAGGTTCGTCGGTTCATGTTTGATGTCCTTCCGCTCTAACGAAAATAGATCTCTACGCGGTCCAACTCGGCCGGCCCGGCCCAGGCCACTTGCAGGTACCGCTGTCCGTCGGGGACGGCACACGCGTATTCGACCTGCGTGCGGCGCTGGCCGCCAGCCGCGCCACCGGGCGGGCTGGGAAGCCGGCGCTCGGTTCGCTGTGGCTTGAGCGCCGTGAAAGTGTTGCCGTCGGAAGAGACCCGCAGCTCGAAATCGGCGGCTTCCTTGGAACAGAAACCGGCCACTTTCACCGACTCGATCGAGGCGGGAACCTGGTAGGTGATCCAATCGTTGGTGTTGCCTTGGGCGCGGAAGAGGTACTCGGCGTAGAGGGCGTTGTAGTCGTTGTTGAGCTTCAAGCCGGCCGACTTTGCGAGGGCGCTGGAAAAGTCCTGGAGTTCGTCCGCCAGGCAGACGCGCTTCACCCGGGCCGGGCCTACGACGTTCGAGGGCTGCGAAACGCCCGACTCGTTGCGGGCGATGATGCGGTAGCTGTAACTCTGGCCCGACCGGGCGGTCGTGTCGCTGAAAAGTGGACGGTAGGCGATGTCCGCGTCTGAGACATTTTGGGCGATGGTGGCCCACGGGCCTGCGGGCCCTTCGGCGCGCTGGATATCGTAACCGGTCGCACCGACCGAACCGCGCCAGGAGAACATCGGCACCTCGCCGATCGGCAGCAGGTGCGGTGACTCCGGCACCGGAACCGGCGGAACCGGAAGCCCCTGAATCTTGAAACCCGCCTCGCGCAGGGCCCGCATCAGGCCGATCTCGCATTGGGCCTCGGCGCTCGGGAACCCGGGATAGTGATAGGACCAGGCAGCCGGGAAGGTCATGATCTGGTGCCAGTAGAAGCCGCCCGCCTCGTGGCGAAAATACATGCTCCAGATGAGCGAGCCGCAGATGCCGGGCTCGCTTTCGACGTAGTCCAGGAACTCCCGCGTCTTTTCCACGGCGCTCTCATGGCGGAAGTTCGTGCTGTTGATGTAGGGGCCGAACTCGCCGATGAACAGCGGCCGCTGCTCCTTGAGCACGGCCATTTCCCTGCGCATGGCTTCCGGCCACTCGCCGCCCACACCCTCGTAGCTGGTGTACAGATGGCGGGTGACGAGATCGATGTTCGGGTCGATGGTCATCGGCTTGCCCGGAATGTGTACGGTTTCCGCCACGAGGTGGTTGGCGTCGAGGCTCTTGATGAAGGCGGCCATCTCCGAGAGCCAGGCGGCGGGCGCTGTGTGCATCTCGTTGCCGAACTGCCAGGCGAGCACCGCCTTGTCCTCCTGGTAGCGGACGCCCGTCACGGTGTTCATGCGGCTGAGCACGAAGCGGACGGTGGCCTTGTAGTCCTCCTTCACCTGCGGATCGGTGAAGAACTCCTCGCGCTTCCTGCCTCGATGCTCGGCGTACTGGCCGATGCCGCCGAGGTAGTCGCCCGAGCCGGCGGTGAGCGCGAAGATCACCCGCACCTTGTATTGGTTCGCTAAGGCGAGCATGTGATCCGTGCACCGGAAGGCCTCTTCGTTGAACTCGCCGGGCCCGAGCACATAGTGCCAGGGCTTCTTCTGTTCCTTGGGGCCCCGTATGGGCAGGTTCCAGGTGCGCAGCACGCGCAGGTTCATCTGGTCGAGCGTCTTGAACGCATCCTCCTGCTCCCAGGGTGTGGGCAGGTTCATGCGCTCAGGCAGGTA
>CAYLUN010000073.1:0-28338 GCA_964386865.1 uncultured Lentisphaeraceae bacterium | reverse complement strand
ACGGCCGCAAAATCTATGATCCCGGCATCGCGAGGGAGAAATGAAAACCATGAAACACACCCTCCATCGCTCCACCGCCGCAGTGCTCGCCGCCCTCCTGCTGGCGCCGCTGGCCACGCTGTTCGCTGCCGATAAACCAGCACCGCAGCGACCCAATGTCCTGATCATCGTCACAGATGACCAAGGCTACGGCGAATTGTCCTGTCATGGCAATCCCGTGCTGAAAACGCCGCACCTCGACCGGCTCCGTTCGGAAAGCATCCGGTTGACCGATTTTCATGTCGCGCCGATGTGTACGCCGACCCGCGGCCAGCTCATGACCGGCGTGGATGCCCTGCGCAACGGAGCCTCCAACGTCAGCAGCGGCCGCACCCTGCTGCGCCGCGGGTTTCCGACCCTGGGCAACCTTTTCTCGGACTCGGGCTGGAGCACGGGCCTTTTCGGCAAGTGGCATTTGGGTGACACCTATCCCTACCGCCCGCAGGATCGCGGGTTTAAGGAAACCCTCTGGTATCCCTCGTCGCATATCGGTTCGCTTCCCGACCAGTGGGAGAACGACTATTTCGACGACACCTACCTCCACAACGGCCGCCGCCAAGCCTACACCGGCTACACGACGGATGTGTTCTTTCAGGAAGCGATGACGTGGATGAAGGGCGAAGCCGACGCCGGGCGTCCGTTCCTCTGTTACCTGGCGACCGCCGCCGCGCACCAACCGCACTATGTGCCGACCCAATACCTGGGACCGGTCCGCGCGGCCCTGGACGCGGCTCGATCAAAGCTCCCGGCGCTGGAACCGGCGACGGAAGAACAACTCGTCCGCTTTCTCGCCATGTGCGTCAACATTGACGAGAACATGGGCCGACTGGACAAATTCCTGACCGAGCGGGGGCTGCGCGACAACACGGTGGTCATCTTCCTCACCGACAACGGCAGCACCTTCGGGCCGAAATACTTCAATGCCGGCATGAAGGGCGGCAAGACGACGCTGTGGGAAGGCGGCCACCGCGTGCCCTGTTTTGTCCGTTGGCCGGGCGGTGGGCTGCGGCCGGCGGGCGACGTGGGCGGGTTGACCGAGGTTCAGGATCTGCTGCCGACGCTGGTCGAACTGCTCGGGCTCAAGATACCCGCTGCAACCCGCCTTGACGGGATGAGTCTGGCAGGCGTGCTGCGGGGCAAGGCCGTTGTGCCGGAGGATCGAAAGCTGGTGATCAATTTCAGCCGCATGCCGTTCAGTGCGGTCCGGACGACGCAACAGAATCCGGCGGTTCCGCGCCGCGAGGGTGCGGCAGTGTTGTGGCAGCGCTGGCGGCTATTGGAGGACAAGGAACTCTACAATCTCCAGGATGATCCTCTGCAGGCACACAACGTCATCGCCCGCTATCCCGAGGTGGTGGCTGTGATGCGCGCGCATCTCGACCAGTGGTGGGATGGCGTGAAGGAACACACGAACGACTTCGAGGCGTCGGTCATCGGCAACGATGCGGAGAACCCCGTGCAACTCACCGCCTGCGAGTGGGCGGACGTGTTTATTGACCAGCAGGCGCAAGTGCGCCGCGGCGACCGCAAGAACGGGCTGTGGCACATCGAGGTGGCGGCGGCGGGCACCTACATGTTCACCTTGAGCCGCTGGCCCGACGAGGCCAGGCTGCGGCTCCAGGACGGCATCGGTGAAACCCGCGTGACAGACGGCGTGCTGACCAGCGGATCGGCGTGGCCGGTCCGCTCGGCGCGCCTCCGCGTGGGCGATGTGGAGCAACGCGCCAAGGTGGACGCGGCGTCCCGCTCGGTCCGCTTCGAGATGCCGCTGCCCGCCGGACGCACGACGTTGCAAACGTGGTTGGATGACGAAAGCGGCGGGGAAATCGGTGGCGCCTACTATGTGACGGTCGCGCGACTCCAGACCCAGCCGCCGGTGAAACTCATCCTCGACACCGACATGTCGGGCGACGCCGATGACGCGGGAACATTGGCCATGCTTCATGCCATGGCCGACCGTGGCGAGTGCGAGTTGCTCGCCACCATCGTTAATCGGGCCGATCTGGCGAAAGCCTCGGCGGCGGCGGCGGATACCATCAATACCTACTACGGACGGCCCGACATCCCGATCGGCACCGACAAGGTCGGCCCGACCGCGCTGCAGCGCACCAGTCCCTACACGCCCGGCCTGCGTGACGGTTTCCCGAACGACATCGGGCCGGACGATAAAGCTCCCGACGCACTCGACGTTTACCGCCGCGTGCTGGCCGCGCAGCCGGACGGCAGCGTGACGGTGTGCAGCGTGGGCGCGCTCTCCAATCTGGCGGAACTGTGGCGGAGGGAACCTGCTCTGGTTCGTGCGAAGATCCGCCGCGTGGTCGTCATGGGCGGCCAGTTTCCTCCTGCCAAGAAACCCGAGACCAACATCGCCACCCATCCGGAGGCCGCGCGCCTGGTCGCGGCGGAATGGCCCACGGAGATCGCGTGGCAGGGCTTCGAGGTGGGACATCCCGTGATCACGGGCGAAGCGCTGAAGCAAAGCCCAGTCGGCAATCCCGTGCGGCGGGCCTTCGAACTGCGCCTCTTTGGCAAGCGACCGGCGATTGAAGGCGGCCAGCCCAGCTATGATCAGGCGGCGGCGCTCTATGCGGTGCGCGGGACGAATCCAGAACTCTGGAACGAGAAACTGGGCGGCCGCGTGGTGATTGATCAAACGGGCCTTTCTCGTTGGGTCGCCGATGCCGCCAGTCCCCACGTCAGGGTGACCCGCGTCTGTGCTCCCGCTCTTCTGGCGCGGCAGATCGAAGCCTTGATGGTCGCGCCGCCGAAGAACCCAACCCCTGGAGAAGCCAGATGAAACGAATCTCGCTTCTTGCCCTCGCCGCCCTGCTGCTCGTGCCGCTGGCGCTCAATGCCGGGGATTCGACGAAGACACCGCTCGACACCGTGCCGTTCACGAGCGGAAAGGAGGGCTACGCCTGCTATCGCTGCCCGACGGTGGCGGTCAGCACCCAGGGCACGGTGCTGGCCTTCTGCGAAGGGCGCGTCAACAGCCATAAGGACGAAGATGACATGGATGTCGTGCTCAAGCGGTCCACGGACGGCGGCCGCACGTGGGGGCCGCTGCAGGTGCTCGCGAACGACGGCCGCAATCCTTGCAAGTGCCAATGCCCGGTGGTGCTCCCGTCGGGACGCATTCTTCTCGTCTGGCTGTGGAACAAATGGGTTCCGTCAAAGTCGGAGCGCGCGACGCGCGAGGTGTATGTCATGTGTTCCGATGACGACGGCGTGACGTGGTCGAAGCCGCGCAACATCACGGCTTCGGTCTACCAGCCGGACTGGAGGTGGTATGGCACCGGTCCGTGCCACGCCATTGTGAAGCGCAGCGAGCCGCACAAGGGTCGGATCATCGTCCCCGCCCGCCACAACACAAAGAGGGACCACATGGTTTCGCACGTCATTTACTCAGACGACAACGGCGAGACGTGGCGCATCGGCGGCAGCGTCCCGCGGCCTCAGACCTCTGAATGCACGGTGGTTGAGTTGAGCGACGGCGCCCTGATGCTCAACAGCCGCAACCAGAACGATGACGAGCATCACCGGGTCGTCTCCCTCAGCAAGGATGGCGGCGCGACATTTACGGAGACCTGGCTGGAGAAGGCGCTGGTCGAGCCGCGCGGCTGCCAGGCGAGTCTGCTGTTTCATTCGCTGAACCCCGTGACCGGCAGGGGCAACATCCTGTTCTCAAACCCGGCCAATGCGGCCGTTCGCTCGGACGGCACGCTCAAGCTCAGCGAAGACGATGGCCGCACGTGGGCAAAAGCCTTCCGCTACGCGAAGAAGCCCGCCCCCAACTTCACCGGCTATTCCGACATCGCCGTGATGCCGTGTGGCGGCGTCGGCGTCCTGTACGAGCGCGGCGACTTGGACGAAGCCAGCAAGAAGTCCGAACGCTACGACGAGATTGGCTTCACCGTTGTTCCGTTCGCGGACATATCGGTTCCGCTGCCGCCCGCTCGGGCTAGGGAATAAAAAATGAAATCTGCCTTCACGCTATTTTCCGCATTGTTGGCCTGTCTGATTCCGACCCCGTTTCTCGCCGACCAGCGGACCGCCAGTCATGCGGATATACTGGAGGCCGGTTTTAACAATCCGCCCGACGCGGCACGAGCCGGCGTCTGGTGGCGCTGGATCAACGGGAATGTCACCCGCGAGGGGATTACCCGCGACTTGACCGAGATGGCGCGCAAGGGAATCCGCAGCGTCGACATTTTCGATGTCAATGGCGGCGTCGAGGTGGGTCCTGTCGCGATGATGAGTCCGCTCTGGCGCTCCCTGTTCCAGCACACGCTGACCGAGTCCGCCCGGCTGGGCATCGAGGTGCGGCTGGTCGCCGCGGCAGGGTGGGGCATGGGCGGTCCTTGGGTTGACGCGGCACATGCCGCTAAAAAGTTGTCGTATGCGGAGATCCAGGTGGAGGGGCCGAAGCGGGTTGAGCGGGTTCTTCCGAAGCCACTCGGGGCCGAGCTGTTCTATCAGGATGTGGCGGTCATCGCATTCCGCGAATTGGATCATGCGCCGATGCGTCCCGCGCAGGTGAACGCCAGTTCGGAGCAGGGCAATTACTGCACGGACGAAAAGAACGCGCCGGTGGAGGACATTGCGGACAACGACCCCGACACCTGCTGGAAGGCGAAGGAGGCACCGTCCGCAGATAAGCCGGCCTGGGTTGAGCTGCGCTATCACGAGGTGTTGAAGGCGACGGCCTTTCTGGTGGCTTCGCCCGCAGGTTGCGGGCCGCGCGCGTGCGAACTGCAGACCTCTCAGGATGGGGCACATTTCACACAGGTGCTGGCGTTCGACCTGGCGGCCGGCGAGACGAAGCGACTGGAGATCCCGCCCACAGAAGCGAAGGTCTTCCGGCTCTCGATGACCTCCTCCCATGTGCCGGACGTGCAGTTGGCCGAGTTCTGCGTCCTGCGGCAGGGCGATGAACCGCGCTTGCGCCGGGGTATCAAATGGTGGCTGTTCAAGTCGGCTAAACGCAGCTTCTGGGATTGGCCCAAAGCCGGTCCGGCAGTAATGGGCGAGGAGTACGCCGCGCCCGACGTGGTGGATTGCCGAAGCGCGGAGACGGTTGAGCTGACCCGCAAGATGGCCGCCGACGGCACGCTGGTTTGGGATGTCCCGCCCGGGCGCTGGACCGTCGCGCGGTTCGGGGCGACGCTGGTCGGCGAGCCGCCGCGAGCCATGAGCCAGGCGCTGAAGGGCGGATATGAGGCTGATCCCTACAGCCGCAAGGCGGCGGATCTGCTCTATGACCAGACCGCTGGAATCTTGTTGAAGGAGGCTGACGCAACAGCGCGTAAGGCCCTGAAAGGCGTGTTGATCGACAGCTACGAGATCGGCGCATCGGCCTTCGGCATACAGGCCACGTGGACCGAGGGGTTCCGTGAAGCGTTCCGGAAGCGTAACGGCTACGACCTGATCGCCTATCTGCCGGCCATGGCGCGTCGCGTGGTCGACGGCCGCCGCGAAACGGACCGCTTTTTCTGGGATTACCGTCAGGTGCTGTCGCAGTTCTATCTGGACTTCTATGAGCAGATGACCGAGCGCGCCCATCAGGATGGTTTGCGCATGCGGGCGGAAAACGGGTACGGCTCCTACCCGTTCCCGCACATCGACGGGCTGGCCGCCTTCGGCCGGATTGATGAGCCCATGGGTGAGTTCTGGTTCAATGACGGCGGGCCGTGGGGCCTGGTCATGAAGCAGCATTATCACTTTGCGGATTCGGTCCGGACAGCGGCTTCGGCCGCTCACATCTACGGCAAGCCGCTGGTCGCCGCGGAATCGCTGACGATCGCGGACGGGACCCAGCAGCCGCCCGGCGTTTGGAAGGCGGAGCTGGACGCGCAGTTCTGCAGCGGGATGAACAACGCCATGCTCCATCTGTGGTCGCACCAGCCCGATGTCCACGCACGTCCGGGGCTCTTCACCTATGACGCGATCAACGCCAACATGACGTGGTGGGAGCAGAGCGATGCGTTTCTGGACTATATCGGACGTTGCCAGTTCCTGTTGAGACAGGGCCGTTTTGTGGCCGATTTCTGCTATTTCTTCGGGGAAGACACCGCCCGTTTTGTTCCCGGCCGCAAGCAGGTGCGCCCCGCTTTGCCCGACGGCTATGATTTCGACGGCATCAACGCGGAGGTGATCCTGTCGCGACTCTCCTGCAAGCAGGGGCGGGCGACGCTTCCGGACGGACAGGCCTACCGCTATCTGGTGCTGCCCGCTGCCGACGCCTGGCCGGTGACGCTGCCCGTGTTGAAGAAGATCGCCTCGCTGGTCTCCAGTGGGGTGACGGTCATCGGCGGGAGGGCGGGCCCTTCACCGCGTCTGCTGGAGCGTGCGCGCGACGGCCGGGAGCGGCAGGAACTCAGCGACACCCTGTGGGGCAACGAGCGCGCACTGCGGGTTGACCGGCGTGTGGGCAAGGGCCGCGTGATCGCTGGAATGACGCTTGCCGAACTGCTCGCTGCGGAGGGGCTCGCACCGGATGTCGCGCCTTGCGGAGAAGCCCGGCCCGGCTGGGAAAACGTGAGCTGGCTTCATCGGCGCTGCGATGATTCGGAGGTGTACTTCCTGGCGAACGCCGGCACGGGAAGCGTCCGGCAGGCGGTCTCCTTCAGAGTCGCTGGAAAGCAGCCGGAGCTATGGGATCCCCTTACGGGCGCACGACGTGCGCTGCCGGTGTGGTCCGAAAACGGGGGAGTGACAAGCGTGCCGCTTCAGTTCGAGCCGTCCGGTTCGCTGTTTGTGATATTCCGGGAGAGAGGTCAGAGGACGGAGGACAGAGGGCAGAAGGGGGAGAAGAATTTCCCCGAGCTGAAGCAGGTGATGGAAATCGAGGGGCCGTGGCAGGTGACGTTCGATCCGCAGTGGCTCTATCCAGTCAGCAGTCAGCAGGGGCAGTCAGCAGTTGTATTCGAAACGTTGATGGACTGGACGCTTCGGACAGAGGAAGCGATCAAGTACTATTCCGGTACGGCGACCTACCGCAAGACTTTTCATTTTTCGCCCTCCGTTCTCCACCCTCTGACCTCCGACTTCTCTCTTGACTTGGGCGCGGTGAAGGAGATCGCCACGGTCCGGCTCAACGGAAAGCAGCTTGGCACGGTCTGGTGCGCGCCGTGGCGGGTGGAGATCACCGAGGCTGTCAGGCCGGGCGAGAACCAGTTGGAAATCGACGTGGTCAACCTTTGGCAGAACCGTCTGGTCGGCGATGCCGCGCTGCCGCAGGACAAGCGCGTGACCCGGACCAATATTGCCTCAAAGAAGGATCAGCCGCTGTTAGCTTCCGGTTTGTTGGGCCCGGTCCGGCTCTTGAAAACGGAAGGGTCGGGGGCAGAGTAGCAGAATGAAGAGTCAGTGAAAGAACAGGGGATTTAGGATGGTCAAGGGTTTATCAGTTGTTTTGTTTCTACTTGCGGTGACAGTCTGTGTCGGCGGCGACAAGGCGGAATTCACCGAGCAGTTTAAGAATCCGCCTGCCGCGTGCCGTATCCTCAAGATCAACCATGGTTGGTCGCCTGAGGAGGCCGGACGCAAAGCGCAGGTGGACGCGCTGCAAAAGGGCGGTTTTGGCGGCTTTGTGACGAGCATTGAGTTCGGCAACGGGTATGTCACGAATCCGGCCAACTGGGCGGCGTTCCGAGCAGGCATGGAGTCGCTGCGGCAGGCCGGTCTGGACAACTGGCTGTACGACGAGGCCGGCTATCCGTCTGGACGTGCGGGCGGGCTGGTACTGAAGGATCATCCCGAACGCGAGGCCCGCGCGCTGTTGGGCGCCAAGAGCAAGATGGTCGGCGCAGGTGCCGTCTCCATCCCGTGTCCTCCGGGCAAGCTGCTATTGGCACGGGCCTACCCGGTTGGCACCAACGGCGAGGTAACCTTGTCCGGCGCGGTCGAGCTGCCGCCCGCCAGCGGCGGCAACTTCACCTGGACTGCTCCTGACGGGCGGTGGCAGTTGCTCGCGGTGAGCGAAGACCGCCTGTTTGACGGCTCGCAGGTGGACTTCAGCGGCGTTCCGGAACACGCCCCGTATGTGAACCTGCTCGATCCCGACACCGTCTCCGCATTTCTTGATATCACACACGAGCGCTTTGCCAAGGAACTGGGGAACAATCTGGGCCAGTTATTTGTCTCCACGTTTACGGACGAGCCGTCGCTCTTGGCAAGCTACTACATGCGGGCGATGCCATGGAGCCCGGTCGCTTGGCATCCGAGCCTGGCGGAGCGGTTCGCGAAATCGACAGGCAGGAAACTCGCGGACGAAATCCCCTGGCTCTTTTTGGATGGGCCTAACGCGGCCCGCACGCGGCACAATTTCTGGCAGGCGACGGCCGAGCAGTTTCGGCAGAACTACTTCGTGCGTATCCGCGAGTGGTGCCGTGCGCACCAGATTCCGTCCGGCGGCCATCTGCTGCTGGAGGAGGACATCCGGTTTCATGTGCCGCTTTACGGGGACTTCTTCGCCTGCCTGCGAGAGATGGACGTGCCGGGGATCGATGTGCTCTCATGCGAGCCAACAGGGTCGCCTTGGTTCACCGCCCGTTTGGCCAGCAGTGCGGCTGAATTGGAAGGCGGCACGCTGGTCATGAGCGAGACCTCCGATTTTCAGGAGATGTTGGCCAAGCCTCCCAAGGCCGTGAGCGTGGGCCAGTTCCGTGGAACCATTAATAGATTGTTGCTCGGGGGCATCAACCGATTCAACACGTACAGCGTCTTCCCGCGCGACGGCTGGTCCGACGCGGACCTTCGCGCGCTCAACGAGTGGACCGGCCGCGGGTGCCTGGCGCTGACCGACGGTCGCCGCAACGCGTGTATCGCGGTGCTCTATCCGGTTGAAACGGCGTGGACGCGCTTCAAACCCTCCCGGCAAGGTTTCAGCGAGGCGGGGCCCCTTTCAGAGCGGCTGGCGCAGATTCAGAATCAGGTCAACGATCTGCTCTACGTGAACCGGCACGAGTTCTCGTACATCGACACGCGTACGCTCCTGGAGGCCACGATTGCCGATGCGGAACTCCGGTTGAACAGCCTCGCGTTCTCCGTGGTGATCCTGCCCGATACCGACACGCTGCCAGAGGCTGCCTGGAAGACTGTGGAGCGGTTTTGGGAAAGCGGCGGCATCGTGATCGCTGCGGGCACGCGTCCGCTGAACACCGAAAAAGAGTTTCCGTCGAAGACTGCCGGCGCGATCGGGCGACGCATCTTCGGCGGGATGACGGAGCCTGCTGGCTTCTGGTCTGCCTTTCTGCGGATTTTCGTTGAGACACAGAAGACCGACGGATGCGGTTGGGTTGCTAATTCGAAGGGCGGACTCGGCATTTTTCTCAAGCCGGAGGAGGTCAAATCTCTGCCCTCTATTCTCGAGCAGATCGTGCCGCCCGACGTGACCGTGGACGGGACCGTCTCGCCGGTTCGCATGACACGGCGCCTCATCGATGGCAAGGACGTCTTTTTTGTCATCAACGACAGTGCCACGCCTTGGAGCGGCATGCTGCACTTCGGGGAGGCTCGTGCCGGCGAGTTGCTCGATCTTGCAACGGGGAGTGTTACGCCGCTCTCAGATCCGTCGAACGTATCGGTTGCCCTTGACGCCTGGGGTGCCGTGCTGCTGCGTCTGGAAGGGGCTCCGCTCAACAGGCTGCATCCGAAGAAAGTTAAACGTTAAAAAAAGGAGAACAGAATGAAGAAGCAATGGATGATGTTGGTTACGGCTGGGATTGTACTGGTAGCCGGGTGTGGAACGCTGTTTACGAAAGAGGCTCAAGCAAAGGTACGCAATTCGGAGATCACGGTGGCGAGCTATTATTTCGGGCAGTATCACCCCAACGACCCGCGCAATCTGAAGGAGAGGGGTGGGCAGTGGGACGAGTGGGAACTGATCAAGGCCGCCAAGCCGCGCTTTCCCGGCCACCAGCAGCCCAAAGTTCCTCTGTGGGGCTATGAGGACGAGTCAGATCCCAGGGTCATGGCGAAGAAAATCGACGCTGCTGCGGACCACGGCATTGACGCGTTTATCTTCGACTGGTACCACTATGACGACGGGCCGTTTCTGGAGCGGCCGATTGACGAGGGGTTCCTCAAGGCCAAGAACAACGGGCGCATCAAGTTCGCGTTCATGTGGGCCAACCACGATTGGATCAAAAACCTCTTTCCCTACACGAAGGGCGATCCGCAGCGCGTGCTGTATCCGGGCAAGGTGAGCCCGGAAAGCTTTGACAAGATCTGCAATCACGTCATCAAAGACTATTTCCATCACCCGTCCTACTGGAAGATTGACGGCAAGCCGTACTTCTCGTACTACGATCTGGGCAAGTTGCTGGAGAGTTTCGGCTCGGTGGCGGCGACCCGCGCGGGGCTGGACGCCTTCCGCGCCAAGGCCGTCGCCTCCGGCCTGCCGGGGCTGCATCTGAACGCCGTGGTCTGGGGGCAGCCCATCCTGCCGGGCGAGAAGGTGCCGTCCGACCCCGCCAAACTGGTGCGCGACCTCGGCTTCGACTCTGTCACCTCGTACGTGTGGATCCACCACGCGCTGATGCCGCAGCCGCAGACGGACTACAATGTGATGCGCGACCTCTATTTCGGTTATTGGGACAAGGCCGCCAAGCTGTTCGGCGTGCCCTACTATCCGAACGTCTCCATGGGCTGGGATCCCAGCCCGCGCTGCGACCAGCGGGTGACGATGGACAATTCGGGGTATCCTTTCACCAACATCATCGTCGGCAACACGCCGGAGAAGTTTGAGGCCGCGCTGAGGCTGACCAAGGAACGCCTGCTGGCCGACCCGAAGGGCCCGCGCATCCTGAACATCAACTGCTGGAACGAGTGGACCGAAGGCAGCTATCTGGAGCCCGACACCGTGAACGGAATGCGCTATCTGGAGGCGGTGAAACGGGTGTTCGTGAAACCCTGAAACTGATAAGATGATTCCACAAACGCAGGTGGAAACGATGGGGTTACGAGGGGGGGCTATGAAGTTAAGGACAGCTTGGATTGCGGCGGTCATCGGGATTGTAACATTCGCGGATGGCGCCTGTGCGGCGGAGCAACCCTTTTTCCCGTTCTGCATCGATTGGCATGACGCGAAGAAGCGGAATTTCGCCGAGCAGGCGGCGATGCTCAAGGAACTGGGCTACAGCGGGGTGGGGCACATCTGGCTGGACAAGGTCGAGGAGCGGCTCCAGTCGCTCGATGCGGCCGGGATCAAGCTTTACCAGATCACCATGCAGGTGAGCCTTGCGGCGGACAAGCCGCCCTACGACAAGGCGCGCTTCAGGCAGGTCCTGGAGTTGGTGAAGGGGCGCGGCGTGCAGTTCCTCCTCATCATGAACGGGGCCAAGCCCTCAGACTACACGCAAGATGACCGTGCGGTGGCGCTGGTGCGCGAGATGGCCGAGTGGGCGAAGGAGGGCGGCTCGGAGTTGCTGCTCTATCCGCACGCGAACGACTGGGTCGAGCGGATCGAGGACGCGGTGCGTGTCGCGAAGCAGGTGGGCCGGCCGAACGTCGGCGTGATGTTCAACCTTTGCCACTGGCTGCGCGTGAGCCCTGGCCGCGACTACAAGACGCGCCTCGCCGAGGCGATGCCCTATCTCCGGGCGGTCTCGCTCAACGGCGCGGACGAGCGCGACGACAAGCCCGGCTGGGGGCGCTACATCCAGCCGCTCGGCGACGGCAACTTCGATCAGGCCGCGTTCCTGAAGACCCTGCGCGAGTTGGGCTACGAGGGGCCGGTGGGCCTGCAGTGCTTCGGCATCGGCGGCGACGCGCGCGAGCATCTGGCGCGTTCGCTCGCCGCTTGGAAGAAGCTTGGCGGAGAGCGCCAGCCATGACGAGAAGCCAATGCATAACCGCGTGTTTGGTTGGGCTTTTGGCGATGGTTCAGTCTGGGGTGTTCGCGGCAGTTTCCGCCCGGACTCGGCCCAACATCGTGGTGATCCTGGCGGACGACCTCGGTTACGCGGACCTCGGATGCCAGGGGTCGGCTGAAGTCAAGTCGCCGAACATCGACACCATCGCCGCAAGCGGCGTGCGGTTCACGTCGGGCTACGTCAGCGCGCCGCAGTGCTGCCCCTCGCGCGCGGGACTCATGACTGGCCGTGCCCAGAACCGGTTCGGATTCGAGGCGAACTGGCCGGCTTCGGCTGGGGCCACGGCCGGGCTGCCTGTCAGCGAGCGCACCCTGGGCGACCACTTCAAGACCGCAGGCTACAAGACCGGCATGGTCGGCAAGTGGCATCTGGGAGACAGCGAGGAGAAGCGACCGTACAACCGGGGCTTCGATGAGACGTTCTGGAATCCGAACGGCGGCGTGCTTTTTCCCGACCCGAAGACGGGATTCGTCAGCAATCTCTACCGCGGTGCCGAGCCCGTTCAGGAGAAAGAGTATTCGACGGATGCCTTCGGCCGCGAGGCGTGCGCCTTTATCGAGCGGCATCTACGCGAGCCGTTCTTTCTCTACCTCGCCTTCATTCCGCCGCACTGGCCGATGCAGGCCAAGCCCGAGCACCTGGCGCGGTACGCGCACATTCGCGACCTGCACCGGCGCACGATGCTAGGCATGATGGCCTCGCTCGACGAGAACGTGGGGCGCGTGCTGGCGAAGCTGCGCGAGGAGAAGCTGGAAGAGAACACGCTTGTGTTTTTCCTTAGCGACAACGGCGGCCCCACCGGGCGCGCGAGGCCTCAGCCCGACGCGGATTTCGAGTACGGCCAGAACACCTCTAAGAACGATCCCTGCCGGGGCGTGAAGGGCGATCTGCTGGAGGGCGGCATCCGCGTTCCCTTCCTGGTTCAGTGGAAGGGGCATCTTCCGGCAGGCAAGCTGTATGACCCGCCGGTGATCAGTCTCGACATCCTGCCCACCGCACTGGCGGCCGCGGGCGTCGTGCCGGATCCGGCAAGCAACCTAGAGGGTGTCAACCTGCTGCCTTTTCTCTCCGGGGAAAAGGCCGGCGCGCCGCATGACGCGCTCTGCTGGCGGTTCCGCTTCCCGTCCGCGCAGCCCGCGCGCCACCGGTGGGCGATCCGGCAGGGAGAGTGGAAGCTGGTGAAGAACGACAAGGAGCCGCTTGCGCTCTACAATTTGGCCGAAGATAGTGGCGAAACCAACAATCTGGCCTCTGCGCAGACTGACCGCGTCCGCGCGATGCAAGAGGAGTGGAAACAGTGGGACGCCGGAAACAGGGAGCCGCTTTGGGCGGAGCCGCCGTCGGCGGTCGCCGGTTCACGGCAGGCGAAGGCGGAAACGTACGCCACCGAAATCCGGGTTGAGTGTACGGGCCGCGATCCGCAGCTCGTGTTCAGCGGGATTCCCGCCGCGCAGGGCCCGTACAAGCTGGAGCTTACGGTCAAGTCGACGGGCGAGGGGCCCGGCCAAGTGTTCTGGGGCACCGCGCAGGAGCCGGCCTTCGCTGGCGGCCAAAGCGTCACGTTTGAGCTGAGGCACGATGGCGCAACGTGGCTCGACTATGCGGTCAAGATACCCGAGACAGCACAGCCGGTTTCCCATCTGCGGCTTGACCTCGGCACCGCGCCCGGCCTTGTGCGCATCGCTCGCCTCGTGCTCAAGGACGCGAAGGACAACGTGGTCAAGGCTTGGATGGGGGCTGATCGGCCGTTTGGCAAATAGGGGGAGGTTTTAACGTGCGTGTGCCGGCTCGTCGCTCTGTGATCGGCGGTCACGGACTTTCCGCGATGAATACCATTCAAATAGCGGTGCTTCTCTTGTTCGCTTGCTCGCCCTGCGGACTGGCTGAGCCGGTTCGGCCCAACATCATCATCGTTCTGGCGGATGATCTGTCGGCCCGCGATTTGGCGCTTTACGGCGGTGCGGTCCGCACGCCGAATTTGGAGCGGCTGGCCCAGCAGGGCGTCCGGTTCAACAACGCCTGGTCGGCGCCGCTGTGCGGCCCGTCGCGCGCCATCCTGCATACAGGCAAGTATCCGTGCCGCCAGGGGTACTACGAAAACGCCGTGACCCCTCGCGTCGCTTTCTACGACGACCCCCGGCATCTGCCGCTACTGCGGATGGCAAAGCAGGCGGGTTACGTCACCGGCATGTTCGGCAAGATGCACTTCGGGGAAGATCCGGGGAAATACGGTGCGGACGTCCACTGCATCTACCGCTACTGGAAGGGCTACGACGGCCCCAGCCACTCGCCGGACGGCAGCCGCGGCGGCATGTACGGCGTGTCGTGGTACTGGCATCCGGGCCTGATTCTCAACGGCGTCGGCATCCCCACCACGCAGGAAGACTTCGGACCGGACATCGAGCTCAAGCAGCTCCTCAGTTTCGTCGAGGCCAATAAGGGCCGGCCCTTCTTGGCCTACTGGCCGTCCAACCTGCCGCACATGGAGAGAAACCCCAAGACCGGCTATCGCACATTTTCCTACACCGCAGTTCCGGAACTGGACGCCTCCGGCGCGCGAACCGGACGCCAGGTCGCGGGCTCGTTGGCGTCTGCGGTGGGTTATCTCGACTTACTGGTCGGCCGGCTTCAGGAGCGGCTTCGGCAACTCGGCCTTGCGGAGAACACGGTGGTGGTCTTTGCCGCCGACAACGGAACGGCCAACGGGGACAAAGGCAGCTATGAGCGCGATTACGCACTCCGCGTCCCGCTTGTGGTCTCAGGAGGGCCCGTTAAACCGCTCGGCCTGAGCGAGGCCCTTGTGGACTTTACCGACATGTGGCCGACCGTGGCCGGCCTGGCCGGCTACACGGGGGCCCTGAACACGGACGGCCACAGCTTCGCGCCCTATCTGCTCGGCCAGCCTTTCACCCCGCGCGAGACGATCCGCATGGCCATGAACAATGCGCGCTGGATCCGCGACCGGGAGTGGCTGCTCGACGGCTGCGGGCGCTTCTTCGATGTGCGCGGGAGTCCGAGCCAGAGCGAGTACAAGGACGTCTCAACGTCAGGCGCTCCGGACGTCATCGCGGCTCGCACACGGTTCGAGAGGATTCTGGAGGAGTTTCCTCTGCCCGACGAAAGCGATCCTCTCACCCAGAGCGCCTGGCGGAGATTTCGAGAGTCTGGCCCCAAGGGTGAACCGGTGAGCGTATTGCGGCCAGATTACCTCAAGGAGGCAAGATGAAACAGACAGAGATTCTGCTCGCGTTCGTACTGGCACCTCTGGCCGCGCTAACCTCCGCTGAGACGCCGAAGCCTGCGGGGAAGCCCAACGTGCTGTTCATCATCACGGACCAGCAGTTCGCCGACGCCATGAGCTGCCGCATGGGCGACGCGTACATCAACACGCCGACAATGGACAGCCTGGCCCGTCGGGGCGTGCTTTTCACGCGGGCCTACAGTTCCAACCCGCTCTGCGTGCCGTACCGGAATTCGGTCTTCACGGGGCGTTACCCGCACGAACTGGGCATCACGAACAACGATCACGCCGGCGTTAAGATCGACACCGACGCGTTTCCCTGCCTCGGCACATACTTCCGCAAGGCCGGCTACGAGTCCGTCTACAGCGGCAAGTGGCACTTGGCCTTTAAGCCGAAGGACGTCGCCTCGCACGGATTTGAAATTCTGACCAGCGCGAAGTCCAAGGCGAACCACGACGACGGGGTGACCGACGGAGCTGCCCAATTCCTCGCGCGGAAGCACGAGAAGCCCTTCCTGCTCGTGGCCAGCTACCTGAACCCGCACAACATCTGCGAGTGGTCGCGCCGTCTGGCGGGGCGCAAGCAGGCGCTGAACTGCGGCGAGATCGGGGAGCCTCCTCCGGCCGCGCAGCTGCCGCCGGCTCCCGCGAACTGCTCGCCGCAGAAAGGCGAGCCAGACGGGCTGGCCCTCCTGCGCCAGGCGTATCAGGTTGATGCCGGGCCGTTCCCTGTGGGACACTATACGCAAGCGGAGTGGCGCAAGCACCGCTGGGGGTATTACCGGATGGTTGAGAAGGTGGACGCCGAGATCGGCAAACTGCTGGCGGCGCTGCGCGAGGCCGAGCTGGAGCAGAATACGGTGGTCGTCTTTACGGCCGACCACGGCGAGTGCGCGGGCGCGCACGGCTGGAACCAGAAGACGGTATTCTTCGACGAGTCGGCGCGGGTGCCGCTGATCATTGTGGCCAAGGGCGGCGCCGCCGGCTTGGTCACGGACAGGCTGGTCAACACCGGCATCGACCTGTTGCCGACGATGCTGGCGTTGTCGGGTGTGGACATCCCCGGGCGTTTGCCGGGGCGCAGCCTGGTGCCGCTGCTAGCCGGAGCAGGCGACGCCGGCTGGCGCGACTTTGTGGTGGTCGAGGACGACCTCGTGCAATCCGGAACGATTGGCGGGCTGAAGCCCGAGATGGCGGGCCGCATGGTACGAACCGAGCGATACAAATACTGCGTGTTCAGCCGCGGCCAGCGGCGCGAGTCGCTCGTCGATATGCAGGCCGATCCCGGTGAAACGGTCAACCTCGCGGCCGATCCAGCCTGCCGCGGCCTGCTGCTGCGGCACCGGGGGCTGCTCGCCCAGTTCGGCAAGGAACAACACGACCCGCTTGTCGATACGCTGCTCGCCGATGACGTTAAACCGCTTCCGTTTCCGGCGGCCACGCCGGCAACTGACACGCTTCAGGAGCCCAAACCATGAGACTGATACTCGCCGCACTGTTTCTAGCCACGTTGTTTGCAGGCCCTGTTTGGGCCGACGGTAAGCCCGCGAAGCCGCTCAACGTGCTGCTGCTGATCTCGGATGACTGCCGGGCCGTGCAGGGGTGCTACGGCGCGCCCGCGCTGACGCCGCACATCGACCGGCTCGCGCAGCGCGGTCTGCGCTTCGACCGCGCCTACTGCCAGTACCCGCTGTGTAATCCCAGCCGCAGCTCGTTCCTCACGGGGCTGCGCCCGGACACCAGTGGCGTCAGCAACAACCAGGCCCGGTTCCGCGACCACCGGCCGCAGACAGTCTCGCTGCCGGAGCTGTTCAAGACGAACGGCTACTTCGTGGCCCGCGTCGGCAAGATGTACCACTACGGCGTGCCCAAGGAGATCGGCACGGACGGCCTCGACGATCCGGTCTCGTGGGAGCAAGTTGTTAACCCGCGCGGACGCGACTGTGACGACGAGGACAATATCTTCAGCATCATCACCGGCGAGAAGGCGAAGGTGGCCGTGGGCACCGGCAACTACGGGGGGACGCTGAGCTGGCTGGCCGCCGAGGGCGAGGACATCGAGCAGACCGACGGCAAGATCGCACGCGAGGCGTGCCGGCTGCTGCGCGAGCATAAGGACAAGCCCTTCTTTCTCGGCGTCGGCTTCTTCCGTCCGCACACGCCCTACGTCTCGCCCAAGAAATATTTTGGGCTTTACCCGACGAACATGATCGCGCTGGCCAGCGTGCCTGCCGGCGACCGTGAGGGCAAGCCGGCGGCGGCGCTGAGCGTGACGCCGGCCCACTACGGCATGGACGAGGCCCAGCAGCGCACGGTGACGCAGGCCTACTTGGCGTCGGTCAGCTTCATGGACGCACAGTTCGGCATCGTGCTCGACGAGCTGGACCGGTTGGGGCTGGCCCAGAACACGGTGGTGGTCTATTTCAGCGATCACGGCTATCACCTCGGCGAGCATGGTCAGTGGCAGAAGATGACGGTCTTCGAAGAGGCGGCGCGCGTGCCGCTAATTATTTCTGCGCCGGGAATGAAGGCCTCCGGCAAAGCCACCGGCCGGCTTGCCGAGCTGGTGGACGTCTATCCGACCTTGGCCGAGCTTTGTGGGCTGAAGGCGCCGGCGGATCTGGAGGGGGTTAGCCTGCGGCCGCTGCTGGACGATCCGGAGCAAGCGTGGAAAAAGGGCGCGTTCACGCAGGTGATACATGGCCGCAAAGGCGGCCGGATCGACGGACAGAAAGGCAAGGTTCCGTGTGTCGGGCGCAGTGTGCGCACCGAACGCTACCGCTATACCGAATGGGGCGAAGGGAAGGACGGCACGGAGCTCTACGACCACCAGAGCGATCCGCTGGAGTTGCGCAACCTCGCCGCTGACCCTCAGTCGGCCGCCGTGGTGAAAGAATTGCAAGCGGTGTTGCGCGGCGGCTGGCAGGCCGCGCGGCCACACTGAACGAGCACGTCGACAAACAACCGCAGGGCGAAATCTGATGATGAGATTTAACACTAGACGAAGCGTAAAGATGTCAGTAACGCGAGGCAAAGTTGGCCTGTGGCTGGCCTGCGGCGCGCTTGTGGCAGGCTGCGTGTGTACGTGTCCCGTGAAGACGGACCCGGTGAAGGTCGGCGTCATCCGGTGGGACGCGTGGCATGTGCCGGTGGCCGCTTCCGAGCACGGCCGCGGCGGCGGTCCAGTGAGGGCGATGGAAGAGTCGCTGAATCCGCACCGCTACCGGCACCGCGCGCCTTTCTTCGTGCGGGTAGACACGAACGACGTGCTGCGGATCGACGGCTACACGCAGAACATCGTGGATCAGGAGATCGCGTTTGCGAAAGCGGGCGGCATCGACTACTTCGCGTTTCTGCTCTACGAGGAAAATACGTGCATGAGCCAGGGGCTGTCGCTGTATTTGAGCAGCATGCGCCGGCGGGACGTGAACTTCTGCGCAATCGCTTCGGCGAGCACGTTCGGTTCGCGGGCAACGTGGCAGGCGGGGGCTGATCGGATCGTGCGCCTCATGAAGGAGCCGGGCTATCAGAAGGTCTGCGGCGGCCGGCCGCTGCTTTATCTGTTTAGGATTGAAGACAAACGGATCCAGGCCTGGGGCGGCCAGGATGGCGCCCGGCAACTGTTTGACGGCCTGCGCGCGTCGGCCCGCGCGGCGGGCCTCGGCGATCCGTATTTTGTTGTTATGAATGACGGCTCGGCGGAGAGTAGCAAGCGTGAGGCTGACGTCGTGGGCGCGCAGGCGCTGTCTGACTATGCGCGGCAAAAGAACGCGGCAGGCGCCCCTTACTCCGAGCTGACTGCGACCGCGCATGCGTTTTGGGAGGAGTGCGAGGCGACCGGAGCCGCAGTCGTGCCGCTGGCTATGGCCGGGTGGGACAGGCGCCCGCGCGTGGAGCACCCGGTGCCGTGGGAACCGTGGCAGAAGCCGGGCGCCGGCCTGGACAAGTACTATGTGGCGCCCACGCCCGAGGAACTGGCGGGCCATCTCCGCGAGGCGATGGAGTGGGTGCAGGCGAAGCCCGAGAGATGTCCGGCGCAGACCGTGATCGTGTATGCCTGGAACGAGCATGACGAAGGCGGTTGGCTCTGCCCGACGCTGGGCGAGGGCGGAAAACCGGATGCGCGCCGGCTGGAGGCCATTGCAGACATGCGGCGGCAGCGTGCGGGGCGCTGCGGCTCGCGGTGAAGACGGGCAGGGGGGCCGGGGACGGCGCCCCTCCAGGCGCGGGGTTGGCGTTGCGGCAGGGTTTCGTGTTTTGGAGGGCCGGCGTCCCCGCTGGCCGCGGACAGCGAAGAGAACATGAGGGAGAAACAAAATGAGCAAGTCAAAGGCGAAGTGGACAAGCGTTGTGGCGGCGGGCGTCCTTGCGGCATGCGGCATGGTGGCGCTTGCGCAAGAAACGGCCGCTCCGAAGCGGACCTACGATATAGCGGCCTTCGTGTGGCCGTCCTACCATCCCGATGACCGGGCCAAGATCTTTTGGCCGATGGGCATTGGCGAGTGGGAGACCGTGATGAAGAACGAGCCCCATTTCGAAGGGCACCAGCAGCCGCGCTACCCGGTCTGGGGCTACGTCAACGAGGCGGACCGCTACGTGATGGAGATGCAGATCGCGGCGGCGGCTGACCACGGGGTCAACGTCTTCATCTACGACTGGTACTGGTACGACGGGCTTCCCTATCTGGAGGCCTGCCTGAACGACGGCTACCTCAAGGCCCGCAACAATGAACGCGTGAAGTTCTATCTGATGTGGGCGAACCACGATGTGAATCTGATGTGGGACCGCCGCAACGCGGACGACGCCGCCTCCCGCAAGAACAAGGCGACCATCTGGCGCGGGTCCGTGGACCGTTCGGAGTTTGAGAAAATCGCCCGCCGTTGGATTGAAAAGTACTTCTCGCAGCCTTCGTACTACAAAATCGCGGGCAAGCCGGTCTTCATGATCTACGACTTGAACAAGCTCATTGAGGGGCTCGGCGGCGTTGATGCGACGCGTGAGGCGCTGGCTTGGTTCCGCGAGGAAACACGCAAGGCTGGGCATCCCGGGCTCGAGCTTCAGCTGTCGATGCGCAAGCACAGCGACAAGAGCCTTTCGGGAATTGCGGGAGACAACCTCGGCACGCAAAAAGAGGTTGTGGAGAAGCTGGGCTTTGATTCGCTGACCCATTATCAGTTCTGCCATTTTGCGGACGTCAACCGCGACTACAACATCGTGATGAAGGACGTGCTGAAGGAGTGGTCGGCCGTGAAAGCCAACTACAAGGCGGTCTACTACCCCCACGTTTCGGTCGGCTGGGACAGCAGCCCGCGCACGCCGCACCGGGTCGGCGCCGTCATCAAGAACAACACGCCGGAGAACTTCGAAAAGGCCCTGCGCGAGGCCAAGGCTTTCGTAGACGCGGAGCCTGGCCGCGTTCCTCTGATCACGGTGAACAGCTGGAACGAGTGGACGGAGACCAGTTACCTCCAGCCGTGCACGCTGTACGGGTACGGCTATCTCGACGCCGTGAAGCGGGTCTTTGCGGATGGCGGCAGATAAGCGGATTTTCGCGGAGTTGAATTTCAGAAAGGATCGAACAATGCGTCTTGGAAATGTGAAGATTTGGGCGGCTCAAATTGGCGTGGCTGCCGGGCTGTGCTGTGTGACGGCTTGCAGACTGTTGGACACGCGTGCAAGCGACGCCTGGTTGAAAGAGGCCTCGCCGTATCTGCTGACCCCCAAGTCCGACTGGGTTGAGCCGGTTTCGGTGGTGCGCACGGAGGGCAAGGTGGAGAGTGCGGACGCCCTGATCACCGAAGACGGACGGAGCTGCCGGCTGACGTATGAGGCTGGCGGCGCAAAGCCGGTGGCCGTGCTGGACATGGGAAAAGGGAGCGTGGGCGGATATGCCGTCTTTACGGTCGCCGGCAAGAGCGGGCAGCCCGTGGTGCGGCTATCCTATGCGTGTCATCCGGACGGGCTTTCCGAGACCGGCTGCTTTACCCGCGAGACCAGCGCCAGGTATCTGGGCAAGGATTTCGACCTGCCGGTTTTGCCGGCCAATGTCAACCGCCACGAGACCTACACGATCCCGCGCGTCGGACGGTACATTGCGCCTCTGATTCAGGGGCAGACGCGGTACGTGCGGGTGCAGCTCGACACGCCGGGAACATCGGTGGACATCGATGCGGTGGCGATGGTGAACAGCGGCGTGTACGACCGCTCGTCCTACGACGGCTCTTTTCTGTGCGGCGACGAGCGGCTGAACAAGCTGTGGGCCATCAGCGCGTGGACTCTGCAGATCGCGTCGTTTCCCAACCATGACGCGTGGAAGACCGTTGATGGCTGGCTGCTGCCGCGCAAGCTGGAGCAGGGGGACGATATCGGGCTGAGCAAATCGATCGCAGAATGGGGCGACATGACGATCGAGACAACCTTTGAGGTGCGGGCGAACCCGCACCATGTCTCAGCCGCTGGCTTGGCCTTCCGCGCGAAGGACGCGAAGAATGCGTATCTCGTCCAGATCGGAATCGACGGCGCGTTCCGCCTCGTCTGCCGCAAAGACGGCCAGGAGCGTGTGCTGAGCGACAGGCGGCTGGCCGCACCGCTGACGGACGGCGTGCGCTACGGGCTGAAGGTCGCCGTGCACGGCTCGGCGATCACGACGTCCTTGGACGGCGTGGTGATCGACGAGACGCGCGACGAGACGTTTGCGACGGGGCGCGTGGGCTTCTACACGCCCAAGGAGAAGTGGCCGCTGTTCGACGGCATCCGCGTGGCGGACGGCAAGGGTAGGACACTCTTTGCAGATGACTTCTCCGGCGACTTATCGAAGTGGCAGTTTGCGCGCACGCTGTCGTTTGTGGCGGACGGTGCGAAGCGCGACCGGCTGGTGTGGTCGGGCGACCTCTACTTCGCGCAGCGCAGCGCCTACTACGCGTTCTCGAAGCCGACCTACCTGCGCGACTCGCTCAAGATGCTGGCGTTCAACCAGACGCCGGAGGGCTATGTCCACGCGTCGCCCTATCCGGAGCGCAGCGTGCCGCCGCCGAGCGGCGACTACGGGCCGTTCCCGTCGGACGAGTTCGCGGCGTGGCTGGTACCGGTGGCGTGGGAGCACCTGCTCTACACGGGAGACACCGCGACGCTGCGGGAACTCTGGCCCGCGATCACGCGGCTGCTCGGCTACCTAGAATCACACATCGGTGCGAACGGCCTGTTCGTGCAGCGCCCTGAGACCTCCAAGCACGCGGGCAACCTGAACCCCGGCGACGTGCGTGTGCGGACCTACATGAACATCTTGCTGTGGGGCGCGTTCAGCGACGCCGCGCGGATTGCGCGTCATCTGGATTTGAGTGCCGAGGCCTCCGTCGCGCAGAAGCGTGCGGACGCGATCAAGACGGCGGTCTTCGCTCAGCTCTGGGACGAGGAAAAGGGCTGCTTCAGAGAGGCGCTGGAAACGCCGAAGTTCGGGCCCGAGGCCAACGCGCTGGCGCTGTCGATGGGGCTTGTCACAGGAAAGCAGGCCCAGCGCATCGCCCCGCAGTTCAAGAAGATCGGCCACGGCAAATTTCAGAGCCTGGCGAGCCGCGGCAAGTTCGAGTACGGCTTCGCTCAGACGGGCCTGAAGACGCTCTTCGACCACAACTGGCTGAAGCTGCTCGACCCGGGCTGGAAGGGCGCGTGGACCACGACCGAGTGCATGGGGATGATGACCAAGGGCTGGGGTGACGAGTCGCACCCCGACACCGCGATCGCGGGGCATTTCTCGGCCTATTTGCTGGGCGTGGAGCCGACGAGCCCCGGGTACGCGACGTTCAGCGTGCGGCCGCAGCCGACGCGCGAGGTGCGCTGGGCGAAGGGCGTGGTGCCGACGCCGCAGGGGCCGATCGCGGCTTCTTGGGTGTTGACGAACGACCTGTTCCAGCTGTCGTTCAACGTTCCGAAGGGAGCCTCGGCCAGCGTGTGGCTGCCGGAAGGCGGTGTGGTGACGCTCAACGGTAAGGAGCCGGCGTGCCTTCTTGGACAGCTGACGGGCGAGTGTGTGATCGAGGTGCGGGGCCTGCCGGCAAGCGCATGGGACGACCCCGCGGACACGCAGGCCGCGTCTGAAAAGGCGCTGACGCCCGTTGCCAAGGCCTTTAGCTCGCATGAGGCGGGCGGCTGGGGGGTGGCGAACCTGTTCGCGCCGGCGGGCGACGCCGAGCGGAAGGGCTACAGTTCGGCGCCGCGGTCGGCGGAGCAGGTGGCCGAATGGCTCGAATTCGACCTCGGCGCGGAGACGGCGCTCGCCAAGGTCATCCTGCTGCCGGGCGGCGGCAGCACGGCGAGCAAGAAGCCGGGCTTCGGCTTCCCGCGCGACTTCACGGTGCAGCTCGCCAAGCAGCCCGGCGCGTACGAGACGGTCGCGACCTGCGCCGACTGCCCGGTGCCGGACGAAGACGGGCTGACCGTCGACCTCTACACCGTGATCGGCTACCCGTCGGCGCGCTACGTGCGCATCGCGGTCACGCGCCTGGGCGAGGCTAGCTTCGGCGAGCCGGGCGTGCGCCGCCTGCAGTTGTCGCGCGTGCGGCTGCTGCGCCCGTAGCGGGGGTTGTTGGGCTCGGGACGTGGCGCGCAGAAGGAGCTAACGCGCAAGCTGCTCGATGAGGTCGCCGAGCCGCTGACGCAGCGTGTGCGGGACGAGATTGCTCGCCGCGTTCGGCGCGGCGTCGCCTGATTCGGTCTCGGCGTCGCCTGAGCCGCCGACAACGGTTGCGGCGGCTGAGGCCAGCAACGACTGCGCCTCCTGAGCGGCCGCGCCTGCCCGCTGTTCGGCCGGCAGGCGTGCTAGGAGGTCTCGCAGGAGCCAGAGGTAGGCGTAGTCGTCGCAGCCTTCGCGCATCAGCTCCCAGCGCAGGCTCGGGGCGAGGTGGCCCGAGCCGCGGGGGTCGGCGTAGAACATCTGCCCCATGCCCCAGACCGTGCCGCCGCTGAAGTGCGGATAGACGAAGCAGGGGCCCTCCCAGGCGGTGGTGATGTCGCCGAGCGTCTCGAACGTCAGCCAGCCGGAGGCGCCGAGCTTCCACGCCAGCCAGCCGAGGCTGCGCGCGCTGGCGGCCGGGTAGTCGATGAAGGTTCGGTAGTTGTCGCAGAACGTGACGCGCTCGCCGTGCTTCTCGGCGCGCTCGCGCGCGGCGGCGGCGTTCTTCAGGTTGCGCAGGCACCAGAGGTCGATGAGGCCGTTCAGGCCCGGCGCCGGGTCGGCGGTGGCGAAGGTGAGGAGCCCGGGCGCGGCGGCGCGGACGAAGCGGACGTAGTGGCCGATGACGCGGTAGTTGTTCTCGGGCGTATCCTGCGCGCGCGAGTCGTCCTGCAAATGGTAGGTGTAGGGCTCGTCCATGGTCGTGATGTAGATCCGGCCGAGCCAACCGCGCCGCGTGAGCACCGCGTGCATATGCTTGAGGTAGGCGCCGAAGAGCATCTGAAATTCAGTCGTTAGCGAGCCGTCCTCGTTGCAGATGGTGGCGCCGAACCAGCGCTGCTGGGTGACGGCGGGGTAGTGCCAGAGGAAGTAGACGCCCTGCAGGGGGGCGGACGGCTGTCCGCTCCAGACCGGCAGGAAGAGGTGTGAAGCGCAGCCGCTGTCGAGCAGGTCGGCGGCGGCCTGTTCCCACGCGGACGAGTCAATGGTCAGCGAGCCGTCCTTTTCTCGGCGGACCGCGGGCTGGGGCAGCGGGTCGGGCGTTTGGCCGCACGCGACAAATGTGCGGCGCAAGCCGGTCAGCACGTCGGGCCGGTTGAGCCACAGCGGCAGCGCGTGCGTCGAGGCGACGCTGGTGTTGAGCAGGGGCGAGATCGCCGGCAGAGCGAACGAACGCACGGTGACGGAGAGCGGGACGGAGGTTTCGGTCGGCCGGTCTTTCGGCATCCAGCCTTCGCGACGGTACCGCAGCGACAAGGCGGTGTCGTAGCGGCCGGGCTTCGTCCCCCGCGGCACGCTGACCGTGACGAAGAACTGCGCGTTGCGGCCGGGGCGCGCGTCGCAGTCGCCTGGGAGCAGCGGGTCGGGAAAGTCCCCCGCGCCCGTGGGGTACGGCAGGGGCGACTTGATGCGCGTGCCGCTCGGCTCGTCCACGTGGACGTAACCCATCCGGGCGACGGCGATGCCGAGCGCCGTGGTGGTGACGCCGTCGGCGGCCCGAAAGGGGCCGGTGTGGATGTCCAGCTGGCGCAGGGGAACCTCGCTGCGGAGCGCGAGGACGAACGACTCCCGCTCGCCCTGTGCGGCCGTCAGCGCGGCGCGCTCAGCGCGCGGCGTGGCCGGCAGGTCTTCGTCCGCCTTGAGCTTCTCGACCGGGTAGATCGACCACACGCGGTGTTTCCAGCCTTCAGCCACGAGGGCTGCGCTTCCGGCGGCAGGCGCAGCTGCGCCGAGGGCGGCTCCGCTACAAAGCGAGGCGAGAATGATCCATGAACATGCGCGCATCGTCGGTTCCTTTTCTGAGACGTCGAAGGCCTGGCCTGGCTGCGCCGGGGAGAGCGTCATGCGTGAAACGATAGCAGATACTCGGGCCTGCGTGTAGAGGAAGATTCGGCGCAGAAAACGGTTGCGCAAGAGGGAGAGACGCAGGACAATGAGACCACGCTGCAGGGGGCGGAGATTCGCTTCAGGCGTCCTGCCCCCGTTTGTGTTCAATAGAAGCGAAGAGGTCTCACATGGCAAGCAAGGGCGGTGCGGTCTTTCTGATGGTGTTCGGGTCGATCTTCCTCGCCGTCGGCGCGGTGATGGGGGTGATCTCGCTGAGGACGCTTCGCGAGGCGGAGGCGATGAAGCGCTGGACGCAGACGCCCGCGCAGATCTTGTCCTGCGAGCTGGAGAGGAACCGCGGCTCGAAGGGCGGGTACACCTATCGGATCCAGGCGACCTATCAGTACACGGTCGGCGGAGCCTCCTACACGAGCGACCGCGTCTGGCTGGGTTCAGGCTCCGACAACATAGGGAAGTTCCATCAGCGGACGTACGACGAGCTGCGGCGCACCAGAGATGGTGTCGAGGCGGCGGAGACGGTGTGCTGGGTCAACCCCCAGAACCCCTCAGACGCGATTTTGATTCGCACGCCGCGCCTGGAGATGCTGCTTTTCTATCAGCTCTTTGTTCTGGCTTTCGGAGGGGCGGGGTTGGGAGTTGTTCTGGCCGGCCTGGCTGCGCTGCTGCAGCCGTCGCTGCCGAAGGAGACGGCCTCGGCAGGGCAGGGTCAGATCCGCATGCGCGGCGCGTCGTCGCACCGGGTCGCCGGCGCGCTGGCGCTCGTCTGGAACGGCTACGCGGGGTGGTTCCTGTGGCAGGCGTGCCACGTGATGTCGCCTGCGCCGCTGCCCTGGTGGCTCTGGCTGATGGCGCTGACGGGGGCGATCCCCGCCTTGCTCGCGGGCTACCTGATCGGGCGTTTCCGCAAGTTCGGCGTCAGTGTCTTCGAAATGTCGCCGCTGCCGGGGGTGCTTGGCGGGCCGGTGAGCGGCACCATCCGAATTCCCGCGAAGGTCGAGACCGAGGACGGTTTCGAGGTCAAGCTCGAGTGCGTCCACCAGTACACCACCGGGAGCGGCAAGCAGCGGACCACACACCGAGACGTGCTGTGGGAGGACTCGCGGCATAGCGGCGGGAGCCTCTCGTACGGAGACGAGACGATGCTGCCCGTGCGCTTCGCCGTGCCGTACGAGAAGCCGGCCACGACCGTTGCGGGCGGCAGCAACGGCTACTACTGGCAGCTCAAGGCCACGGCTGCGGCGCCGGGGATCGACTACAAGGCGGTGTTCGATGTGCCGGTGCGCCACACGGCGCAGAGCGGGCGGACGCCGGAGATGTCGCATGAGCAGGTGCAGGTCTCCGGCCATGAGCCGGTGCGAACGGTGATTGCGCGCGAACGGCTCAGCCTGGAGACGCGCGCGGACGGCGGGTTCGAGCTGGTCTTCCCCGCGGGTCGCCCTCGCTCGGCGGCGGTTGCCACGGCCGCGATAGTCGCGGTTTGGACGGCGATCTGCGCGGCGCTCTGGACGGTGGCGAAGGCGCCCGTCGTCATACGGGTAGGCTTCACGGCATTCGACGTGATCCTCATCGCGTCCCTGTTTCAAACGCTCTTCGTTACGCGCGGGGTCGTTGTCGACCGGGCGCGGCAGGTGTACGTGACCTGGTGGCGCGCGCTGCGCTTCGCGAGGCGCGAGCGGACGCTGCCGTTCAGCCAGATTCTCGACGCGCGCAGCGAGCGCGCGGGCCAGAGCGGCAACGCGCTGTACTACCGCGTGGTGTTGACGGTGGACGGGGGCGCCCCGGTCTCGGTGGGTTCCGGCCTGACGATGTGGCGCGACGCCGAGAACATTGCCGAGCTGCTGCGGGCTGCGAGCAAGCCCGCGTTCTCGCTGGATGATCTGCGCGTCTAAACGGTGTGAACAGGCCGGTTGATGAGGGCGGCAAAAGGCGGTACAATGCGCTGTATATTCTGAGGATCGACGCCATGAGCAGACTGTCAGTAAACATCATTGCCCTGTGCCTGCTGGCGAGCGGGGCGCACGCGCAGCGGGTGCTGTGGCTGGAGGCCGAGGGTTTCCGCGATGCGGGCGGCTGGTCGAACGACTCGCAGCATGTGGACGTCATGGGGTCGCCGGTGCTGTTGGCCACGGGCGTCGGCAAGCCCGTGGCAGACGCCGTGACGTCGGCGGCGGTGCCGGAGGCGGGCGCGTACCGGCTGTGGGTGCGCTGCCGCGACTGGCTGCCCGGGCACGCGCCGGGGCGGTTCCGCGTGAGCGTGGGGGGGCGTGAGGCGAGCGCCGTGTTCGGGCAGGCGGCTACGAACGCGTGGCAGTGGGTGGACGGCGGCGCGTTCGACCTGCCCGCGGGAACGGCCGAGGTGCGGCTGCGCGACGTGACCGGCTGGTGGGGGCGCTGCGACGCGGTGGTCTTGGCCGCGGGCGGCTTCAAGCCCTCCGACGACGCAGCCGAGCTGGCGCGCCAGCGCCTGAGGTATGGCGGCGTTTCAGCCGAGGTCAAGCCCCTCGGCGCGTTCGACGTCGTGGTCGTGGGCGGCGGCCCGGCCGGGATTGGCGCGGCGCTCGCGGCGGCGCGCCACGGCTGCCGCGTGGCGCTGGTTCAGGATCGGCCCGTTCTCGGCGGCAACGCGTCCTCGGAGATCGAGGTTCCGCCCATGGGCTACATCGGCA
>CAYLUN010000072.1:0-28768 GCA_964386865.1 uncultured Lentisphaeraceae bacterium | reverse complement strand
TTGTGGCAGCCGACGCACGACTGGTCGAGCACGGGCTGCACCTCGCGCTCGAAGGCGAAGTTGCGGCGCGGGCCGTACCACGGCTTGATGGCCTGCGCCTTCTTCTTGACCGCCTTCGTCGCATGGCTGGCGGGCGAGTTGTTCTGCTGCTCGTGACACCCCTGGCACGACACCCGCTCGCCCGGCATGCCGACGAACCAGGAGCGCATCAGCTGCATGGCCTTGCCGTTCTCATCCAGAGGCTGCATCGCAAGCGGCACGTTGGCCGGAGCCGTGAACATGCAGGAGCCGTCCGCCTCAACATCCACCGTCCCGAGCATCACGCGCGGATCCCACGGCCCCTCGAAGCCGATATCGTAATGGCCGCCCGCATTCCGCGGCGAGTATTCGTACTGGAAGACGCGGAAGGCCTTGACCTTGCCGGTCGGCACGCCGCGCAGCCCTTCGCCCAACTGGGCGCCGACCAGATAGACCGTGCACTCTTTCGAGCCTTTCACATAGCGGTCAGCCGGCAGCACGGGCTTGGGCTGCTTCTTGAGCGGCACGGGCTCATAGAGGTTGTCAAAGGGCGACTGCCACAGCGGGACCAGGTTGTCGTAAATGTCTGCCAGCATGATCGAGAAGAGCCCGTTGTCGCCCTCCATCGAGACGAGGAAGAGCTCGTCGCTCAGGGGGAACGGGTGGAGGAACAGCGGCTTGGAGCCGTTGACCAAGGCGTCTTTCGTGACGTTCTCAACCGGCTTGCCGTAGCCGGGGATCTTCTGTACCGCGCCGGAGGTCTCGTGCCGCCCGCGCGAGGCGTCGAACAGCACCAGCTCGCCTTTGCGCGCGTGGCCGTGGTGGCCGCTGACGATGCCGACGAACTTGGTCGCCGAGCCCGGCAAAGGCCGCGCGTAGAAGAGGCTGTTCGGCCAGTAGGAGTTGCTGCCGTAAAAGGCCTTCTGGTCCGTGCCGTCCGGGTTCATGCTCATCAGCACGCGCGAGAAATAGTGGGCCGAATCGGTGTACTCCCAGCGCAGGTACAGGATGCGGCCGTTGACGAGCGCCGTCGGGCACCAGCTGTTGTCCTGGTCGAACACCAGCCGGCGGATGGTGCCGTCCGGATCCATGGAGTGCATGTTGCCGACGTAGTCGCTGCCGCCCACGCACGGCACGCCCTGGTAACCGCTCGTCGCGACGAACAGGCGGCGGCCGTCCGGCAGGTAGCAGGGGTCGTAGAAGTCGACGTCCGGCTGGTCGGGCGGCGTGACTTCGCGCGCGGTGCCCGGCGCGCTCAGCGGCGTCTCCAGCACGCGCCAGCCCCGCTCGCCCGACTTGCCGCCGGAGAACATGATGCGCTGCGCGTCGTAGTCGAGGTCCACGTCGCCGACGAAACAGTCGCTCGCGTAGACGACCTGCGGCTCCTTGTCGCCTTGCTTAAGCGGCGCGCGCACCACGTCGTTGACGTAGCCCTGCAGGGGCACCGAGGAGTTGCCCTGCCAGTTGGCGGGAAGCCCGTTATGGACAGAGCCCGCCGAGCGCCGCACGAAGAGCAGCTCCGCGAAATCGATGGCCGGGTGCTTGAGGTAGACCGCGTCCGTGAGGGCTTCGATCTGCTGCGCGGCCGCGCGTTTGGCTGCGAAGTCGTTGCCGGCCGCGGCGGCGACCTTGCGCAGCTCGGCCGCGCGCGCAAGCAGGGCGTCCTTATCCTTATAAACCGCGGGGTACTTCTGGGCGTAAGCGTTGATGGCGCGCTCCAGCGCGTCGGGGTTGAACTGCTTGAGGACCGCGAGCTTGAGCTCCTCGCGCCGGCCCTCGCGGAAGGCCCGACGGATCTCCGCGAGGTCGGCCACGCTCTTCACGTTGGCGGCGGCCTTGTCTGAGGCGGCTCGGCGCTGCGGGTCCGGCGTATGGTTGACGTACAACCGCACCAGCTCGCTCAGGGAGCCGAGGCGCTTGTTCTGGTACAGCGCGCTGAAGCCCACGAACTCGTCGACAATCTCCTGCCGCGCGTCGGGAAAATCCTGCAAGAGACGCTGCGTGATCGGCTTCAAGTTGCGGAACGCCTCCAGCTTCGCCTGCGTCGCCAAGACCGTTTCGATCCAGTTCGCCTTCTTCTCGTAAGCCGCCAAGATCTCGCCGTCCGAGGCCGGCTCGATCTTGCGGGGAACCGTCTTGCCGACCGCAGCGCTCTTCTGCGCGGCGTCTACGGTCAGCGGGTTCGAGGTGGGCGTGGGGTTCGTCAGCGTCTGCTCCCACTTCACCTGGCGGTCCGCGCCGATGATCATGACCGACGCGTCGAACAGCCGCTTGACCTCCTCGACGCGGTTCCAGACAACGAGCTGCTCGATCGGCACGTCGGCGAAGAGATCCACCTCCCACCACGGGTTCGGCTGGTTTTCGGGCGTGTGCGTGATGGAGTTGCCGCCCCACGAGGTGTTGGTGTTGCCGTCGATCGCGCGGGAAGCGACGCCGCCGTAGGCGTCCTGGCTCTGCTGGGCCTTGCCCTTCAGCGCGACATTGACCCCCTTGGAGAAAATCTGCACCTCGGCCAGCGAAAGCGTGGCCTTCTCCTTCGGTATCTCCACGCGCACGTAGCGTCCGGCGACCGGCGTCTGCGCATGAAGGCTCAAGGCTGCCAACAGCACAGCGCTTCCAAGCAAATAGTGTCTCGTCATCAGCTCCCCCGCTCGTTGTTTTCACTTAGCTTAGCAGATACGGAGGGCCCTCGCAATCCGACTAGCCCGGAAGCGCGCCGCCGCCGTTGCCGAAGCCGCGTCTTGTTGAAAATCTCGCCCACGCGCGTCTTCCTTCTCGCGGAGGTGTTTCATCGTCCGCGCGTCCCGCGTCGCACGTCGCCAGCCGAAAACAACGGGCTGGCGCGAGGACGAGCGACCCGCGACGCGCGGAGGAGCGGGTCGGAGAAAGGCGAACGAGCGACCCGCGACGCTCGGCGGGGCGTGCGCGCGACGGCGCCGGACGCCCCCCGCCGAGACTAGGCCCTCACCCGTAGATCGGCCCGAAGTTCTTGCACGCGCGGAAGTCGGCGCCGATCGGATCGTCCACGCCGAAGAGCCCCCACACGTTCGGGCGGAAGGCCTTCTCTTCCGGCACGTTGGACATCGCCACCGGGATGCGGAGCATCGCGGCCAGGGAGATCAGATCCGCGCCGATGTGGCCGTAGCTGATCGCGCCGTGGTTCGCGCTCCAGTTGTTCATGACACTGTAGACGTCGCGGAACGCGCCCGTTCCGGTGAGGCGCGGCACGAACCAGGTGCACGGCCAAGTCGGGCTGGTGCGTTCCATCAGCTTCTCGTTGACATCCGCCGGCAGATCGGTGGACCAGCCCTCGGCGATCTGCAGGACGGGCCCCTGCCCCTTGACTAGGCTGATGCGCGTCATGGTCATGGGCATCACGCCCTCGGTCAGGAAGCTGGAGGAGTAGCCGCCGCCGCGGAAGTAGCCGGCGTCGGCCGGCTCCCACTTCGTCGCCTTGAGGCAGGCCTCGGCCTCTTTCTGCGTGATGTCCCAGAAGGGCTTCATCGCGGGCTTGCCCTTCTCGCGTTGCTTGCCGCAGGCGTCCAGCGTGGCCGCGCCCGAGTTGATCAGGTGGATGAAGCCGTTGGCGTTCAGGCCGGTCATCTTCTTGCCGGTCACGCGCTTGACCGCCTCCGCGCTCCAGTAGGTGCGCACGTCGGCGAAGATCTGCGCGCGGTTCGTGAGCAGGTACATCAGCAGCATGCAGACGCCGTTGAGCGAGTCGTTCTCGGTGGCCATCAGGTAGGGCGCGCGAATGCCGTTCCAGTCGAACGAGCTGCAGAGGATCGCCTCCATGAAGTCGCCGTTGGGCTTGTAGTCGGTCCACTGGCGCTGGCCCTGGAAGCCGGCGGCCAGCGCGTTGCGCCCGAGCGCCTCCTCGCCGAAGCCGAGCGTGTCGAGCGCCGGATTGCCGACCATCAGGTCGCGGGCAATCAGCGTCATCTTGACCACGTACTCCCAGTCGGCGTCCTTGGCGGCGCGGGACTTCTGCATCGCTTTCGCGTTGGTGTCCTTGCCCTCTTTGCAGAACTTCTTGGTCCACGCCAGCGCCTTCTCGTACTCGGCCTGGTCGTAGATGCCCTCGGCGATGCGCCGGTCGATCTCGATCATGTCGACGTTCTCGGTGCGCATGCCCAGGTACTCCTGGAAGAAGTCGTAGTCGACGAACGAGCCGGCGATGCCCATGGAGGAGCTGCCGAGCGAGAGGTAGGACTTGCCGCGCATCATGGCCACGGCGAGGCCGCCCTTAACGAAGCGCAGGATCTTCTCCTCGACGTCGGCGGGGATGGAGGTGTCGGTGCGGTCCTGCACCTCACGGCCGTAGATGCCGAAGGCGGGCAGGCCCTTCTGGGCGAAGCCGGCGAGGGTGGCGGCTAGATAGACGGCGCCCGGGCGCTCGGTGCCGTTGAAGCCCCACACGGCTTTCGGCAGGGTCGGGCTCATGTCCATCGTCTCGGTGCCGTAGCACCAACAGGGCGTCACCGTCAGGGAGACGCCGACGTTCTCGCGCTCGAACTTCGCCGCGCAGGCGGCCGCCTCGGCGCAGCCGCCGATGTTCGTGTCCGCGATCACGCACTGCACCGGCGTGCCGTCCGGATAGCTCAGCTTGGACGAGATCAGCGCGGCCGCGTTCTTGGCCATATTCATCGTCTGCGTCTCAAGCGACTCGCGCACGCCTTTGCGGCGACCGTCGATCACCGGGCGGATGCCCACTTTCGGAAACCCGTTGTCACACCAGATGGTTTTGCTCATCACATATCCTCCACAGGTTAGTTCTGTTGCCCTGTAGTGTACCGCAGTTGCGAATCTTATGGAATGGCAAGAGTTGACCTTAACCTGTCATTTCTTGACCTCCACATAAACGCAGACGGCGTTTGGCGCAGCGAGGTGTGGAATACAGCCAGCGCGCTCTTGAAGCGATCCTTCCGGAGTTGTCTACTCGCTACCCTTCCCTTTTTGTTGATGGTGCCATTTCCGAGACACGGCTCTGACTTCGATGTTCTGGGTGCGATTTTACTTCGTTGCATCGCACCCAGAAGTCAGAATTCAGGAGTCAGAATTCAGAATTGCTTCGCAACGACTTACATACGAAAGCGCCGCCCAAAAAGGTGTCTCCCAAAGAGGAGACAGGAAGAATCTCGCGCGAATCGGACATAACTCGTTGGCATCCAACTCCTGAATTCTGGCTTCTGGCTTCTGAATTCTGTGCGATTGCAATAGTTTGCAATCGCACCCCGATGTTCTGACTTCGGTGTTTTCCCCGCGCCGCCATTACGCTATAGTAAAGGGTCTATGGACAAAGCAGCAATCCTCTCCCGGGCGTGGGAAGTCATCGACATCGAAATCGACGGACTGCGCACCGCTCAGGCGGCGCTGGGCGACGATTTTCTCGCCACCGTGGAGCTGATCTCACGAATCCTCGACCAAGGCGGCAAGATCGTCTGCACCGGCGTGGGCAAGAACCTGCACATCGCCGAGAAGCTCTCCGCGACGCTCGCCAGCACCGGCTCGACCAGCGTGGTGATGAACCCCATCCAGGCCATGCACGGCGACCTTGGCATGATCGCCGAGGACGACGTGCTGCTGGCGCTCAGTTTCTCGGGCGAATCCGATGAGGTCATCAAGCTGATCCCGGCCGTGCGCCGCCTCGGCATCCCGGTCATCGGCATGGTCGGCAACCCGGACAGCACGCTCGCCCGCCTCAGCGACGTGGTGCTGTGCGTGCACATTGGCAAGGAGGCCTGCCCCTTCGGCATGGCCCCCACCACCAGCACCACCGCCACGCTGGCCGTGGGCGACGCGCTGGCGATGGTGCTGATCGAGGCGCGCCACTTCGACAAAGAGAAGTACGCCAAGCTGCACCCCGCGGGCGCCATCGGCCGCGCCCTCGTCCTGCGCGTCAAAGACATCATGCGCACGGGCGAGCGCCTCGCGCACCTGCCGCTCTCGGCCACGATTATGGACGCCATCATGGCCATGACCACCGCCAAGAGCGGCGCGGCGCTGGTGGCTCATCACGACGGCCGCCTCGCGGGCATCTTCACCGACGGCGACCTGCGCCGCCACCTGTCCGAGGGCAAGGACATCCTCCGCAGCCCCATCAGCAGCGTCATGACGCACAAGCCCATCTCGGTGACCGACGAAGCCTTTGCCGTGGACGTGCTGCGCATCTTCGAAAAGTACAAGATCGACGACCTGCCCGTGGTCGACGCCGAAGGCAAGCTGGTGGGCTATGTGGATATCCAGGACCTGCCCAAGATGAAAGTGATGTGAACCCGAAAATAGGCTGTTGCGTTTTAGGCTGTAGACTGTGGGCGAACGGTCTGTGTTGCATAACCGAACGATCCGCAGGACTGCCTATAGCCTACAGCCTAAAGGACATTGAGCTATGCTTGGTTTTCTGCCCCCCCTGCTTGCGCAGGTTGCGTCCGAGGTGCCGCCGGGCCTCTTCGACCGCGCCTTCGAAACCTTCCATCGCGGCGGCCCCGTCATGTGGCCGATTCTGTTCTGCTCGCTGCTGGGGCTAACCGTGGCGATCGAGCGCATGCTCGCCTTCTGGAAGTACAACACCGCCAACTTCTTCTTCCGCAAGAAGCAGGCGAGGCTGATCGCGCTAACCCGCGAAGGCCGGTTCGCTGAAGCGCTCACGTGCGCCAAGGGGGCGGAATCGCCGATCTGCCGCGTGCTGGCCCAAGCGCTCGAGAACCGCGACGCCGGCTTTCAGGAGACCCTCGAAGCCGCCTCCCAAAAGGAGCTGAACGGCCTGCGCCGCGGCCTTTCGCTCCTCGACACGACCATCACCGTCGCGCCGATGCTCGGCATCCTCGGCACGGTCACCGGCATCATCAACACCTTCAACCTGCTCAGCAACGCCGGCATCGAAGACCCCAGCAAGGCGACCGCCGGCCTGGCCGAAGCCCTCATCACCACCGCCGCCGGGCTGATCGTCGCGATCGGCTGCCTTTTCCCCTTCAATTTCCTCGTCTCCCAGATCAAGCACCGCACCACCGAGCTGGAGCAGGTGACCCACCAGTTCGAGCTCGCCTACAACACGGGCTGCAGCAAGAACAGCTCACAACCGAGTGCCCCGCCATGCGCCTGAGCTCCGGCTACGAAGATCAGAAGCCCCGGATGGAAATGATCCCCCTCATGGACGTCATGTTCCTGAACCTGCTCTTTTTTGTCTACGCCTCGTTTTCCATGACGATCCACCGCGGGCTCAAGGTCGACCTGCCTTCAGCCCAGGGCGTGCGGGAGAAGGGCGAACAAGCCCTCATCACCCTCCTGGCCGACAACACCCTCTACCTGAACAAGAAGCCGATGCCGCTGGACGAGGTGGTGCTCGCCACCGTCAAGATCTGCCGCGACCGCGCGGCTTCGGTTCTGATCAGCGCCGACAAGGCCGCCCCGCTGGGCACCGGCATCGAACTGCTCGGCAAACTTAAGAACGGCGGCGTCGAGCGCGTCGCCTTCCAAGTCAAGGGGGAGCGTGTTCCGCGCCCCGGAAGCCAGCCGGGAGCCGGCCCATAAGAGCCCCGCGTCAGCCCCCCATGAACGTCACCGACCACATCCTGAGCTTCCTGCTCGCCGCTCTGGTGCACCTGCTGGGCCTGATGATTCTGGGCCTTCAGAACGGCCGACTCGCCGAGCCCGACGAGGCCGCGCCCGAGTTGGAGGTGACCTCGGTGCAGCTGGCGCTGGCAGAGATCGAATCCGAAAACCCGGCTGCGGCCTCTGCCGAAGGGGCGCCCGCGTCCGCACCCGCTCCCGCACAGCCCCTCGAGCTGCCCAAGCCGGAAGAGGCGCCCCCGCCGCCGACGCTTCCCGACAAGCCGATGTTCACCGAGGCGCTCACGCCGGCGCCCGAGCCTGCGCCGGAACCGGCGCCCGAGCCCGTTGTCGCTGCCGTCCCTCCTGTCCCTGCCGTCCTTCCCGTCCCTTCCGTCCCTGCGAGAGAATCCCCACCCACAACCGCCGGAACGTCCGCCCATCCGAGCGCGCAGGGAGAGGAGACGGGCGCCACGATCCAGCCGGTCAGCGGCGGCAGCTACGGGCGGGTTGACGCCCACCCCTCGCTCGACCGGCCGATCCGCCCCAGCTACCCCATGGGTGCGCGCCGCCGCGGGGAGGAGGGCACCGTGATACTGGACGTGTCCGTTGCCGCGAGCGGTCGCGCCAACACGGTGAAGCTGGTTTCGACGAGCGGCTTCCCCGACCTCGACCTCGCCGCCGAGCGGGCTGCCTTGCAGGCGCGCTTCAAGCCCGGCTCGCGCGACGGAAGCCCCGTCGACGCCGCCGCCCGCCTCACCATCATCTTCCGCCTTCACGACCAGTGAGAGCCCACGGGCGGCTCAGGGAGCAGGCTGCGGCTGCTGCGCAAGAGCGTCCTGCAGGCTCTTCAGCTCGCGGCGGTCGGCGGCGGAGAGGTCTTTGGCCTCGGCGACGGCGGCGGCGGCTTTCACGGCGGCGGCGCGGTTCCCCCGCTTCAGGGCGATCTGCCCGTCCACCAGCAGGAGCCGCACGTCGCTGCTGTTGAGCGCATAGGCTTTGGCCATCGCCGCGGAGGCCTCGTCGAGCCGGTCTTTGACCACCAGCACGAAGGCCAGCGTCGACCACGCCTCATACCGGTCGGGGGCGCGCGCCACGGCCTTTCGCGCCACGGCTTCGGCCTCGTCCAGCTTGCGGATGCGGCAGAGCGTCTGCGCGTAGTTGTTGAGCGCGGCCAGCGCCGGCTCCTCGCCCGCCACGCTGCGGGCCAGGTAGCCCTCGGCGTCGCCATACAGCGCCTGCTCCAGCCGGATCGACCCCATGATGAAGTTCGCGAACGCGTGATCCGGACGCTCGCGCAGGATCGCCAGCGCATGGGCCTCGGCGGCCTTCTGGTCTTCCAGCGTCGCGTCCAACATCAGGATCACGTCGCGCAGGGCCTGCACGTCCGGCCGGAGCGCGGCGGCGCGGTGGTAGCACAGGCGGGCGTTGCGATATCCCTCCTTGCCCTTGTTCTGCCAAACGCGCCCCTGCACGACCTGCACGAAGTAGGAGTCCTTGCCTTCGGCGGACTTGATCAGCCGGGGAAGCACCTTCGTTTCGACGCTGGCCACATCCTGCTGCTCGATCATCACCATCGCCAGCATCGCGAGGGTCATCGGCGACGCGTTCGCCTCGTCGCCCATCTCCTGCAGGATCACGCGGGCGCGCGGCAGATCGCCGGACACCAGGTAGACGGCCGCCCAGTCCTGGCGCAGCAGGCGGCGCGACACGCCCGCGAACTCGCCAGCCTCAAGCACTTTCTGCGCCTCCCCGATCACGCTGCGCTGAAGCGCGAGGCGCACCAGGCCCGAGATTGCGAAGGCGTTCTTGGGGTCGTGCGCCAGGGTCTTGGTGTATTCGTCGGCGCTCTGCTTGAGGTCGCCGCGCATCTCGTAGACGGAAGCCATCATGGCCGTGAGCGCCGCGCGGCGCTCCTCGTCCTGCTGCACCGAGTAGGCGCTGCGGAGCCCCGCCAGCACCGAGCCGGGGCTGCTCGAGACGGCCCACGACCACCCCATCCGGACAAACAGGTCATAGTTGCGCACGTAACCGTAGTGCCGGCTGAGCGCCCAAAGCGGGTAGCGCTCCTTGGGGTTCTCAACCTTGCGCCGGAGCTCGAGCGAGACGGTGTCCTTGATCTCCTGGTGCAGGCCGCGCGACACCAGTTCGAAAATGTTCAGCAGCGCGCTGATGTTGTCAGGCGAGATCGCCCGCGCCTGCCGGTAGGCGCTGAAGGCCTCCTCCTGCAGGCCGAGGTCGTCCAGCGCCACGCCCAGATTGTTGGCGACGAACGCGAGGTGCCGCCGCAGCGCGAGGCGATAGCGGTGCGACAGCTGGCGGGGGGAGCCCTCGCCTTCCTCGAAGAACGGCTTCCACTGCGCCCAGAACTGCCTGTGCGCGTCGCACAGCGTGGCCGCCTTGATCTCGGCGAGAGCCTTCACTCCGCCATAGAACAGCCGCTCCGGAACAGGCGCCCAGCCCGACCCGTACCAGATGTCGGGGAGGCCCATGCAGACCGCCTTGCGCCCGATCTCCTTGTCGGTTGCAAAGAGGTCGTCGATGAACATGTGGAGGTTGTAGGCCGCCAGGCTCTGCGCGCGCTTCTTGGCCTCGTCGGAGAACGAGGCGTCAGCCGAAAACGTCCTGAGCACGTCTGCCACGTAGAACCGCTCGGTCGCGCGATAGGGGCAAAGCAGCTGAATGGCGAGGCCGCGCTCGTGCGCGCGGATCAGAAGGTGCGCGTCGATAAGGCCGTTGGCCACCACCCACGAGCGCCCGCTGAGGCCGTCCAGCATCGCGTCCGCCGCGCGGTCGGCGAAGTCGCCACGCTCGGACGCGAAGCGAAACCCGTTGCGGATGCCGGCCACGGCGATCAGCGCCAGCAGGATCGGGCCCAGAACAAAGCCGGCGACGCGGCAGGCCATGAAGGCGGCGGGGGTCGGCTCCTCGCGGAGCGGCTTGGCGGCATCCTCCGCATCGTCGTCGTCGCGCTCCTCGCGGCCTCCCGGCACGTCCACGTCTTTCGGGTCGCTCAGCTCGGAGAACGCCCGCCAGAAGGCTGCGAGCAGGCCGAGGCCCAGACCGGCTAGCGCATACGTCGCGGCCGGCATCACGCCTTTCGCGGCCCAAACCGGGCCGGGCGCGAACGACGCGTTGAGCAGCAGAAAGGCGGCGGATCCCGTCAGCAGGCAGCCGATGAACAACAGGCCCCACGTCCGGCGGTTGTCCAGCGCCCGCAGCGCGCTGACGAACGACAGGGCCGCCGATCCCACGCCCACGGCCACCACCGGCAGCCAGAGCGTCTTCGGCAGGAACGCGCGGGCCGCCTCGACCTGGGCGCGCAGCACCGACAAGACGATGCGCGCCACCTCGGCCGTCGTCGGCGGCAGCTCGTTGGCGGCTGCAAACGCCTGCGCGGCCACGTAGTGCGTCACGCACAGGAACACGAAAGCGACCGTGGCAGCCGCGAACAGGCGGCCGATGCGGCACCAGCAGAGCCGCCACTCGACGATCAGCGCGAAGGCTGCGAGCACCGGCGCGGCCACGACAACGAGCGGCGACTCGGCCAGCCCGACGCCGAACAGGATGCCAAACAGCATGAGCCAGAGCAGGTGCTGCGAGCGGGCGTAGACCGTCAGCAGGTGCGCGCAGGCCAGCAGCCAGGCGGCGTCAAAGATCTCGGGCGAAAAGCGGGTTGCCGCCTGCCAGAACGGCAGGCTCGTCGCGACCGCAATCGCCGCAACCGCACCCGCGAAACGGGCGTTCTGCGGCGCGCGAGTCACTGCGGACTCCTCCCGCATCGCGTCAAACACCACGAACCAAGTCACCCGGTAGACCCAGCCGACCGCCAGCGCTCCGGCCAAGGCCGACACCAGGTTCATTCGCAGGGCGAGCGAGCCCCAGGGCAGACCCGCCACCGCCCCGCCCAGAAGCGTCAGGATCGGGCGCGTCGGCGTCTCCCGCACATCGAGCCCCGACAGCCAGGCGATCCAGCTCGCCGAGTGCCCGGGAAACGCGCAGCGGGCCACCGTCAGCGCGTAAAGCGCGAGCGCGCAGGCCACCACCGCCCAGAACAGCCAGCGTGCGCGGCGCCAGCGGCCCCGCGTAACCGCACGGAACGACAGGAACACCATGCTTCAAACCTCCGGCAACAGGACGCCGAACCGGCAACAAAAAAGGCGGCAACCGAAGATGCCGCCCTTCTGCGCAACCGAGGGGTTCGCCCTCAGCCGCGTTTCCTACGCCGCAGCGCCACTGCGGCCGCGCCCAGGCACAGCAAAGCCATTGAGCTGGGTTCCGGAACCGGAGTCCAATTGCTGAAACTTCCCGGATTGAACAGGCTCGTCGCAGGAGCCATCGCGTCAGACGTGATCGACGCGGTGTCGTTGTACGCCAGCGCCGTCGTGCTGTAGGCGTACTCGGTCTGCCCGGCGTTGTTGCGGAACAGCACGACGTAGTAGCCGCCTTGGCCGCGCGCGGCGTCGGTGGCGCTCTGCTCGCCGATGCCCGCCGGCGTGACAGCCAAACCCGAAACCTCATCGCCAACTAAAGTTCCGTTGGAAATCACATCATCGGTATAAACGGGCACGCCGCTCGACACGTAGACGAGCTGGGCGGACGCGGTGCCCGCGGACGGAACATCCACGGCCCAGTGAATCACGACAGCCTGCGAGGTCATCGCGCACCCGACGGCAAGAAGAACGGCCATGCAAATTGCGTTTCTCATCGTTTGAACCCTCTCGCTTTACTCGCCATCCGGTTTGAAGGTGAATGACCCTGTGCCGCGGCGCTGGTACCAGAAGCCCCGACCGGCGGGAAGCGTTCCCGACGCGAGGGTGTAGCTCTTGGTGATCCACTTGTTGCTCAGCGCATCGTAGCCAACCGGCCACCCCGTCGGCTTCACGAAGAAGAAATACTCAGTAAACGAGCCGTCCGCATTCACGACGATGATCTTGTCGGAGGTTGACGTGTTGCCGGTTCCGCCGTACGCGCCCGTCCAGTCAATGCCGGAGTCGTTCAGCGTGAACGCCGCCACGGTGCCGTAGCCAACCAGATTGAGCCCCTCGTTAATGGAGGTGGACTGCTTGGCCGTGGCGACCTGGCCCTTGACATAGAGCGGGGCGCTGCTCGCCGCGCTGCGCTTGATCCAGAAGCCGAGTCCTCGCGCGATATCAAACGCGCTGGCTGCCGGCGGACTAACGCTCTGGCTGGTGCCGTCGGGCATCAGCTTTTCGGTCGTGATCGCCGTCCAGCCCTGCCCGGCCTGGAGCCAATAATAGTAGTAGAACAGCGAGGCCTCAACCGCGGTCATCACGACCAACTGGTCGGCCAGCGCCGGATCCGAGGCATGCGAGGTCAGGCCGTTCGTCGCCACCAGGTCGGCGAGCGTGCCGGCCGAACCGCTTCCGAGGCAGGCCTCGAACGGCACGGTGACAATCGTGTTGGCCTCGCCCGGCGCGGTGATCGGCGCGAAACCGACCGTGTTCTCGCCCGAGATCGGCGGAATGTCCGCACGGACCAAGCCGGCTACTACAAAGGCCGCGAGCATCAGTGAACTCTTCTTCATGGCTTCTCCCTCTCCTTTGCTTGGTAACCTCAGTTGCTGCCCGGCACAATCACGCGGAAAAAGCGCACCTTGTCCGCCGCTGGCACTTGCACCGTCACAGGCAGCTCGGAGGCGCCGCCCTCGCCGACAACCAACTTCTCGGCCGAGGCCCACAGGCGCGTGCCGCCCGAGGCAGGCTGCCAGTCGCCCGACGCGAGATCCGTCGTGCTCTGCACCTCATACAGCGCGCGGCCCGTCACGTTCTTGAAGCGTACGCTGACCGCACCGTCCTGCGCCTGAACCGAGGTCAGCACCGGCGCCGGCGTGCCGGCGGGGGCGGGCGACTGCGTCGTTGTGGCCAGCACGGGAGCGCCGCCGCTCTGCGACGCGACACTGAGCGTGTTGAGGCTGGTCGATTCGCCGGAGGCTGCGGCCGCAGCCGGGCTCGAGCCCTGCGCCGCCACCAGCCCGCCGACCACGCCCGCTGCGTCACGCGTGTCGAGCGCGACGATCACCCACGAGCCGCCCGCCGGATAGAGGTCCGCCGGGTACTGGATGGCCTTGAACCCGCACTTGGCGCCCGCGACCGCAGCGGCCCGCGTGGCGATCCGGTTGTTGACGGGGTCGGCCAGCGTGCCGTCCGTCAGGACGCCCTGGAACGTCGAGCCCGCGGCCACGTAGACGAGCAGATACGCCTCGCCGACCTGAACCGGGGTGCCGTCCGCATAGGCGTCTGGCCCTTGCGTCGAGATCGAAAGCGTGAGTTGCGACAGACCCGCCGCGAAAGCCGCGGCGCCCGAAAGGAGGAGCGTTAGAATCGGAAGTGTGTGTTTCATTGCGGATTCTCCTTTAAGGGACGATCTGCGCCCGGAAGAACTGGTAGCCGCCAGCCGGAATGGTGAAGGTATAGGTCGCCTGACCCGCCGTGAAGTCCGCGAACGAAGGCGTAATCGCCCCGCTGAGCGTCGTCCACACGTCGCCGATGCTGACCTTGCCCTGAAGTTGGATGCGGCCGTTGATCGGGCCTTCCTTGTCGCCGTTGTCCGTCGTCAGCCCGGCGGTGACCACGAGCACCGTAGGCGAGATCAGGTTGATCGCCGAAACGCCGAACGTGTATCCCACGGGCGTCGCGGTCGCGCTGTTGCCGCCCAGCTCGTCAATCAGGTAGGCCGCGCTGAGCTGGTCTTGCGTCATCGAAAGAACCGTGTTCTCGTCGATTCCCGCGAAGGCGTCCAGCCACGCGTTAATGCGCGTCTGCTGCTCGTCGGTCGGCGGGTTGCCGCCCGTTGCGGGAAGATCCGGGATCAGGCCCGTTGGGCCGACCACCGCGTACGCCGGGTTGCCGTGGCTAACGTAGAGTTCGTCGATCAGCCCCGTGCCGCTAAAGCTCGTTGCCGCCAGCGTGTTTCCGCTCGTGTTCATCAGATCCAAATCAGCGAACACGGACGCATCGTTCATCAGCACGTCGAACTTTCCGTTCAGCATCTTGATCGTGAGCTGATACCACAGATTGGTATCGATCGTCATCGCGTTCGTGGTCCAGCCGTTCGCGTGCACCGCCACCAGCTTGGCGTCCGCCGAAACGAAGACCGCCATTTTGGTGCCCGCCACGGTCTCTGGATACGGCCCGTCGCTCATGGCGTCAAAGCGGACGCGCATGTCGACGTACACCGGCTTCGTGCCATAGGAGACAGCTCCCTCCAAATCCGGATAGGCTACCGTGTTTGTCACTACAGCGCCCTCGGTGTCAAGCTGAAGCACCTTGGCGTTCGCGCCGAACCACGCGTTCGAGCGGGTCGGCAGCGACGAGCCGCTCATGGAAGGGAACCCGTTGGTGACCACGCTCAGCCCGACCGCGCCCGCCCATCCCGGCAGGGTCGCGTCAAAGGGCTCCCGATACGCGCCAGCCGTAAGCGGCGCCACGTTCCAAGATGACGGCACAACCGAATCTGCCGCCCGCGCGTCCCCGGTAAACGCCTGTGCACACACACATAGCGCACCCGCGGCCGCAGTCCGTTTCAACCGCAGCATGGTAGACATCATAGTCACGTCTCCCGAATGAGATCCAGAATCCCTAGCGTTTTCGCGAAAACACTCAACTGTTACCACTGAATAGGATAAGTCTATAGGAAACGCGGCCTGCGCGCAAGCGGCAAAAAAAAAAATTAAAGCCGGACGAGCCGGACAGCCGGCTATTTGACAACGGCTCGGCCCAGGCCGTGCCGGCTGAAGGTGTCGGGATCGTACATGGCGACGGCCGAAATCGGAGGCACCACGAACTCGCCCGAACTCACCGCGCGAGCCGCGTAGTGGAACGTGTGCGCCTCGGCGATCGGTTTGCTGAAGAGCAGCAGCCGGTCGTCCCGCGCCTCGCGGTGCAAGACCCACTCGGCCTCGTCGCGCTTGATCCAGGGCAAGGTTCCAGCCGAAGCCATCTGCGCGTTCTCGATCTCCAGCCCGGCGGGCAGCAGCTCCTCCACCACGATGTCCTGAAGCTCCCGGCCCTGCGGATCGAGCGTCAGCCGCACGATCAGAAGGTCGCCGCGCCGCAGCGCCGCGGGGTCGACCGGCGCGCCCTGCCCGTCCAGCCATTCGCGCCGCACCTTGAGCCCCCTGTCGGCCTGCTCGACGCCCGCCGCCAGCGGCACGCACGCCAACCGGCGCGTGACGTACATCGGCCCGGGCCCGCCGTTGCGCAGGCACGCCGCACCGTCTCCAGCCCCCACGCCGGGCACCCACACGTACGCGTTGGTGGCCGCCACCGCGAGAGACTGTCCCGCCCAGCGGAACGTCGGCGCGAAAGTTTGCGGCTGCTCCGGCGTGGCACGCAGGTAAGCGCCCATCGCCAGCAGCGCCAGCGCGTTGTCCTGCGTCGTGCCCCAGTGCCCCGCGCGGCGGCGCGCCGCGTCGATCTCCCGGCAGCAGGCCGCTACAGCGGGGTTCGCAGGGTCGATCTCGAGCCACGCGAGCAGGGCGAATGCCGCTTCGCGCAGGCCCTGCGCCGAGCGCGCCTGCACGAGAACCTCGCGGCCCTTGTCAACGTCCCCGGCGCGGATCAGCGCGCGGGCCAGATGGAAGCGCTCCTCCGGCTTCAGCGACTCCGCCTGCTCGTACAGCCGCAGCGCCCACCCGCGGTCGGGCTGCCCCGCCAGCGCCAGCACGTGGCAGACGTAGGCGCGCGACACGGCGTCGCACGGAAGCCGGTCGCGTAAGACCTGAACCACCTCGGCCAACGCCCCCTGGGGCAGGGCGTATCCGGCCTGCGCCGCCTGCACAAGGAAAAAGGCCGCGTAAACCGTTGCGTGCGGGCTGCTGTCCCACGCGTCCGGCCACATCGCGAAGCCGCTCCAGCGCTGCATCGAGAACACGCGCAAGAGCGCCGCGCTGATGCGGTCGGGCGCCTCCTGCGCAAGCGTGGTCTCATGCGACGGCAGCCGCCCCTCCAGGCCGCTGAGCGCCAGCAGCGGCAACGCCGCCGACACGGTCTGCTCCAAGCACCCGTAGGGGTAGTGCATCACGTACTCCAGCGCGCCGAGCAGGTTGACCGCGGGCTGAGCCGAGCAGAAAAAGGTCTGCTTCACGCTCCCCTCCAGCACGCCTTGCGGCGGCTCGAAGGCCCGCTCCTCGCCCGGCTTGAGCACGACGCCCTCGTCCGTCACGCGCAGCGCCGCGGCCGGCCGCACCGCCAGCTCGATCGGCTCCTCGTAGACCTCGCCCGCGCCCTCGACCCGCACCGTCACCTGAGCCGTCCCCGCCTGCTCCTTCGCGGCCACGGGCACCCGCACCGTCCGCGACTCGCCGGCCGCCAGCGGTACCTCGCGCTCTGCCCCCTCGCACGACATCGGCCCGTCGGCCCGCACGGACACGCGGGCCGTGCACGCCGCGCCGCTCTCGTTGTGCAGCGCCACCTCAACCGCGCTGCGGTCGCCCGGCGCAAGGAAGCGCGGCAGGTCGGGCTGCACGACCAGCTTGCGCTTCACCTTCACCGACGCGGCCTCAGAGCCCACCGCCCGCGCGTCCCACGCCACCGCCATCAGCCGCAGCTCGCCCGCGAACTCGGGCAGCTCGAAGGTCGCCGCCGCCTCGCCCGCGGCGTCCGCCTTGACGTTGGCCTGCCACAGCGCCAGCGGCTTGAAGCGCCGCGCCGCCACGGGGTTGAGCCGCTTGAACATCTCGTCGCCGCCGTCGCCGCCGACGTGCGACGCCGAGCCGAACGCCTTCTCGTCTGTGATCGGCATCAGGCTGCGGTAGACGTCGTGGAAGCCCAAGTAGCCCCAGCGGGCCTCCGTGAAGAACGCGTACGGGTCGGGCGTCTCGTAGTCGGTCAGCTGACAGACGCCCTCATCCACCGCCAGCACCGTCACCGCCGCGCCGGCCGCCGGGCGGCCCTCGGAGTCAGCCACCGCGACCCGCACCGTCCCCGTGCCCTTGGGCCGCCACACCGCCGCGTCGGGCAGCACCCGAACCGCCAGCTTGCGCGCGGGCGGCAGCACGCGCAGCAGCGCCTCGCCCGACGCCCGGTGGGCGCTCCACACGCTCTCCGCGACGGCCGGCCGCACCACGCTCACCGCCGCCGCCACGTTCGGCGCGAACGCCTCTGTCACCGCCCAGTCGAGCGCGGCCGTGTTGTTCGTCAGCGCCAGCACGCGGCTCTCCAGCAGGCGGTCGTTGCTCAACGTCACCCACGCCTGGCCCGCAAACGGCACGCGGAGCTGCAGGCGCGCGATCTCGCCGGGCCGGTACGCCTCCTTGTCAAAGACCAGCTCGACGCGGTCCGGCGACTCGCGGCTCCACGCGCCGTCAGCCTGCCCCTCCCCGCCCGCCGCGAACCGCCAGCTCGACGCCGCGTGCGACACCGGATCCGTAAAGGTGAGCACGTAGTCGCCCGGGCCTTGGACAGCGAAGGTGTAATCCGCGTTCTCAGGCCCGGTCTCGGCCGCGGCCTCCGCCACCGTCGTCTTGACGCGCTCGCTCTCCCAGCGGTACGCGCCCGCCGGGTCTTTCAGCATGCCGCTCACCCACGTGACTTTCTCGATCCTCACCTGCACCGGCGTCCGCGCGGCGTGCCGAGCCCCATCGGGCTTGACGGCCGCCAGCGCGACCGTGCGCGGCACCCCCACGCGGATGGCCCGCCCGTCCCCGGGCGCGATACCGATGTAGAAGGGATAGGGGTCCACCGTGGTCTCCGCCCGCGCGGAAACCGTCCGGCCGCCCGTCTCCGTGACCGTAGCCTGCACGCAGGCCCTCACCCGCGCGGGCGGCAGGCCCTGCACGGCGACTTTCGCGGAGAAGGCGGCGGAGCCGTCCTCGCCCAGCGTCTGCCGCGGGCACTCCAGCGGCTGCAGCGCCCGGCTCCGCTCCTCGTCGCCGAACTGAAAGCCCTCCCACGCCTTGGGCTTGAACGCGGCCTCTGACAGGCTCACGCTCGCCTCAGCCGCCAGCCCCGCCGCCGGCTTGCCGAACAGGTGCTCGGCCGAGACCTTAAACGACAGATCGTCGCCCGCGCGCACGGACTCGGGCAGCTCCGACAGCTTGACGCGGGTCTGCGGCGGCACGAAGGCCTCCAGCATCAGCCGCCGGCTGCCGAGCAGGGCGCCCTCGCCCGGCAGGCGCAGCTCGAGCGTATACGTGCCGGACGGCAGATACTCGGGCAGGGTGACCTCGGCGGTCGCCGCGCCCAGCGCGTCGGGCATCACCGGAACCGTCTTGAAGGTGCGCCCGTCGGGCTTGACCACGTGCAACACGGCGGGGAAAGGCGCGGGCGGCTTGCCGTCCGCGTTGCGGAGCAGCGCCTGCACGAAGGCCCGCTCGCCGTGGCGGTAGATGTCGCGGTCGCACAGGACGAACGCCTCGCAGACGCCCCGCTCGGGATAGCCGCGCGACGCCTCGGTGCGCTGCTCCACCGCGCTGCCGTCCGCGAGCTGCAGCACCGACAAGTCGCGGCCGTCGGCGCTCTGCGCCAGCACGAGGAGCGGCTCGCCCTCGTCCGCCCGGCGGACGAGGCGCACCAGGCCCTGCGCGTCGCTGGACCCCTTGGACCAGAGCAGGTTGTTGCGGCCGTACAGCTCCACGCGCACGTCCGGCGCGGGCCGCCCGGTGCGCAGCGCGGTCACCCAAACCGTCACCGCCTCATCGTCGCTGCGGGCGCTGAGCCCGAGATCCGTCACGCACACCAGCCGGCTGCGCGGCTCCACGTCCGGAGCGCTCACCTCGAGCACGTAAACGCCCCGCACCGGCTCCTGGCTGTAGTCGCTCAGCCGCAGCAGGAGGCGCTGCTCCTGGTCGCGCGCGGCTGCCACCCGGTTCGTTCGCACCACGGCCCGCGTGGTCAGCTCCTGCGCCAGCGACGACGCGTCATCGCGCCACCAGCCGCTATAGTGGCCGCCCTCGCGCATGGCGTACTGCACCAGATTCTGGGGCAGCACGCGGGAGAGCGTGCTCTCCACGTGCGGCGTGTTGACCGCCAGCACCGGCACCAGCAGGTCGCCCTCCGGCGCGAGGTACCGCCCCTCCAGCGGAATCGACACGCACGCCTCGCGGTGCCGGATCAGAACCGTCCGCCGCACCTCCCGCTCGAGCCGGTGCTCCGCCCGCGAGCGCAAGCCCGGCTTGAAGATCAGCGTGTACGACTGCCCGATCGCGAACGGGCCCGTCACCCGCAGCCCGTCGTTCCACGGCTCGGGCGTGATCGTCAGGGGCACGGGCGGCTCGCACGCGATCTGCGCGGCCGCGTCACGCGTGTCCGCCGCCTGCGTGAAGCGGGCGACCACGTAGGGCTGGCCGAACGCAGGCGTGCACGCCTCCAGGTTGGAGAACCGGAACGCCGGCACCACGGGCACGGCCTGCGCCACTGGCACAGCCAACTCCGCGTAATCGCGCGACGCGGGCTTGACGCCAGCCGCGATGCGCACCTCGATGGAGCTCGCTCCGACCGCACGCTCCGTCCGAACAAGGCAGCCGACCGGACGGGCTTTGCCCACGAATTGCCACGCCACCTTTTGCCCGTCAGACGCAAGCGTCAGGCGCTCGGCCAGCGACGGCCAGTCGACCGGCCCCGAAAACGTCAGAGAGAGCGTCATCAACCGCTCGGGCGAGAGCGCGGTCTGCTCCAAGCCTATCACGGCCAACGGCTTCAAGACCGGCACGGGCTCCGCGTCCGCCTCTCCGACCTCCGACCTCCGACCTCCGACCTCCGCCTTCTGCCCCCTGGCCTCCGTCCGCACCCACCACCAGCCGGACGCGTTAAGCATGAGAAAGGCAGCGGCAAACCAGAAGAACCGATCCAGACGAAGAGACTTCATGAGACACTCCTTGCGCAAAAAGAAGACGGGTCAAGAGAAGGGGGGGGGATCCAACAGAAAGACAGACTAAAATCTATGACAGGCTCACGAGACGGGCGCAGGCTAAAGAGAGTGCCCGCTCACATGGCGCAAAACGTAGCACGTCGGAAAATAGGAAACAAGTACAATTCGGAAAAAGACCTTATAATATCTTCATTCATACTATAGAACTGCCATATAGGTCATATGCGTCCTATTGGCCCTATACTTATCTATGTTTATCTATCTTCCGTTGCCCGCACCCCCGCCTATTGCAGCAGCGCGTTCTCCGGCGGTACCTGCCACTGGGCGTCGCCGGTGTCGCGGTAGCGCGTGACCGGCATATCCCAGCCGACCTGCCGCAAGTGCTGGTTGAAGGCCGACATCACGTTCCACCCCGTGCCTTCGGTGCCCCACGCGGCGCTCGCGCCGACCGTGAGCATGCGGTACATGTCCTGGCTGTGCATGTAGTTCCACGTCGTACAGAGCATGCCCGCCAGGCCCTTCCCGCGAACCAACCGGCCCTGGCTTCGGATCCCCTCCGTATCTTTCCATGGGCACGCCAGAACCGGGAAGCCTTTCTCGTGGAAGTACTGCATGGTCGGCCACGGCGTCGCGCTCTCCTTCGGCAGCGTGTAGTACTGCCAGTCGCAGATCACGATGTCGCGCGGCAGCGCGTCCAGCAGCGCCTCGGTGCCGATCTTCGCCGAGCCCGTCGCCACAAACCCCTTCCAGCGCGGGTCGCCCGCCACGAGCAGCATGTCGTGCCACATCATGACCGTTGCGCCGCGCTCGTCGAACAGGGTGCGGAAATGGAGCAGATGCTCTTTCAGCAGCGCCGCGTAGTCGGCCCTGCGGCAGGTCAGGCAAGTCGCCATCGAGTAGGCCTCGTCGCAGCCGATGTGGAAGTAGGGCGGCCGCTCGAACGCCTCGTAAAGCTCCAGCGACAGGTCCGTCAGGATCTTCCGGGTCGCGGGATTGCTCAGGCACCACGTCCAGCCGTCCGGCTCGAACAGCGGCTGCAGCTCGGGATGGATGTCCAGCACCGCGTGCTTGCCCGAGATGTGGCGCGAGCCCGACGCGTGTCCGAACAGGTTGAGCTGCGGGATCAGCGTCAGCCCCTGCTCGCGGGCGAGCCGCGCCAGCCGCCTGAACTCTTTCGCCTTCACCTTCTTCTCAGCCCACACGAACTCGGGGTGCGCCGCGTAGTCGAACACCGCCCAGGGCTCCAGCACCACGTAGTTGAACTTGTAGTAGGCCGCCATGCGGATGCACTTCTCGATGAAAGCCGCGTCGCTCTCCGGGAACCAGCAGATATGCAGGCCGCGGAACGCCATCGCGGGCGCGTCCTCCACGGACATCTCCGGCAGAAAGTAGTAGCTCAGCCGCTCAACCCCGCGCTCGGGCTCAGCCACCTGCCGCAGCGTCTTGAGCGCGTTCAGCAGCCCGCCCTCGTCCGCCGCCGCGATATCGAGTCCCGTCGCGGCCAAAGCCTTGAAGCGGTAGCCGTCCTTGGGAATCGCGAGCGCCGCATCCGCCTTGAATGCCAGCTTGGGCGACGCGCCCCAATAGGTCTTGAACAGCCCCGCCACCCGCTTGTCCAGGCCACGCACCTCGTTGGTGAGCGTGACCGTCACCGCCAGCGCCTTGTCGATCTTCACCACCGGCCCGTCCGTGAGTTCCACATGCTTCGGATACGGAATCAGCCGCGACTTGACGATCTGCGCCTCGTCCTTCGCAAGCGGCGCCCCGGCGACATGCGCGGCACAAGCGGCGACAATCACAGCCAACAGTGAAACCCACGTACCTTTGTGCATTTCTATTCTCCAATGTGGCAACGTCATCGGGTGAAACTCCGAATCTTACGAGGTAGTCTCGACCCGTTTGTTCGCTGCTTTTTCCCGTTTTTGCTGGATTATCTGGAAAAGTGTCCAAACCCAGAGGAGTGCAATAAGACAAGTCGCAGCACAATATACCCATCCCACAACCAGTCGCTTTTGCCAAAAAAGCGCCAACGCACACTTCGTGGCGAGCGTAATGCTGGCCAAACCCAATGCAAAGGCCAAGCTACTTGTTTCGCTTCCTCTCATACCTGCCTTGGCGAACGAGCCGGTGACGCCTCAGTACCAGACCTCAAGAAGAGGCCCAATCGTGTGACGCCAGCAACAACTCTTGACGTACAGTAGCACGCGGCCTTGAGCGTTACAAGGCGGTTCGCGGGCCGCATGCGCTACGAGCGCACACGCGATTCGGCTGCCGGGTCTCAGTACGGCGGGCGCTACGAGCCCGCCGAAAAATGCGGCAGCCGTCTGTCTCACGCTTTACCCAGCAATTCTCATTATGGCCTGAGACGGCCTAAAGGCCGGACTACAAACGCTTCGCCCCTGCCCGTAACCGTTCGTAGTCCGGGCTTCAGCCCGCTTTCCCGTGCCACGTCAGGCCGTAATGAGAACTGCTGTCCTTTACACCAGACGCGTTTTCACAGACTACAAACCTTGTCTTCTCCGTAGCCGCTCCACCGTGTACGCGGCGGGCGAGGTGGTCTTGCGTCGGGCCTCGTCCCAGCCTTTCATTTCCTCAAGCGACTCGAAGAGCGCGACGCAGGCGGCCTCGTAGTCCACGCCCGCAAGCTCCACGATCAGCCGCACGCTGCGGTCGATCAGCTTTTTGTTCGACGCGTCCACGTGCGCCATCCAGTTGCTGCTCAGGCGCCCCAGCTTGCCCATGGTCGCGGATGACACGTTGTTCAGCGCGAGCTTGAGCGCGAGGTGATCGAAGAGCCTCAGCGGGGTCTCGGGCAAATCCACGTCCACCCGCACCAGCCGGCCCGGCCAGCCCTGCGGCACACGCCGCCCCACCACCAGCGCCGTCCGCTCGTCGAAGGGCTCTGACGCAGTCATGAACGCCTGCCGCCACGCCGCCTCGGAGCCGGCGTCCAGCAGCGACGCCTCGCGGCCGACCAGCACGGCCATCGCCACGCTGGGCTTGACCTCCGTCCGCGACGCGTCCGGCTCGTTGCCGATCTGGTACGTGTGCAGGACCGCCCGGCCGATTTGCGGCGGACTCTTCACGATCTTCTCTGCGGCCTGCATGCGCGTGTAGCTCTCCGCCGTCCACTCCAGGCAGCGCGGTTCGTGCTCAAGCAAGCGGAGCCACGCCGCGGGCGTCGGCCGCAGAGGGTCTTTCACAAAGGCCCATGATGCGGGCGACGCGGCGTCGAGCGTGCTGCGGAACGGCGGGATCTTAAAGGTCGGCGACCGCTCGGTCGTGTCGGTGAAGATGTCGAGCAAGCAGCTGTCCGCAAAGTAGGTGACCCGCCCTTTCTGCGCGTAGATTTCAGCCTCCCCGTCCACCATCCTCGCCAAGGCCTCGACGTTCTTGTCGGAGCGGAGTTGCGCGAGTAGCGACTCAAATTGCAGCACCGTGCGCGCCGGCGTCCACAGGCCGATTCCAAGCACCGCCCGTTGCTGGGGCGTCAGCTTGGCAGCCAGATGATCCGCCAGACCGGCCTCGAACGCCGCGCCTGCGACCAGCAGTTCGATGGTCGTAGCCTGCATGCGCGTCGAGCCAGCGACGGCCATCGGGCCCGTGCAGAGCACCAGCTTCGTGACCGACTCGTTCTCGATCACGCGCCGGCAGCGCTCCAAGTTCTTCGCCAACAACTCCGCCGGGTTGTTGAAGAGGAAGAAGACCTTCGCCTTGACATCGACCGCGCGCAGCACAGTTCCGATCACCGAGGAAGTTTCGCCGCCTTCGGAGATCGCCACCACGACATCGCCCGCCTGAACGCCCGCCTCTTTCATCTGCTGATAGCCAAAGCTGATGTAGTCCTCGAAGCTCTCGACCGAGCGGATCAGGGCGAAGTCGCCGCCCGTCATCACCGCGTGGGTTCGCGAGCCCAAGTCGCCGCACGCGGCCTTGAGTTCCGGCTGCCGCTCGAACGCCTCGCGCCAGAAGCGCCGGTTCGCGGCGTCGAGCAGGATCGAGAGCCGCCCGGTCGCGCCGCAGCCGCTGAAATAGACGGTCCGGTTGCTATCCAGCGCGCTCTTGATTGCCTCCCGCAGCCTGGCGAGTTCGGGCGACGCGATGGCCTGTTTGGCCACCGGCGGGATGTCGTCGTCCACGCTCAGCAGCATGCGGAGTCCCTTCGCCGTATCAGCCTGCAGCGCCTGCGAGAGCCCGCGCGTCTTGGGGTGCGACTGCTCGGTCGGCAGGTAGCCGAGATGAAACTGCGCCTCGTCTTTGATAAAACGCGCCGCCTGCTCGCGCGGGGATTCCTGCGCGACGGCGCAGCCGCCTATCAACACCCCGATGGCGAACACCGATAAGCTGTGTTTCATGCGACACCTCCTGTTGTCCGAGCCGACTCTCAGCGCGAAGGGACGGTTAAGCCGTCCTATCCTTGGGCCTTCCGCTGTTTAGCCACATACTTTCGGAACGTCTCCTCCGACGTCGTCTCGCGGTGGGCCTTGACCCCGAAGCGCTCACACGTCTCGACCCAGACGCGCCACATCTCAGCCGTACCGGTCACGCCAGAGAACGGGCTTCCAGACAGCGCCGCCTGCTTCCTGAATGCAACGTCGTTGATCAGCCACACGTGATCCAGCGAGAGCCTCTCGCGCAGCACCTTGTCGCGCAAGCCCGTGTTGCCCGCCGGGTCGCGAGCCTCTTCCGCCGTCGCGACTGCCAGCGCCTCGTTCATCAGCCGCGTCGCCTCCATAACCCCCTCGAAATCAAGCCAGCGCGTGACGTTCTCCTGATAGCACCCGAGCGCGACGCCTGACGCCTCGGCGCGGTCGTGGATGAAGTCGAGGTAGCGTTTCAGCGCCGCGCCCGCCTTGTCGCCGTAGTAGCCCAAGAGGAAAGTGTCAGTCAACTGTTTCTCGTCCGCGTCGGGATTCCAGAGCAGGTGCGAGATCAGCCAGTGGCGCAGGCGCACGAAGTCGCCGGCCGAACACAGCGCGTCGCCCTGCTCGAACAGTCCCGTCGCGCCGTGCTTCACGAAAAAGCGGATGTTGGGTGCGAGCACGCGCAGGTTCGGGTGCGGTAGCATATACGAGCTGAAGTCGGTCACGTAGTCCCAGCCGAACAGGTTGTGGCCCGCGACCCGGCTCCACGCCTCCACGTCGCTGGCGAAGGCGCGGTTGTCCTTGACGTCGCTGTCCAGCGGCTGCAGGAACGAGCACTCGATGGAGCAGAGCCGGATCAGCACGTTGTGGCGCGGCCGCACCTGAGCGGGCGCCTTGCGCGTGTACTGATAGGCGAAAGTCTCGACAAAGACGTCGGGAAACTCCCGCTCGATGTCCTCGGCCACGCGGTTGACGAAACGCAGCAGCGGCCCGGAGGCCGTGCCGACGCCGCCCTCCTCTTTCTCGACCGCTAGGCAGGCCGCGCAGGTGCAGCGTCCGGCCGCGTCGTTCTGGCTGACCTGGATGATGTCCGCGCCTGGGTCAGCACGCAGCAGCGCCAGCGCGTTGCGGGTCAGCTCCTCGCGCATCGCGTCGTTGGTGAGGCAGAGCTGCGCCTCCTTGTGCGTGCGCCTACCCTTGATCTCGCTGTACCACTCAGGGTGCTTCTCGAAGTAGACCGCCGGCGGTAGCAGCTCGTAGAACGAGTGGTAGGCCGAGTTGCGGCCCTTGAAGAAGATGAGCCGGTGGTTGCCGCCGTATGACTCGGGGATCATCTCCATGGGCGCGAGCATGTAGCGCGTGCGCGAGCTGAAGTTGCCCTTGAGGCGCGTCTTGAAGCGCGCGTTGAAGGAGTCGAGGTAGTACGACTCGCGGAAGCGCAGCGCCGGCGCGTAGCGCACGTCCAGCGACGGCAGCGGCAGCGCCGGTCGCTTGGGGATGAACGTCTCCGTCGAGGTCCACCAGCGCACGCCCACGGCGTCTTCGAGATAGGTGTAGACCGCATAGAGCGCCCCGCGCTGCGGGTGTCCGGCCAGGATCAGATCCCGACCGACCGTCTTCAGCACGACACCGTCGTAGGCCATAGCCTTCGGATCGAACCCCGGCATCAGCGCGGCGATGGCCTTCGTGTTCCCGACCAACAGGCGCGGGCCACCCGCCGCCGAGCCCTCGTTGGTGACAGCGAACCGCGCGCCGGTCACCTGGTCGAGGTGCAGCCGCAGTTCCTCGGCCGCGCTCCGCTCGACCGGCGTCGCGGCGTCCGGCAGCACGATCACCGCCTGGGCCACGCCCTCCTTGGCCAAGAACGCGACCGGCTCCTGCGCCAGCCCGCCTCCCGCGAGCGCGAGCGACACGATCAGAAAACCCATTTGTCTTAGCACGTCTTCTCCGCCATCCCTTCTCATGGGAGGTAGTATCGCGTAATCATCCCTGCAAGTGAAGGCGATTTGTCAGGTGACCCATTTCGCGCTCACAGGCCGGCAGGCGCTGTCGCTTTGGGTGTGCGCCCTCTGGAGCCGCTGCTCAACCGACTTACGCCCGCAGACGCCTGCCTTGGCGGCTCAGAAATCGCGCAGGCCGTAACTCTCGCGGGTCAGGCCGCGGGGCAGCTCTTTGATGAAGCGCGAAGGCTTGCAGAAAAAAGACCCGCCGTCGCGCGTGCGCCGCATCCCCGGCGCGCACAGGACCAGCTCGTCCTTGGCGCGCGTCACCGCCACGTAGAAGAGCCGACGCTCCTCGGCGTCGTTTTCGGACTCGCCCACGGAGCGGCCCGACGGGAACATGCCCTCGACGGCCCAGATCACGAACACCACCGGCCACTCCAGCCCCTTGGCCTGGTGGACGGTGCTGAGGTGCAGCATGTCCGCTTTCTCATGGGCCATCTTCTCGTACTCGTGGTCGATGTTCGTCAGCAGCGCGACCTCCTGCAGGAAGGCGGGGATGCCTCCGCTCTTCCCGATCTGCAGCGCCAGTTCGCGGATGTCCTCCTCGCGCTTCTCGCCGTTCTCGTAGGCGCGGTAGAGATAGGTGTGGAAAAACACGTCGCAGAAGCGCTGAACCACCTCGCCGCCCGCCGCCGACAGGTTCTCGCAGTGGTAGGCCTCGAACAGGCGGTCGACTTCCTGCCACTGTCCGCGGGCCGCAGGCTTCATCGCTGCGCACAGCTTGGCGCGCTGCTCCGGGTCGCGCGTGTCGAACGATCCGCCCAGCTTCTCCCAGAGCGCGTCCACCGTTTTCTCGCCCACGCCGCCCAGCATGCCAAGCAGGCGGCTGAAGGCCATGCGGTCCTGCGGGAACTCGCACACGCGCAGGAAGGAGACCACGTCCTTGACGTGCGCCTGCTCGAAGACGCCGACGCCGGAGGTGATGACATACGGCAGGTGGGCGCGCGAGAGCGCCATCTGAAGTTCGATCGAGTGGAAGTGGGCGCGGTAGAGCACGGCCATGTCGCGCAAGTTGTAGCCGTCCTCCTGGTAGCGCCGAATCAGCGTCATCAGGGCTCCCGCCTGCTCGTCCCCGTCGCGCAGCAGGAAGACGCGCGGCTTGCTGCGCGCCTTGCGCGTGGCGCGGAGCGTCTTCTGAAACTGCTCGGGGTTGCCCTTGATGCAGGCGTTGGCCACGTCGAGAATCTCGGGGGCGCTGCGGTAGTTCTGCTCCAGCTTGACGATGCGGCAGCCGTCCCAGCGCTTGGGAAACTCCATGATGTTGCGGAAGTCCGCGCCGCGCCACGAGTAGATGCATTGGAAGTCGTCGCCGACAGCCATCACGTTCTTGTTCTGCCCAGCGAGGATGTCCACCATCTTGGCCTGCAGGAGGTTCGTGTCCTGATACTCGTCCACCAGCACGTGCCGAAACTTATTCTGGTAGAGGGAGCGCACCGGCTCGTGCTCGCAAAGCAGCCGCAGACCGTTCACCAGCAGATCGTCGAAGTCCATCGAGCCCATGGCGCGCTTCCGCTCCGCATACAGGTTGGCGACCTTGACGATCTCCAGAGGGTCGACCTCCAGCGCGTCGAGCCCGTCCTCCAGCACGTCCTCGATGTCGCACGCGCGGTTCGCGGCCGAGCCGATCAGGGAGGCGATCACGTCCTTCTTGGGGAAGTCCTTCTTGTTGCGGACGGTGTCGCGGATGCAGTGGTCGATCAGCGTGCGCGAGTCGTCGCGGTCGAGGATCACGAAGTCGTTGCGGTAGCCCAGCCGGTCGGCGAAGCGGCGCAGGAAGCGGTTGCAGATGTGGTGGAAGGTGCCGCTCCACAGGCTGCCCACGGCGTCGCCGGCCACTTCGTGCGCGCGCTCCAGCATCTCGCGCGCGGCGCGGTTGGTGAAGGTCAGCAGCAGCAGGCTGTCCGGCGCCTCGCCGCGCTCCACGAGGTAGGCCACGCGGTAGACCAGCGTGCGCGTCTTGCCGGTGCCGGCGGCGGCCAGCACCAGCAGCGGCCCGTCCCCGGC
>CAYLUN010000071.1:0-28806 GCA_964386865.1 uncultured Lentisphaeraceae bacterium | reverse complement strand
CGTTTTCGCGGGTTGCCCGCGCGGCCGATTGTGGTAAAATACGCGACATGAAATTGTGGAATGCGGCCAGAATCAAGGCCTCAAAGGGGACAGCCAAGATCCCCTGTATCACCGCGTATGACTTCCTGTGCGCCCGACTGGCGGACGCCGCAGGCATCCCGCTGCTCCTCGTCGGAGACTCGCTCGGCATGACGGTGCTCGGCTACTCCTCCACCCTGCCCGTCACCCTGGAGGTGATGCTCCACCACACGGCCGCCGTGGCGCGCGGGGCCCGGGACGCGCTGGTCGTCGCCGACATGCCGTTCCTGTCCTACCAGATCTCCATCTCCGAAGCCGTGCGCAACGCCGGCCGCTTCCTGCAGGAGGCGGGCGCGGACGCGGTCAAGGTCGAGGGCGGGGCCTTCCGCGCCGAGCTCGTGCAAACGCTCACGCTCAACGGCATCCCGGTCCTCGGGCACATCGGGCTCACCCCGCAGTCGGTCAACGTTCTCGGCGGCTACAAAGTGCAGGGCCGCACGCGCGAGGCCGGTGAGCAGCTTGTGGCCGACGCCCTCGCGCTGGCCGACGCAGGCGCTTTTGGGATCGTGCTCGAATGCGTCCCCCCCGACGTCGCAGAGGCCGTCACAGCCGCCTCGCCCGTGCCCGTGATCGGGATCGGCGCGGGGCCCGCCTGCGACGGGCAGGTGCTCGTGATCAACGACCTGCTGGGCCTGTCGGAGAGCCCGCCGCCGAAGTTCGTGAAGCCCTACGCCGCCCTCGCCGACACCCTCCGCGAGGCGTTCCGCGCCTACGCGGACGACGTGCGCAGGGGCGCCTTTCCGGCCCCCGAGCACTGTTACGCGCCCGCCGGCGCCCCGACCCCCTAACGCCCAACCGAACCCGACCGCATGGCCCTTTCCCGCACATCGCGCGAAGACATCGTCATCACCGGCATCGCCTGCCGGTTTGCCGAATCGCCCAACCCGGCCGCGCTCTGGCGCAACGTCCTGCTGCGGCGCGCCCTGTTCACGCCCCTCTCCGAGCCGGCCGCGACTGCGGACCGCGCGCTTCCGCGCAAGAACGTCTTCGACCGCCCCTACCCGACCTGCGCGGCGCAGCTCAACGACCTCTATGCCTGCAACCCCGCCGACCAGTATTTCCCGCGCAAGATGAACGCCGGCGAGAACCAGGACGTCTTCTTCACGGTTCAGCTCGCCATCGACGCCCTGCGCGACAGCGGCAGCTCCATCAGCAGCCTGCCGACCGACCGCGTCTCCCTGCGCCTGGGATACGCCCCGCCCTTCAACTGCGCCTCGATCAACTGGCTGCAGCACACCTTCTTCGTGGACCAGACCCTCGACATCGTCCAGAAGTTCTTTCCCGGCGCGACCCCGGATCAGATCGCCGAGATCCGCGCCCAGCTGGCCGCTTCGCTCCCCGAGCCCAACCCCTACGCGTTCATGTCGGCGATCGGCTGCGCCACGGCTTCGTGGACGGCCCACCTGCTCGGCTTTGCCGGCCCAGCCCTCGTGCTGGACGCCGGCGCCGTCTCCGCCCACCAGGCCATGCAGAGCGCGATGGACGACCTGCTCGCGCGCCGCTCCGACATCGCGCTCGCCGGCGCGGTCCAGCCGCCGCTGAACCGCGCCATGCTGCAGGGGCTTGCGGGCGCCATCACCTTCTCGCGCAACAAGTCGCTCCAGCCCTTCAGCCGCGACGCGGACGGCACGCTGCCCGGCGAAGGCGGCGCGATTTTCGTTCTCAAGCGCCTGAAAGACGCCCTGCGCCAGAACGACCGCATCTACGCCATCGTGCGCAGCACCGGCATCGCGGCCGCGTCGATCGACCAGCACCAGCGCATTCCCTCGCCGGAGCGGCTCACGCGCGCCATCAGCCGAGCCCTGCACGCGGCGGACGTGACCGCCGACTCGATCACCCTGATCGAGGCCCACGGCTCGGGTGTCCCTACAGCCGACCAGACCGAGATCAACGTCCTTCAGGACATCTACGGCGAGCGGCGGCGCGGCCGGCCGCTCGCCGGCCTTGGCACCGTGAAGGGCAACGTCGGGCATACGCTCTGGGCCTCCGGCTCGGCGGGCCTCCTGAAGGCCGCGCTCGCCATCCGCCACCGCGTGCTCCCGCCCAACGTCCCCATCGAGAAGCCGCTCGCCAAAATCGTGTCTGCCAAGTCGCCGCTCTACCTGCTGACCGACTCGCGGCCGTGGGTCCGCGGCAACAAGTCCGCCCCGCGTCGCGCCTGCGTCACCGCCATCGATTTCACCGGCACCTGCGCCGCCGCCGTCCTCGAGGAGTACCCGGAGCCGTCATGAGCAGCCCCCTCCATCTGTTCGATCCGTTCGACAGCGAACTGTGCCTGATCGGCGCGCCCAACGACCAGGCGCTGGCCGACGAGGTCAAGCGCGTCTTCCGCTTCCTGGAGCACGCGCCGGACGCCACCCTGCAGGACGTCGCCTACTCCTGCGCCTGCACCGCGCGACGCCAGCCCTCCGTGCTCGCCGCCGTCGCCTCCACCACAGCCGACCTGCGCGACCGGCTCTCGCTCGCGCACAAGAAGCTGACCGACAACGCGGGCCGCATCCGCGACAAGAGCGGGACGTACTTCTTCCGCGACCGCCTCTGCCCGCGCGGCCGCATCGCGTTCCTGTTTCCCGGCGCGGTCTCGTTCTACCCGGACATGCTGCGCGACTTGTGCCTCGTCTTCGAGGAGTGCCGCTGCGCCTTCGACGAGCTGGAGGAGGCGCTCCAGACGCCTGACGACGAGGGTTTCTCGCCGTCGGACTTCATCTTTCCTCCCGCCTCCTGCTACCGCGCGGACGCCAGCGCGTTCCCGGCGAACGCCTTTTCGGAGTCGCTGATCGCGGTGCACGCCGCAAACTGCGCGCTCCACCGCCTGTTCGAAAGCATGGGCGTCGTGCCGGACGGCCTGCTCGGCTTCAGCGGCGGCGACTTCGCAGCGCTGGAGGCCGCGGGCGTGTTCGGCAACCTCACGCGCAACAAGCGCATCCTGTTCATGCGCGAGGGCTACCGCATGCTCAAACGCCTCGTGGAGCGCGACGACCTGCCCGCCTGCACGATGCTCTCGGTGCTCGACGCCGACCGCGCCCGCATCGACGCCCTGATCGAGAAGTACCCCGGACGCATCGCGCTGGCCTTTTTCCACAGCCCCCGCCAGCAGACCGTCGCCGTCTCCCCCGAGATCCTCAAGGAGGTCACCGCGGCCCTGCACAAGGCGGGCGCCAAGACCATGGCCGTGCCCATGGACCGGCCGTTCAACACGCCCTGGTGCTCGAAGGCCCTCCCCTCCGTCCGCCAGTTCCTCTCGCACTGGGTGCGCCACGTGCCCAAAGTGCCCGTCTACTCCTGCGCCACGGCCGAGCGCCTGCCCGCCCAGCCGCGCAACATCCTGCACCTCACGGCGGACCAGTGGACCTCGCCCATCCTGTTCGACGACACGATCCGCCGCATGTATGACGACGGCTTCCGCGTCTTCATCGAGCTCGGCGCGCGCGGCAACATGACCAACGCGATCGCCGAAACCCTCAAGGCCCAGCCGCATCAGGCCGTGGCCGTCAACCGCATACACCGCTCCGGCCTCGTGCAGCTCCACCACGCGCTCGGCATGCTCGCGGCGCAGGGCGTGCAGCTCGACCTCACCATGCTCCACCGCCACCGCCGGCGCAACCTGCTCGACTTCGACAAGCCCATGTCGGTCTCCGCCCGCGCGGACAACTCGCTGCGCCTCTCCTCCCAGCTCCCGACCATCCAGGCCTTCGCGCCGTCGGGCGACTTCATCGCCGCGGCCCGCTCGCCCTCCGAGCAGGTGCGCAAGGCGCTGCCCGTGATATCCGACAAGCGCCGGCTCGACTTCGGCGCAGACTTCCCGATGCTCGCCAGCGCCGAGATCCTCGACGAGCAGCCAGGCGTCCTGCTCGAGATCGCCAAGATCGTTACGCTCGAAGACTACCCGTTCCTGCGCGATTACGCCCTGGGCACCTCGCAGCTCTCCTTCGCCGACCCCGCGCTCAAAGGGTTCACCATCCTCTCGCTCATCTCGGGCCTCGAAATGATGTGCGAGGCCGCGCGCAAAGTCGTGCCGCGCCGCCGCGTGGCGCAGGTCGACAACCTGCGCGCCCAGCGCTGGGTCGGCTTCGAGCGCGGCGCCGTGCGCGTGATCATCCGCGCCGAGCGCATCTCCTGGCCCGACGCCCAGTACGCCGCCGTCAAAGTCCAGCTCCGCGACGACTCGCCGAACAGCGCCTTCACCTGGCCCATCATCGAAGCCACGCTCCTGCTTTCCGCCGCCGGCTCGATCAGCCACCCCATACAGCCCCCGCCGCTCTCACGCCCGCGCCCGGTCAACTGGTTCGGCCACGAGATCTACCCCGACCGCCTGTTCCACGGGCCGAGCCTGCGCATCGTGCGCCACGTCGACCTCTGGAGCGAGGAGGGCATCGACTTCGAGATCGAGGTGCCGAGCCGCGCGGACGCCGTGCGCTACACGCGCATCCCGCTCTTCTCCATCTGGCCCCAGCTGCTGGACGGCATCGTCTCCAGCTTCTCCCTCTGGCGCTCGCACGAGAAGTTCGCGGGCGCGGTCTCGATCCCGTTCCGCGCCCGCCGCATCATCTTCTATGCCTCCAGCTTCACGGAGGGCACGCGCCTGCGCGGCTACCTGCGCCTCATCTCAGTCACGCCGCGCTCGCACGTGGCGGACATCCAGATCTCCGACGGCAACGGCAACCTGCTGATCCACCTCAAAGGCTGGGAGGAGCTGTGCGAGCGCGTGCCGCCGGAATACCACCAGTACATCCTGCGGCCCTCCGAGAAGTTCCTCACGCAGGAGCTGCCGCTCGCGCTGCTGGGCAACCCGTCCACGCCCGTCGCGGCCTCCGTCGTGACCGACGTGCCCTTCAAGATCTTCGAGAACAACCAGGAGATCTGGCTCAAGACCCTCGCCTACGTGCTGCTTTCGCCCGCCGAGCGCGAAGACTGGCTGGAGATGCAGGGCGCGACCAGCCGCCGCGTCGAGTGGCTCTTCGGCCGCGCGACCGCCAAGGAGGCGGCCCGCCGCTACCTGCAGAAGTACCACCAGGCGCGCTGGACCGCCGCCGATATCCCGATCTGGGCCGACGACTCCGGCAAGCCCCACGCGCTCGGCGCGTGGCGCGAGCACACCGCCGCGCACATCGACCTCTCCATCGCCCACACCTCGAAGCTCATCGTCGCCGCCGTCGCCGCCAACGCGCGCATCGGCATCGACATCGAGGCCATCGGGCGCGACCTCAGCGAGGACTTCACCAAGGGCGTCTTCACGCACGAGGAGCTTGAGCTCGCGGCCGGCACGGGCGAGGCGCCGATCGCCATGCTCCGCTTCTGGTGCGCCAAGGAGGCCATCTCCAAGGCCCTCGGCACCGGCATCCGCTACAGCCCCAAAGACCTGCATATCGTGGCCATCGACCCGGCCACAGGCGAGATCCAGATCGAGCTGCTCGGCCAGTGGCTAGAGGCCTTCAAGCAGCTGAAGGGCCGCAAGAACACGGTCTACTCCTCGCTCTACGCGGGCCACGCCTTCGCCTCCTGCATGCTGCCCAACTCGCTCTTCGAGAACACCTGACAAACCGTGCTCGGGACCGCCGCCAGCCGCTGAACCGTGTGCCGCCTCAACTGTCTTACCCCCTCACGCCCAGATACGCTTTCACGTCCGGCGTCAGCACCACGGGCTCGCGAGGCAGCGCCCGCAGGTCGAAGCGCGGCAGGAGGTCGCGCGGCGCGAGACGCTCGCCCCACGCGGCCCAGCCGCACCACCACGCCAGCAGGCCGACTATCGTCTCAGGCTTAGCGCCGCCCTCGCGCAGCGCGCCAATGCGCGTGTCGCCGTGGCGCTTGGCCAGCCGCCTCCCCTCCTCGCTCACCACCAGCGGCACGTGCAGGAACGCGGGCGGCGGCAAGCCCAGCGCCCGGTAAAGCAGCAGCTGGCGCGGGGTGGCCGAGAGCAGGTCGTCGCCCCGCACCACCTCGGTGATGCCCATCGCGGCGTCGTCCGCCACCACCGCCAGCATGTAGCCCGCGCCCTGCGCGTCGCGCGCGAGCACGAAGTCGCCGCTCAGCACCGACACGTCCTGCTCGCACGCGCCGGCGAGCGCGTCCTCGAAGCGCACGGCCTCGCCTGCGGGCACGCGGAAGCGCCACGCCGGCAGCCGCCCCTCCGGCAGCGCGCGGCACGCCGCCTCGTAGTCCGCAAACCGCCCGCGGCAGGTGCCGGGATAGTAAAGCCCCTCCTCCGCGTGCGGCGCGGACTGGCCCGCCTCCACGTCGCGCCGCGTGCAGACGCACGGGTACGCGAGCCCCCGCGCCCGCAGCGCCGCCAGCGCCGCCGCATACGTCGCCTTGCGCTCCGTCTGCGTGTACGGCCCGCACGGCCCGCCCACGTCCGGCCCCTCGTCCCAGTCCAGCCCCAACCAGCGCAGGTCCTCCAGCGCCGCCGCCGCCGCGCCGGGCTTGTTCTTGGGATGATCCAAGTCCTCCATGCGCAGCACCAGCGTGCCGCCCTGGCTGCGCACCTGCAGCCAGGCGATCAAAAACGTCCGAGCGTTGCCCAAATGCAGAGCACCGGTCGGGCTCGGCGCCAACCGTCCCCTCACGCCCTCCGGCACCTTCACTCCCGCGCTTGTTTTCATCAGGGTTTCATCATAGCGTTCGCCTTTCTTGAACGGAAGCGGAAAAAGCGTCTTCCGATTTCGTTGAACAGCAATGACTTACGCAAAACCACAAAATGTGGTGGACATCTTAATCGGCAACCACTATATATAGTGCCTGTTCGAGAGGATGCTATCTTTCCCCTCGACTCTGATTTGTGTGTTTCCACTCTTTTCCCCATCAGGATCTGTTATGAGCATCGAATCCCTCAAGAACTACGTATTCACGTCCAAGTACAGCCGTTACATCCCCGAGAAAATGCGCCGCGAGACCTTCGAGGAGGCCGTCGAGCGCGTGATCGACATGCACCGCCGCCACTTTGCCTCCAAGGGCATCGACGTCGGCGACCTGCTGTCCGTCTGCGAGACCGCCATGAAGAAGCGCATGGTGCTGGGCAGCCAGCGCGCCATGCAGTTCGGCGGCGACCCGATCCTGCGCAAGCACGCGCGGATTTACAACTGCACCACCTCGTACTGCGACCGCCCGCGCTTCTTTCAGGAGGCGCTCTGGCTGCTGCTGTGCGGCTGCGGCGTGGGCTTCTCGGTGCAGACCCACCACATCGCCAAGCTCCCGGGCATCGCCAAGCCCGGCAGCGCGAACGCGACCTTCGTGATCCCGGACACCATCGAGGGCTGGTCGGACGCGCTGGGCGCGCTGCTCTCCAGCTACTTCACCTCCGGCCAGCCGTTCCCCGAGTACGCCGGCACGGTCGTCCATTTCGACTACTCGCCCATCCGCCCCAAAGGCCGCCCCATCTCGTCCGGCATGGGCCGCGCGCCGGGCCCCGAGCCGCTGCGCCGCAGCCTCGAGAAGATCCGGGCGCTGCTTGACGCCCGCCTCGCCGACGGCCACACGCGCATGCGCTCCGTCGACGCCTACGACATCCTGATGCACGCCTCGGACGCCGTGCTCTCCGGCGGCGTGCGCCGCAGCGCCACCATCTGCCTCTTCTCGCCCGACGACGACCTGATGGCCACCGCCAAGACCGGCAACTGGTTCACCGAGAACCCGCAGCGCGCGCGCTCCAACAACTCCGCCATCCTGCTGCGCGACAAGACCACGCGCCAGCAGTTCGGCCGGCTCATGAAGTCGGTCAAGGAGTTCGGCGAGCCGGGCTTCGTTTGGACCGACCACCCAGACATGACCTTCAACCCGTGCGGCGAAATCGGCCTCTACCCGCAGATCGACGGCGAGTCGGGCTTCGCCTTCTGCAACCTCTGCGAGATCAACATGGGCATCGTCGACAGCCCCGAGAAGTTCCGCGACGCCTGCAGGGCCGCCGCGATCCTCGGCACGCTGCAGGCCGACTACACCGACTTCGATTACCTGGGCGACGTCAGCACGCGCATCGCCCGCCGCGAGGCGCTGCTCGGCATCTCCATGACCGGCATGATGGAGCACCCCGCCGTCTCGTTCGACCCCGACCTCCAGCGGGCGATGGCCAAGCTCATCCTCTCGGTGAACGAGGAGGTCGCCAAGCGGATCGGCGTCGGTCTCTGCGCGCGCGCCACCTGCGTCAAGCCAGCCGGCACCACCAGCAGCATCCTCGGCACCTCCTCCGGCATCCACCCGCACCACGCCAAGCGCTACTTCCGCCGCGCGCAGGCCAACGAGGACGAGCTGCTCGTCGATTTTTTCAAAGCCCAAAACCCCATGGCCGTCGAGAAGTCCGTCTGGAACCCCAACGGCACCGACGTGGTGCTCACCTTCTGCGTGGAGGCCAGCCCCGACTCGCTCACCAAGCGCGACGTGGACGCGGTCGAGCTGCTGAACAAGGTCAAGCTGACCAAGGAAAACTGGATCGACGCGGGCAAGCGGCCCGAGCTGTGCGCCCAGCCCTGGCTCAGCCACAACGTCTCCAACACGATTTCCGTCAAGGACGACGAGTGGGACAAGGTCGAGGCCTTCATCTTCGACCACCGCCACGCCTTCGCGGGCATCTCGCTGCTGCCCGACGGCGGCGACCTCGACTACCCGCAGGCGCCCTTCTGCGAGGTGCTCACCGCCGACGACATCGTCGAAACCTACGGGGTCGGCGCGCTGCTCGCCTCGGGCCTGATCGTGGACGGCATGCACGCCTTCGACGACAACCTCTGGGCCGCCTGCGACTGCGTGTTGAACCGCGGCGAGAGCCTCGACACGGCCACCCCCAAGATCTACCCCAAGCGCGTCTACGAGGCCATCGAGGAGGTGCGCGAGGCCAAGCAGGACTGGGTGCGCCGCGCCCGCAAGTTCGCCCTCAACTACTTCGATAACGACGCCCTCAAGATGACCCGCTGCCTCAAGCGCGTCAGCGCTTGCAAGCAGTGGGAAGACCTCACCCGCACCTACGCGCCGGTGGACTACACGCTGCTCGTCGAGCGCCAGGACAACACGACCGTCACCCAGACCGTCGCCTGCTCCGGCGGCAAGTGCGAGATCATCTAGGAGCTCGATGCGCCACATCCTGCCGATCTTGCTTCTCTCGCTCTCCGCCCGGGCCGAGCTGAAGACCGACATCGTCTTCGCGGCGCCCGCCGGCACGAACCTCACGCTGGACGCGTTCGTGCCGGAGGGCGCAGGGCCCTTCCCGACGTGCATCCTCGTCCACGGCGGCGCGTGGATGAACGGCACCAAGGCCTCGTACATCACGCCGCTGTTCGAGCCGCTGAGCCAGGCGGGCTTCACGTGGTTCACGATCAACTACCGGCTCGCGCCCCAGCACCGCTTTCCGGCCTGCATCGAGGACGTCGAGAGCGCCATCCGCTGGGTGAAGGCTCACGCAGCCGAGTACAAGGCCGACCCGCAGCGCATCGCGCTCATCGGCGAGTCCGCGGGCGGCCACCTCGTGTCCCTCGCCGGCGTGCGGGCGAAAGAGGACACGCGCGTGGCGGCCGTGGTGCCGTTCTACGCGCCCCATGACATGGAATTGCGGGTCAAGCAGAGCCCGACCTCGCCCTCCTGGCTGCAGCCGCTGTTCGGGTTCACCCAGCGGGACGACGCCACCTGGCAGGCGCTGCGCGACGCGTCGCCGATCACCTACGTCCATTCCGGCCTGCCGCCCTATCTGCTGCTCCACGGGACGAAGGACGACAAAGTGCCCTTCGAGCAGTCGTTCAGGTTCCAAGAGAAGATGAAGGCCGCCGGCAACCGCTGCGACCTGATCGCCATCGAAGGCGGCGTTCACGGCATGGGCGGCTGGCTGAAGCTGGATCCAGCCTACCAGGCGAAGATGATCGCGTGGCTGCGCGAAACCCTCGCCAAGTGAAGCCTGGCGCCCGCCCCGCCTCCATACGTACAGCCAAATCGCTATCGCTATCGGGATCGGGATCGATCTCGTTCCCCACGTAGCCTATCGCCAGGCGTTACCAGAACCAACGCTCTATGTCCGCAAAACCGTCTGGCCGTTATGCACGGCCTGGCGGTACATAACGTCAAACCCGCGCTCCAAGTAATTTCTTCTTAACCGGCGTTCAGCATCGGTTTACTCGCCAGACCCGCGGATTGCGTCTGGACGCCTATTTTCATATTGGCAACAAGAACGAAAGGAAAGAAAGAATGACACGCAGTATGACGCAAGGCATCGGTTTATGGTGGCTTCTTTGGTCACTTTGGTCTGTACATCGTGTAGCACGACTCAGTCCATAACATCAGCAGAAACACAACGGCCAAACTTCAGCGGGGCATGGAAAATCAGAAACGCTAATGAATACTACACAATTACTCACACCGAACCAGACATCCGAGTAATGATCAGCGTTGAAGATGGGAAGAACACGCGTATTCTTGACTTCAAAGGGAAAACAGATGGTCTGGAGCACAAGACGACCATACGGGGGTTCCCTGCCGTTGATTTCATATTGGCAGGGGAACGACCTCGTCATTCAAACCATACGTGACGAAACGACCATCTATAATCAGGGCAAGATCAACGTCAAACGCGTTCTGACGATGTCTGCCGACAAAAAAATGATCACCGAATGTCGGATTGGCACAGCCACTGACGGGTCACAAAGTTCATCTGCCGCAATTTGGGATCGACAATAATAAAGATGATGCCCAACAACGGCGACACACCGAACCCTCGTTCGCCTGCGGCTCACGGGTTCGGTGGTCGCTGACGTTGGAGGACGCATGATAAGAGAACGTACGATTGCTCTCTTTGTGCTGGCGACGTTCTGCGGATGCAGTAGCACCCGGACTGAACGTGCAGGCAAAGAACTCGCACAGACGGTTCAAATCGAGGTGGTGAAGGCGGAGGAACACTTTGGCCATAACATCAACGAATCCGGAGGGCACTCAGTCTGGTGTGACGGATACATGACTCGCCTTGTGGATTCCGGCGATCCCTTCGTCATCTACTGGATCAACAACCAGATCAAGGACACTACTTTCCAGCTCAAGCACGGGCAGAAGTACACCGTCTGGTTCACCGGCGATGTTGGAACAGGCGTGATGGCGTACCAAGGGAAATGCATCGACTTGAGGCAGGTTGTGAAACTTGAGGAAAGATGATCAACCAGCGAGATCACGGAACGCGCTGATGCGCGTTCGTAATTAGCGGTTCGGCTGCTTATTCACAGAATGAGCCGAGAAGGATGACTCCCGCCGAGCGGGTGAACCAGTCGTCAGGAAGTGCCGCGCGTGGCTAGCACAACCGCGGCGCGCGGGGGTACGGGATCACGTCGCGGATGTTGTGCATGCCGGTGCAGAACTGCACGAGCCGCTCGAAGCCGAGGCCGAACCCCGCGTGCGGCACGCTGCCGTAGCGGCGAAGGTCGAGGTAGTTGCCGTAATCGGCGGGGTTGAGCCCGCCCTTGCGCATGGCCGCCTCCAGCACGTCGAGCCGCTCCTCGCGCTGGCTGCCGCCGATGATCTCGCCGACCTCCGGCAGCAGCACGTCCATCGCCGCCACGGTCTTGCCGTCGTCGTTGCGCCGCATGTAGAAGGCTTTGATCGCCTCGGGGTAGTCGGTCACAACCACCGGCCCCTTGAAGACCTCCTCGGCCAGATAGCGCTCGTGCTCGGACTGCATGTCCATGCCCCAAAAAGGAGCGAACTCAAACGTCTTTCCAGACGTCTCCAGCAGCCGGATCGCCTCGGTATAGGTCACCCGCCCAAACGGCGCGTCGGCCAGTCGCTCCAGCCGCGCCAGCACGCCCGGCAGCACGCGCTGGTCGAAGAAGCGCAGGTCGGCCCCGCAGTGCGCGAGGACGGACTGAAACAGGTGCCGCAGGAACGCCTCGGCCAGCTCCGCGTCGTCGCCCAGGTCCGCAAAGGCCATCTCGGGCTCGATCATCCAGAACTCCGAGAGGTGCCGCCGCGTGTTGGAGTTCTCCGCGCGGAAGGTCGGCCCGAAGGTGTAGATGTCGCCCAGCGCGCAGGCGTAGGTCTCGCCCTCGAGCTGGCCGCTCACCGTCAGTGACGTGCGGCGCCCGAAGAAGTCCTGGTCGTAGTCCACGCAGCCGTCCGCGCGGCGCGGCGGCGCGTGCGGGTCGAGCGTGGTCACCTGGAACATCGCGCCCGCGCCCTCGCAGTCGTTGGCCGTGATGATCGGCGTGTGGACGTAGAGGAACCCGCGGTCATGGAAGAAGCGGTGCACCTCGTGCGCCAGCGCGTGCCGCACGCGCGCCACCGCGCCGAAGCTGTTGGTGCGCGCCCGCAGGTGCGGCAGCTCGCGCAGCCGGTCGAAGTTGATCTTCTGCTTGCCCAGCGGGTACTCGACGGGCTCGGAAAAGCCGAAGACCTGAATTTTCCGCGCCTTCAGCTCCACCGCCTGCCCGCTGCCCTCGGAGGCCTCCAGCACGCCCTCGACCGACACCGACGCGCCGGGGTGCAGCTTGAGTATTTCACGCTCGTAGTTCGGCAGCGCCGCCGGCGCGACCACCTGCAGGTTCGCAAGGCACGATCCGTCGTTCAGCTCCAGAAACGAAAACCCGGCCTTGGAATCGCGCCGGGTCCGCAACCAGCCGGCCACCTTGACCTCGAGGCCGCGCTCCTCCAAACCCAACAAAACCGCCACCCGCATCCGCTTCATGTCAGCTTCTCCTTCACACGATGTCTTCATCTTAGCATGGCCGACCCCCAACTGCCACGCCGCTTTTCGGCTTGCAAACGTCTTTCGCCGTTCTATACCATAGCGCATATGAAAGCAACTTGGTTTGGCATCGGGCTCACGTGCTTAGCGGTCGCGGCCATCGGCACCGGCTGCCTCTCGACGTCGAAGCTGTATGAGGGGCCCGAACGGCCGCTAGAGGAAGTGGCCATCCTCTTGCAGGACCCGAACGCGGAGCACATCGAGCCCCGGCTCTATGAGACGCTCGACGAGCTGCGGCGGGTGGTGATCGAATCGGTGGACGGCGCTCGCGCAAAGGGACTGTTTTTCGCCAAGTCGGGGCGGCGGATCTTACTCCTTCCTGGCCCGCACGTGATGACCATCGGCTTGATCACTGACGGCGAGGTTCAGAAGCAGAATGTCAAGGTCAGGTTCGTCGCGGAGCCAGGCCGGTCCTACTTTTTGACGGCGGAGGTGAACGCGGGCCGCAAAATGTGGAAACCCATCATCAAGAGTTTCCCGCACGACCCGGCCAAGCTCGGAAAAATCGTCTGGAGCTGGAAGCCTGCCGACATCGGCGCCGAGTGGGCAGAGGTCGAATTCCCCCTCGGCGACGCGTTTGACGGCGAAGGGGTTTACGAGATCGAGTTCCTTTACGACGGCGGCGAGAACGCGATCGCGATCGAGTGGGTGGCCCTGACGGCGGGCGGCGCCGAAGTGGCGCGGGACCCGCACCCCGGCGGAGCCGGCCGCGGGCGCCAAGACACCATTTACAGGCTCAAGCTCGTCTCCCCTGCCGCCGGCGCCCACTACGGCGTCAAAGCCCGCGTCAAGGGCGCGGGCGGCACGGATTGCAGCGGGAAGGTCGCCGTCCGCAAGAGGGCGCTGCGGTAGACGCTCGGATGCGACTTGCCGGGCGCGCTTGAGCCGCGCGGAAGGCGAAGAGGCCGCGGTCGCCCGGCCGCCCTTCTTCAGCGCGCCTCAATCGAGCCAGGCTCCTCCGCGGGCCGCGCCTTGGCTTTCTGCAAAAGCGCTTGATACAGGGCTCGGTGCTGGGAGTCGCGCTCCGCCGCTCGGCGCATGGGCTCCAGCGCGTCGCGTGCGCGCCCCATCCGCAGGAGAATCGCCGCATGGTTATACCAGGTGTTGGCGTTCAGCGGATTGAGCGCTTCCGCCTTGACAAGATGCTCAAGCGCTTCGCCCGTCTCGCCGCGCCCAGCAAGGAGCAGCGCCAAATTGACGTGCGCCTTATCGTGGTCGGGGCGAGACGCGAGCGCGGCCCTGTAGCAGGCCTCAGCGCGAGTCGTGTCACGCAGGCGCGCGCACACCGTTCCGAGATCGAAGTGAGCGTCTGCGAAACGCGGATCAAGGCGCACGGCGGACTCGTGGTACTTTCTGGCCGCGAGGAGATCTCCGTCGCACACATCGGCCGACGTCCCAACCGCGCTCAGCAGGTGGGCGTCGTAACGCACGCCGTCCGTCGGCCAGCGAATCGGCCAGTTCACCCCCACGCCGAGGGCGATGACGACGCCGCCCTGCCAGGCCGCCGTGCGCACCTTTTCCGCGCGGACCGCCTGCGCCAGCGCGTGCAGGCCGGCCAGGGCCAGCACGACCAGCGCCGGAAGCACAGGCACGCGGTAGCGCGAACAGGGGAAGAACAGCGCGACGAGAAGGCCGAAGCACACGACGGCGGAAACGACCAGCCGGCCTTCTCGGCGCCGGCCTACAGCCAGCGCCCCGACGGCGGCCAAAGGCACAAGCAGCCCGACCGGAAAGCAGAGCCCCTGCCGCCAAACCGCCGCCCTCAGCACGGACGATTCGCACCTCCACCCGTAGAGGTCGATGTTGCGAGGGATCTCGCGCCCGTGCCAGAAGACCGCCGCTTTGACTCCGAGCCGCGTCAGGGCGCCCAGCGGGTCGGAGACGACATCGCGCGCGGCCTTCTGGCGAAACCAGCGCGACGCCTCCGCCTCGTCCCTCGCGCCGCCCCGCTCATACGGCAGCCGAACGAGCGCGTCCCAGTCGAGGCCCGGCAGCGCGCACAGGCTGCCGGGCCACCCCTTGCCGTTGCCAATGTAGAGGTTGACGCCGTCGTTGGTCGACAGCCACACCCAGCGGCCGCTCTCCGCGTAATTGCGACACGAGACGGGCAGCACCGCGCAGGCCGCCCCCACGGCGAGCGCCAAGACATGCCGAGCCCGCACCTTCAGCGTGGCCGACGCGCACCACGCGGCCAGCGCCAGCATCGGCAGGAGCGCGACGCTCGTCGCCACCATCACCGCGGACAGGCCAGCCCACGCGCCCGTCAGCAGCCAGCGCCCGCCCGACGGCCGCCCCGACGCCCACGCGCCCGACAGAAGCGCGGCGGTCACAAGGACGGCGGCGGGCACGGCAGGCAAAAGCTGGGACGCGTAGAACACCAGAGGGCCGACGAGGCTGACGACAACCCCAGCGGCAAACGACCAGCGCGACGGCAGCAGGCACCGCGCGAGACGCCACGTCAGCACACTCAGCAGCGGCGCCAGCAGCAGCCCCTGAGCCGCGCGCACCACGGGTGTCGAGCCCCCGCACATCCACTTCAGCAGAGCCAGCACATAGAGGTAGCCGGGCGGCTGCCAGTAGGGGCCCTGAACGCCTGTGCCCGCGAGGATGTCCTGCGCCTGGTTCGAGTAGGTGGCGGCGTCGACCAGCGGATAGCGGAACATCCAGGACTGCCAGGTCTCGGCGAGGAAAACGAACTGTACGACGGCCGCAAGGAACGCCAGCGACAGGGCGGTCTGCCACCCCCCTCCTGAAACCAGCCGCGAGGCGGAACGCCCTATGGAGTGAAGACGCGCTAACACGGTTTACCCGCAACAGAAACCATCGGTTTGAAGGGCATGTTACAGGCGTGGGTAGCGGGAGTCAACGGAAAGCGCCCGGCGGGCATCCGATTCGCGGTTGACACGTGCCGCCGATTCAACTAATCTTCACGACAGTATTGCACCGGTTATCGGAAGCCCGTGAGATTCGGGCGCGGTCGCGCCGCTGTATTCGGCTACAAGCCCTCGAACAAAGCCATTTTCCGCAAGGAAGAGAAGGCGGGGGCAAGGTCAAGCCGTGAGCCAGAAGACGGACTGGATGCAATCCGCGGCACTCCTTCGCGCCAGAGGAGCCAAAGACTGACGGCCGGCGGTTTCCGGCCCGTCTTTCGCTCGTGCGTTCGCGCCTCTCGCCCGAAGGTTGTGCTCCACCTTCCCGCAAGAGGAAAAGCTGAACATGCACACACACCCGTTCCGCGCGCCGGCCGCCTTGGCCCTGTGCGCCTTCGCCGCCACCCTCCACGCCCAGCGCGCGCCCGAGGCAACTCCCGCCACGAACATTCCGCCCATCGTCGTGCAGGCCAGCCGCACCGGGCGAACCGCCGCAGAAATGCCCGCCAACGTGCAGGTCATCACGGCGGACGAGATCGCGCGGGCCGGCCACCAAAGCGTGCTGGACGTGCTTCAGAAGCAGGCGGGCTTGCCCATCAAGAACTTCTCTGATAACCCCACCACCGCCTCCGTCGCGCTGCGCGGCTTCGGCGAGGCCGCGCACGGGCGCGTCCTGATCCTGGTGAACGGCGAGCGGCTGAACAACCCCGACATGTCTTCGCCCAACCTCATGCGGGTCCCTGTCCAGTCGGTCAAGCGCATCGAGGTGATCCGCGGCTCGCAGACGGTTCTTTACGGGGACTTCGCCGAGGCGGGCGTCATCAACATCATCACCGACACCTCCATCGACGCCAAGCCGGCGACCACGCTCTCGGCCTCGGCTGGCTCCTATGACACGTACTCGGCGCACCTCAGCAAGCAGGGCACGTTCGAGGACGGCGTCACCTACTTCGCGAGCGCGGACTGGAACAAGACCGGCGGCTACCGCGACAACGGCGACTACGAGTCGTGGAACCTCGACGCGTCCGTCGCCAAAGCGTGGAAGGGCGGCCAGAGCGTCTCGCTCTCCACGTTCTACCACGACAGCGAATACGGCCTGCCCGGCTCGCTCAGCTGGCAGCAGTTTCAGGACGACCCCCGCCAAACCCTCTCGCCGGACGACCGGGCCTGGTTCAAGACCTGGGGCGCCAACCTCGGGGGCGGCGCGGCCGCCGGAGACAACGGGAGGCTTGACGCAAACCTCTCTGCGAGCCGCCGCGAAGCCGACCTCCGGTACCTCGGCACATCCTACGCCTCCTATCGTGCCAGCGAGACCGAGACCTACTCCTTCACGCCCCGCTATTCGAACGACGGAGCCATCGCCGGCCACGACAACCAGCTGATTGCCGGCGGCGACCTGCGCTACGACACCTCGCTGATCGACAGCCACGGCAAATCCTACGGCTTCCCCTACGACTACGCGTGGGACTTCGACCGCACGTCGCTCGCCGGATACGCGAAGGACGAGTTCTTCTTCACCGAGACGCTGTCCCTCTCGCTCGGCGCGCGCGTCGAGCGAATCGGCAGCCGCATCGCAAACGCGGCCGACACGACGTCCTACACCGACGTCGAGCGGGCCTATGACGCCGCCGTGCTCTACCGCCCTTCCGAGGCCGTCAAGGTTTTCGCGCGCGCGGCGCGCTACTATCACGCGCCCTTCATCGACGAAACCGTGGGCTGGACGGGCACCCCCAACACCGACCTCGTCCCGGAAACCGGCTACAGCCTCGAGGCGGGCGCGGAGGTCGCCGTCGCAAAGGAGTGGACCCTCGGGCTCACCGTCTACGAGCTGGCCTCCAGCGACGAGATCTACTACAACCCCACGACCTACATGAACGTCAACGCGCCTGACGACACGCGTCGCCAAGGCGTGGAAAGCAAGGCCCGTTGGGCGCGTGACCGCGTCGGCAGCTTCGGCTTCACCTATGACTACGCCGACGCCTGCTTCACCGAGGGCGACTATGACGGAAAAGCCGTACCCCTGGTGCCCGAGCACATGCTCACCGCGAATGGCGAGGCGTACCTCACCCCGCAGCTCATCGCGCTCGGAACCGTGCGCTACGTCTCCTCTCAGTACTCCGGCTCCGACTTCTCCAACACCCAGGACAAGCTCGCCGATTACGGCACGCTCGATCTCGCGCTGCGCTACGAGCCTGGCTTCGCCAAGGGGCTGAGCGTGCTCGCCGGCGTGGACAACGTGTTCGGCCGCGACTATGCGTACTGCAGCTTCTACGGCACGAGCTACTACCCTGCCAGCGGCCGCACGTGGAAGCTCTGCGCGTCGCATACGTTCTAACTGCAATGTTGACCCGACCGCACAGATCGAGGGCCAGCGCCCGCGCGAGCCGAAACCGCGACACCGCGCTTTCAGCCCTCGCGGCGCTCGCCCTCGGCCTCGCGGGCTGTTCGTCCCGCGAGGCTGTGCAGCCGGGCAAGCCCGCGACGCTGCGCCTCGTCTCGACCGCGCCGAACCTCACCGAAATCGTTTTCGCGGTCGGAGCCGGCGACAGCCTCGTCGGACGCACCGAGTCCTGCGACTACCCGAAGGCGTGCGGCCGCGTTCCGGCTGTCGGCGGATTTGGCGCTCCGAATCTGGAGCCGCTGCTGGCCGCGCAGCCGACGCACGTCCTTGAGGCGGTGCTGGCCGACCCCGACTTCGCCCGCCGCTTGGCGGCGCTGCGCATCCCCCTGGTGCATGTCGCCTGCACCCGGCTCGACGAGATTCCGGGCGCGATCCTCAGCGTGGGGTCGCTCACCGGCTGCGAGACCCGCGCGCAGCAGCTCGCCTCCCAGATCCGCGACGGCCTGGCGGGCGCGCGCACCGCGGCGGCGCCGCAGGGCGTGCGCCCGCGCGTCGCGCTGCTCTTCGCCGCCGACTCCCCGATCACAGCCGGGCGCAACGCCTTCGTCTCCGAGCTCCTGCGCCTTGCGGGCGGCGACAGCATCGGCGACGGCTCAGCGGTCGACTACTACCACATTTCGCTGGAGTGGCTGCTCTCAGAAGACCCGGACATCCTCCTCTGCCTCTTCGAGACCCCCGCCCGAGAGCCTCACACCCTGTTCGCCCGCCAGACCGGCTGGAGCGCGCTCACGGCCGTGCGGGACAAGCGCGTCTACACCGTGCCGGACCTGAACACCGTCAGCCGTCCCGGGCCGCGCGTCCTGGAGGGCCTCGCGCAGCTGAAACAGGTGCTGCAACACGACGCCCGTCGGGCGGACTAACCATGCTGACCTCCAAGTACATCTTCCTCTGGCTCCTCCCGCTGCCGTTTCTGCTGGCGCTCAGCCTGTTCGCCGGCTCCTCCGGCCTCGGCTGGCCGGACACCGCCACGGCCACCGGGCGCGCGCTTGTGGAGCTGCGGCTCTGCCGGCTGGCCACCGGCTTCGTCGTCGGCGCCGCCCTCTCCTGCTCCGGCTGCGCCCTGCAGGCCGTCCTGCGCAACGCGCTGGCCGAGCCCTTTGTGCTTGGCGTCAGCAGCGGCGGCTCGCTGGGCGCGGCCTTCGTGATCGCCACGGGGCTGGCGTCCGTCTCGTCGCTCGCCCTTCCCGTCGGCGCCTTCGCCGCCGCCGCCGCGACGCTGCTGCTGGTCTGCTCGCTGGCGCGCCGCAGCAGCGGCTACACGCCTAACGCGCTCATCCTCACCGGCGTCGTGGTAGGCTCGATGCTCTCCAGCCTGCTGATGCTCGTGCTGTCGTTCGCCAAGACGCGCGCCGTCCACAGCATCACCTGGTGGCTGCTCGGCAGCCTCCAGGCCACGTCGTGGCCGCTCATCGCCTGCGTGGCCGCGCTGGTGACCTGCTCGGTGGCCGCCCTCCTCTTCGAAGCGCGCACCCTCAACGCGCTCCTGCTGGGCCACGAGGCCGCCCACAACCTCGGCGTGCGCACGCGCTTCGCGGTTCCCTGCATTTTAACCGCAGCCACGCTCGCCGCCGCCGCCGCCGTGGCCGTCTCCGGCATCATCGGCTTCGTCGGCCTGATCGTGCCCCACGCGCTGCGCCGCGTGGCCGGCGCCAACCACCGCGTCCTGCTGCCTTGCGCGGCGCTCTTCGGCGGCACGTTCCTGGTGCTCTGCGACACGCTCGCACGCACGCTCGCCGCCCCCCACGAAATACCCGTCGGGGTCATCACATCGCTTTCGGGAGGCCCCTTCTTCCTCTACCTGCTGACGCGCAGGGGCAGCCCCACCCTCACATGATCACGCTCGACCACATTACGGCCGCTTACCGCACAGAGATCGTGCTCCACGACCTCTCGCTTCACGTCGCGCGCGGCGAGATGGTCGCGCTGGTCGGGCCCAACGGGGCGGGCAAGTCGTCGCTGCTCCGCGTCGTCACCGGGCTGCTTCCCGTTCGCGAAGGCTCGGTGCGGGTCGCCGGCGCCGACGTCACGCGGCTCTGCCCCCGCGCCCGCGCCCGCCTGCTGTCGGTGGTTCCGCAGGAGATCGCCCGCGACATCCCGTACACCGCGCACGACTTCGTGCTCCTCGGCCGAACGGCCTCGCTGCCGCGCTTCGGCGGCCCGGCTCCGGAAGACTTCGCGGCCGTGCAAGAGGCGATGGCGCTCACCGAGACCTGGTCGCTGCGCGAGCGGCCCCTGCCCGAGATGAGCGGCGGCGAGCGGCAACGCCTCGCGCTGGCCATGGCGCTGGCGGCGCGGCCGGAGATCATCCTGCTCGACGAGCCCACGTCGCACCTCGACCTGCGCCACCGCGCCGAAATGATGCGCCTGCTCACGCGTCTCAACCGCGGGCGCACCACTACGATCCTGATGGCGGTGCACGACCTCACGCTCGCCAGCCAGCACTTCGCCCGCCTCGTGCTGCTCGCCGACGGCCGCAAGCTGGCGGACGGCGCGCCCGCCGAGGTGCTCAGGCCAGACGTGCTGGAAGCCGCCTACGCCTGCCCCGTCAGCGTCATCCCCCTGACCGGAACGACCGCGACCTGCGTCCTGCCGCAGCTCTGAGACGCCCGTCACGGGTGCAGGTCAACGTCCGCGCGCCGGCCCGGCCGCACGACGCTCTCGGGCCCCAGCTTCAGCCGCAGCGCGTCGACCGCGCGGCACAGGCGCTCGCGCTTTGCGCGCGCTTCGGGCGCGTCGTCGAAAAGCGTCAACTGCTCGCGCCGGCCCGCGCAGAAGCCGCTCGCGCCGAAGCCGATCAGCCGCACAGGCTGAACCAGCTTCTCGGCGTCGAACAGCCGCAGCGCCAGCGCGCGGAACGAGAAGTCGTCGCACGCGGCCGCCTCGAACGGCGCCTGCCGCGTGATGGTGCGGAAGTCCGCCCACCTGAGCTTGAGCCGCCCCACGGTTGCGAAGTGGCCGTGCGCGCGCACGCGCCGCCCCACTTCGTCGGCCAGGTTCTTGAGCACCTCGCGCACCGTCTCGCGGTCGCGGCAGTCGGCCAGGAACGTGTATTCGCGCGAGAGGCTCTTCTCCTCGCTTTCGGTCTCCACGTCGCGCGCGTCTTCGCCGAACGCGAGCGCCCGCAGGTGCGCGGCGAGGCTCGGCCCGAGCAGCCGCTCCAGATAGGCGGCGTCCGCCTGCTGAAGGTCCGCCACCGTGCGGAGCCCCGCGCGCTCAAGCGCCTCGCCCGTCACCTTGCCCACGCCCCACAGGGCGCCGACCTTCTCCGCGCCCAAGAACCGCAGAATCGCATCGCGCCCTTCGGGAACCACGAACAAGCCGTCGGGCTTCGCCTTCTCGCTCGCCAGCTTCGCGAGAAACTTGTTCGCCGCGACGCCGATTGACGCCGTCAGCCCGACCTCGGCCCGGATGGCCGCGCGCATCTGCCGGCCGATCGCCTCGCCGCTCCCGAACAGGGCCCGCGCGCCGGTCACGTCCACGAACGCCTCATCGATGGAGACCGGCTCGACCAGCGGCGAGAAGCGCTCGAAGATCGCGAAGACCCGCCGCGACGCCTCCTCGTAGCGCGCCATGTCCGGCGACACGAAGATCCCCTGCGGGCAGCGCCGGTAGGCCTCCCGCGACGGCATGGCCGAATGCACGCCGAACACGCGCGCCTCGTACGAGCACGTGGACACGACCCCGCGCTGATCCGGCGGCGCGCCGACGATCACCGGCTTGCCGCGCAGCTCGGGCCGGTCGCGCTGCTCAACGGCCGCAAAAAACGCGTCCATGTCAATATGGAGCAAACACCGCTGCATCGTCCTCCAGATAGGGCTCGGGAAATGGTATCCCAGATCGCCAGCGGAGGCGAGGCCGAATCGGCGCTGAACAACGGCATTGCGCGAAAGCCGCGTCTGAATTATTATCCTGACACGTTATGTCCCTCTGCCCCACACCGCTCTCCCCGGCCTGCGAGAAGGAAGCCGGCCGCCTCGTCGCGCTCGTGCCCGACGCGGAGCTGACCACGCTCGCCGCCACAGACCCCGCCTTTCAGAGCGGCGGCTTCCGGCCCGGCAACGCCGCCGCTCTGCGCCTGCGCGTGCAGCAGCTCATCGCCGGCGCGCAGGAGGTCTCCCCCGGCCTGCGGGGCCTGCTTTCCCGCCGCTCCCGCTCGCACACCTTGACGCGCTTGCTCTCGCCCGAAGCCCTCTCCGCATGTCGGCCAGCCCTCGCCTCGCTTCTGGGCGAACACGTGCTGCTCGTCGCGCTGCTGCTGGACGCCCGCGCCGACGTTCGGGCCCAAGCTGAGGAGTGGATGCAAGCCCGGCAGCCCGTGCTGGCCTGCGAGCCGGACGAGGCGCTGGCGCGGCTGCGAGAGGCCTTCGGCGGCCTCACCGAGCTGCTGGGCAGCACGCCCTCCAAGGGCGTGCCGCTCACCCGCGAGGCCTGGCGCGAACAGAAAGAGCAGCTCGAACTTCGCCTCCGCGACGCGCTGGCGCAGAACCATCGACTGAAGGGTGTCGATGACCGTTTGGGCAGCGTCAGCAATCAGGCCAGAACGTGCCAAGAGAAGCTTGACGCCGCGCAGTCCAAGCTCGCCGCAGCCGAGAAAGCGCTACGCGAAAAGGCGCGCGAATGCGCGGAAACGGCGGCCGAACTCGCCCGCGAAACCGCGCGCCGCGAGGAGCGGCTCACGGCGTCCGTCGAGCTGGCGTTGGCCCACGAGTTTTGCGGCTGGCTCGCTCAGGCCCGCGCCGTCGAAGCCGACGCGTCAGACGCACAGCCGGCCACCGACCTGCTCGCCCGCGCCGAGGCCGCCCTCCGCGCGCAGTGCGCCCTCGACCGGCACAGCGGCAACCGCGCCGTCCTTCGCGACCGGCTGACCCAGCTCAACGATGCGTATCAGACCGTCGCCTCGACCCTGCGCAACGCCCTGCACCAGTCGGCCGAACTGAAGCGCATTGAGGGCGAACTCTCGTTAGAAATCCAGCGCCTGACGCGCCTGCTGGAGCCGGACGCCGCCGCGACGCCGCTCGAAGAAGCGCTTGTGACCCGCATCCACGCCGCCGCCGACAACGACCTGCCGCGCCTGCGAGACCTGCCTGACCAGATGGCGGCGCTGCGCGTGCTGGATGAGGGTGCGCTAGCGCGCGTGCGGCAGGCGTTCCAGAAGCGGCTCGCCGTCGTCCAAGCGGTCGGCGTTCCAGCCGACCCGCGCACGGAGGAGCGCCAAGGCTCGGTCAGCCTGCTCGGCCGGGCGCTGGCGGGACAGGCGCCCGCCATTCTGCTGCTCGACGGGCACAACGTGCTCTTTGGCCTGCCCGTCCGTTACTCTCCGCCCCGCGGCGGTGCGCTTAGCGACGCCGACAAGCGCAAGAAGCTGACCGATGACATCGTGCGGCTTACCGCGCCCAACCCCGCCCTGCGTGCGTGGATCGTGTTCGACGGCCCCAAGCGCCACGACGCGCAGGCCGCCGCGAACGTGCGGGTGACCTACTCCGGCGGTACGGGCGAGCACCGCGCCGACAGCGTCATCCTCGACAACGTCCGCTTCTTCAAGAGCACGTCGCCTGACACCGCCGTGCTGCTGGTCAGCAACGATGCGGACCTCTGCCAGAACGCCCGCCGCCTCGGCGCGCAGGACGTCGCCGTGCTCGACCTCGGCGCGTTCCTGTAGCTTCCGCTCCTACAACTCATCGTGCTCGCTGCTCACGGCCAAATCGTCGTCGGTGAACAGGTTCACGTAGTACACCTTGGCGTCCGACGGAATCTCGGCTTTGACCTCGCCCGAGCACGCGTTCGCCTCCACGGCCACCGACTGCCACGTGCGCGCTTTCCAGACGCCGCCGTCGGCCGTGTAGTTCAGCTCCACGCGGGCCACGACCCGCTGGTTGGGGTTAAAGCGCAATGTGACGCGCCGTCCTTCGCGCGTGAGCGACGTGATTTCTGGCAGATCCGCGGCGCCGCGGACGACGTGTTCGGCAAACGCGTAGATCTCTTTGGGGTTCTCGCCTGCGGGCCCGTGCCCGTGCGGCATGCGCAGCCGAACGCACAGCGTGTAGGGCGCCTTGAGCGAGCGGTAGCTCTTCTTCAGCGAGTCCATGGGGTAGGCGAAGTCGTTGCTGCCCGTGACCCAGAGGAAGGGCATTATGGCCTGCGGCAGGTAGGCGGAGGGATCCCACAGCGCCAGCCACTTCTTGGCGCGCGCTTCGCCCATGCCCTTAAAATCTCCGAGCCACGTCGAGTTGTCGCCGAGAAAGCCGCAGCCGTAGACGGGAACGGCGAACGCGAAACGGTCGTCGACGCCCGCCGCGATGCACGTCAGGTAGCCGCCCCACGAGATGCCCGTGATGCCCACGCGCTTCACGTCCACTTCCGGGAACGACCGCAGCAGCGAGTGGCCCAGCAGCACCGCCGACACCGCGTGATAGGTCCACTGGTCTTGCGCCGGCCCGTCCACGGTGTCGAAGCCGCCCCAGCCGGCGGGCCCGCCGTCCGGATGGCGCGTGTGGTTGTTGTAGCCCTGACCGCTGATCGCGCCGCACGTGTCCATCGAGATCGCCGCGTAGCCGCGACCCGTCCAGAGCTGCACCCACTTGAAGAACGCCGAGCCGCCGCCGCCGTGCACCAGCACCACGCCCGGCACCTTCTGGCCGGGCGGAACGTTCGTCGGCATGGCCGTGTAGGCGAAGACGCGCGTCGGCCGGCCTTTGAACGGCACGGACTCGTAGAAGAGCGCCTTCACGCCGTTGGTGGCATACTCCGCAGCGTCGTACATCTGCGGCGCTCTGAACAGCGCCTCGCGGTCCCACGGCAGCGACTGTCCGGCCCACACCCCAGCCGCCGACAGGCAAACCACATTGGCAAACAGGATCCCATATCGCTTCATACCCGGTCTCCTTGAACGTTGAGGATTGAACGTTCAATGTTGGGCGTTCTCTTCATCCCACGTAAGCGTCTCTCCCTCCCGAATTCCGCTCATGTCGAGACGTCCCGCCTCCGCTTCCACGACGCGCGCGGCGCGCCAGCCCCCCCACACCATCCACTGCCCAGGCCGAACATTCAGCACGACGCGCACCACACGCCACTGCCGGTCGAGAAACACCAAGTCGAGGGCGAACCGCATGCCGACCGTGTGAACCGAGCCGCACCGCTCGATCACAAGCGCCGCGCCCTCGCCCAGCGACGGGCGCCCCAGCAGTCCGCGCAGGCGCTCGCTCATGGAAGCAGCCCGCTCGGCTCGCTCCACCCACACCGCTCCGCGCCGGAATACCCGCCCGAACTCCATACGTTCTCCCCGCGCTCAGCACCTGTTGAACCGTGAACCGCCCGAACCGCTCCACACACACACCGCCTCACTGCATGTTGCGCTGCATGGAGCTGCCGAGCGGCGGAAGCAAGGCCGGCCACGGCGGGTGCTTCTGACGCACCCGCTCCAGGTCGGCCAGCACCAGCTTCCAATCACGGTGGCGGTGGTTCGGATCCTTGGCCAGCATCTTCTCCAGCAGCAGCGCGAACGCGTTGCCCGCCGCCGGCGCAAGCGTGCGAACGTCCGGCGCCTGCGAGCTGTCGACGTGGCATTTGATCATCTCGTCGTCCGTCTTGCCGTGAAAGAGCATCTTCCCGGACACCAGGTGGTAGAGCGTGGCCCCCAGCTCGTAGATGTCCGAGCGGCAGTCGAGCTTGTCGCTGCCGTACACCTGCTCGGGCGACATATACGCGGGCGTGCCCAAGATCTCGTCGGCCTTGCCTGGATGGCCGCCCTTCACCAGCGTGAGAGACCTGCACAGGCCCAGATCCGTAACCTTCAGCGAGCCGTCGGCGTCGACCATAATGTTGTCCGGCTTGATGTCGCAATGCACCATCTGGTAAAGGGACCACGCGTAGTCCAGCGACACGGCCACGCTCTCCGCCACGATCAGCGCGTCTTCAACCGTGATCTTGCCCTTGCGGCGCAAGAGGTCGCCCATCGTGTAGCCGTCCACCAGCTCCATCACGTAATAGTACACGCCGTCCGAGAAGTTGGCGTCGTAGACCTGCACGATGCCGGGGTGTTTCAGCCTGGCAGCCGCGCGCGCCTCCATGCGGAAGCGCTGGATGTCCTCGGGGTCAGTCGCGAACGACGACGCCAATATCTTGACCGCAACGTAACGGTCAAGCGACACCTGCCTCGCTCTCCAGACCGAAGCCATGCCACCGCGCCCCAGCAGATCCAGCACCTCGAAATTCGGCAGTTTAAACGTCGGCTTCACAGGATTGTTCATCGCGCCACAGCCCCTTCCCCGCGGCAAGCCGAACACAGGCTCACCGTTTCACCTTTACACTCCAGACACGGCTTTCCCTTAACTTCGCCCGCTCCCTTGCACTTGGAACACGAGGCCAGCCCCGCCCCGGTGCAACGCGAGCAGCGCTTCGCCTGTCCGCTGCCGTCGCACGTCTTGCAGACAACGCCCCCGCCCCCCTTGCACGTCACGCACGGAATGTCGCCTAGCCCCTCGCACTTCGGGCACTTCTTGGTCTGCTCCTCGCCGAGCCGCTTCGGCGGGCGCATCCGCGACTGGGGCTGGGACTGGCGCTGCTCCTTCATGACGCCGTTCTCGCACTCCTCGCTGTCGCACTTCTCCCACCCCGTGCCGTTGCACGACGTGCACTTCTGCCGCCCGGTGAGCTGGCACGTCCCGCACGGAACCGGCACGCCGGTCATCACGAGCGCCCGCTGCCGGTTGTTCAAGAGCGTGTCGAGCCCACTCGGCACGAACGCCCGGCCGACCCGCACCTCGCCGGCCACCATCTGCCGCCGCTCGAACTCCTGCCGGCCCTGCTGGATCGCCATCTTGACTTTCGAGACGTCGCGGAATCCGGCCACACTGCCCTGGCCCCTGCACGCCGGGCACGCGACGCCATCGATCGCCTTGACGCCCTGCTTGCGATCGACCTTGCTCATATCCAGCTGGAACTTGCCGCTGCCGTTGCACTTGCGGCACGGAACCGATCCCCGCAGCAGCGTCTGCATGGCGCGCTGGTTGCCGGCGAGAATCGCCTCGCCCGCACCCGCCTGGAGCACCCCTGAAGGCACCAGCCGCATGAGCGCCAGCGCGTTCTGGTAATAGCTGAGCGCGACTTCCGGCTGCCGCTTCTCCAGCTCCTGCGCCTGGCGCAGGCTGTTCCCCGCGACGGCCGTCGCCGCGCGGGCGACCTCGGCGTTGGTGTCGACGGCGGGCGCGGCCGCCTTCTCTTGCTTGGGCGCGTCGGCCTGCGGCTTTGGAAGCGGGGCGGCGCAATGCGAACACGCGGCCTCGCCCGCCTTGGCCTCGCGGCCGCAGGCGCGGCAGACAATCAGCCCCTGCGCCCACACAGCCGCCGCGAACGCGACGCAGCAGGCCGCCGCCACGATGCTCCGTTTCATGCTCATGTTAAATCCTCCTCAGAAACTCCGTCCGGCCCCTGCTGCGCCTTGTAGTCCCTCAGCTTCCGGTGCAGCGTGCGCCGGCTGATGCCCAGCTCCTGCGCCGCGCGGGTGCGGTTGCCCTCGTTCTTCTCCAGCACAGCCATGATCTTGCGCCGCTCGGTGTCCGCGAGCGACCCCACCGTCAGCAGGGGCGCGCGGTGCAGCGCCGCGTGCCCTTTGACCGCGTCGCGGATGTTCGCGGGCACGTCCCGCGCCGAGAGCCGCTCCGTGCGCGAGAGCACGACCATCTTCTCGATCGTGTTGCGCAGCTCGCGCACGTTGCCCGGCCACGCGTAGGCCGCCAGCAGGCTCACCGCGTCCGGCGTGAGCCCGTCGATCCGCTTGCTGTTCCGCTCGCAGTACTCTTTCAGAAAGCGGTCGGCCAGCAGCGGGATGTCGCCCAGCCGCTCGGCCAGCGGCGGCAGCTGGATGTCGACCACGTTGAGCCGGAAGAAGAGATCCTCGCGGAACTTGCCCTGATCCACATAGGCCCGCAGGTCGCGGTTCGTCGCGGCGATCACCCGGATGTCCACCTCGAGCGTCTCCTCGCCGCCCACGCGCTCGAAGGTGCGCTCCTCCAGCACGCGCAGCAGCTTCACCTGGAGCGGCTGGTCGATCTCCGATATCTCGTCGAGGAAAAGCGTGCCGCCGTCGGCCATCTCGAAGCGACCCCTGCGCTGCGTGGCCGCGCCCGTGAAGGCGCCCTTTTCGTGGCCGAACAGCTCGCTCTCCAGCAGCGTCGTCGAAAGGGCCGCGCAGTGCACCGCCACGAACGGCCCTTTGGCCCGCGTGCTCAGCCGGTGGATCGCCTGCGCGACCAGCTCCTTGCCGGTGCCGCTCGGGCCCTGAATCAGCACCGAGGCCTGCGTGGGCGCGGTCTGCTGGATGACCTCGAAAACCTGCTTCATCGCCGACGACTCGCCGATGATGTTCTCCATGCCGAACTTCTCGTTGAGCTGCGTCTCCAGCGTCTCGACCTTCTTCTCCAAGTCGCGCGACCGGATCGCCCGCGCCACCAGCATGTCGAGGTGGTCGAGGTTGATGGGCTTGGTCAGGAAATCGTACGCGCCCTGCTTCATCGCCTCGACCGCCGCCTCCACGGACCCGTACGCCGTCAGCAGGATGCAGACCGTCTGAGGGTACTGCGCGTTCACGCGCCGCAGCAGCCCCAGCCCATCCGTGCCCGGCATCCGCAGGTCCGAGAGCATCACGTCGACCGGCGGCTCCTGCGTCAGCAGCGCCAGCGCAGCCTCGGCGCTCTCCGCCGTGCGAACCGCGTAGTGCCGCTGCAACGCGCGCTGCAGCCCGTCGCGCGTGTTCTTATCGTCGTCCA
>CAYLUN010000070.1:0-29370 GCA_964386865.1 uncultured Lentisphaeraceae bacterium | reverse complement strand
TGGCGAATGCCTTGCACCTTGCGGGAGTCGGCACGGCCGAGGCCGCTCCCGTCGGCGCGGTTCGCTTCGATGCGAACAGCACGCTGTCTGGCCCGGTCGAACTGATGGATGACGCGCGCGTCGGCGTGCCCACCCCGACGGTGACCGGCACGATCAGCGGCTCCATTTACGGCCTCTTCGGCCTCGAGATCGGCTGCCCCGGCCAGGCGTGGGGCAAGATTCTTCTGAACGGCAACAACACGTACAGCGGCACCACCCGCGTCAGCGGCGGCACGCTGGAGATCGGCGCGAGCGGCACGCTCGGCACTGGGCCGGTCATCAATAACACGACGCTTGTCTTCAGTAACACGGGCAATCTGACGGTCACCAACCCCATCAGCGGCACGGGCCGAGTGCTTAAGAACGGCAACGGAACGCTCACCCTCAGCGGAGCGGTCAGTTACTCAGGCGCGACCGACGTCAACGCCGGAACCCTCGTGATCGGAAACGCCTCGTTTGGCGGCAGCGCCCTGGGCCTCAGCGGCACGCTGGACCTCGGCGGCCAGAGTCTGTCCGTCGGACGCTTGGGCGGCGGCGGCACGGTCAGCAACTCGGTCGGCGGCGCGGTCACGGTGACCGTCGGCGCGGGGAACGCCAACAGCCTGTACTGGGGGGCGATTCGCGACGGCGCGGGCACGACGGCGCTGAGCAAGACCGGCACGGGCACGCTCACGCTGAGCGGGCTTAACACCTACAGCGGCGCAACGGTCATCAACGCCGGCACGGTCAAGCTGCAGGGCGTGCAGACCGCCGCACCAACCAACGGGCTTTCGTACCGGCTCGACGCGGCTGACGCGTCGAAGCTGACCCTCAGCGGCTCGAATGTCGCGGTCTGGGCGGACTCGACGGCGACCGGCGCGAACTTCACGCAAAGCCTCGCGCATTTGCAGCCCGTCTACGTGACGAACGCCATCAACGGGCTCGCAGCCGTGCGCTTCAACGGATGGGTCACGAACCGCATGGTCGCCGCCAAGTCGGTGCAGGCGCAGACCGTCTTCATCGTCAACAAGATGACTGACTACATGGGCCTCGCCGGCCTCTGGGGCTACGCGGCGAATGACACCGGCATCCGAGCCCAGTCGGCGACGAACTGGCAGCTGACGGGCGACCAGAATGATTTCACGCAGGGCGGCGAGATGTACATCAACGGGGTCGCGGGCAACACCTTTGCCGCAAGCACCCCGCACCTCCTGACCGCCGTCAGCATGTCGCAGCGCAACTGGGCGACCGCCATCGGCGACTATTGGGGCAACGCTGCAAACCGCCGCGCGTATAGCGGCGACATCGGAGAGATCCTGGTGTACAACTCGCTCTTGGGCGGCGCAGACCGGCAGGCCGTCGAGCAATACCTGAGCTACAAGTGGCTAGGGCTTACGGCGCCGGTTCCCACGAACGTGCTGCCGACTGCGACCGCGCTGGTGGTCTCCAACAGCGCGGCGCTGGACCTGAACGGCATCAGCCAGGCGGTCGGCTCGCTCTCCGGCGCAGGGTCGGTCGCCAACGGCAGCGCTGCGTGGTCCACGCTGACGGTCGGCAACGACAACACCAGCACGCTCTTTGCGGGCGTGATCTCCGGCTCCAACGCGCTGGTCAAGGTCGGCGGCGGCACGCTCATGCTGAGCGGCGCAAACACGTATTCTGGCAGCACGTTCGTCGGCGGCGGCACGCTGCGCCTGTCGGGCGGCGCGAACCGACTGCCCGCGGGCGGCACCGTAACGGTGGCGGCGGGTGCCACACTCGACCTGAACGGCCAGGCGCAGGCTCTGGCCGGGATCGCGGGAGGCGGCGCGGTGGTCGGTGGCAGCCTGACCGTGAGCGGCACGGTGGCGCCGGGAGGTGTCGGCACCGTCGGCACGCTGACGCTTTCGAGCACGCCCGCGCTGAGCGGCACGCTGCTGATCGACACGCGCACGAGCGGCGACTGCGACCTGCTGAGCGTCGCGGCAAACCTGGATGTGTCTGCGCTTGCTCTGCAAATTACGGATCAGGCGCAGATGTCGGGAATCTCCTACGTCATTGCCACCTGCGCGGGCGATCTGACCGGCTCGTTTATGTCCACCAATCTCGCCCGGTCGTGGAGCGTCCAGTACGACCGCACGTCCGGCGCGGGCAAGGTGACTTTGATCCATCAACTTGGAACGCTGATCAGCATCTACTAAAACGATATGAAAAGACGCGAATTTCTGAAGACGGCCGCGCTGGCGGCAGGGAGCGGGCTGGCGGGCACAGCGCTGGCGCAGAAGGAGGCCGCAAAGGCCAGTCTGCACACGTTTTCGAAGCCGCTGCAGTGGCTGGGCTACGACGCGCTGGCGGAGACGCTGGCGCAGGCGGGCTTCGGCGGCATCGACCTCTCGGTTCGGCCCAAAGGGCATGTGGAGCCCGAGCGGGTCGGCGAGGATCTGCCGCGCGCGGTCGAGGCCGCGCGCAAGCAGGGGCTCAAGGTCGAGATGATGGTCACGGCGATCACGGCGGCCGACGAGCCTCTCGCGGAGCGCGTGCTCAAGACGGCCGCGCAGTGCGGGGTCAAGGTCTACCGCATGGGCTACGTGCGCTACGACGAGGCGCTGGGCGTCGAGGGCTCGATCGAAAAGAATCACAAGGCCATGGCGGGGCTGGAGGCGCTGAACAAGGCGTGCGGCATCACGGGCTGCTACCAGAACCACCACGCGTGGGGAGACGGGCTGTTCGGCGGCCCGGTGTGGGACATCTACTACATGCTCAAGGGGCTCGACCCGCAGTGGGTCGGCTGCCAGTATGACGTGCGCCACGCGGTCGCGGAGTCGGGCGGCTCGTGGAGCGTGGCGCTGAAGCTGATCGCGCCCTACATCCGCAGCACCTGCCTCAAGGACTTCGTCTGGGCCAAGCCCAAGGACAAATGGATCCCTGACAACGTGTTCGCGGGCGAGGGCATGGTGCCGTGGGACAGGTACTTCAAGCTGGTCAAGGACCTCAAGATCGGCGGCCCCGCCTCGGTGCACTGCGAGTGGGAGCTGTTTACGAAAGAGGAGCAGGCGTTGCCCGAAGCCGAGCGCCGGGCGATTGCGCTGCGCAAGATGAAGCGCGACGGCGACTTCTACGCCGCGCAGTATGCGAAGCACGGGCTGACGGCAGAGTCGAAATAGGCGAGGAAATCGAAAGAATCGACAGAATCGATTCGGTCGGATCTTTCGATTCCAGCGATTCCTTCGACAAGAAAGGCAACCATGAATCGACGTGATTTTCTGAAGACGGCGGCGCTGGTGGCGGGCGCCGCTGCGGCGGGTGGGTGTGCGACGTCGGGCACGGCGGGTGCTGCAAAGGCCTCCGGCAAGCCGATCACCGTGGCGGACACGGGCTGCGAGTTTGAGCGCGAGCCGCTGCTGCGGCCCTTCGGCTTCAAGGGCGGCTACCTGACCAACGTCTGGCAGAGCGCGGCCATGATCCGCAGCACGGGCGGCAAGCGCGGCATCGGCGTCTGCACGCACAGCACGCTGTGGAGCGACGCGAAGGTCTTTGCGGCCAACACGGAGGCGGGCGGCAACGCGCTCATGTTCGCGATGACCGCGCACGCGCTGAAGATTTTGAAAGGCCGGACGTTCTCCGACCCGGTGGCGCTCAACGACGAGCTGTTCAAAGAGGTCTACGCGTACGGCAAGCAGATCACCGGCAACCCGAAGCTGCGCCAGACCTTCGCGCTGAACGCGCTCGTGGGCGTGGACAATGCGGCGTGGCTGCTCTATGCTAAAGAAAACGGCATCACGACGTTCGACGAGATGATCCCCGCCGCTTACAAGCCCGCGCTGTCGCAGCACCATCCGAAAGCGGCGTCGATCCCGCTGATGGCCTATGCGATCCCGATCGAGGAGATCAAGCAGGCCGTGCAGGACGGTTACTTCTTCATGAAGATCAAGATCGGCCAGAAGGGCACGCAGGCCGAGATGCTTGAGAAGGACATGGCGCGGGTGAGCGCCATCCACGCCGCGCTCGACGGCTGCCGCACGCCCTACACGAAGAGCGGCAAGCTGCCCTACTATTTCGACGCGAACGGACGCTACGAGAAGAAGGAGACGCTGCTGCGCCTGATCGACCACATCAAGAAGGTCGGCGCGTTCGAACAGGTCGCGCTCATCGAGGAGCCGTTTGACGAGGAGGTTGAGGCCGACGTGCGCGACATCCCTGTGCGGCTCGCCGCGGACGAGAGTGCGCACACGGACCGGGACGCGGTCAACCGCATGGAGATGGGCTACAGGGCCATCGCGCTCAAGGCGATCGCCAAGACCCTGAGCATGACCATGAAGATCGCGCAGGCCGCGCACGAGCGGGGCGTGCCCTGTTTCTGCGCCGACCTGACGGTGAATCCGATCCTCGTGGAGTGGAACAAGTGCGTGGCCGCGCGACTGGGCTCGTTCCCGGGGCTCGAAGGGCTGGGGCTCGTCGAGACCAACGGCCACCAGAACTACAAGAACTGGGCGGCCATGCGCAGCTACCACCCGTATCCCGACGCGCCGTGGTCCAAGACCGAGCGCGGCGTCTTCACCCTCGACGCGGACTACTACGCCAAGAGCGGCGGCATCTTCGCGCCGCTGCCGCACTACGAGGCGATGTTCCCGGAGGCGCATGGGTAGAGCGCTCGGAGGCGGTTGGGGCGGTTCACGGTTCAGCGGTTGGTGGTCTGCCTTTGAGGTTCTGGCCGCGGGAGGCATCGAGTCTTGGGAGTCCGTTGGAGGCGTTATGAGTCGAGCGATCCGAAGTGCGTTTCTGGTAGGGGCGTTGGTGCTGTCAGCGGCGGCTGCCGAGCCGCTCGGGTGGCCGGAGATCACGCGCGAGAGCAAGCCGTGGGCCTACAACTGGTGGCCGGGGTCAGCGGTCGATCCGCAGAGCATCAGCAACGAGTTCCGGCGCTACGCCGAAGGCGGGCTCGGCGGCGTACATATCGTCCCGATTTATGGCGCCAAGGGGGCGGAGAGCCGGTACGTCGAGTACCTCAGCCCGAAGTGGCTGGAGCTGTTCGCCTGCGCGGTCGCGACGGCGGAGAGTCTCGGGCTGGGCGTGGACATGACCACGGGCTCGGGCTGGTGCTTCGGCGGGCCGCAGGTCTCGCCCGAGCGCGGCGGCTGGCGGTTGGACGTCAAGGTCTACGACGCGCGCGTCGGCGAGGCTTTTACGAACGCATTCAGGCGCGCGTCGCTACAGGCGCTCCGGGCGGTCAGCCCGGACGGCGCGGCGGAAGACCTCCTGCCGCGCGTCGACGAGAAGGGAATGCTCGACTGGAAGCCGGCGGCGCCGGGCGTGAAGGTTGTAGCGCTCCTGGCCGACTGCGCGAAGGGCCAGGCGGTCAAGCGAGCTGGGCCGGGCGGCAAAGGCCTCATGATCAACCCCTTCGACCCGGCGGCGATGGCGCAGTTTCTGGAGCCGTTCACGAAAGCGTTCCCGGCGGACGGCAAAGGGCCGAAGCCGCGGGCGATGTACCACGACTCCTACGAGTACTACGGAGCGGCGTGGTGCGATGCGTTCTTGGCCGCTTTCGAGCGCAAGCGCGGGTACAGGCTCACGGATGAGCTCGCGGCGTTCGCGGGCCTCGGCGGTGCGGACCGCGCGGCGCGCGTGCGGGCCGACTATCGCGAGACGCTCTCCGACCTGATGGCGGAGGACGTGTTCCCGCTCTGGACGGCGTGGTGTCGCGCGCGCGGCATCCTCACGCGCAACGAGGCGCACGGCGCGCCCGCCAACATTCTGGACCTGTACGCGCTCGCAGACATTCCCGAGACGGAGATGTTCGGGCACGGCGGGGCCGACCCGCTGGTGTCGCGCTACGACGCCGACTTTGGGCAGGCGGACCGCAACCCCTTTGTTTCGAAGATGGCGTCGTCAGTGGCGCACGTGAAAGGCTCGCGGCTGGCGTCCGCCGAATTCGGCACGTGGCTGGCGGAGCACTTCCACGAGACGCCGGAGGAGATCAAGTGCCTGGCCGACCTGATGTTCGTCAGCGGCATCAACCACCTCTTCTATCACGGCACCTGCTTCTCGGCAGACGATGCGGCGTGGCCGGGCTGGCTCTTTTACGCCTCGACTGAGATGAACCCGCGCAATCCGATCTGGCACGACGCACCGCTGCTCAACGCGTACATCGCGCGGGCCCAGGCTGTGCTGCAGTCCGGCAAGCCGTCGAACGACGTGCTGCTCTACTGGCCGGTTCACGACTTCTGGAATGCGGAAGGCCCGTACGTGCGGCAGATGACGGTGCATGATCCGTCGTGGCTGACCAACCAGCCGATCGGCAAGACGTCGGCCTCGCTGTGGCGGCTGGGGGTCGGGTTCGACTACGTGTCGGACCGGCTGCTGCAGCGCGTCAACGTGTCGGACGGCAAGCTGGTGACGGCGGAGGGGGCGACCTACCAGGCGCTGATGGTGCCGTCGTCGCGGCTGATGCCGCCGGAGACCTGCGAGAAACTTGTGCTGATGGCCGTGGCTGGCGCGAAGGTGGTTTTCTGTGAACAGATGCCGGAGGACGCGCCGGGGTGGGGCGGGCTGGCAGCGAAGCGGGCGCGGCTGGCGGCGGCGCGGGACAAGGTGCGGGCCCAGGCGACGGAGGTCTCGGGTGTCGCAAAGGCCGGCGTTGGAAAAGGCGCGGTGTACGTCGGTCGTGGCGACGAGGCGCTGAGGCTGTGCGGCGTGCGGCGCGAGCTGGAGGGTGCGCCCGAGGGCGTGCGCTTCATCCGCCGACGCCACGAGGAGGGCTACACCTACCTGCTCGTCAACCACGGCGTGAAGAGGCTGGACGGCTGGGTGCGGCTGGCTGTTCCGGCGTCGAGCGTGGTGGTGCTGGACGCCATGAGCGGCACTACGGGGCTGGCCGAGCGGCGCGCGGCGGCGGGCGGGGGCACGGAGGTGCGTCTCTTCCTGGAGCCGGCGGCGTCCGTGCTGCTGCGCACCTTTGACGAGCGGACGGTCAGCGGGATGCCGTTCCTGTTCGCGCGGCGGGGCCAGGCGCTGCTGGAGGTGCCGGGGCCTTGGCAGGTGCGGTTCGTGGCGGGCGGGCCGGAGCTGCCGAAGCCGTACGAGGCGGCGGCTTTGGCGTCGTGGACGTCGAGCGGCGATCCGGAGGCCGTGCGCTTCGGCGGCACGGCGGTGTACAAGGTGGCGTTCGACGCGCCGGCGGCGTGCGTGGGCCAACCGGTGATTCTGGATCTGGGGCGCGTGGAGGTCAGCGCCCGCGTGCGGCTGAACGGCGAGCAGGCGGGGAGCGCGATCCTGACGCCATACCGCTTGCTGCTGCCTCGCGGACTGACGGCGGGGCGGAACGAGCTGGAGGTCGAGGTGACGAACCTCGGCGCAAACCGCATCCGCGACCTGGACATGAGGCAGGTGCCGTGGCGGATTTTCCAGGACATCAATTTCGTCGATATTAAGTACAAGGGGTTTGACGCCCGGCAGTGGCCTGTGCGAGACTCTGGGCTGATGGGGCCGGTGCGGATTTTGGGTCTGGAACCCTAAAGGAGTCTTATGGGGCTGACGGTAAACGGAGTTGTGGTTGCGGAAGGGCGAGTCGCCGGCGAGATGGATCGGCTGCGCGAGGACTATGTGGCGTACGTGAGCGGCAACGGCGGCGAGGCCAGCGAGACGCAGCTGCGCGAGTGGGCAGAGGAGAACCTGATCGAGGCCGAGCTGCTCCGTCAGGAGGCGGCCGCGACGCAGCCAGAGCCTTCGGAGGCGCGCGCGAGCCAGTGGCTCTCCGAGCACGCCGAGTTCTACGCGGCGTTTCCCGAGGGCGAGCGCTTGGCTCGCGCGAAGGACGACATGCGCGTGCGGAGGCTGGAAAAGGAGATCCGCAAGGGCGTGCCCAAGCTGGGCGGCGACGAGGTCAGGCGCGAATACGACGCCCAGCCCGAGATGTACGTGTCGCCGGAAACCTTGCGCGTGTCGCACATTTGCCGGGTCGTCGGGCCCGGCGGGAGCACGAAGGCGTCGGGCTATTTGGAGCTCTTGCGCGTGAAGACGGACTTGGCGAGCGGGCTGCTCAACTGGTTCGAGGCGCTGGAGGCGTCCGACACCTATCGGGAGGATCGCGGCCTGTTCGACTCGGTTGCGCGCGGCGACCTTCCCGCAGAGGTCGAGGAAAAGCTCTTCGCGCTGGCTCCGGGCCAGGTGAGCGACGTGCTTGAGCTCGGAGGCCGCAGCCTGCACCTCTTTCGCGTGCTGGCCATCGACCCGCCGGCGAAGGTGCCGTTCGAGTCGATTCGGGAGCGGCTGGGCCACGTCTTGTTCGAGAGTCGCTACCAGGAGGCGCTCGAAGCGACGCTCGACGCGCTGAAAGCCAAGGCGGCTATTCGGCGGGAGGCGTAGCGGCCGGCACGTGCTCGGTCGCGCGGACGAGGACCTCGGCCAGAAGCGGGCATCCGGCGGAGTGTGCGGGCACCTCGGCGCGGCGCGTCGAACGCATCAAAGTCAGGCAGTAGGCCAGACTCTGCGCGGCGTCCTTCGGCTTGTCCATCCAGCGCAGTTTGCCGTCGGCGGTCAGCTGGGCGATGCCGACGTCCACGCTGCGGCCGTTCGATTCAAGATGGATGACGCCAGTCTCGACGCCGCGCGGAATGACGGTGCGCTGTTTGCCGTTGTGCTCGAAAATCAGCGGGCGCCCGACCTGAGCCTTGAGGTAATCGGCCACGAGGCTGTCCGGCTCGGGCGCCTCGTCGAGCAGCTTCTGAAGCTCGGCCTTCTCCTGAAAGTTTTCGGTGGCGCTTTTCACGGCCTGCCGCGCGGCAGCCAGATCGCCGAGGCCGAACGCGAGGGCTAGGCTCTGGCGGAGGCTCTCGGGGATGCCGGCAGGCAATGGGGTGGCCGCGGCAGGTGCCGGTTGCGGGGCCGAGGTGGAAGGCTGCTCAGCTATCGCGACGGATGCCGGCTTCGGCGTCGAGGCCGGCGCGGGCGCGGCGTTCGTGTCGGCAGCGGCCGCGATCATGGGCGGCGTGTTGGTTTGAAGCGCGGCGGGTGGCTGGGCCTCCCCTTCTGCGGCCGCCTCGGCCGGCTCCTGTTTTTCAGCCAGTACTTTCAGGTCGTCGAGCGAGTCGGTCACGTGCTGTGTCATCGTCTCGGCCAGCTTCGAGAGTGACTGCGCCGTGTCCGCACGGGCGGGGTCCAGCTGATAGAAGGCTCTGAACCAAAAGAGTAGGGCGAGCCAGCCGAACAAGACGCCCCAGCAGACGGCCGCTAGGGCCCGGTCGTTCCGGCGGACTTCGCTCGCGTGGCCATCGGCCTGCTGCTTGTCTTGGTAAGCGGAGATCGTCTGGCTCTTCGCCTTGCGCCGCAAGCGGACGCGCGGGCCTTCGGGCGCCTCGACCTCGCTGGGCGCGTCCCCGTCGAAATCGGCGTCGATCGTGCTGAGGTACTCCTCGTCCGGGCGCACGCACGAGGGCTCGTCCCCGGCCAGCATCAGGCGGATGTCTCGCAGAACGTCGTCCCAGTCCGGGTACCGGCTGTTCGGGTTCTTCATCATGAGGCGGTGAATGAGCCACGAGAACGAGGCGGGCACATGCTTGTTGCAGCGGTGGGGCGCCGGGATCTGGTGCTTGATGTGGCCCGTCAGGATGGAGACGACGTCTCGCTCTTCAAACGGCACCTTGCCCGTGGCGAGGTGATACAGCAGCGCGCCCAGCGCGTACATGTCCGACTGCGTGGTCAGGAGGTGGGCGCCCTGAGCCTGTTCGGGTGAAAGGAAGCAGGGCGTTCCGACGATGTGCCCCCCGTCCATGGCGGTGGCGTCAACCCCTGTGCCAGCCGTGATGGCAAGGCTGAAGTCCGTGATCTTGGCCACGCCGCGCGAGTCCATCCGGATGGTCGAGCTTTTCAGGTTGCGGTGGACGATGTGCGCCGAGTGCCACATCTGCTCGAGGCTCGTGATCAGGGAAGCGGCGATGCGTAGCGCCTGGTCGACCGGGAGCGGGCCGCGCGAGGCAATCAGCTCGTCGAGCGTGGGTCCGTCGACGTGCTCCATCACAACATAATGAAGGTCGCCGTCGCTGACGATGTCGAAAACCGCGGCAACCGATTCGCTCTTGATGCGGGCGAACAGCCGGGCGATGGTAAGAAAATGGTCGACTTCGGGCGGGTTCGCCGCCGCGGCCGGCTTCAGAACTCGGATGATCACGGTTCGGTCGAGTGTGTTTTGGACGGCTTTCCAGACGACGGTTTTGCTCGTGTCGTCCACCAGTTCCACCAGCCGAAAACCATTCTGCTCTATACGTTGCGTGTTCACTCGTGAGATCATAAGGCTAACGTCAAAACGTGCACACAAAAAAATAAATTACCATATCTCCGGTAGCGTTGGAAGGGGCTTGTGGGGTTTTGGCCCGACTATTTGATCGTCGGCGCGGGCGACTCTGCCGACTTGACTTTGCCACAAGGGCGGGTTAGAGTCATTAAATCAATGAATGTTCGGACCCAAGTCTGATCAACGGAGGCTAGACATACCCAAATGAATTTCAACACCATGTTGGGCGCCGCGATAGAGAAGGGCGCATCGCGCGTCACCCGTAAGCCCATCGCCGGCCTGCGCGGCGACGTGGCTGAACTTAAGCGCCTCGTGGCCGATTTGAAACGCGCTGTTCGCGCGCTGCAAAAAGAGCGCGCGCGTACCGCGGAGATCGCTCCGGCGGACGAGGTGGAAGAGGGCCGGCAGCCGCGCCTGCGGCCGACGGCGAAAATGGTTCGCAAGCTGCGGGCGAAGCTTGGCCTGACGCAGGCGGAGTTCGCGAAGCTGGCCGGCGTTTCGGGGCTGACCGTCTCGAAGTGGGAGACCGCCGAAGGCCGCATCCAGCTGCGCGGCCGGACGATGGCGGGGCTGGCCCGCGTGCGGGCGCTGACCAAGCGCGCGGCTCAGGCGGCGCTCGCCGACGCGTAGCGGTTTCGCGGGCCGCGCCAGGGCCGCGTGGTGTGAGGCGTTATGGATGTCCGCAAGCCAGAACGGGCCGCTCCGCCCGGCTATCCGAGCCGGCTGCAGTTTGTGCGTTCCGCGCGACGGCTGGGCCTTGCTGCGTTTGGCGCGGGGGCCGTCGGCAGCGGTCTGGCTGTAGAGCGGCAGACGCCCTTGGGAGGCCTGCCGCCGATCATCGTTCCCGTGGCTGCGACCAACGGCGTTCCGCCGCGTTATCCTGGCATACCACGCCCCATGGTTCGCCTGGGCGGCGAAATGAGCGTCAAGCCGCTTGATCAGACGCCGGAAAAAGCAGCTGCCAAGACGTGCGAGGTCAAGGACGGTGACACGTTGAGCAGCATCGCTCGTCGGCTGTTGGGAGACGCGAACCGCTGGCCGGAAATTTTGACGATGAATCCGGGCGTCAAGCCGGATGCGCTGCGCGTGGGCCAGAAGTTGGTGCTGCCGCCGGCTCAAGTGAGCGAGGGGTCGAGGCAGCCATGAACGTGCGAAGGGCGGAACCCCCGCCGGCGCCATGAACGTCACGCTCTGTCTGACGCACGCCTGCAACCTGCGCTGCGCCTACTGCTACGCGGGGCGCAAGGACACGCGGCGCATGGCGTGGGAGACGGCCTGCCGGGCCGTGGATTTCGGGCTGGAGCACGCGCTTCGGCAGGCGGCGCTGACCGGCCTGCCCCCCGAGACTCAGCTCGGCTATTTCGGCGGCGAGCCGTTGCTGGAGTGGGATCTGCTCTGCCGCTCATCCGATTATGCGGCGCAGGCGTGCGGGCGGCTCGGCGTCGCTCTGAAGCGCACCGTCACCACGAACATGACCCTGCTGGACGAGGCCAAGGCGGAGTGGCTGCGCGCGAACGGCTATTACGTGGGGCTTTCGCTCGACGGAAACGCGGCGATGCACGACGCGCTGCGCTGCTTCGCCGATGGCCGCGGGTCTCATGCGGCGTGCGTCTCGGCGCTGGCGTTCTACCGCGGGGCACAGGCGCGCGCCGAAGTGATCGTGGTCGTGGATCCGCGCAACGTCGCGCACCTCGCGGAGTCGGTCGACTGGCTCATCGCCGAGGACATCCGCAACATCGCGCTGAACCCCAACTTCTACATCGCGTGGCCAGAGCCGGCGCTGGAGGCCTGGCGTGACGCCTACGCCCGCATCGGCGCGCGCTACGCCGAGTGTCTCAGAAAGGGCAATCCGGTTCGCATCAACGTGTTTGACGGCAAGATCCGCGTGCGGATCAAAGAGGGCTACGCGGCCTGCGACCGATGCGGGTTCGGCACGGACGAGGTGGCGGTCGCGCCGAGCGGCAGCCTCTATCCGTGCGAGCGGCTCGTCGGCGATGACGCGGACGCCACCTACCGCATCGGCACCGTGTTCGACGGCTTCGACTCGGCGCGGCGTGAGGCGGTGGTCGCCTCGCGCGGCAACGTCGTGGAAGCGTGCCAGGCGTGCCCGGTGCGCGACCGCTGCATGAACTGGTGCGGCTGCATCAACGCCGCGACCACCGGCGCGCCCAACCGCGTGGCGGGCATCGTGTGCTATCACGAGCGGATGGCGATCGAGGCGGCTGACCGCGTGGCGGCCACGCTTTTCGCCGAGCGCGTGCCGGCCTTTCTCGCGAGGTTCTACGGCGCGGCGGGCGCGGGGTAAGGGCGGGCGCACTCGCGCGCCAGCGCTCCGTCGGCCGCGCGCTTCCCGGCTCTGCTCCATCTCCCTGTTCGGTGTCGTTCGTTATGGTGCAACACCCGGCCGAGACTTTTGTGTGGGGGCTCATTGCATTGCGTATGCCGTTAGACTATAATATCGCGCCTATGAAAGTTCAGGTGTTACCCTCTTTGCTGGCCGCGGACTTCGGCCGCCTCGCCGAGGAGATCCGACGGGTCTCGGACGCCGGCGCGGACGCGCTGCACCTGGACATCATGGACGCGCATTTCGTGCCGAACCTCAGCTTCGGGCCTGACGTGGCGGTTCTGGCCAAGAAGGCCTGCCCCTCCCTCTTCCGGAACGTGCACCTGATGCTGACCCGACCCGACCTGTACGCCGACCGCTTCGTCGACGCGGGCGCGGACGCCGTGCAGCTCCACGTGGAGGCCGACTGCGACGTGTGGGCGGGCCTCTCCGCCATCCGCGCGCGGGGCGTGCGCGCGGGCCTCGTCTCGCGGCCGCAGACGCCCGTGGAGGCGCTCTACCCGTACGTGCCGCTCTGTGACGAAGTGCTGTTCATGACCGTCAATCCCGGCTACGGCGGGCAGGCGTTCATGGGCGAGGTGCTGCCGAAGATCGAGGCGCTGCGCACGTTCGCAAGCCGGCGCGGCTTTCGCGCGCTCGACATCATGGTCGACGGCGGCATCAATTTCGATACGGCCGAGCTGTGCGCGGAGCGGGGCGCGAACCAATTCGTGGCCGGCAGCTTCCTGTTCAAGCAGGCCGACATGGGCGCAGCGGTACGCCAGCTGCGCGACCGCTGTGCCGCTGCGTCGCGCGGCTGGATGCCTGCCCCCTGAACCCCGAACCCTGACCCACCAAGTAAAGAACCTGATGGAACTGAAATCACTCGATAACATCCGCAACTTCTGCATCATCGCCCACATCGACCACGGGAAGACCACGCTGTCCGACCGGATCCTTGAGGCCACCAAGACGATCGAGCTGCGCAACATGCGCGAGCAGACGCTGGACGCGATGGATTTGGAGCGCGAGCGCGGCATCACGATCAAGTGCCACCCGGTCTCCATGGTGTACACGGCGAAGAACGGCAAGACCTATCTGTTCAACCTGATCGACACGCCGGGACACGTGGACTTCACCTACGAGGTTTCGCGGAGCATGGGCGCGTGCGAAGGGGCGGTGCTGGTCGTTGACGCCGCCCAGGGCGTCGAGGCGCAGACCGTCGCCAACACGTATCTGGCGGTCGACAACCAACTGGAAATCATACCGGTGCTGAACAAAGTCGATCTGCCCGGAGCCAACATCGAGGAGGTCACGCACCAGATCGAGGACGTGCTCGGCATTCCGATGGACCGGCCGCTGCTCATCAGCGCCAAGACCGGCCTGGGCGTGGACGAGGTGCTGGAGGCCGTGGTCGAACGTGTTCCGCCGCCCAAGACGAGAGGCAAGGATGCGCCGTTGCGCGCGCTGGTGTTCGACTCCGTATTCGACATCTACCGCGGCGTGATCACCTATGTGCGCATCGTGGACGGCTGCATGCGGGTCGGCGACGCGATCCTGTTCATCAGCAGCGGGCAGACCACGCAGCTGCGCGAGGTCGGCATCTTCAGCCCGGATCAGAAGCCGGTCGAGGTGCTGGAGGCGGGGCAGGTCGGCTATCTGGTTGGCACGATCAAAGATCCCGCGGACATCAAGATCGGCGATACGGTCACGCGCGCCAAGGACGGCTCGACCGAGCTGCTGCCGGGCTTCAAAGAAGTCCACCCGATGGTGTTCAGCGGCGTCTACCCGGTCAGCACGGACGAGTTCGAGAAGGTGCGCTCCGGGCTGGAGAAGCTGCATCTGAACGACTGCGCCTTCTCCTTCCACCCGGAGAGCTCGGTGGCGCTCGGCTTCGGCTTCCGCTGCGGCTTTCTCGGCCTGCTGCACATGGAGGTGGTGCAGGAGCGGCTGCGCCGCGAGTACGACCTCGACATCATCAGCACGCACCCCTCGGTCATCTTCAAGGTGCAGCTGCGTGACGGCAAAACGATGGAGGTGGACAACCCCGTGCACCTGCCGGACGTCACGCGCATCGAGCAGATCGAGGAGCCGATCATCAAGGCCACGATCATCTGCCCCGGCGACTGCATCGGCGACATGATGCGCATCGTGCTCGACCGCCGCGGCGAGGTCAAGGCCACGGAGAGCTTGGACGCCAAGCGCGTGATCCTCTCGTGCCTGATACCGCTGAACGAGATTCTGATCGACTTCCACGACACGCTCAAGAGCGTCAGCCACGGCTACGCCTCCATGGATTACGAGCCGTGCGGCTATCAGGTGAGCGACATCGTGAAAATGGACATCCTGCTCAACGGCGAGGTGGTGGACGCCTTTTCGTGCATGGTTCACCGCGACAAGGCCGTGGCCCGGGGCCGGCAGATCTGCAAGGCGCTGGCCGAGACGATCCCGTCGCACATGTTCAAGATCCCCGTGCAGGCTACGATCGGGCGCAACATCATCGCCCGCGAGGACATCCGCCCGTTCCGCAAGGACGTGACGGCCAAGCTCTACGGCGGCGACGTGACGCGCAAGCAGAAGCTCCTCAAGAAGCAGAAGGCCGGCAAGGCGCGCATGAAGGAGTTCGGGCAGGTGAACGTGCCGCAGTCGGCGTTTATCGCGGTGTTGAAGGGAACGGCCACGGACGAGTAGGGGCGAATAACCAGTCGCCCGGTTTCGGATTGGACAACCGACATGAATTTTTTTGAGACGCGCAAGATCCGCAAGCAGCTCAAGTCGCTGCTGCACCACGCCCGGACGCTGAGGTGCAGCCGCGAGGACGTGATGAACGTGGGCGAGCTGGCGTTCCTCGGCGAGCACGTCAGCCAGGCGGCCGGCGCCTATCGCGCGGGCGACGGCGCGGCCATGGAGGCCGCCGGAACAGCGCTCGAGGCCTGCATCAACAAGCTGAGCCCGCCCAAGCCGCTGGCCGGCTGGCGCGAAAACTTCGACGTGCTCGTGATCGCCATCTCGGTGGCCATGGCCTTTCGCGCCTACTTCTACCAGCCTTTCAAAATCCCGACCGGCTCGATGCAGCCCGCGCTGTACGGCATCCACTCCGAGCCGCGCCCGCCCTCCGACGCGGGCGTGCTGGACGTCCAGCCGCTCAAGTTCGCGAAGTGGCTCGTCACGGGCGAGTCGTTCAAGATCGTGCGGTCCAAGGCGCGCGGCACGGTCATGTTCTCGGGCGGCGACGCCAGCAAGAAGCCCGGGTACACGCCGGTGATCGTGGGCGGCGTGCCGCACTACGTGCCGAACGACGTCGTCGCGCGTGACCGCAGCGGGCTGATCGGCGGCGTCCGGAACGGCGCGACCGTCAAGGCCGGCGACGTGCTGTGGTCCGGCGTGGTGATCTCCGGCGACTTCGTTTTCGTCAACCGCTGGAAGTGGAACTTCTGCCACCCGACGCGCGGCGAGGTCATGGTCTTCTCCACGACGGGCATCCGGGCGCTGCAGCAGGGCACGCACTACATCAAGCGCATGATGGGCCTCCCGAACGAAACGCTGCAGATCCGGGCGCCGAACCTGCTGGTGGACGGCGTGGCCGTGGCGGAGCCTGAGCGCGTCGGCCAGATCTCCCGCCGCGAGAAGCTCGCGCCGTGGGCGCCCGCCTACGCGGGGTTCAACCCGGGCGGCCAGCGCTGCAGCACGCAGAGCTTGGTGGAGGAGACGGACACCGTGAGGCTCGCCGGCGACCAGTACTACGCGATGGGCGACAACTCGTTCAACAGCTTCGACAGCCGCTACTGGGGCTCCGTGCCTGAGCGCAACCTGCTCGGCCCCGCCACGGTGGTCTACTGGCCCTTCACCTCGCCGCGCCTGGGGCGTATCCGCTGAGCTCGGGCACACGCATTTTGTCCCTCACATGAACCCTGGTGGCCTTGAGCCACGGAAAGGAAGACCATGCAACAACTCAAGTCTTTCGGACGCGCCGGCCTCACGAGGCGGGCATTTGTGGCGGCCACCGCTGGCGCAGCCGCAGCCGCTGCGAGCGGCGCGCGGGCGGCGGACGCAGCCGCAGCCGCGTTTGCGCTGCCTGAGCTGCCCTTCGCGCAGGACGCGCTGGCGCCCGTGATCTCCGCCCAGACGCTGAGCTTCCACTACGGCAAGCACCACCAGACCTACGTGAACACGCTCAACAAGCTGACGGCCGGCACTCCGCTCGCGGGCAAGCCGCTGGAGGATGTCATCAGGGCCGCCGCCGGGCAGGCCGCGCAGGCGGCGATCTTCAACAACGCCGCCCAGATCTGGAACCACACGTTCTACTGGCGTTCCCTGTCGCCTACGGGCGGGGGCGAGCCGCCGGCCGCGCTCGCGGAGGCGCTCAAACAGTCCTTCGGCTCGCTCGACGCCTGCAAGGCGGCCCTGACCGACGCGGCCCTGACGCAGTTCGGCAGCGGCTGGGCGTGGCTGGTCGCGGACAAGGGCCAGATCAAAGCCGTCAAGACGCCGAACGCCGAGACGCCGCTGACCCAGGGGGTGACCCCGCTCGTGACCATCGACGTGTGGGAGCACGCCTACTACCTCGACTGGCAGAACCGCCGCGCGGACTACGTGAAGGCCGTGATCGAGCAGCGGCTCAACTGGGCGTTCGCCGCCGAGAATTTCAAGCGGGCGAACTAGCGGGGGCTTGCCGATGGAGGACTGGACTGAGAGCGAGGCTGCGGCGCTGGTGGCGCTGCAGCGGGGAATACCGCTGGCCGAGCGCCCGTTCGCGGAGCTGGGCGCGGGCTGCGGGCTGTCGGAGGAGACCGTGCTGGCGCTGGTCCGCCGCCTGCTGTCCTCGCGGGACGCGCGCCGCTTCGGCGCCGTGTTCGACGCGCGGCGGCTGGGCTACCGCAGCGCGCTCTGCTCGATGCTGCTGCCGCGCGAGGCGCTGCCCGCGATCGCCAAGAAGGTGGCCGCCGTGCGCGGCGTCACCCACGCCTACGAGCGGGGCTGGCCCGGCGAGCTGCCGACCGCCTCGCCCGGAGGGCCGGCGGGGCGCGTGTGGCCCAACCTGTGGTTTACGCTGGCCGCCCCTTCCGCGACGTTCGCCGAGTCGCTCGACGCGCTGCGCGCCGATTGCGCGCCGCACGCGATCGACGAACTGCCCGCGCTGCTGCGGTTTAAGATCGACGTGGTTTTCGACGTCCGCACGCGCGACCGCGACGAGCGCGTGGAGCCCCGCTCTCCTGTGGTGCCGCAAGAGACGTCCCTCGTCTACGCCCTCGACGACTCCCAGCAGGCGCTGGTCCGCCGCCTGCAGGGCCATTTGCCGGTGTGCGAGCGCTTCTTCGCCGCGGTCGCCGAGGCGGCCGGGCGAACGGAAGGCGACTTGCTGGCGCAGCTCCGCGAGTGGCAGGCGTGCGGTGTCATGCGGCGCGTCGGCCTGCTTCTGCGCCACCGTGAGATCGGCTTCAAGGCCAACGGCATGTGCTGCTGGGACGTGCCGCAGGCGGAGGCGCTGGAGTTCGGGCGCCGCGTGGCCCTGTTTCCGGAGGTGACCCACTGCTACGAGCGCCCGCGGACGGAGCGCTTCCCGTTCCGGCTCTATGCGATGATCCATACCCCGACGTGGGAGGAGACGCAGGCTCTGTTCACGCGGATCTCGCGCGAGGCGGGCCTGCCCAGCGGGCAGCTGCTGCTCTCGCTCACCGAGTACAAGAAGACCAGCATGCAGTTCTTCTGAGCTGCCCCCAACCGCCGAACATCTCCCAACCGCTGAACCGTGAACCTCTCCAACCGTTGAACCGTGAACCTTTCCAACCCACTCGCCCCATGAAAATAGTATGCGATAAGAACATGCCCTATGCGGCCGAGGCTTTCGGCACGCTGGGCGAGGTGACGCTGAAAGGCGGACGGCAGATCGCGCCCGAGGACGTGCGCGGCGCGGACGCGCTGATCACGCGCTCGACCACGACGGTCAACCGCGCCCTGCTGGACGGCAGCGCCGTGCGCTTCTACGGCTCGGGCGTGATCGGCACCGACCATATTGACATCCCCTATCTGGAGTCGCGCGGGATCGTCTGGTCGGCCGCCCCCGGCTGTAACGCGGAGAGCGTCGCCAACTACGTGACGGCCGCGCTTCTCTGGCTCGGCGGGCGCAGCGGTCTGACGCTGGAAGGCAAGACGATCGGCGTCGTCGGCGTCGGCAACGTGGGCCGCCGGGTCTGCAGGCACGCGCGCGCGCTCGGCCTGCGCGTGCTCGCGAACGACCCGCCGCGGCAGCGCGACCCCGCCGACGCCGAAGCGCAGAGCTTCGTGCCGCTGGAGCAGGTGCTGGCGGAGTCCGATATCGTCACCTGCCATGTGCCGCTGACCCAAGCAGGCCCGGACGCCACGCACCATCTCTTGCGCGCGGAGCAGTTCGCGCGGATGCGGCCCGGCGTGGTCTTCCTCAACGCGGCCCGCGGCCCGGTCATCGAGACCGGCGCGCTGCTCGCCGCGCTCGGCACGCGCGTGTCGCACGCGGTGATCGACTGCTGGGAAGGCGAGCCAGCCTACCGGGCGGATCTGCTGGCGCGGGTCGATCTCGCCACGCCGCACATCGCCGGCCACTCCTACGAGGGCAAGGTCAACGGCACGGCCATCGTCTACCGCCGCGCGTGCGACTACTTCGGCCGGAAGGCGGAGTGTCCGTTCGCGCTGCCGCCGCCGCCCGTGCCGCTCGTGCGGGCGGACGCGGCCGGACGCCGCGACGAGGACGTGCTGCGCGAGCTGGTGTTGAGCGTCTACGATATCGAGGCCGACTCGCGCCGGCTGAAAGACTCCTGCTCGGGCGACGCCGAGGCCCGCGCCGCGGCCTTCGACGCCCAGCGCAGCAGCTACCCGGTGCGGCGCGAGTTCACCTCCACGCGCGCGTGCCTCGCCAACGCGTCGGAGCCGCTTCTGGGCAAGGTGGGCGGGCTCGGTTTCGCAAGGGGGTGACGCCCCCCGTTGACAAGGCCCGTTGACAAGGCATTGACACCGAACCATTTTTGGGTCAAAATACAAAACAAGTTTATGCGAGGATGTGTTGGCCTGGAGCCTGTCTGGCTGGCGCGTCTCTAAGGAAAGGAACGCATGCAAAGTCTCATCAACCATATGAACCAGCTTCAGGAGTTGGTGCTCATCCGCGACGAGCACCGAACCACGGGCGATGGCAGCCACATGGATCGCCTCAATGACTCGATCGATGACCTTACCGACAAGCTGCCGCCCGACGTGAAATCGCTCTACCAGCGCCTGTACAAGAAGGACCACATCGTCATGGCGCCCATGTACAACGGGTGCTGCGCGATCTGTGGAATGCGCATGCCGATCAGCCAGGTGCAGGCCGTGCGCCTCTGCAAGCAGATCCAGAACTGCCCGAGCTGCGCCCGCATCCTGTACGAGGAGAGCGACGCGCCGCGGTGGGTGGGCGAGGCGCCCAGCCGCACCGAGCCGCGCAAGTCGGGCATCTCGCGCTTTTCTGCGGAGTCGCTGATGGTGCCCAACCTGAAGGCGAAGACGGGCGCCGAGGCGATCGCGGAGCTGGCGAAGGTGATGGAGGAGATGAGCTTCATCTCGGGCGCCGACAAGCTGGTCGAGCAGGCGCTGGAGCGCGAAGCGGTGCTGAGCACGGCCATGGAGAACGGGCTGGCCTTTCCGCACGTGCGCGGCGTGGAGGGCGGCGGCCTGACGCTTTCGCTGGGCGTTTCGAAGACGGGCGTTAAGTTCGACGACGCGGGAAGCATGGTCAACATCGTCTTCCTCATCACGATTCCCACGGCGGTGAGCGCCTTCTACCTGCGCCTGATGTCGGGGCTGACCGAGACGTTCCTGAAGGAGCAGAACCGCGAGGCGATCTTGCTGGCGGAGACGCCGGAGCAGCTCTGGAAGGCGCTCACGAAGTCCACCCGCTACTCGATCAAGTAAGGTCTTATGCGTATCACGCGCGGAATGCTGGCGGGGATGGCGTGCGCGGCATGCGCCGGGCTCGCGTTCTCGCAGGACGGGCAGTCGGACGGGCGGCACCGCCGCTCGTCGCGAGAGCCTGCGCGCGCCGACTCCGCTCAGGGAGAGGCGCCTGGGGAGCTGGCGGGCGCGGACGCCCTGCAGCCCCCCGCCTCGGTTCCTGCGGCGGACGCGGCCGACTATACGCGGCTGCTCGAGCAGTTCCTGAAGGTGGACAGCGAGAACGCGGAGGTCTACTTCTACCGGTGCAAGTACGTGGCAGCCGAGACGATGCGCCGGCTGCTCGAGAACTTCCTCACGCCCTCCGGACAGGTGGCCTGCAGCGACGAGGACGATGTCGTGGTGGTTTCCGACATGCCCGCCCGCCTGCCGCAGCTGAAGCTGATCTTGGAGCAGGCTGACCAGCCGGTGGCGCAGGTGTTGGTCGAGGCGCGGATCGTGGAGCTGGAAATCAGCGACAACCTCACGCGCGACGTCAACATGGGGTTCGCCAAAACGGACTCGTCCGACACGGTTCGGAAGATCTTTCAGGAGCTGCTGCTGACCGACACCGCGGACAGTTCGGGCACCGAAGACCTGACGGACACCTTCTCCGCGGGCAAGGGCTCCGACGGGCACCTCTGGTCGTTCGTGGGCGTCGATCAGGTCAAGATCTGGGCGATGATCAATTACCTCCAGGAGAAGGGGCACGCCCGCATCCTGTCGTCGCCCAACCTGGTGATCCGGCGCGGCGCCAGCGGGAACATCACGACGGGCGAGAAGGTCCCCGTGCTGTCGCGGACCATTACGGGCAGCAGCGAGAGCATCTCCACGCGGTTCGAGAACGTGGGCGTCAAGCTCATCGTGACCCCGGTCATGATCGCGGGCAAGCTCATCCGCGTCAAAGTCAACCCCGAGGTTTCCAGCTCGTCGCGCACCGTCGACACGGGGGGGTTTGAGACGCCCGTGATCGTGGTTCGCAGCGCTAGCACCGAGCTCGAGGCGAACGACAACGAGCTCATCACCATCGGCGGCCTGATGCGTCAGGAGCAGCGCATCACCGAGCGCCGCGTGCCGTATCTGGCGGACATACCCCTTCTCGGACTGCTCTTCCAGTACAAGCAGACCAAGACCTTCACCTCGCAGATCGTGATCTTCATGACCATGCGCCTCGTCACGCCCGGCTCTTACGGGGCGGTTTCGGGCGCGCAGGCGACGGGCGTCACGGAAGACCTTCGGACGCGCGTTCAGGCGATCGAGGACGAAGTGATCCGGGAAAACCAGTCGCTATGGAAAGAGCTGCCATAACCGGCCTCTGGCCCCGGCTCGTCCTCGCCGCTGCGGCGTGCGTGCTGGTCGTGGCGCTGTGCGGCTGCCAGGAGGGCGACCGCCAGGGGCGTGCCGCGGACAGCGGCCTCGACCGTGCCTATACGGTGCGCCGGGGGGCGTTCAAGGTGGCCTTCCGCCTCGAAGGGCAGCTGGACGCGATCCGCAGCCAGTCGCTCCGGTACGACGGCAAGCGCGGCCAGGGCCAGCTCAAGCTCGAGGAGCTTGTTCTGGACCGGACGAGCGTGGCCTCCAACGACGTGATCTTCAGGCTGTCCGACGAGTGGTTTGTCGAGCAGGAGAAGGAGCTGATCCGCAAGCTGCAGATCTCCGAGGAGGATCACAAGCTGGCGCTCGAGGACCTCGAGATGATCCGCGCCGACAACCTGACCGAGCTGAAGGGCGCGGCGGACTCGCTCCGCGACGCGCACGAGCAGTTCCTCAAGTATCAGGACGAGGATGCCCCGCAGAAGAAGCGGGAGCTGATTCAGGCCACGCAGGACAAGTCGGACGCCCACGACGCGGCGAAAGAGGCGCTGGAAGAGGCCAAGAAAGCCTTGGCGGAAGCGCTCGCGCAGGACGAGGCGGCCGTCGGCGCTTCGCAGAAGAAGGTCGCAGAAGCGGGGAAGGCCCTCGTCAAGGCGGACCAGGAGCTGGCGAAGGCGTGGTACGACTTGCGCATCTTCAAGCGCTACGAGTGCCCTCAGAAGGCCGATACGCTGCGGGAGGCCGTCATGAAAAGCCAGCTGGCGGTGCAGCGCACGATCGTCAACAACAACGCCAGAGTCAGCAAGAAGCGCATTGAGATCGCCAACCGGGAGAAGCTGATCGGCGACTATCGGGACGACCTCGACGGCATCCGCGACGACATGCAGCGGCTCGTCATCCGCGCGCAGGCTGACGGCATGCTGATCTATGGCGACAACCGGCGCAACCGCTGGGACACGCCTAAAGAGATCAAGGTCGGCGCAGACATCAGCATCGGCGAGCCCATGGGCCTGATCCCCGATGTGAGCAAGTTCAAGGTGCAGGTCAACATCCCCGAAGATTACCGCTCGCGCATCAAGACCGGCCTGCCCGTGGTGATCCGAGCCAAGGCGGTGCCCGACCTCACGCTGACCGGCGAGATCGTGAAGATCGCCGGCGCCTCAACGCCGACCATCCCGTGGGACCAGGGTAGCCCCAAAATCTACGCCTCGGACATCTCGACCGACGCGGCCGACGAGCGCCTCACGCCCGGCATGACCGTGCAGGTGGAGATCGTGGTCGACAAGGTGGAGAACGTGCTCTACGTGCCGGTCGAGGGCGTGTACAACCGCGACGGGAAGAGCTACTGCAAGGTGCGCCTCGGAGAAGGGCAGGTCGAGCGCGAGGTCAAAACCGGCCGCTTCTCGACCGACTACGTCGAGGTCACGGACGGTCTCTCCGAGAACGACCAGGTCCTGCTGGATCGCCCGGCTGCGTGAGGGGCTGGCGACGCGGCAGCGGCAGGGTCGGCGCCCCTACCGCACGGGGCTCTGCAGCGGCAGCCCCCGGCTTCTGAAAATATCCTTGGCCCGCCGCATCTCGTCTTCGGTCGGTGCAGGCGTGTCGGCGAGCAGGTAGGGGATGCGCAGCGCCTTCCACTTGTATTCGCCCATCTTGTGGAAGGGCAGCAGCTCGACCTTGCGGATGCAGGTGTAGCGCAGCAGGTGGTCGGCCAGCCGCGCCAGCCGCGCGTCGTCGAGCGTGTATCCGGGCACGACCACGTGGCGGAGCCACACCGCCCGGCCGCTGGCCTCACAGTCATCGAGCGTGGCCAGCGTGTTGCGGCTGCTGGCGCCGGTCAGCGCCTGGCACAGGTCGTCGTCCAGGGCCTTGATGTCCAGCAAGATCAGGTCCGCGCGATCCAGCGCGGGCCGCGACTCGGACAGCGGGACCGCTCCCGAGGTGTCGATGGCGCTGTGCAGCCGCTGCTCCCTACAGCCGTCGAGGAGCGCGCACGCGAAGTCGGGCTGGAGCAGCGGCTCGCCGCCGGAGAGGGTCACGCCGCCCCTGCGGATGAAGGGCCGGTACGTCAGGATGTCGGCCAGAACCTCTCCCGCCGTCACGGTCTTGCCGGCCTCGCCGCAGCGCGAGTCGGGGTTGTGGCAGTAGAGGCAGCGCAGCGGGCAGCCCTGCAGGAACAGGACGTAGCGGATGCCCGGGCCGTCTAGCGTGCCGAACGACTCGATCGAGTGGACTCTGCCTGTGACGAGGGGGTTCATGCGGGAGGGGTTGAAGGGTTGGGGGAGGTTCACGGTTCAGCGGTTGGACAGGTTCATCCTTCGACTTCGCTCAGGGCAGGCGGTTCAGCGGTTTGGGGCGGTTCAGCGGTTGGGCGGCTGGGGGCGCTGGCACGGGGCGGGAGAGGTCGGTCACGAACTTGTTCAGGAGGATCAGCGCACCCTCACCCACGGTGCCGTGGTCGAGGCCGCCCATCTCGTGGAACTCCACGCGCGGGTGGCCGAGCGTGCGCAGGCTCGCCGCCAGCAGCTCGTTCTCCTCGACGCGGCACTTGAACTCGATGGCGCGGTCGCCGGTGACGAGGCAAATGGGCGGCAGGTTGCTCGCGCTGTGGTAGAGCGGCGCGTACGCGTCGATCAGCGGGCGGTACTGCGGCCCGGTGTCGCCTAGCAGCTTCTTGACGTGGAAGTGCGTCGTGACTTGGGCGCTGACTGGGATCAGGCCCGCGAGCTGTAGGTTTGAGGCGCCGCTCGCCGCGAGCCACCGGGGGTCCATGCCGATCATGGCCGTCAGGTAGCCGCCCGCCGAGTGGCCGGCCACAAAAACCTTGTTCGAGTCGCCGCCGTACTGCGCGATGTTGCGCAGCACCCAGGCCGTGGCGGCCGCGGCGTCCTGGATGAAAGCGGGCAACTCCGCGCGCGGCGAGAGCCGGTAGCTGACGGCGGCCACGGCGATGTCGCGGTTCTTCAGATCCACGAAGTGCCGCTTACCCGCGGTCAGCCCGCCGCCGTGGAACCAGACGACCGTGGCAAAGCCCGTCCGGTTGGTGGGGTAGCGCAGATCCAGCCGGCACTGCGCCCGCTGGTAGTCGTCCGCGCCGCGCAGGGCGTCGTCGCCGGTGTAGGCGAGGTTGGTCACGACGGCGCAGGCGCCATACGGGAGCGCCGCTTCCGCGGCCGCGCAGCTGGCGCACAGGAGGGTCAGCCCGAGCAAGGGGAGTGTGAGGTGTCGCATGCTGATGTCATCCGTGTTTGTTGTGCGCGCCCAGTGTATGACACGGCCCCCCGAAATGCAATCCGCGAACCCGGTTTTGGCAGAAACTCCACGTTGACCGGCGGGGGTGAAGCGTCTATACTATCTCGTTTAACCATTGGAGGCGTTTTCGTGAATGTTGAACTGATTGAGAAGGCGAGAGTCCGGGTTACCAGCGTTCCGGTGCTCGTGAATCTGGTTTCGAAGCGTGTGCGTCAGCTCAATATGGGCGAGCGGCCGCTGGTGAAGCCCCTGTCCGCAGATGAGGACAAGTCGGATATCGCGCTGCGCGAGATCGGTGAGGGTTTGCTGATTTCCGAAATCGACTTCAGCGCCATCGCGCGGGCCGAGGCGGCTCACACGCGTTGGTCGGAGTAAGCGGCCGACAGGCGGCGGAACGGTTCTGAAGGGTCATGAGCGAGGAGAGCAAGCGGAAAGTCGGCAATCTGACGGTCAACCGCAGGGCGACGCATGACTATTTTGTTCTCGAAAAGGTGGAGGCGGGGATCGAGCTGGTCGGCACCGAGGTGAAGGTGGTGCGCAACGGAGAGGCCGGATTGAGCGGGGCCTACGCCAGCGTGAAGGACGGGCAGCTCTACCTGAATCAGGTGACGATCCCGCCCTACGCGTTCGGCAACCGCTTCAACCACGATTCGCTGCGGACGAGGCGGCTGCTGATGCACAAGCGGGAGATCCGCAAGCTGCAGGCGCTGTCGGAGCAGAAGGGGCTGTCGCTGATCCCGTTGAGGATGTACCTGACCCCGAAGGGTCTGGTGAAGGTGGAGATCGGAGTCTGCCGGGGCAAGGCCCAGGAAGACAAGCGTGAGTCGATCAAGCAGCGGGAAGCGGATCTGGAAGCCCGCCGCGCGGTCGCCAAGCACTACAGAGGATGAGCTTGAGGAGATAAACCTATGACACTGCCACTCGGATTTATGGGGATGAATGTTGGGCCGACCGAACTGATTGTCGTTCTGGTCATCGTGCTGGTGCTCTTCGGCGGCAAGAAGCTGCCGGATTTGGCCCGCTCGCTGGGACGCAGCTTGGGCGAGTTCAAAAAAGGCAAAGACGAAGGCGAGAAGCTGGCCAACGAGAAGGTCAAGGAGATCGTCGATGACATCAAGAAGGACGAGCCGGAGAAGGTCGAGGGCCCCAAGGCCTGACCCGACAGCGGCGTTCGTTCGCTTGAAGACAAAGGACGGGCCAGCGCCCGTCCTTTTTTGTTTTTGCCTCACACCGGATACTGCCACGCGCCGCGATAGGCGCGCGTCAAGAGCTTGTCGGCCTCGACGTCGCCCGTAGTCTCCCTCGCGCCGTCCCACTTCACGCTGCGGCCGAGCTTCATGGAGATGTTGCCGAGCAGGCTCATCGTCGTGGCGCGGTGCGCGCCCTCGATGTCGCAGAGCGGCTTGCGGTTTGAGCGGATCGCGTCGAGGAAGTCCGCGAACAGCTCCTTGATGTTCTGGCCGTCGGGCTGTCCGAGCCGCGCGTCCTCGTGCACCTCGGGATCTTTTCCGTTTGCGGGGTAGAAGGTCCAGCCCTTCTGCCAGCCGAGGTGGAAGACGCCTTTCTCGCCGTGAAAGTAGACGCCGACGTTCTCGCCCTTCTCATGCGGGTTGCCCGCGAAGAGCCGGTGCTCCCACGTCACGGTCGGCCCGCCCGCGAAAGTCCAATTTGCGACCTGGTGGTCGGGCCCGTCGCTGGTCTGCTCCTCCGCGGTCAGGATCGCGGGGCCGCGGATCGGCCGGCCGCCGGTCGAGTAGCACGACGTGGGGTGCTGGAGGCCGGTGATCCAGAGCACCTGGTCGAACCAGTGGATGCCCCAGTCGCCGATCTGGCCGTTGGCGTAGTCCAGGTAGTTGCGGAAGCCGCGCGGGTGGATGCCGCCGCCCCACGCGTTCTTGAGGTCGCCGCAGAAGGGCCGCAGCGGCGCGGGCCCGCACCAGAAGTCCCAGTCCAGCCCCTTCGGCGGCTCGATGTTGCGCTTGGGCGTCTCCGGCCCGCCGCCGTAGGTGACGAAGCAGGTGATCAGGCCGATCGTGCCGAGGTTGCCCGCGCGGATGAATTCGCGCGCGCTCTGGTTGTGCGGCGACGCGCGGCGGTGCGTGCCCACCTGCACCACGCGGCCGTATTTGGCCGCGGCGTTGACCATGGCACGGCCCTCCATGATCGTGTGGCCGATGGGCTTTTCAACATACACGTGCGCGCCCTGCCGGCACGCCTCGATCATGACCAGCGCGTGCCAGTGGTCCGGCGTGCCGACGATGGCGATGTCGGGCTTTTCCGTGGCGAGGCACTCGCGGAAGTCTTTGTAGAGCGTGGGCTTGGCGACGCCACGCTTCTCCAGGTTCTCGCAGCCTCGAGCAAGCATGCGCTCGTCCACGTCGCACAGCGCAGCCACTTCGCACGCGCCGCTGTCGAGCGCGGTGTTCAGGATGTTCGTGCCCCACCAGCCCGAGCCGATCAGCACGGTGCGGAACTTCTTCGCGTCCTGCGCCCGGACGATGAACGGGGCGCTCTGCGAGGCCAGGATCGCGGCGAGCGAAGCGTGGGTGAAATCGCGGCGGGTTATCTGCATGGCTTCATCCTTTCGACGTGATAGATTCGTTTGGTCGGCTCAGCCGATTCTGTCGATTCGGCTCTCCCAGGGAAACGGTTCGTCTGCGCGGGCGCGCCAGAAGTCGGCGAGTTCGCCCTTGGCCTCGAAGTACGCGGCGATCAAGGCCGACTGGCGCTGCGCGGCGCCGCGGATAGCCGCCGCTGGAGCGCCGAACTCACGTAGGGCGCGCAGCAGCGTCTCGGCGTCCTGGATGCCGCCCAGCGACTCCTGGTAGGCGCGCACCCGTTTGAGCCGGGCCGCGGGATAGCCGGGCAGCAGGGGGCGGGCGATTTCCAGCAGGTAGCGGAACGTCTTGAACGCGACTCGCGCGCGGTGCATGGAGGCGGGTCGGAGGCGGCGTATCAACCGGTATCGCCGCATGACCTCGGCATACGCCTCGTCCATTTCCAGCAGGAACCGGTCGAGCCCGGGCGCCGCTTCAGCCGCGTCCGCGCGGACTTTTGCGAGCAGTCGCGCCACCTTGTCCGCGTCAAGGGCCCGGGCCAGGCACCGGGCTTCAACCGACTGGCACGCCTCGTCCTGCAAGAGCCGCTTCCGGAAACGTGTCAAGCCGCGGAGGTGTCCGCCGTCGGAAAGGCCGGCCAGCATGACCTGCGTGTCGCGCAGCGCGTTGAATCCGCGAAGCTGCCCCTTCATGAGTTTGCGGAGTTTCCGGGCGTGCGCCGCCTGCGGCGCCAGACGTCGGATGAGATCCGCCAGCGACAGCACGCGCCGCGCGGCCACGCGCAGGCGGTGGACGGCCTTCACTGAAAAGGTGTGTCGGTAGCCCTTCAGCGCCCTGAGAAAGGTCCTTCCGCGAGCGTCGAGCGCGTCGCACAGGATGTAAGGTGCGTCCATGCGGGCATCCTCCAGGTCACCGCAGCGAAGCGTGCTCGCCCGCGGGCTTGCTCGCCCGGTCGGGCTCTGCGGGCGGGCGGTAGATGAACGAGTCCCAGTAGAGGCGGTCGAGGGCGTAGGGGTCGGCGGGGTCCTTGTCGAGGTCGAAGGAGGCGGGCAGGACGCCGTAGCGCCGCATCTCGCGCAGGTACTCGGGCCGGGGGCGGAAGCCGGGCATGTCGAAGCGCTTGATCTCGTCGAGCTTCTGCCGGCCGGCGTCGATCATGGCGAGCAGGGCGCGGTAGCCGGCGTCGTCGGCGGAGGCGAAGACCACGGCGCTGGCGTCGTTGGTGTTCACGCAGCGGCCGAGCCCGCCCGCGGCCTTGGCGAGCGGCGCGCGCAAGAAGAGCGACTTCTCGGGGCGCGTGAGGTCGAAGAGCACGTGGCGGTGGCGCTTGAGGCGCGCGTCGCTCATGTCGGGCGTCCAGAAGCTCAGCCCGTTCTCGTCGCTCAGGTACGAGGGGATGGGCGTCTTGTCCTTAGTGTGGCAGGAGGCGCAGCGCTCCTTGAAGACCGGCTGCGCGGTCCGGGTCGCGGGCCACTCCTTGTCGTTCTCCAGCTCCTGCTTGTTCTGCGCGTAGCCGCCGATCATGCCGCAGCCGAGCGCGCCGTAGGTGCCGGGGTAGGGCGCGCTGGCGTCGAGCCAGAGGGCGACCGTGGCGACATCTTGGGGCGAGGGCTTGGCGCCGTGGTGCGAGCCGTCGAGCTTCTTCATCAGCGGGCTGCCGCCGCTGCCGAGCGCGTAGGGCGCGTAGTTGCTCTTGGCGAAGT
>CAYLUN010000069.1:0-29813 GCA_964386865.1 uncultured Lentisphaeraceae bacterium | reverse complement strand
GGCCAGCAGCTCCTGCGTGGCGGGCGCGGGGTTGGGCATCTCGCCGTGGGCGCAGTGGATCGTCCCCGTGCCGGCGGGCAGCGGGCCGCACGAGACGCCGCAGACGCCGAGCTGCTCGAGCGCGAGGCAGGAGCCCACGATGTCGGCGACGGAGTCCCACGCGCCGACTTCGTGGAAGTGGACGCTCTCGCGCGTCTTGCCGTGGATCTTGGCTTCGGCCTCGGCGAGCTTGCGGAAGACGTCGAGCGACAGGTTGCGCGAGGCGTCGGAAAGCGGTGCGCGGGCGAGGAGCTGCTCGATCTCGGAAAGGCCCCGATGGGCGTGAGCGTGGCTGTGTTGCGGGCCGCCTGAAGGCGGTACACCATGCGGGGCGTGGCCGTGCTCATGCGTGTGAGGCTGCTCGTGAGCGTCCGGCCAGACGTCGTCATCGTGGTGGTCGTGGCCCTCGGCGCTGACCGATGCGCGCAAGCCGTGTAGCCCGGCACTGGAGGCCGGTTCGACGCGGATGTGGAGGTGCTCCGGGAAGAACTGGTTGAGGGCCGCCTCAATGGCGTGGAGGTCGGCGCCCAGCGCCGCGAGTGCGGACAGGATCATGTCGCCGCTGGCCCCCCCGACGCTGTCGAACCGAATGAAGTGTCTCATACGGGCAAGCATACAAGGAACTGCGCTCGGACTTCAATCTCGAAACCGCGGAAACCCGCGCGCCGCATAGGACGTCCGGCCGTCACGCCCGCGCCCGCGGCCCGGCGTGCGACAAAACCCTGTTTGACAGGTCAATCGCGGACTGCTATTGTTCGACTACTATGTGTGATGTCCGTGATGCGGTGCGCGGGTCGCGCCGTACGGCACACGAGGAGGGTACTTACCATGGCCAAGAACCACGATGTTAAGCGAGAAGAAAAGAAAAAGCCCACCAAGACGCTGAAAGAGAAGCGCCAGGAGAAGAAGGCCAAGAAGGCGGCCCAGTAAGGACGTGGGCCCGACCCTTGACGCACCTTTGTTGGGTCGGCGCAGGGGTTTGGCAGGGGACAACGTGGAGTCATGTTCCGATAGCGAGCATGACTCCATGCGATTTTACCGAGCCCCTGAATGCCGAGGCTGATCAATAAGACGGGGGCGAGGGATGAAGCGGGCGGCGATCACGTTACTTGGGGTCTGTGCGGCGGCTGCTTGGGGGGGCGATGCGGCGGCGCGGCTGAACGATCTGGAAACGGTGCGGCTGCGCATCGTCGCGGAGTCGCACACGGATAAGCCGAACCTGAAAGCGGCGCTGGGCGTCGTGTCGTCTCAGAATCCCGACGGCTCGTGGGGCGGCGTCGACTACGGGGCCAAGGACCGTGCGATCTGGCCGCCGATGGCCCATCTGGGCCGGCTGGCGGAGCTGGCGCGGGCGTTCGAGTCGGGCCGCGTGCCGGAGCCTGACCGCGCGGCCGTGGCACAGGCGTTCGTGCGCGGATTCGACTTCTGGGTGGCTCGCGACCCCACGTCGGCCAACTGGTGGTACAACGAGATCGGCGCGCCGCTTGAGCTGTACCGCCTCATGCTGCTGGCCGAGCCGCTGCTGACCGACGGGCGCCGGGAGCGCGGCTGCGCGCTGCTGGCGCGGGCCAAGCTGGCGATGACAGGCCAGAACCTGCTGTGGCTGGCGGAGTCCGTGATCGGCCGCGCCTGCCTGCAGCGCGACCCGGAGCTGCTGGCCGAGGCGTACCGCCGCATCCAAGACGAGGTCGTCGTGACCGAGAAGGAGGGCGTGCAGCCGGACTACAGCTTCCATCAGCACGGCGCGCAGCTCTACAACGGCGGGTACGGCAGCGGCTTTGCGGCCTCCGCCCCGCGTTTCGCGCTGCTGGCGCAGGGCACCTCGTTCGCCTTTGCGCAGCAGAAGCTCGACATCCTGACCGCCTATCTGCTGGACGGCCAGCAGTGGATGATCCGCGGCGGCACCTTTGACTACTCCGCCAGCGGACGCGACCTCACGCGGCCCAACAGCGGCAACGCGCGTGGATATGCGGGCCGGGCGCGGACGCTGCTGAAGCTGGACGCCGCGCCGCGGCGGGACGAGTTGGAGCGGCTGGCCGCGCGGCTCGAGAAGGGCGTGTCCGCGGAGCGGCCCGCGCTGACCGGGCTCCGGCACTTCTGGCGTTCGGACTACACAACCTGTCACCGGCCAGACTTCATGGCGTCGGTTCGCCTGACGAGCGACCGCATGCTCCAGACGGAGGTCGTCAACGAGGAGAACCTGCTCGGCGAGCACCTGTCCGACGGCGTGATGCTGCTGTATCGCACCGGCGACGAGTACCGCAACATCTTTCCGGTGTGGGACTGGGCGCGGCTGCCCGGCATCACGGTGGAGCAGGACCGTCCGCTGGCGCGGATCAAGAACGGGCGAAAGGGGGCGCGCGCGTTCGCGGGCGGCGTGTCGGACGGCGCATGCGGCGTCTCGGCCATGGACTTCGAGCGGGACGGGCTGACGGCGCGCAAGGCTTGGTTTTTCTTTGAGGGCGAAGCGGTGTGCCTCGGCGCGGGCATTGCGTCGACCAACGAATACCGCGTGATCACATCGGTCAACCAGTGCCTGGCGGAGGGCCCGGTGAGTGTGAGGCGGGCGGACGGCGCGGTTGCGGCGCTGGCGGGGCCCGAGCGGCTGGCCAAGCCGGCCTGGGTGCACCACGGCGGGTTCGTCTACGCGATCCTTCAGGGCGGTGAGAACGTGGGCGCGGGCGTCTCGGCTCAGACGGGCAGCTGGCGCCGCATTTCGACGGCCCAGAAGGCGGACGAGGTCACGGCAGATGTCTTTTCGCTGTGGCTGAACCACGGCAAGCGGCCGGCGGGCGCCGCCTACGCCTACGCTGTGGCGGCCAAGTCGGGGCCGGCCGAAGCCCAGTCTTATGCGGAGGCTCTGCCGGTCCGCGTGATCGCCAACACGCCCGCGGTTCAGTCCGCCGAGCACGTGCAGTCGGGCCTGCTTCTGGCCGCGTTCTACCGGGCGGGAGCGCTGGCTTCTGGCGCGTGGGGCGAGGTGGTCGTGGATGCGCCTTGCCTGCTCTTGCTGCGGCGCGTCGGAGGCAAAACCGTTTTGGCCGTGTGCGATCCGCAGGGCAAGAGCCAGCGGGTCGACGTGCGGGCGAAGGGGGTGCGGCAGGTCGTCGATTTTCCGGACGGCCCGCGGAAAGGCTCAAGCGTGTTGATCGCTGAGCGCTGAGCGTGCGCTATCCGCAAATGCCCGTTTGTCTCGGCCGTGCGACGTGCTATACTGTTCATACTGTTATGAAAAACCCGATGAGCCATAGAGCCTGGGTCGCGTCGCTCTGGCTGCTTGCGGCGCTGCCCCTGAGCGTCTGCACGTTCGCCGAGGACGTGCGCGTGTGGAAGGACCGCAAGGGGAACTCGGTTGAAGGGGCGTTTCTCAAGGAGGCGGACGGAGTCGTCTTGATCAAGCGCAAAGACGGGCAGACTGTTCAGGCGAAGATGGAGAACCTGTGCGAGGATGACCGGACGTATGTGAAGGATCTGACGTATGTGCCGCGCGAGGTGGTGGCCGTCTTCAAGAAGCACGTCTATAAAGACCGTTTCGACGAGGAGGTTGGCGTGTCCGAGAAGGCGACGGTGCGCGACACGGTCGTTCTGCGCACGGTCGAAGGCGTGCCCGGGGCCGCGGCGGAGCCGGTGGGCGACACGCGCTGGAAGGTCGAGTCGGTCGACAACCTGGGCAGCCGGTTGCTGCCGAGAGCGCGCGACGCGGGCGGCGAGTGGGTCAGCGAGGGGTGCTTTCTGTTCGTGACCTACACGGTGAAGAACGACACGCCGCAGCCCGTGACCGTGACGCATCCCGTCCTGAGCGACGCGCAGGGGCGACGATACGTGCAGAGTGACAAAGACAACGTGGCGGCGTTCCTTCCCGAGGGCGCCCTGTTTGCGGGCCGCGACCCGATTCCGACTGGTGGCGCGAGGCTCTTCTGCTCCATCTACGAGGCTGCCCGCGATTCGGTGCCCGCCTCGCTCGAGGTTTATCCGTCGAAGACGAGCCCCCACTTTGTCAAACGGTCCGTGACGATGGGAAAAGTGATCGAGCTGGATGACGCGGCAGAGGCTGCCGTGTCCACGCGGCGAGATGGCGGGTGACAGTCAACGAGACAGGCGAGAAGCTGAAAAAGGGGCAACGGGGTCATATGAGGTTACTGTTTGCGGCTGCGTTGGGAATCGCGCTTAGCGCGCGTGCTGAGCACAAGGTGTATGTCGCGGCGGACGCCGCGGCGGGGGGCAGCGGCGAGCGGCGCTCGCCCTATCAGACGCTGGCGCAGGCGCGCGACGGCATCCGCGAGGCGCGCAAGGCCGGCGCGCTCAAGGGGGGCGAGTCCGTGACGGTTTATGTCGGGTCGGGCGTGTACCGGCTCGACGCGACATTCGAGCTGACGGGGCAGGACGGCGGCACGGCCGAGGCGCCGGTCGTCTACCGCGCGCTGAAGCGCGGGCAGGCGCGCATCCACGGCGGCGTGACGCTCGACCCGGCTTCCTTTGCTCCTCTGGCGGACGAACGCGTTCTGGCGCGGCTCGAACCCGCCGCGCGCGGCAAGGTGCTGGTGTGCGACGTGTCGGCGGCGGCCGGCGCTGGTTTCGCCGCCTTCAAGACCGCCTACCAGGGCGTGCCGGCCGGGCCGTGGCTCTACGTGGATCGCCAGCCCATGACGCTCGCGCGCTGGCCGAACGCCGACGCGCCCGAGGCGGGCTGGGCCGGCTTCTCCAAGGCGGTTGACACCGGCTTGCCCAAGGCGGACGCCGCCGACCCGGCGCTGCGCAAGGCTCGCCCGGGCGCGTTCGCGTTCGACGACCCGCGCCCGGCGCGCTGGAATCTGGATGAGGGCGTGTGGCTGCTCGGCTACTGGACGCACGACTGGTGCGACGAGGTGATCCGTATCGCGTCGTACGACAAGGAAAAGAAGGTCGTCGCGCTCGCGGCCCCGCACGGATACGGCATCAATGGCGGCACGTGGGGCGCGGCCAAGCGCCGCTTCTTCGCCCTGAACGCGCTGGAGGAGCTCGACGCTCCGGGCGAGTGGTACCTGGACCGCGCGGGCAAGCGGCTTTACTTCTATCCGGCCGGCGACCTCAAGGAGTCGCTGATTGTGCTGGCCACGCTGACGCAGCCGCTGGTGAAGGTGAGCGGCGCGAAGCACGTGAAGTTCGTCGAGCTGGCCTTCGAATACGCGCACGCGGACGGCATCACGCTGGCCAACGCGGAGGACGTTGAAATCGCAGGGTGCGTGGTGGCGAACTGCTCCGCGAGCGGCATTTCGGTTAGCGGCAGCGGCAATACCGTGCGGTCGTGCGACGTGTTCAACCTCGGCAAAGGCGGCATCTATCTCAGCGGCGGCGACCGCCAGGCGCTGGCTCCTGGCCGGAACGAAGCCGTCAACAACCACATTCACCACTACGGGCTTTTCCAGCGTACCTACGCGGCGGGCATCGGCGTGCAGGGCTGCGGCAACGTGGCCCGCAACAACAGCATCCACGACGCGCCTCACAACGCGGTGCTCTACGGCGGCAACGAGCACCTGCTGGAGCTGAACGAGGTTTACCGCGTGGTCATGGAAACGGGCGACGCGGGCGCGTTTTACACGGGACGCGACTGGACCAGCCAGGGCAACGTGCTGAGGCACAACTACGTCCACGACCTCGGCGGCGGCGACGCCCAGCACGTGAACACCATGGGCATGTACTTCGACGACTGCGACTGCGGCGACAGCATTATCGGCAACGTCTTCTTCCGCGCGGGCCGCGCGATCATGATCGGCGGCGGCCGCGACAACCCGGTGCTGAACAACCTGGTGGTGGACTGCCCGATCGGCCTGCACATCGACTCGCGCGGCATGTCATGGAAGCAGTGGAACAACCCCGAGGACACGAGCTGGTGCTTGGAGGAGAAGGCCAAGCGGCTCGGCTACACGCAGCCGCCGTGGAGCCAGAAGTACCCGCGCCTCGCGGCGATCATGGGCGACTCGCCGCGCGAGCCGCTCTACAACGCGGTTCGGCGCAACGTCTTCGTGGACTGCCAAAAGCAGGTCTGCGACTTCGACGGGAACGTGAAGAAGCTCCTCGACAAGTTCGAGATTGCAGAGAACCTCGCCGTGAACTCGCTTGGCGCGTCGAACCGGGTGGCCAAGGCCGTCGAGCTCAAGGGTTTCGCGAACCTGGCGGGCACGGCGGAAGAGCCGGTGGATCTCGGCTTCGAGGGCCGGGCGGAGGGCGATTTCGCGCTGCGCCGCGGGGCGCGGCTGACGAAAGAGCTGCCGTCGTTCGAGAGGATCCCGTTCGAGAAGATCGGGCTCTACAAGGACGAGTACCGCCGCAAGCTGCCGCCGCGGTGACCGGGTCATGGTTTGCTCGCCGTTCCGAGAGTTGAAAAAGCTCAAACGGGCGCCCTTCGAGACCCCGATCAAACACCTGTACCCCCGTCGGTGGCAAAACCGTCTTCCAGAGTACGACAGAGTTTATCCCGCTGTCGGCTGTCGCCTGTTGGCTGTCGGCTGTCGGGGGCGGCTTGACTTATCAGAGGGCAAACACTAAATTGTATGACGATTTTCTATTTAGGAGTGGGTTTTTTCGTGGTCAACTGTGTGTGAGGTATCCTATGGGTAAATGTGTGTCGGCGCGTGTGGTGTCGTCTATCGTCGCATCGTGGGTCGGTCTCTTCGCTGCTGCTTCCTACGCTGCCAATGGCACGTGGTACAGCACGAACGTCGTCTATCGCAACACATACTGGACCAACAGCTACAACTGGACGGGCCTGAGCTTCCCGGCCGGCAACCAGGTCGCCACGTTCAACAACAGCGTCAACACGACCAACACGACGATCAACGTCGAGGGTCTGGCGATCATCTCGAACATCGTCTTCGACACCACTGCGGTCGCCGCCTACACCATCGGCAGCAACGGCGTGAGCCAGCAGACGCTCGTGCTGACCAACGGCAGCGTGATCCAGCTCACCTCGACGGCGCTCAACAGCCAGCGCTTCGACGCCATGCTCCAGCTCGGGCACGAGCGCACCAACAGCTCGCACACCATCCGTAATGACCACGCCTATAACGCGCTGACTTTCGCGGGCAACATCATGTCCCTGCCCAACGGTCTCTTGACCGGCAGCAACGCGAAGACGCTGACCGTCGCCGGCATCGGCCCTGTCACCATCAGCGGGAATATCACCACGAACGGCTACAGCCCACTGACGGTCACCGACAACACGCTCGGCTACCTGCTCCTCCCCGGCTCGAACACGATCAACACGCTGAACGCCAACGGCGGCCCCCTCACCCTGACCGGTACCAACCGCATCTACGGACTCAACGTCAACAGCGGCCTCGCCACCCTAACCGCCTTTAACACCATCGACTCGGTCACCGTCAGCGGCGGCGCGCTCGCCCTCTCAGGCACGAACAGGGTCGTCGGCACGATCGCCGTCAACGGCGGAACGGCGACCGTCGCCGGCTCGAACTCCCTCGACACGGTGACCGTCACCGGCGGCACGCTTTCCATCAACGGCACCAACCGCATCGCGACCGCCCTGAACGTCAACGCCAACTTGGCGGTCAGCCTGGCGGGCTCGAACACGGTCAAGACCATCAACTTCAACGGGACGGGCGGCGCCGCCGTCAACGTCGCGGCCGGACGCCTGTCCATCATGAACACTGGCGGCACCACGATCAACGCACCCCAAGATTGCGTCATCAACGGCCCGGGCGTCCTCTTCATCAGCATGGCAAGTGGCGAGGACTACGGCAACAACCAAGTGGCCGCCGGCAAGACCTGCGTCATCAACGCGAAGCTCACCGGCGCGACCGGCTTCGAGCATTACCCGAACAACGGCACGTTCGTCCTGACGGCCACCAACGACTTCACCCAGAATGTGGCCATCAATGGCAGTGCCGGCGGCACCATCAGCTTCGCGACCGTCAACAACAAGAACGTCCCCGGCAACCTGGGCGCGGGCACAGCCCTCATTTTCGGCTCGTGCCAGAACGGCCGCTATCTCTACACCGGCAGCGGGGAGACGACGGACCGCGTGCTCGATATCCGCACGAACGGCGTGTTCGAGGTAGCCGGTACCGGCAATTTCAAGTTCACCTCGGCCGTGACCAACGGCGCCGGCCTCACAGGTGTTCGCACGCTCACCCTGCAGGGTTCCGCTGACGGCACCGGCGAGTTCGCGGGCCAGCTCCGCAACACAACGGGCGTGCTCGCCCTGACCAAGTGGGGATCCGGCGCGTGGTATCTCTCAGCGAGCAACACCTACACCGGCGCGACCCGCGTCAACAGCGGCACGCTCGCGCTCACCGGCGCGCTCGGCGCGCTCGCCGCGTCCAGCTCAATCGTGATCTCGAACACGGCCACGCTGCTCCTGAGCAACACCCCCTCGGCCAACAACACCAACCGGCTGGGCGACGCGCTCGCCATCACCCTCAACGGCGGCACGCTCAGCTTCACGAACGCCGGCGGCAGCGCCAATTACAGCGAGAACCTCGGCGCCGTGACCGTCAACCAGTCCGACAGCATTGTCGCCACCGCGCAGGCTGAAGCCGGCCGCACGGCCACGCTGCGCTTCGCCTCACTCGCCCGCACCCAGGGCGCGACGGTCAATTTCACCGGCGCCGGCCTCGGCGCCGACAGCCGTAACCGTGTCTTCATCGCGGGGCAGGCTGACGGGATGATCGGCCCCTGGGCCGTGGTCAACGGCACGAACCTCGCGGCCTACAGCAGCGCCAACGGCGTCTATGCGGCCTCCGACCCCGCCTTCGCCGACATCGCGGCCCGCGCCCCCTCGACCATCGTCAGCAACGACGCCAGCTACGTGCGCATCAACCTCCCCGGCGAGGACGGGGCGATCACCCTAGACTCGCCTGTCACCCGCATCGCCACCCTGCTGCAGAACACCGAGATCGCGGCCACCGTCGATTCCGCCGGCAAGACGTTCCAGACCGCCGCCATTTCCGTGCCCGCAGGCAAGGCCGCTGTCACCATCGGTTCGGCCGCGAACGACGGGGTGCTTTCCTCGGTCATCCCGAACGGCGAACTCGCGCTGAACAACGGCAGCTCGAACGACCTGACCGTCAACGCGGTCATCGCCGATAACGGCGCGTCCTCCAAACTAACCAAGTACGGCAACGGAACCGTCACGCTCGCCGGCTCCAACACCTTCTCCGGCTCGATCGCGGTGTACGGCGGCTCGCTCGTGCTCGCCAACAGCGACGCGCTCCAAAACGTCACCCTCAGCGCCACGGGAACCGTCTTCGGCAGCGCTGTCGAAAGCCACGCCTTCAACGTCGCCAACATCAGCGGCACGGTCGGCGTCCCGCTGGTCGATAACGCCCCCACGCCCAACCCGGTCGCGCTGACCGTCGGCAAGAACAACGCCAACGCGTTCTATGGCGGCGTGGCCAGCGGCAGCGGGTCGCTGATCAAGAGCGGCAACGGCACGCTGACGCTTTCGGGCGCCAACACCTTCCTCGGCGGCCTGACCGTCGGCCAAGGTACCGTGGTCGCCAGCAATGCTGCCGCCCTCGGCGTCGGCGGACTCGTCAACAACGGCACCATCAACCTGCCCCTCACCGCCACCAGTTTCTTTTACTCCGGCATCTCGAACAGCATGAGCGGCGCGGGCACGGTCAACGTGTGGCTCCCCAGCGGCTCGTCGACGACGTTCCTGAATGGCGATTACTCGGCCTTCACGGGCGTCTGGAACGTCGGCACCAATGCCGCCGCCGCCTGGGGCAAGGTCCAGATGAACGGCCCGGACAACGCCGCCGCCACGCTCAACCTGCGGCCCCACAGCTCCGCCATGATCGCCGGCGGCACGCACTACGCCACCGCGAACCTGCACGGCGGCGACACGGGTGAGTCGCTCGGACAGCTGCGCGTCGAAAGCAACGCCAACTGGGCCGGCCCCGTCAACCTGCTGGCGGTGATCACGAACACCGCGAACAACGCGGATGCGTACTTCGGCGCGAACTCCGGCTTCGGTTCCATCAGCGGCGTCATCGACGACCTCGGCGCCGGCTACACCGTCGATAAGGCCGGCGGCGGTGCCCTCAGCTTCTACGGCGCAAACAGCTACTCCGGGCCCACCTGGATCAAGGCCGGCGTCCTGAGCGTTCCCGCCATCGGCGATTTCGGTAGCGGCGCCAGCCCGCTGGGCGCTCCCTCAAGCCTTGAGAATAGCGTCATCAAGCTGGGGCTGTTGACGTCCACCAACGCGACGCTGGCCTACACGGGCATGGGCGAGACCACCGGCCGCCAGATCGACCTCGCCGGCACGGCGAGCGCCGGCCTGCTCGCCCATCTCGGGACGAACACGCTGACCTTCACCAGCGACATCATCTCCTCGGGGGCCGGCCCCAAGCGCCTCACGCTGCTGGGCCTCACAAACAGCGTCGGCGTCATCGCCGGCGTCATCAATAACAGCTACGTCACCAATGCCCTCACCTTGTACAAGGACGGCTTTGGAACCTGGAAGCTGACGCGCGACAACTTGTTCACGGGCAATGTCACGATCAATGCGGGCGTGCTGGTCATCACCCAGAGCGGCTCGCTGGGCGTCAGCAACAAGACGATTTTCGCCGTGAACGGCACAGTGGGCAACCCCCAGCTCCACCTAGACGGTTCGGCAGGCGACATCACCCTCGGCACGAACATTTTTTTCCAAACGAGCAATAACACCGAAGGCGCCCTGCGCAACCTGGCGGGCAACAACACCGTCGCCGGCCGAATCAACCTGACGGGCGGCGGCGGCGATACGGCCGTCGTGTCCGTGGACGGCACGCTGACGCTGTCGGGTCAGATCACCACCGATTACGCCACTGTCCGGAACCTGCGCCTGCGCGGCAACGGCAATGGCGAAGTGTCGGGCGCGATCGACAACGGCAGCTCGACCATCGGCCTCATTCGCGAGAACGGCACCGGCACCTGGACGCTGTCCGGCTCCAACAGCTACACCACCGCGACTCTCGTCAACGAAGGCACGCTCGCGGTCGGCGGGGCGAAAGGCTTTATCGCCAGCGCCCTGACCATCAACCCGACAGGACGTTTTTCGGTCGTCAACGATTCGTTCGCCAACAGCATCAACCGCCTGAGCGACTCGTCCACCTTGACCCTGAACGGCGGCACCTTCGATTACTTTCACACGGGCGGCGCGGTGAACTACAGCGAGACGGCAGGCCCCCTTGTCGCCAACAGCAACACCAGCACCGTGTGGACTTCGCAAGCGGACGAAACGCAGACCTCCGTCCTGACCTTCGCCTCGCTGGCGCGCAACGGCACAGCCGCCATCGACTTCCGCGGCACGGGCCTCGGCGTCGACGACCGCAACAAGATCCTGTTCACGACCCCGCCGGGCACCGGCCTCCTCGGCCTGTGGGCGACCTACAACACCACGAGCTACGCCGCCTACGACCCTGCGCTCGGCATCGTTGACGCGTCCGCCAGCTACCTCAGGAACCTCACGGCAAAGGGCCCAGCTACGATCGAGGACGACGCGACGCTCGGTGCCCGGATCACCAGCGAAGGCACGGAAGGCCCCATCGCGCTGGCCGGCGCCACCACGAGCAGCCTGAAGTCCCTGCTGCAGAACTGCACGACGGACTCGACCGTCGGCATGACCAACCAGACGCTGCTGGTCGACGACCTGATGATTGCGGCCGGGCAGGCGAACCTGACGCTCGGCACGGCCCAAGACGAGGGCCTTATCATGCCTCTGGCCGCCGGCGGCACGCTGACGCTCATCAACCAGTCCGACAGCACGCTCACCCTGAACGCGGCGGTCACCAACAACACCTCGGCTTCCAAGATCATCAAGCAGGGGAACGGACTCGTGAAGCTCAACGGGCGCAACGCCTACACGGGAACAACCCTGATCAGCAACGGCACGCTCGAGTTCGGCGGCGGCTCAACCCAGAGCATCGCCGGCGCAATCAGCGGCGCGGGCACGCTGGTTAAGAGCGGGAACGGAACGCTCACCCTGTCGGGCGCGAACACCTACACGGGCCCGGCTTCGATCCGCCAGGGCATCTTGGTAGCTCAGAACAACGCGGCCTTCGGTAACGCCTCCACCGGCACCGTGGTCGAGTCCGGCGCGACCCTCGACGTGGGTGGCACGATGGCCGCCAACGGGCTGACCATCGGCGCGGAGAGCTTCACCGTCAGCGGCGCAGGCGTGAACGGCATGGGTGCCATCGTCAACAACGGCAGCGCCGACCAGCAGAATGCCTTGAGCCGGATCACGCTCGTCGACAACACGATCTTCGGCGGCGGCCGGCGGTGGGATATTCGCGGCAGCACGCCGACGCTCACGATGAACGGCTATGACGTCACCAAGGTCAGCACCAACTTCATTAACTTCTCCGCCACCTCCGTCAATCCTGACGGTATCGGCGGCACCGGCGACATCGACGTGCAGGGCGGCTCGTTTGGCATGGACGGCGGCGCCCGGCTGAACGGCAGCGCCGCGAACACGATGACCGTCCGCGGCGGCGCGCAGTTGCAGATGTACAACGTTTCGGTCGCCACGAACACGGCGCCCTGGACGCTGAACCTCGACCACAACGCCATGGCAGCCGCGACGCAGGGCGCCGGCAACGGCACCATCAACACGTGGTCCGGGCCGGTCAACCTGAGCGGAACGGCTATCCTGGCCGGCGGCAACACCGGCTACAGCTTGACGTTCAGCGGACCGATCGCCGGCGTGGGCGGCTCGCTCCTCAAGACCGGCGTGGCCGTCGCCTACCTCACGTCCTCCAACAACACCTACGACGGATCCACGGTCATCAGCAACGGCACCCTGTACGCAGCCTACGCGGGCTCCCTGCCCGGCTACGACGCGGGCAAGGTGACCTTGGCCGGCGGCGCGACGCTCAGCCTTCGCACCGGCGACGGCGAGACGGGCTGGAATTCGGATCAGCTCAAGAGCCTGCATGATACCTCGAACATCACGAACAACACTGCGGTGCTGAGCATCGACACGGCGCTGAGCGGCCTCGACTACGCCGGCGACCTCACGAAGCTCCTCGCGCTGACGAAGCAGGGCGCAAACACCCTCACGCTGTCCGGCACCAACACCTTCACGGGCGCGGTCATCGTCAACGGCGGCACGCTCGCGTTCGGCAACGTCAGCACCAATCTCGTCGGCGCGGTCACCGTCGCCAATGGCGCCCGGCTGTCGACGACGAACAACAGCGCGATCACGACCGGTGCGCTGACCCTGAATGGAAGCGGCGTCGCGACCTTCGGCGGCTACGGCTCGAACGTGATCGGCAACATCACCCTCAATAACGCCTCGTCGCTCGCTTTCAACGGCCCCGGCTTCAACACGAACGGCTCGCTCACGGTCAACAACACCGGTACGGTGGTCTACGCCAGCGGCACCACGAACAACATCGGCGCGATCGCCCTTAACAATCTCGGGCTGTTGACGTTCGCCAACGGCAGCACCAGCACGGTCCTGAACGTCACCCTCAAGAACTCGGCCCTTATGAACGTGGACGGCGCGCTCTCGCTGCGCGGCAACACCCTCACGGTCGGTAACGCCAGCGGCGACCGCCCGACGGCCACCGTCTCGACCAACGTTTTCATGACCAGGCTGTACTTGGGTCAGAACAGCGGCGCGGCGGGAGCCATCATCCAGAACGGTGGCACGGTCTCGATCGCGCCCCCGACGGGCAGCACAGACGATCTCGCGCTGGGGTCGGCAGGCGGCTACGGTTACTACCGGCTGAACGCCGGCGTACTCAACCCGGGGCAGTTCTCCGTTGGTGGCAGCGGACAAGGCTTCTGCAACGCCGTTCTTGATGTGAACGCGGGTGTCGTTACGGTGGGCGCGGCCAGCGGTTGGCTGCTCTTCAACCAGGGCGGCGGAAACGCGGCGGTGAACCTGTTCGGCGGCACAGTGATCGCCCCTCCGAGCGGCAACGACACAACCTTGATCTACACGAACCTGTACAGCGCGTTCGGCATGATCAACCTGCTCGGCCCGAGCGCGACGATGGACGTCGCGGTCGGCAACACGACCCGCTCGCTCAACATGGCGCGGGCCGCCGGCGGCCTCGCCGCCGTCGTGAACCTGAACGCGGGCACGCTGCACGCCAACCGCGTGTACGCCCAGACTCAGACCGGCGCCGCGCTCCCGACGCCGACGCTGCTCAACTTCAACGGCGGCACGCTGCGGGCCGGCGCGTCCACGGCGTACGGCGCGACGTTCCTGCGAGGGTTGACCGCCGCCACCGTCTACCCCGGCGGCGCAAGCCTAGACGCCCAGAGCAACGCCCTCGTCACCGTCGCCCAGTCCCTTCTCGCGCCCACCGACTACGGCGTTGCGAGCGTCTCCCTCCTTTCCGGCGGTCTGGGGTACATCGGCGCACCGGCCGTCGTCGTCAGCGGCGGCAGCGGAGCCGGCGCCACGGCCATCGCGTCGGTCGATCTCAACCCCGAGAGCCTGACCTTCGGCCAGGTCACCGGCATCACCGTCACTAGCCCCGGCACCGGTTATCTGCCCGGCGACGTGGTCGTCGCCACGCTGCGCGGCGGCGGCTACACGAACAACGCGTCGGCGCTCGCCTACAACGCCGTTCTCGCCCCGAATTCCAGCAACGGTGGCCTCGCCAAGCTGGGGTCCGGCACGGTCGTGCTCAGCGGTACCAACACCTACGGAGGCGCGACAACCGTGCTCGACGGCACGCTCATCGCCGCCCACAACCTGGCTATCCCGACCGGCACCGGCCTGCAACTGTCCGGCGGCAAGCTGGATCTGAACGGGCTCACGCTGACCAACGACCTGCTTCTCGCCGGCGGCTCCATCATCAACGGCTCGCTGTACTCGGCCCAGGCCGCCTATGCCGAGGCGGGAACACTGAATGCCCTGCTGGTCAGCGACGCCGGCCTCGTCAAAGGCGGCAATGGCACGCTGACGATCTCCGCGCCTCAGACGTATGCGGGATCGACTTTCATCAGCAACGGAACACTGCGCGTCATGGCGCTGACGCCCGGACTCTACGAAGGTCGCGTCCCGAACGGCGGTACCAGCTCGCTGAACACCGTTTCGAACAATCCCGCCACCTCCGTGCAGCTCGCCACGCGGTACGCTAACCAGTACTTCGCGGACGCCGCAGCCTCCGGCGGGATCTGGCCGAACTACACCACCTGGATTTACTCGGGCTACCTGTGGAGCGACGCCACGACCAACGAAACGTGGTCGTTCGTGAAGCGCTTCGACGACTGCGGCCTGATCAAGCTCAACGGCTCGACCATTCTGTACAGCACGGTGTCCAGCGCGACCATGGTGACCAACGCGGTCGTCAGCCCCGGCGCGAACGCCTTCGAACTGCGCCTCGGGCAGGGCAGCGGCGCTGTCGGAATTAATACGGCCTGGACCGGGCTGGGCATCGGCTACGACCGGCAGGGACGCGGCTTGGGCCTCTACGAGTACTTCAAGACGCTCGCCGATCCCGGCAACGGCAGCCTGCTGACCGTGACGAACGTCGCCGGCCTAGCGGCAGACCTGTTGCCCACTGGCACCGTGGTTACGGTTTCGGCGTCGGGCGCGGTGCTGGATCTTGGCGGGACGCGGCAGAGCCTCGCTGGGCTGAGCGGCTCGGGCCTCGTGACCAATGGCACGCTGACCGTAACCGGCGCGATCACGCCAGCCGGAGCCGGCACGCTTGGCACGCTGACCCTCGCCACCTCCTCCGCTACGCTGACGGGCACGCTGTCGCTGGACGTGAACGCCACAGGCGGCAGCGATCTGCTGGCCGTGCGCGGCAATGTTGACCTCTCGTCGCTCACGCTCTCGATCGCGAATCCGGCGAGCCTCGACCGCCACCAGCAGTACACGATCATGACCTGCACGGGCACGCGGACGGGCACCTTTGCCGCTAACAACCTGCCGAATAGCCGTTGGCATGTGATGTACCTGTCGGACGGAACCGTGAAGTTGTTCTTCGTCGAGGGCACGCTCCTCAAGGTGCGCTGACCGACAGGCTGAAGCCAGTCTCACGCACACGCCCGCCCCCTCTTTTCAGGCTGGCGCTCGGGCGGAGTCGTCCGAGCGCCGGTTCTTCGAACGCGGTTGCGCGGATCGGTTCACTTTTGATGGGACGGCTGCGGGACGGAACGGCATGTGGTGCCGATGATGACGTAGTGTCAGGCGGGGCTGGTTTGTGGTATCCTGCATCGTGCATGTGGGAATCATTGGTGCCGGCTGAGCCGGCCGAGGAGGTTGCGTATTATGGCGTCGATAGTGATGGATCAGTTAATGGCCGACATCAAAGAGGCCATGAAGGCGCAGCAGAGCGAGACGGTTCTTGCGCTGCGGACGCTGCACGCGGCGATCAAGGACCAGACGGTCAACGCCGGGGCCGAGATCACGGACGAGGCGGTCGCCTCGGTGGTCACGAAGGCGATCAAGCAGCGGCTCGACGCGATCGAGCAGTTCGCTGCGGCGAACCGGCAGGATCTGGTCGACAAGGAGCAGAAGCAGGTCGGCCTTTACCGCAAGTACCAGCCGAAGCAGCTGGAGCGCGCCGAGATCGAAGCGCTTGTGAAGCAGTGCATCGCCGAGAGCGGCGCGGCCAGCAAGAAGGAGATGGGCAAGGTGATGGCGCTTCTGATGCCCAAGGTCAAGGGCTGCGCCGACGGCAAGCTGGTCAACCAGGTCGTCCAGTCGCTGCTGCCGTAGCCGACATGTCAGAGAAAACCACACACGCGGTGACCGGGGCGTTCGGATACTCGGGCAAGTACATTGCACAGCGGTTGCTTGCCGAGGGGAAGGACGTGCTGACGCTTACGAATTCGGGGCAGCGCCCGAACCCCTTCGGCGGCCGCGTGCGGGCCGTGCCGTTTCACTTCGACGAGCCGGCGAAGCTCGCGGAGGCGCTGCGTGGCGTGTCCGTGCTCTACAACACCTACTGGGTGCGCTTTAACCATCGGGGTTTCACGCACGCCGACGCCGTGCGGAACACGCGGACGCTGTTCGAGGCCGCGCGGGCGGCCGGGGTGGAGCGCGTGGTTCACGTCAGCATCACGAATCCGTCTGAGGATTCGCCGCTCGAGTACTTCCGGGGCAAGGCGCAGCTCGAACGCGCCCTCCGGGAGAGCGGCCTGTCCTACGCGATCCTGCGGCCGGCCGTGCTGTTCGGCAAAGAGGACATCCTGGTGAACAACATCGCGTGGGCGCTGCGGCGCCTGCCCGTGTTCGGCGTGTTCGGGGACGGACGCTACAAGCTCCAGCCGATCTACGTCGACGATCTGGCCGCGCTTGCCGTGGAGCAGGGACGGGGCCGCGCGAACGCCGTGATCGAGGCTGTCGGCCCGGAGACCTTCACGTATCGCGACCTCGTTGAGACCGTCGCCGAAATCATCGGCAAGCGGCGGCTGGTCGTGGGCGTGCCGCCGTGGGCCGGCCGTGCGGTGGCGTGGGGTATCGGCAAACTCGTCGGCGACGTGCTGATGACCCGCGACGAGGTGTCGGCTCTGATGGGCGGCCGGCTCTTTGTGGACGCGCCTCCCGCCGGACGCACGCGGCTGACCGAGTGGGCGCGTGTGCGGGCGGATACGCTCGGGCGGCGCTACACGAGCGAGCTGGCCCGCCGCAGGGACCGTCAGGCGGCGTACCGCAGCAACTGAACGGGTCAGGGCTTCAGCGTGAGCAGGGGGGCGGAGCGGGTGATGCGGGTGGGGCGGGTGAACGAGGTTCCGTCGGGAAGGGTCACGGTGACTTCGTAGTCGCCGAGGAAGCCGCGCACGCGGCAGCTGCCCTGGCGATCCGTCGTGCGCGTTTCGTCGGTCCACCACGCCCCTTTGACGAGGTCGAGGTAGGCTTTGCCGTTCGGCTTCAGGCGCCAGTCCTTGGCGAACAGCGCGGCCCGCGGGATCCAGTGGCAGCCCTCCCAGAACCCCCACTGCGTCAGCGACTCGGTGGCGGGGTGTGAGAAGAAGGCGATCAGGAAGTCGCGCATATAGTCGCCCTGCGTCTCCTCGTCGTCCGTGGAGATGTCGAACTCGGTGGCGTGGATGGGCAGCTTGAGCGTGGAGAGGCGGTCGAGGATCTCGATGACTTTCGCGGGCGGGGTCAGGTTCTCGCCCATGTGGCACTGCACGCCGATCACGCCGACCGGCGCACCGGCGCTCAGCAGATCGCGGATCTGCCGCATGTAGAGTTCTTGTTCAGCCAGGGTGTCGCCGCCGCCGGAGAGGATCGAAAACTCGTTGATGCCCAGCGCGGGGTGCGGGTCGATCTCGCGCGTGAGCTTGAACCAGCGGGCCACCTCCTGCGGGCCGAGGATGTCCATGAGCGCATGGTTGACGCGTGGCTCGTTCACGACGTCGTAGGTGTCGAACGCGATCGGCTTCATGACGGTGACCACCTGCTGTAGATGTTCGTCAATGGCCTTCCTCAGGGCTGCCGGATCGTTCTTGAGCGCCTCGATCCGCTTCGGCAGCCAGCGCCAGCCGGGCCAGATCAGGTTGTGTCCGCGCGTGGTGAAGCCGTTCACTTTGGCCCATCGCGCGATGGCGATGTACGTCAGCCGGTCTTCGGGGTTATCCCAGCCCCAGTCGCTCCAATAGAGGGGGCAGGTCACGCGGTTGAAGAGGTTCATCGCCGTCTCGCGGTAGCGTCTGCCGTCGGGGGTCTCGTGCAGCAGGTAACCTTCGATGAAGGTGCCGAACTGGTAGGCGTGGCGGGTCATGCGGACGCGCACCGTGGCGTTGCTGGCCGGCTTGCCGTCGGCGGCTCGAACGTCCATGGCGAGGTCGCCCGTGCGGATGCTGTCGATGCGGGCGAGCGCTTGCCTGCGCCACGCCTGATCTTTCTCTTGTCCCTCGTAGCGGACGCGGGTGAGCGGGAGCTGGCGAAGATCCACGCCGGGCCCGAGGTTGACCGCGACGATGCCGCCGAACTCCAGCGTCTGTTCGACCTTGCCGAGGTGGAAGACCAGCTCGAGATTTTTTGCGGGATAGGGATTGCGCGCGACGGTTCGCAGATGGACGCGCGTCCACGCCTTGCCAGGGGCGGCATGCAGCTGCTCCAGGCTGTCATACGTGTCGACCTGCTGGAGGGTGGCCAGGAGATTGCCGCCGCCGGTTTCGGCCGCCGAAGCGGTGCAGCGCACGCTGAAGCTGATGTAGAGCACGTCTCCCACATTGACGGGGCCCAGGCTCTGGCGCGAGGTGAGCTGCACCTTCCAGGCGGGGTCGGTGCGTCGCTTGACCGTCACGTGAGCGGCTTTGGCGAAGGGCTGGTCCGGCGCGTCGACGGTCGCGAACTCGGCGTCGGCGGCGTCGGCGAGATGGGGCAGGCTCGACACGTCGTCGGCGTCGAACAGCACGGCGGGCTTGCCGGGAAGCTGGGCGGCGGTTTCGCGCCGGAAGGTCTCGGCGGCGGTCTCGGCGCGAAGGCAGGCGGCTGCCAAGGTGACGGCAAAGAAGCAGGTCATGCGAAAATTCATGGCAACAGGGTACCGGATTCGCGGCGGGTTCGGAACAGGAATTTGCGGGCTTGTTCCCCACTCTGCGAGCGCGGGTGTGTGCCGACAGGGGTTTCGATAGGGGTTGACGCGCAGCCGCCAGATGTGGGATTGTGGGAGCGTGAAACCGACCGTTCAGATGGCGTCGGCCAAGACCCCGGACGGGGAGGAGATGGCGCTGTTCAAGCACGACGCCGACTACTCGATCCAAGTGGGCCGGCAAGAGCTGATGACCAGCCGCGCGCACGAGTCCGAACTCGAACTCGCGCGACTGGGCTGCGCCCGCATCAAGGAGCGCCCGAATCCGAACGTGCTGATCGGCGGGCTCGGCATGGGGTTCACGCTGCGCGAGACGCTTGATCTTCTGATGCCCGGCGCGACGGTCGTCGTGGGCGAACTCCTTCCCGTGATCGTCGAGTGGAACCGAACGTACTTCGGCGAGCTGACCGGGCATCCCCTGCGCGACCCGCGCGTGAGGCTCAAATCGGGCGACGTGGCCGAGGTGATCCGCAACGCCGAGCACGCGTTCGACGCGATCCTGCTGGATGTCGATAACGGGCCGGAGGCGTTCACCTTGGCGAGCAACAGCCGCCTTTACAGCCGCGAGGGGCTCGAGGCTTGCATGCGGGCCCTGCACGCGAAGGGCTGCCTGTCGATCTGGTCGGTGTCGGGCGACCCGTCCTTCGAGAAGCGCCTGCGTCAGGCGCAGCTCTGCTTCCGCCGCGTGCAGGTGCCCGCCTACAAGGGCGCGCGGTCGCTGTCGCGGTGCGTGTGGGTCATTTCGCGAGACGTGCGCTCGCTTCCGCCCGAGCGCGGCGGTGTCCCGCGAGCTGGGTAGGCTTATGCCCTGACCCGGGCCGGCTGGAGCCGAAACAACATGCGGTCGTCAAGGCTTGTTGTGCCGGCTTCAGCCGGCCCAGAGCACAGGCTGTCGCCTGCCCCGACAACGCACACGGTTTGCATTGACAATTCCAGACAGGGATTGTGATAATACGCTCCACAATAAGTGGGTGGCGAAGACGTTGCTCAGTGAAGAAGCGCCTCACGGCGCCACGACGAACGAAACAAGGGAGCAGGGTATGTCGAACACGATGCCGATGAGTACGCGCGTTAAGTTGAGTGCGATGATGTTCTTGCAGTTCATGATGTTCGCGGTCTTCTGGGGCGCGCTGGCCACCTACGTGACGAACAACAAGTGGGACGCCATGAAGCCGTGGATCCTCAGCACGATGCCTCTCGGTGCGCTGGCTTCTCCTTTGATCGGCATGATTGCAGACCGCTTCTTCAACAGCGAGAAGGTGCTGGCGTTCTCGAACCTGATTTGCGGCCTGATGCTCTTCATGGCGGGCCGCGCCACCGGGGGCACCGAAGTCTTCGTCTACCTGTTGATCGCCTTGCTGTTTTACATGCCGACGTGGAGTCTGACGGCCTCGATCGCGATGGCGAACAGCCCGGCCGAGCAGTTCCCGCAGATCCGCGTCTTCGGCTCAATCGGCTGGGTCGCCTCCATGTTCTTCAGCATCGTCGCGCTCAAAGCCTTCGGCACCTCGATCGACGGCACCTCGATACCGTTCTACTGCGGTGCGGGTGTGGCCGTGGTCGGCGCGGTCGTCGCGCTGCTCTGCCCGCCGACGCCGCCCAAGGGTAAGGGCCAGCCTCTGTCGGTGGCCGACGCGCTGGGACTGCGCGCGATCTCGCTGATGAAGGACAAGAATTTCGCGGTCTTCATGCTCGTGTCGTTTGTCGCGATGATCCCCTTCAACATCCACTTCGCGTTCCTGTCCGACTTCCTTGCGGCCAAGGGCTTCAAGCTGTTGACGGCGACTAATTACATCGGTCAAGCGGCGGAGATGGGCTTTATGTTGCTGGTGACCGTGGCGATGCGTAAGTTCGGCGTCAAGTGGTCGCTTGTGGCCGGCCTGGTGGCTCTGGTTGTACGTTACGCCGCCTACTATCTGGGCGCGGGCGACATGCTCCCGGCGATCTATGTCGGCATCCTCGTCCACGGCATCATCTTCGGCTTCTTCATTGTCGGCGGTCAGGTCTTCGTCGGCAAGTCGGCGCCGGCCGATATGCAGGGCCAGGCGCAGGGCTTCTACGGTCTGATGACGTTCGGCTTTGGCTCGCTCATCGGCACGTTCGCGAATAACGCGCTCATTAACCACTACACCAAGCGGAATGCCGACGGCGTGCTCGAGGGCTCGTGGGACAAAGTGTGGCTCGTCACACTCGTCTGCTCGGTGGTGCTGTTGGTGGTGATGGCGCTGCTGTTCAACCCCAAGATCGACGAGAAGAAGGCGTAGAAACTATGGCCCGCTATTTGGTCGGAGTCGACAACGGCGGCACCATGTCCAAGGCCGCCGTGTTCACCAAGGACGGGCGCGAGCTGGCGTGCGCCGCCCGCAAGGTGGAGATCCTCGAGCCGCACCCCGGCTGGTCGGAGCGCGACATGGATGCCATGTGGCGCGGCACGGCCGAGGCGATCCGCGAGGCGGTCGAGAAGGCGGGCGTCGATCCGGCGGCTGTCGCCTGCGTCGCCTGCACCGGCCACGGCAACGGGCTCTACCTGATCGACGCGGACGGCAAGCCCGTCCGCAACGGCATCAACTCCATGGACGGCCGCGCGGCGGAGATCATCGCCGAGTGGAAGTCGGAGGGCGTCGACGCGCACGCGCTGCCCAAGACCGCGCAGTGCATCTGGCCCGCGCAGCCCAACGCCTTGCTGGCGTGGCTGCGCGAGCACGAGTCGCAGAGCGTGGCCCGCGCCTCGGCCCTGCTCATGGCCAAGGACTACACCCGCTTCCGGCTCACCGGCGAGGTGCGCATGGAGCTCACGGACATGAGCGGCACGAGCCTCATGAACGTGGTCGAGGAGCGCTACGACGACGAAGTGCTGTCGCTCTTCGACATCCCGGAGATGAAGCGGCTCCTGCCGCCGCTGGTGAAGAGCGCGGAGATCTGCGGCGCCGTCACGCCTGACGCCGCGGCGCAGACCGGGCTCAAGGCCGGCACGCCTGTCGCGGGCGGCATGTTCGACATCGACGCGTGCGGCTTGGCCTCGGGCTGCGTGGACGAGCGCCAGTTCGTGATGGTCGCTGGCACGTGGGGCAACAACCAGTACATCGCGCGCCAGCCGCTGGTGGACAAGGGTCTCTTCATGACCTCCTGCTACAGCATCCCCGGCTGGTACCTGATGCTGGAGGGCAGCCCCACGGGAGCGGGCAACCTCGAGTGGTTCGTGAGCGAGTTCCTGTCGGACAAGAGGGAGCTGCTCAAGCAGGCGGGCAAGGAGTCCGTTTTCGCGTGGGCGGACGCGGCGGTGGCCGCGCTGAGCCCGCATGAGGACGACCCGCTTTTCCTGCCGTTCCTCTACGGCTCCAACGTGGGTTATCCAGCCAAGGCCTGCTTCCTCGGGCTGACCAGCCGCCACACGCGCACAGACGTGATGCGCGCGGTCTACGAAGGGTGCGTCTTCTCGCACAACACCCACCTGCAGCGGCTCTACAAATTCCGGGCCAAGCCGGAGGTGATCCGCCTCACGGGCGGCGCGTCGCGCAGCGCGGTTTGGGTTCAGATGTTTTCGGATATCTTCCAGGTGCCGGTCGAGGTGCCGGACGGCTCCGAGCTGGGCGCGCTGGGCGCGGCTGTCGCGGCGGCTGTCGCCTGCGGCCTCTATCCCTCCTACGAGAAAGCCGTCGCGTCCATGACGCGCGTCGCCCGCCGCTACGAGCCCGACGCCCAGCGGCGCGCGATCTACGCGCTGCGCTACGAGAAGTACCTTAAGGCCGTCGAGGCGCTGAAGGCCCTTTACTGAAGCCTTTGCCGCGCGCGCGTCACTCGCGCGGCCCGGCGATACGCTCGCCGGCAAGCTGTTTCTTCTGTTCGGCCGCGTCGAAGGTGCCGTAGAACGCGCCGTTCGCGTCCATCCAGAGATTGAGCCGCGCCCACTCGTCGGGCGTGAGCGAGACGTTGCTGTGGCCCTTTTCCAGCATCTTCGCAAGCGGGCTGCCTAATGCTCCGAAGCGCAGCGGCTCGGTCAGCGGCTCGTAGTTGCCGTTTGCCGCACCCCAGGACGAATACGAGACGCGCGTGATCAGCGCGTTGAACGACTTGGAGGCCCAGCCTTCAGGCGCTCCGGTGAGAATGGGTCGCTTCGGTTCCTTGCCGCCGTGGCACGTTACGCAGCGCTTGTCGAGGATCGGCTGCACCAGACGCGGGTAGCTGAACGGCCTGGTGCCCTCCGGTCCCGGCGCGATGGTCGAGCAGGCGCGCCGGAGCGCGAGCGCCTGCGCGTGCGGCTGCTCTTTCTTCATGCGGTGCTCGTGGCAGCCGATGCAGGTCTCAGCCTCGCCGGGCTGCAGATAGACGAGGCTGCGCATGGTCTGCACCGCCCGCCCCTGTGCGTCGAGCGCCTGGAAGTAGATCGGCGTGCGCGCGGGCGCCTCGAAATAGGCTGAGCCGTCAGCCTCCACCGGCACGGTGCCCAGCACCTGCCGGCCCGGCGCGCCGAGGCCCGCGGCGACTTTGGGCTGGTCGATGTGCGGCGTGGTTTTGAGCAGGACTTGGAACACGCGGAGGTGCGTGATCGGCGTGTTGGTCGGCAGGTAGGGCCAGCTCTCCATCACGTTGCTCAGGAAAAAGGTGCCCGAGCCTGTGTCGCGGCGTGCGGCGTCGATGGAGGAGGCCACCTCGGGCGGTTTCTTGCGCGAGGCCCACGGGCGCGCCCAGAGGCACGAGATGTTCGGGTCGCGGTAGAGCAGCTCCTTGTTGCCGAAGGCGTCACAGAGGTAGACGCCGAACTGGTTGGGGATGTTCGGCCCCGGCTCGCCGACCAGCGGGTCGTAGCTGTAGGAGGCGAGAAAGAGCGTCTCCGAGAGCGGCCACGGCGACTTGTAGCAGTGCCCCGGCCAGCGCCGCTCCTCCTCGGTCGGCGTCTTCTCCATCCACGTTTCTTTGAGGGGGCTGTTCCAGGTGCCGCCGGTCGGCGTGTCGAAGTCATAGGGCTTAGCGGGGTCTGGGCCGCGGGCCAGCGGCGACTCCGCTTCGGGGAAGCGCACCTCGGGCGTGAGGCGCGTCAGCGGCTCCTGGCCGTCCACGCCTTTCGTGACGTCCAGCAGGACGACCGAGCCCGCGCTCATGCCGTGGTGGGGCGCGGCGGTAGCCATGACGCGGGAGGAGCCGGGAATTGCGCGCGCCTCCCAGAGGCCCGCCGGATTCCAGGTGTTGTTGCCATAAAAAATGCGCACGTTGCCGCCGTCGGGCCGCGCCGACCAGAGCTGCTGGTAGTGTACGGCATTGCGGTCGACGTAGTCCCAGCGCGTGTAGAGCACGCGGCCGTCGTTGAGCAGGCAGGGGTCCCACTCGTGCGTCTCGTGAAAGGAGATGCTGTGCGGATCCGCGCCGCTCGGCCCCATGCGCGCGAGCGTGTAGACGAAGCAGGGGCCGCGCCCGCAGCGGTGGTAGCCGCCGCGCATGGTCGAGGAGAAAAGGATGTCGCCAGACGGCAGATAGGCCGGGAAGAAATTGTCCGTGTCGCCATGAGTTAGCTGCCGCACCGCTCCGTCGGCCAGCGAAAGCTCGTGAAGGTGGTAACGCAGGGATTTTGTCTGGTCGGTGAAACCCCACGCGTTCGGCGCCTCCGTGACCGGGCAGTAGGCGAACAGAAGCCGCTTCGCGTCGTACGACAGCTCCGGCGTCATGAAGCTGCCGGGCTCAAGTGCTTTGGGCGTGAGGTCCATCGTCTGCATGAAGTCGTTCGGCCGGTGTAACACGAAGAGGCCTCCGCCCGGCCGCGCGCAGTAGCCGTACAGCTGCGTGAGCTGGTGGCTCATCACGGAGGGTACGTGCTTGACGAACAGCACGGAGATGGTGGCGAGCGGGTCGGCGAGCACGAGCAGCCGGCGCAGCCGGTGCGCGCCGAGCCAATACCGCTCCCACGCCACGTCGTCCGCCGCGGCGGAAGGGCGCATCTCCCGCAGCGTGTCCACCGCGGATTTGTCTAGGCGCGCCGCCGCCATCCGGTCAAACAGCCGGTCGGTCGCCTGCGCGTAGGTGCGCGGCTCGCGGGGCGTGCCAATGCCGTCCTGCAGGCGCCAATCCCACTCGATCAGCGCTTCGGCGATACGGAGCCGGAGTTCTGGCGAACAGGCGACAGTCTCGCGCGAGAAGGGGCGGCGCTGGGGGAGCAGCGTCAGCGGCCTTCCGCCGGCGTTCAGCCCGGTGAGCCGAACGGCGCCCCGGTCTTGGGCTCGGATCACCACGTCATACCCGTCTGTCAGGCAGGTCGGCGCGGTTCCCGAAAGTGTCTCAGCGGTGAAGCGGATGTCCTTGAGCGGCAGGACGCCGGCCTCGAGTCTCATCCGCAGCTCGTCGCCTTTGTTCAGCTCCGCCGTCATCCGCCACCCGCCCGGCACGGCGCCGTGTCCGGTCAAAAGGGCTTGAGCGTTGAACGTAGAGCGTTGAGCGCTGTGCGTTTCCGACCCCTCACCCCCGCTTTCTCCTTCGGAGTAGAACCACACGCCCGACGCCGAGCCGTGCGCAGGAGTGAGCTGCCGTCCGTTCAGCAAGAGCGAGACGCGGGCGGGCCTGCAAACAGGGGCGCTGATGACGAAACGGTAGGCTGCGAGCGAGGCCGCGTAGTCGGTCTCGTGTCCGCGTGTCGGCTGGTGGTCGACGAGCACGAAGGGATTATGTGCCTGAGCCGCCTGCGCGAGCTTCAGCACGCTCTCGGGCGGCACGAGCGTGTCCTTGCCGCCGGCTGTGACCGCCAGCGGCATGATGAAGCGCTCGGGGAAATTCGCCGCGCTGCGCGTGCGGTACTCGTCCGGCACGGCGACTTTCGTGCCGCCGAACGAGGCCGCGATGGCATCCTGGAAGTTCGTGTAGGCCACATGGTCGGCAAGCCCGTTGAGCGCGACCACGCCGTCGACGAGGTCGGGGTGCAGGGCTGTGAAGGTGAGCGCGCCGCTCGCGCCCATTGAGCCGCCCGAGAGGATCACTCGCCTGACGGTATGCTGCTTCTTGAGGTCGCCGAGCAGCTGGAGCAGGTCCGCCTCGGCGGCAGGCCCCATCCACGAGGTTTTCGCGCGATAGTCGGGCGCGACAAAAATCAGGTTGTACTGCGCGGCGGCGTCGCGCGCGGCGCGGGCTTCGCCGCGACCGTCGCGGACGAACTGCCAGCGGTCGGAGCCGTGGCCGTGCAGGCAGACCAGCACATCGTGCGGCTGCGCGGGGTCAAAGCCCTCGGGCAGCATCAGCACGTAGCGCTGTTCGCTTCGGTCGCTCGCGGCCGTAAATGTGATGTCCTGCGGTTCAGCGGCGTGCGCCAGCCGAACAGCAAGCGCCAAAAAGATGCCGATTACAGGTGCTTTCATTGTGTCGCCCGCCCTCCAGCAATTCGCATTATGGCCGAGAAGCGCCTCACGGCGCCACTACAAACCTGCGAAAGCGGGGCGTTTTCGTCTGTGTGCCGTAAAGGCATTCTCACCGCGCGCGCCCCGCCATAATCTGACGTGCTAGAGAAGAGCAGCCCGCCCTCGCTCTCACGAGTCGCATTGTGATAAACTTGACTGTGAAGGTTCAGTCTAATTGAGGTGCAAAGATGACGAGACAGGTGAGCGTGTTCATTGTTGCTCTGGGGATGGTCTGGACGGCTTGTGCCGAACGGGTTGACTTCAAGGGGTGCTACGCGTCGTGGGAGGGCGGTCGGCTGACCGTCGGCAACGCGCTGTTCGAGCGCGTGTGGATCGCGGGTGACGCCGGTCTCGTGCCGGTCTCGTTCGTGCTCAAAAACCCCGACACCGAGTGGCTCGCCGGTTCCGCGCGCCAGGCCAAAGTGACGGGTACGCTGGAGGTCAAGGCGACGGCCGGACGACGCAGCGTCGTGGGCGCGGAGGGCGTGCACGTGGACGTGACGGCCACAGGCAAAAAGGCGCAGCAAGTCTCGCTGTGGGTGTTTCCGGCTGCCTGCGGTGTGCTCGCCGAGCGGTTGGGTGCGGAGGGCGGTGGAGCCGCCGCCAAGGAGGTGCAGGCGAGCGGCATCGAGGTGGACAAGCCGCAAAAGGGCGACGTCGCCGCGGTGGCGGGCGCGGAGACGCTGGCGCTGGAGCCGCAGCACCTGCGCGTCACGCAGGTCGCGCTGATGGATCAAACTGACAACCACAACGAGCTGGTCTCCGAGCGCGAGTGGCTGCTGATGCTCAACGAGGCCAAGTTCGACGTGCAGGGCTGCGTGCTGGTCGCCGAGAACGTGATCGATGGCAGCGGGCTGGCGTTTCTCAAGCTCGCGCCGCTGCCGCACGCGCGGCAGGACAAGGCCGCGGTCGATTTCAGCGTCAACCCCGGCGCGCGCGCGGTCGCCTCGTTCTTCAGCGGCTATCCCGTGGCGGTGCTCGGCTTTCGCGGCGGGCGCGCGGGGCGCACGCGCGCGCTGCACGCCTTCCAGCGCTGCCTGCGCGAGTATCGGGCCGGCCGCGACGGGATGTTCCTGAGCAACACGTGGGGCGACCGCTCGCGCGACGCGCGCATCAACGAGGCGTTCCTTCTGAAGGAGATTGAGGCCGGCGCGGCGCTGGGCGTGGACGTGGTGCAGATCGACGACGGCTGGCAGAAGGGGCGCTCGGCGAACTCCGTGGCCGCGCGCGGCAAGGGCGTGTGGAACGGCTACTGGGCGGCGGATCCGAATTTCTGGGACGCCGATCCCGCGCGCTTCCCGAACGGGCTCGACAAGGTGGTGAAGGCCGCGTGCGACAAAGGGATGAACTTCGGGCTTTGGTTCGGCCCCGATTCGAGCGGCGATGCGGCCAACTGGCAAAAGGACGCCGATCATCTGCTGAAGTTCCACCGTGAGCTGGGCATCAACTACTTCAAGATCGACTCGATGAAGACGCACAACGTCGAGTCGCTCCAGCGGCAGCGGGCGATGTTCGACCGCATGCTGGAAGGGTCGGACGGCGCGCTCACCTTCGACCTCGACGTGACGGCGGAGATCCGGCCGGGCTACTTCGGGCTGCCGGACATCGGGCCGCTCTTCGTGGAGAACCGCTACACCGACTTCCACCGCTACTGGCCGCACCAGACGCTGCGTAACCTGTGGATGCTGTCGCAGACGGTCGATCCGCTGCGGCTGCGCATCGAGGTGCTCAACAACACGCGCAACGCCGACAAGTACAAGGGTGACCCGCTGGCCCCGGCGCTGTACAGGCCCGACACGCTCTTCGCGGTCGCGATGATGGCCAGCCCCCTGGGGTGGTTCGAGGTCTCGAACCTGCCGTCCGAGTACGCGGCGCAGATGCGGCCGCTGGTCGCGGCGTGGAAGCAGGAGCGGGCGCGGATGCACGGCGGCGCGATCGTGCCGGTGGGCGCGGCGCCGGACGGCGTGGCGTGGACCGGCTTCGTGTCGGCGGCGGCGGACGGCAAGGGCGGCTACGCGCTGCTCTTCCGCGAGCTGAACGCGCGGGCCGAGTACGCGCTGGCGCTGGACGGGCTCGTCGCCGGCGCGGCCCGCGCGACGGTGCTGGGCGGGCGCGGCACGGCGAGCCTGTCGGCCGGCACGCTCACGGTGAGCGTGCCCGACACGCTCGATTTCATCTGGGTGAAGCTGGATTAACGCAGGTCGGGACCGCAGTCCCGACCTGCGTATTGACTTCATTCACAAGCGGTCTCATACTAATCGCATAAACGTGGTTCCGATTCGTCGGCTCTAAGGAGGCTACTATGGATATGGATGTGGCGCTAGGAGGGGGAATCGGATTCTTGGCCTGGGTGACTGTCCGCTTCGTCCTGATGGGCTTCTACGCGGTGGATCAGAACCAGCGGGCGGTGAAGACCGTCTTCGGCCGCGCCCAGCGGCTGGGGAATCTGACGACGCTGGACGACCCGATCGCCGAGACGCTGAGGGAGGATGAGAAGGCTCGGTATCGTTTTCCCCAGGTCCGGGTGATCCTGCCGGGCGGGCCCTACTTCAAGTGGCCGTGGGAGAAGATCTACAAGGTTTCGGTCGCCACCGAAACGGCCAACATGGCCTTCGATCCGGAAACGCCCCAGGCGAACAAGAACGGAACCGTGCTGGAAGCGGTCACGAAGGACCAGCTGAACACGGGGCTGACCGGCCAGATCCGCTTCCAGGTGTCGGAGCGGAACCTCTACGCGTACATCTTCGGGGTGACCAAGCCGATCGCGCATGTGATGGGCTACTTCGTCTCCGTGCTGCGCGAGCGCATCGCGACCTTCGAGGCGCCGGGGAAGAAGGAAGCGGAGGCGGTTTCGGTCGAGGGCATCTCGATCAACGACCTGCGCAAGAACCTGCGGGACCTG
>CAYLUN010000068.1:0-30683 GCA_964386865.1 uncultured Lentisphaeraceae bacterium | reverse complement strand
TCGGAGAAAACAAGAACAAAAATCGCACTTCTCAAAAAAATCAACCTTGCACCCGATGTCCTGTATTGCCCTGAATTGTCCTTGACGCACACTTAGCACAAATGGGAAACTATACACTGATTGACTCGATTTGTGTCGATTGCTTCAGGAGTCTGGTTTAAACGTGAGGTGGTTATGAAAAAACAGTCGTATTGTATCCGGGTGTGGTCTGCCGTGTCGGCGTTCGTGTTGGCCTCTGCGGTTGTGGCAAATGCCGCGAGCGGAACGTGGAACAGCACGGCGCCAGGCTCAAACGGGTTCTGGACCAACAGCCTCAACTGGAGCGCGTCTCCCGCGCCCTACGCGGCCGACGCCGCGCTCTTTAATAATGACGGCAACGGGCAGACGGCCATCGACCTGACAGGCCTTTCCTTCATCAAGACCATCACCTTTGATTCGCCTGCGGCGGCGGCCTACTCGGTCGGGAGTGGCGCGGCCAACAGCCAGACGCTCGTCTTGGGTGATTACGGCGAAATCAAGCTTTCGGCCACGGCCGGCAACAGCCAGACGTTCAACTGCGGGATTCAACTCGGCCTCGACCGGACGACCCAAAACTACGCGTTCAGGAACGACAACCCCGCGCAAACGCTCACGTTCAACAAGGTTTTCGGCTGCCCCGTGGAGGCCAGCGGCGGAGCGGGCACCAAGACGCTGCTTCTCAGCGGCTCCGGCCCCATCAGCATCCTCGGCGACCTCCAGCCGAACGGCGTTCCGACGCTCTACCTCAGCATCACCAACAGCAGCACGGTCACGCTGGCCGGCTCCAACATGGTCACGCTGCTCACCCTGAACGGCGGCCCGACCAGCGTCCTCGACATCGGCAATAAAGAGCTTTTCCTCAACAGCGGCGGCGGCAACACGCTGAACTGCTTGTACGGCGGCAGGATCACCGGCGCCGGCAAGCTCCGGCTGAGTACCACGGACGGCTTGACGAGCGGCGGCTACAACTATGCCGATCTGTATGTCGCGCACGGGCAGACGCTAGTCATCGACAGCGAAATCACGGGCCTGGGCGGTATCGAGACCTGGCAGCCCGGGACGATCGCGCCCGGATCCGGCACCTACGTGCTCAACGGCAACAACACCTTTGAAGGCCACCTCTGCATCGGCGCGAATTCCATCGTCAGCGTGTCCAAGGTGGGCAACCGCGGCTCGACGAACAGCAACCTCGGCAAAGGCACCAACATCTACTTCGCCTCGACCGGCAAACTGGTTTACACCGGCACCGGCGAGACCAGCGACCGCGTCGTCGTGCTCAACACCACCGGTACGCTCGAGCAGAACGGCCCCAGCGGCACGCTGACCTTCAGCGCCACGCCGGTTCTGACCGGCGGCGGCCGTCAGCTCACGCTCCAGGGCTCGGGCCCCGGTGTCGGCGCGTTCAGCGGCTCGCTCGCCAACACCGGCGGCAATGCCCTGAACGTCGTCAAAGCCGGCTCCGGCACGTGGCTCCTCTCCGGCACCAACACCTACACGGGCACGACCGCGGTGAACGCCGGCAAGCTGCTCGTCAACTACCCCGGCTCGCTGGCCCTAGGCAGCGCGGTGACGGTCAACACCGGCGCGCTCCTGGCCGGCAACGGCTCGGTCTTCGGCCCCGTCACGGTGAACGCAGGTGGCCTGCTCGCGCCGGGCGACATCAACACGCTCGGCACGCTGCGCCTGACCAACACCGTATCCCTGACCAGCAGCACGCTGCTGTTCGACCTGTCGGCCGCCGACGCGATGAACGTGGTCACCGACAAGGTTGAGGTCGGCCGCACGCTGACCACGGCCGGCACGAACACCATCGTCGTCACGTTCCCCAACGGCGTGGCGCCGGCCGGCACCTACACGCTGCTGACCTTCCCCTCGCGCGCCGGCGCCGGCATCTTCGTGCTCTCGCCCGAATACCCGAATGCCACGCTCGTGACCAACGCCACCAGCGTAATGCTGGACGTGGTCGGAGGCACGTACGCGACGAAGTGGACGGGCGTCGCGTCGGCGAACTGGGACGACGCGGATCCGAACTTCAACTGGACCAACGGCAGCGCCGCCGTGGCCTTCGCGCCGGGCGACGCGGTCGCGTTCGATGACTCGGCAGCGAGCTTCACCGTCGGCAGCGCCGCCCCGGTCGCCCCCGGCTCCGTGCTGTTCAACAACAGCGTCAATGACTACACGGTCTCCGCCGCCATCGACGGGACGGGCGTGGTCTACAAGCTCGGCTCGGGCACCGTCACGCTCTCGGGTGCCAACCTCTACACCGGGCAGACCACCATCGTGTCGGGCACGCTGAAGCTCGGCGGCGCCGGGCAGCTCGGCGGCGGCGTCTACGCGACGAACCTCGTCAACAACGGCGAGTTCGTCTACGCCAGCTCCGCCGCGCAGACCAACAGCGGCGTGATCTCGGGCGGCGGCAACCTGACCGCCACCGGCAGCGGCTCGCTGACCCTCGCCGCCGCGAACACCTACGCCGGCCTGACCGTCGTCACAAACGGCCTGCTCCGGGCTTGGCACCCCAGCGCGCTGGGCACGACTGCGCTGGGCACGGTGGTCGCCGCTGGCGGCACGCTGGAGCTTGCCGGCACCAACGCCACCACCTTTGCTTCTGGCGAGAACCTCGAACTCAGAGGCGCCCTCTCCACGAAGTCCGGCGTAACCAACACCTACGCTGGTAACATTTGGCTCTATGACGGCTCCTCCTTCGACGTCGGCCCGGACTCGGTTATGTTTGTGTCGGCGAACACGCAGGACGTCGGCTCGAACACGAATTACAAGACCGGCTCCGGCTTGCTGCGCTTCACCGGCGACCCGAACCACCGCGCCGTGTTCGTGGTCGGCGAGGGCACCGTCGAGCTGCAGCACGGCGGAAGCACGGACGCCCCGTGGCAGGTCAGGCCTAACGCCACGCTGCGCGAGCTGACCACCAACGACTTGGGCGACGTCTACAGCCTTTTGATCGACGGCACGTTCGATGTGCGCGTCAGCGACACGATCGGCGCGATCAGCGGCTCCGGCCTCATCACCAACAGCATCCTGAACGCGGCCGCCCTGACGGTCTGCAACGGCGGCGGCAGCGGTATTTTCTCCGGTTCCATCGGCGGCAATCTCTCGCTGAACAAGGCTAGCGCGGGCATGCTGACCCTCTCCGGGCCCAGCACCTACAGCGGCGGCACGACCCTGAGCGCCGGCCAGCTCAACATCAACAACGCCACCGCCCTCGGCACCGGGGCCTTCACCCTCGCCGACGGCGTGACGATCGACAACACCAGCGGGGCGCCCCTTACGCTCACGCCGAACAACGCCGTCAACTGGAACGGCAACTTCACCTTCGTCGGCAGCAAGAGCCTGAACCTCGGCACCGGCGCGGTGACCATGAACGCCGACCGCACGGTCAATGTACTGACGAACACGCTGGCCATGGGCGGAGTCGGCCAAAGCGGCGGGACACGGTTCCTGGCTAAGAACGGCGCGGGCGCGCTGCAGATCGGCGGCACGTGCACCTATGCGGGCGTCACCACGATCAACGGCGGCGCGCTGGTGGTCAACGGCTCGCTGGCCACCGCCAGCACCGTGGCGGTCAACCCGGGCGCCATCCTCAGCGGCTCCGGCGTCGTCGGCGGCGTCGTGAATGTGGCCACAAACGGACTGCTCGCCCCCGGCGGAATCGGCAGCGTTGGCACCCTGACGCTGGCTTACGGCGCCACCAACGCGCTGTCGCTGACGGGCGCAACGCTGCTCTTCGACGTCTCGAACGTCGCGGGCGTCTCTGACCGCCTCGCGCTGACGAACGTGAACGCCAAGGTGCAGCTGTTCGGCGCCAGCAAGATCGCGCTCAACATCCCCGCGGGCGGCATCCCCGCAGGCACCTACACGCTGATCACCACCGTGGCCGGCGTCGCAACCAACGTGGGCGCCTCGCTGTCGCTGCTGACCGTGTATCCGAACGCCACGCTCGGCTCGGCGGGCAGCAACATCGTGCTGACCGTCAGCGGCGCGGGCGTGCCCGGCGTGACCTGGACCGGCTCGGCCTCGGGAACGTGGGACGGACTGGATCAGAACTGGAGCGACGGCGTCAGCCCCGTGACCTACCCGGCGAACGCCTCCGTGACGTTCGACGACTCGGCCGTCGGCAACTTCAGCGTCAGCGGCGGCGTGGTCTCGCCCACCTCGGTGCTCTTCGACAACAGCGCCAACGACTATGACGTTTCCGCCGCGCTCACCGGTACGGGGCCTCTGACTAAGCAGGGCTCGGCTCAGTTGACGCTGTCGGGCATGACCGCCTACAACCCGGCCGCGCTCGCGTTGAACAACGGCACGCTGACCTTCGGCGGGGCGAGCCAGCTGAACAGCGGCAACTACGCGAATAACATCTTCGATAACGGCAGCCTGAACTACGCCAGCTCGGCCAACCAGATCTACAGCGGCATGCTTTCCGGTTACGGCTGCCTGACCAAGTTCGGCAATGCCACGCTGACCCTCGCCGGTTCGAACCTCTACTACGGCGTCACGACTGTCAACGCCGGCGTCTTACGCGTGTCGCATGCGTATGGTCTGGGCCAGACGACCTACGGCACGATCGTCAACCAGGGCGGAACGCTCGACTACTCGAACAGCGTCAACACGTTGAGCGAGGCGATCACGCTGTACGGCACGCTGTCCAGCTCGGCCGGCAGCAACACCTGCAACGGCACGGTCACGCTTGCGGCGGGCGCGGCAATCGACGTCAGCACGAATTCCACGTTGATCCTGAAGGGCTTCACGGCCAACGGCGCGTTCACCAAGACCGGCAACGGCTGGCTGCGCTTCACGACGGATCCCAACGGCAACGGCGTGATGACCGTCGCCGCCGGTATCGCCGAGCTGTCGGCGGGGACGATGGACGCCAACGTCGTCGTGAACGCCGGGGCGATCTTTGTGGAAACCGCGGCGAACTCCCTCAACGATAGCGTCCGGGTCACTGTCAACGCCGGAGGCGCCTACCGCCTGCACGCCTCCGAACGGATCAATGCGGTGTCGGGGTCGGGCACCGTGACCCGCGATATGACCGGGACGGCGACGCTCGACATCTATAACAACAACAACCAGTTCGACGTCTTCCCCGGCGTCATCCAGGACGGGCTCGGCGTACTGACCTTCACCAAGAACGGTTACGGCGACTTCACCCTCGCGGGGGCCAACACCTACACCGGGCCGACGCTGGTGAACGGCGGCGGGCTCTATGTCAACAGCCCCGGCTCATTGGCTCCGAGCAGCGTCGTCACGGTCAACGCGTACCTCGGCGGCAACGGCACGGTCGGCGGCCCCGTCACGGTGAACGCGGGCGGCACCCTGGTGCCGGGCGGGCTCAACACCATCGGCACGCTGACGCTGGGCAGCACGCTCGCGCTCAGCGGCAGCACCCTGCTCGTCGACATGCCCGCTTCCGGGACGACCTGCGACCGGGTGGCGGTCGCGGGCGCGCTGACGCTCAGCGGCGTGAACACGGTCGTCCTCTCCCTCCCGCAGGGCTCGCTGCCCGCGGGCTCCTATACGCTGATGACCTTCGCGTCCCGTTCCGGCTCCTTCGTGCTGGCGGGCAGCTATCCGAACGCCTCGCTGACGCAGACCGACACGAGCCTGGTCCTGACGGTGACCGGCGGCGGCGTGTCCGGCCTGACGTGGAACGGAAACCTCTCGCCGGTCTGGGACATCGGCACGCTGAACTGGAAGGCGGGCGGCTCGCCCAGCAGCTTCGCGACGGACGCGGCGGTCACCTTCGACGACTCGGCGGCCTCGTACACCGTCGTCAGCGGCGGCGCGGTCACGCCCTCCGCCGTGACGTTCAACAACAGCAGCGTGCTCTTCCCGTACGTCGTCACGGCCCCCATCGCCGGAACGGCGCCGCTCGCCAAGCTCGGCGTGGGCACGACCTACCTGAACGGCGTGGACGCCTACAACCCCGGCTCGGTCATCGTGAACGCCGGCACGCTGTCGCTGGGCGCGGCGAGCCGCCTCGGCGCAGGCACCTATAACGGCGCGATCGCGACCCTCGGCGTCTTCAACCACGCCAGCTCCGCCAACCAGACGTTCAACGGCGTCATCTCCGGCTACGGCCAGTTGACCAAGACCGGCAGCGGCGCGCTGACCCTCACGGCCGGCAACACGTTCATCGGCGGCTCCACCATCACGACCGGCACCCTGATCGGCCGCGGCGTCACCAACGTGTTCGGCACGGGTACGCTGTCGCTCAACGGTGGCGCCGTCGATCTTCAGAACGACACCGCGATGACCTTCGTCAACAACGTCAGCCTGGGCGCCAGCACGACGCTGAAGGCCGGACGAGTGAATACCGGCAACGGCGTGGCTCACACGCTGGGCACGCTGACGATCGGCGGCGGCTACACCCTGACCGTGCTGCAAGGTAACGCGGTGAACAACAACACACCATACGGGCTCACCTTAGGCACGACCACCGTGAACGGCAGCACGCCGGTCATCGATGTCGCTAACAACGGCACCGGCCTCGGCACGCTGACGCTGGGCGCGCTCAACGGCAACCAGAGCTTCACGAAGCGCGGCGCGGGCCTCCTCTACCTGCCGTACGCCAGCGGCCGCTCCGGCGGCAACACCATGCTCTCGGCGGGCACGCTCAAGTTGGGGCACGGCAACGCGCTCGGCACGACCGGCACGTCGCTCGCGCTCAACGGCGGCGTGCTGGAGCTAGCGTGCGACACGAGCATTCCCGCGATCAACACCTCGATGCTGGCCCCGCTGTCGGGCGTGACCATCCAGTCTGGCCGCTTCTCAGCCAATGGCGAAGGCATCACGCACACGCTCGGCACGCTGAGCTTCGGCTGCCCGGTGATCGTGACCAACAACGCCAACGTGCGCGCTAACTCGACCTTCGGCCTCGCCTTCGGTGCGACCACGCTCACCAACGCAGCATTCTTCGACGTGGGCCACAACGGCACCGGCCTCGGCACGCTGACGCTGGGCGCGCTGAACGGCAATTTCTCGCTGACCAAGCGCGGCCTGGGCACGCTGAAGCTGGCCGGCATCGGCACCTCCACCGGCGACGTAACCAACCGCAACGGCCGGCTCATCGGCGTCACGGGCGGCTCGTCCAGCAACAACGTGTTTGTCCTCTCCTCCGAACAGTCCTCCGCCGTCGCCAAGCTCGGCGTGCAGTGCAACGTCGCGAACACGAGCTGGGCCTGCAACAGCCTGACCTTCAATACCGCGGCGCCGGCGACGACCAACCCGGTGTTGGAGTTCTTGTTCGGCACGCTGCCCAGCGCGACGACCGCCCCGCTCTCCGTGCGCAACAGCGCGACCTTCACGGTGTCGCCCACCGTCGTGGTGAACCTGAGCAACGCCGGCACCGTGCCGGCCGGCACCTACCCGCTGCTGACGATGGCGACCGCATCCACGACGCCCGCGCTGACGCTGACGATGGTCGGCGGCTATGCGGGCAGTTCGCTGGCCTGGAGCGGCGACAGCAAGACCCTGAACCTGGTTCTGTCCGGCACGCCCTCGCCGCTCGCGTGGGGCACGACCGGCAGCGGCACCTGGGACGTGAACAACAGCGCCAATGCGGTCTGGAAAGACAACACCGCCACGGCGGCTTTCTATGGCGAGCAGACCGGCTCGGACAACCCTGGCTCGCGCGTGCTGTTCGATGACGCCTACATCGCCTCCGACACAGCGGTGACTCTGAGCAGCTTCGTCTCGCCCGCGACAGTCGCCTTCAGCAACTCGCTTTACGCGTATACGATCAGCGGCGTCGGCGCGATCGCGGGCAACGCTGGCCTGGTGAAGGCGGGCACCAACCTGCTGACCCTCGCGACCGCGAACACCTACACCGGCGGCACGGTGGTCGCCGGCGGCACGCTGACGCTCGCCAGCGGCGGCGCGATCAGCCACCCGACGGCGGGTAACATCCTGGTGGCAGACACGCTTCTCACCAACGCGCTGCTGAAGATCGCAAGCGGCGCCTCGGTCTCGAACAAGTGGCTGCAGGCTGGCTCGACCAACGGCGCGTCTGGCGCGATCTACAACCAAGGCTCGCTCGTGGTCGCCGGTGGCGCCAACTTCGCCAACTTCGCGCTGGGCTACGGCGTGGGTGGCTATGGCTACTATCGTCACGACACCGCCTACCCCTTGACGGTGGCCGAGACCGGCATCGCGAGCGAACGGAATGGCAGCGGCGTCATGGACGTGTTGCAGGGTGTGGTTACGAACGGCTCCTATTTCCTCGTCAACCGCGGAACCACGACGCAGTACGGGCAGGTCAATATCACGGGCGGACGCCTCCTGATGCCGAATTCCAACGCGAACGTGGCCCTCTTCTGGCTGGCTAACTCCGCCGGACTGGGCGTGCTGAACGTCAGCGGCGGAGGCTTGCTCGGCGCACTGGGCACGGCCACGGAGCTGGACCTCATCAAGACGACAACCAGCACGGCCGCCCTCGGCGTCCTGAACATCCTCTCGTCCGGCACGGTGCAGGCGACCAAGGTCAAGTCCTCTCGAGGTGAGGGTGTTGCGCTGGTGAACTTCAACGGCGGCACGCTCAAGGCGGGCAACAACGGCAACCTGCTGCTGGGCGGCAGCAACATCGACCGGGCCACCGTCTACGCCAACGGCGCGACCATCGATACCGATGGCAAGACCGTAGCCGTCTCGCAGAACTTGCTGGCGCCGCTCGGCAACGGCGTCACCTCCATCCCTGTGACGGCCGACGGCACGGGCTATATCGGCCGGCCGGTGGTCACCCTCACGGGTGGCGGCGGCGTGGGCGCGACGGCTGTCGCGGAGTTCGATCCCGTCAGCCAGAAGGTGACCGGCGTCACGGTCACCAGCCCCGGCTACAGCTACACCTCGGCGCCGACGGTGACCTTCGTTGGCGGCGGCGGCGTCGCGCCCACGGTCGGCACCGTCTCGTACGATGCGGTTGCCTCCGGTGGCCTGACCAAGAGCGGCAACGGCGTCCTGACGCTCTCCGGCGCGAACACCTACAGCGGCGGGACGACGGTCAGCAACGGCACGCTGAAGCTGGGCGCGGCCAACTCGCTGCCGACCAACAGCGCGGTCACCGTCGTGGGCGGCGTGCTCGATCTGAACGGCTATACCGTGACCAATACCCCGTTCACCGTGCTCAACGGATCGGTCATCAACGGCGCGGTGGTGGCGCCGACTTGGCAGGGCGCGGATTCCGGCGTGATTCAGGCCCGGATCACCAGCACCAACGGCCTGACCAAGAGCGGCAGTGGCCTGCTGACGATCAGCGCGGCGCTGACCTATCCGGGTGACACGTTGATCAACGGCGGCACGGTCAAGCTCGTGGGACGCCAGCCGGGCCTCTACGAGGGCCGCGTCGCGGGCAACTTCGACCTCGACGACGCCAATCCCAAGACGGCCACCCCGCTCTCCACGCGCTATGCCGACCTGTGGTTCAACGCCAACGGCGAGTCGGGCAACATCTGGGCGGACAACACCACGTATATCTATAACGGGTTCCTGTGGAACGACTCCGCCACCAACGAGACGTGGACGTTCTCGAAGGCCTTTGATGACAGCGTGCGTATCCTGATCAACGGCGTCAACGTACTACAGAATCCGATCGCCGGAGCGACGATTGTCAGCAACGCCACCGTGAACGCCGGCTGGAACCGCTTCGAAGTGCGCTTGGGACAGGGCACGGGCGGCGTCGGAGCTAACGGCTCCGGCGGCTTTGTCGGCTTGGGCGTCGGCTACGACCGCGTGGGCCGCGGCCAGCCCACCCCCGCGAACTTCAAGCCGCTGGCGGACCCCGGCGACGGCAGCCTGCTGACGCTGACGAACGTGTTCAACCTGGCCAGCGCCAACCTGCTCCCGACCAACTCGGCGGTCTCGGTCGCCTCCGGCGCCCTGCTGGACCTCGGCGGCACCGGGCAGGCGCTCGGCGGACTGAGCGGCGCGGGCACGGTCTCTAACGGCACGCTCGCCGTGAACGGCACGATCGCCCCCGGCGGCCTGAACACGCTCGGCACGCTCGCGCTGCCCGCCGTCTCGGCCACACTCAGCGGCACGCTGCGCATCGACGTCTCTGATGACGGCACGTGCGACGTGCTCGCCGTCGGCGGCAACGTCAGCCTGTCCGGTCTGGCGCTGTCGGTCGACAACGTTGGCCAGCTCAACCCGAGCCACGATTACACGATCCTGACTTGCGCGGGCACGCGCACGGGCGTGTTCAGCTCCAAGAACATGCCCTCCGGCTGGATCGCGGTGTATGAGAGCAATGGGGACGTCAAGCTGAAGTACTTCGGCGGGACGCTCATCCGCATCCGCTAGCCGCTCCCAGCGGAAAGACGGTCTGGCGCACGGGCTTTGCCGCCCGTGCGCTTTTTTTTCGACCCGCTGAAACGATAGGCTGGTCACGGCCATGCCGCTTTGTATAAGCTACAAGCCAAACACAGGCCGCGGGCGAGGCCAGGCGTCACCAAGTAGCCACAACACCAGAAGGATCAGACCGTGACAACGTGCGCGACGAGTGTAAGAAGCCTATTAACAAGCTGCTATCTGCTGGCCGCTTTTCAGGCCGCGTTCGCGGCGGACCGCCAGCCGGCCACGGCAGCCGTGCCGCCGCCAGAAAAGATCCTGTCGACCCTCCGCGCGGGCCACCCGCGGGTCATGGCAGACGCCGCGGCCTTCGAAGCGATCAAGGCTTCTGTCGCAAAGGGAGGCCTGCCGGCAAAGCTCTACGCCGAGGTCAAGCGCGGTGCGGACAAGATGCTCTCGGAGAACGTCTCGGTCTACGAGAAGCCCGACGGCAAGCGGCTGCTGACCGTGAGCCGCCGCGTGCGCGACCGCGCCGCCACGCTGGCGCTCGTGGCCCGCGTGGAGGGCGACCCGCGCTACGCCGCGCGCGCGTGGCAGGAGCTCGAGGCGGCCGCGCAGTTTCCCGACTGGAATCCATCGCACTTCCTCGACACCGCCGAGATGACCCACGCCCTCGCTCTGGGCTACGACTGGCTCTACGACGCGTGGAGTGCCGAGCAGCGCCGCACGCTGCAGGCTGCGATTCTCGAGAAGGGGCTGAAGGAAGGGCTCAAGGTCTACGCGAGCCAGAAGGGCTGGCCGCGCAACGAGAACAACTGGAACCAGGTCTGCAACGGCGGCCTCATCAGCGGCGCGCTGGCCATTGCGGACGTCGAGCCGCAGACGGCGGCGCGGATCGTCGTCGAGGCCGTGCAGAGCGTGCCGCTGGCGATGCGCCACTACGCGCCGGACGGCGCGGGCACCGAGGGCGTCACCTACTGGGGCTACGGCTCGCACTACAACATTGTGCTGCTCGCCTCGCTCCAGTCCGCGCTCGGCACGGACTTCGGCCTGTCGCGCGTCGGCGCCTTTGCCGCGAGCGGCTACTACCCGATGTACATGAGCGGCCGGGGCCGCTACGCCTTTGACTTTGCGGACTGCAGCGTCGTCCGCATCTCCGAGCCGCAGCACTTCTGGCTCGCCCGCCAGCACGGGGTGCCTGCCTACAGCCGCTTCCGCCTCGACGCGCTCGAGAGCGGCGATGAGGCGGGCAACCTCTGGGACCTGCTCTGGTTCGATGACAGCGGCAAGGGCGCCGATCTCTCGGCGCTGCCGCTCGACCGCCACTTCCGCGGCGCGGAGTGTGCCTCGCTTCGCTCGTCGTGGTCGCCGGACGCGCTGATCGTGGGCATCCAAGCAGGCGACTCGCTGAACCTCGGCGGGCACCGTCACCTCGACCTCGGCAGCTTCATCGTGGATGCGCAGGGCGAGCGCTGGATCATCGATTCGGGCAAAGAGCACGAGACCTACATGGCGCACAAGCACCACAATCCGCGCCACGCCTACTACCGCGTGCGCGCCGAGGGCCACAACGTGCCGGTGCTGAATCCGGGCCAAGGGCCGGACCAGAACCCGACAGCGGTAGCCGCCTTCACGCGGTTTGACTCCACGCCCACGCAGACCGTGGCGGTCGTGGACCTCACGCAGGCCTATCAGCCGCACGCGACGCGCGTGCGGCGAACCTTCACGCTGCAGGAGCGCAAGCGCCTGCTGGTCACGGACGAACTTGCCGCCGCGAAGCCGTCCGAACTATGGTGGTTCCTGCACACCGAGGCGAAGGTCGTGCTCAGCGATGGCAATCGCACGGCGACGCTCACTCAGAAGGGCAAGCGCTTCACGGTGCGGCTCGAGGAGCCCAGGGAGGGCGCGTTGACAATCATGGAGTGTCGACCCCTGCCCACCTCGCCCAACCCCGAGAAGCAGGCGAGCAACAGCAAGCGGCTCAAATTGGCCCTGAACCTCAAAGGTGTTCAGGCAACCCGCATCCAAGTCGCGCTGGAACCCGAGTGACGCGGCCATCCGGAGACACTGACGGCTCCAGCGGCCCGCACGGAGGCTGGCCCCAGCGCGAGTCGAGGTTGGCAGGGACACAACCTCGCCTTGGAGGGGCGGCTTCCGTGTCGCCCGCAGCCCCCGTACTTGAGGCCGGCTGGGAATCGGCGACTTGATTCAAGTTGCCAACCCAGCGTAAAAGACGCACACTGTTGACGTTCAAACCGAGTTGGCTTCGGGAGCATCATGGGGGGGGAGATATGGATCGTTTTCACGGCAGCGGGAGCAGCATACGATGCATCGTTCGAACGGCGCTGATTTTGGCCTGCGCCTTCGGCGCTGACCTTTCGGCGCGGGCGGCGCCCTTCGCCATCGTGGCGCTTCCCGACACGCAGAACTACAACAAAAAGCCCAACCCGAACCTGCTGGACAGCCAGGTCGACTGGATCGTCGCCAACCGGGCGCAGCTCAACATCGCCTTTGTCTCTCAGCTCGGCGACTTCACCGACGACGGCTCGAACGCCGATTACTGGACGCGCGCCACCGCGGCGATCGACAAGCTCAGCGGCGTGGTTCCCTACTGCGTGAGCCTCGGCAACCACGACCTGCGCGGCAAGGTGGGCGGCGACAGCAGTCGCGCGTTCTCCACGCGCGCCCATCAGGGCGGAGAAGCGTTCGGCGGCGCCAGCCCGGACGGACTCAGCTTCTTTCAAGTTTTCAGCGCAGACCGCTTCAAGCTGTTGCACGTCAGCCTCTGCTACGACCCCAGCGCGGAGGCGCTGGCGTGGGCGGGCGGCGTGCTGAAAGACCACCCCAGCCTGCCCGTGATCGTGACGACCCACCGCTACTTGAACATCGACGGCAATCTCTCGCCGGAAGACAACCCGCTTTGGAACACGCTCGTGGACAAGAATCCGCGCATTTTCATGGTGCTGTGCGGCCACTTCCACGGCGAGGCGCAGCGGCTCGCCACCAGCGCCTCAGGCGCCCGGGTCATTCAGATGCTGGCCGATTACCAGAGCGACCCGAACGGAGGCAACGGTTTCCTGCGCCAGATTCTCTTCAAGCCCGAAGAGGGGCGCATCGAGATCAAGAGCTACTCGACCTCGCTGAAGACCTTCCGCACGGGGCTGAACAGCGAGTTTGCCTTCGACGCCGCCTTCGACGCGGCGAACAACGCGATCCGCGTCGTCGGACAGACGGGGCTCTCCCCTGAGACCATTACCCCGCGCCTGACCAAGAAGCCCGCCGCCAAGATGTCTCTGAAAGAAGGCGCGGCGGCGACCTTCGGCGCGGCGGCGGCAGGCACGCCGCCGCTCGCCTTCCAGTGGACCAAGAACGGCGCCGACATTCCGGGCGCAACGTCCGACACGTACACCACGCCTCCGCTCGCCGGCAACGACGACAAGGCGGGCTTCGCGGTCCGCGTGTCGAACGCCGCAGGCAGCGTCGTTTGTAAGCCCTGCGTAGTCAGCCTAGCCGCGCCCAAGGCGGCCACGAAGTAAGCTGTTGCGCCGCCGCGTAAGATCGTCATGAAACGCTCGTGGATTACCCTGTTGCCCGTGTGCTTGGCAGCGTGCGCGCCGCTGACGCGGCCCGCTGCCGACTTGTCCGTAACCCACCGCCTCACCGTGCGTCATCCGGGCGTCCACGCGGCTGGGCCGCAGAGCTACACGCTTCGCGAGGTCAGAGGCGCGAGCGGGTTTCCCGCCGAATACACGATGGACGTCGACTCGGTCATCTGCCCGGAAGAGACGTGCCTGATCAGCACCGTCCGCATGACGTGGGATGCCCTGGGGCGCTACCAGCGCTACGAGCTGCCGCCGGGCGAGCTCCTTGAGAAAGGGGTGCCCGCCGCTCAGAACCAGGCGACGATAGGTTCGGCTGCGCCCTGGAAAGGCGTCCCGTTCGCGGAGGCGGACTACCGGAAGCTCGACGCGATCCTCAGGGACGACCACTCCCTGCTGGGGCAGCAGCAGCTCGCCGGGCTCGTCCGGCCGCGCCACGCGGACCTCGTCGACGGCATTACCGGCGCCACGCCCGCGGCGCTCCGCGACGCCGTGGTCGAGGGCGCCTCGCTCACCTGCTACAACCTCTGGCACTGGGCGAATGGCGAGGTCGCCGCCGCCGCGAGAGAGCTAACCCACCGGCAGTGCGGCGAGGCGATGCTGCTGAGCTTCCTCTCCTCCGATAAGCCGCACTATATCCTTTTCGCGCTGGAGCACCTCCGGCTCCACAAGCTGTTCGGCCCGCGTGTGGTGCGCGAGGTCAGCGCCGCGCTGCGCGCGGGCGGCCGCGAGCGGATCGACCTCGGCCTCGCGTACCTGCGCGAGGCGCTGCCCGAAGCCGACGCCTTCTACGGAGAGGTGGGGGCCTTGGTCAACGCCAGCGCTGGCGAGGCCCGGATTTATCTGCTGGACCGGCTGGCGTCGGAGAGCGCGCTACCGAGCACGCTCTTCGACACGCTGAGCGCCGGACTTCCAGGCTGGAACAACTACTACGAGGTCCACCTCTTCCTGCGGCTGGCGGAGAAGCGCGGGCACGTCACGCCACGCCTGCTCGCGCAAGTCGCGCGGCTTTTGGAGAACCCCAACTTCTTCATCGCCCGCCGGGCGCACGCCTTCCTGGGCAGCCAGCCCGAGCTAGACGCGCAGACCGCGGGCCGGCTTCAGGCCTTCCGAGACAAGGCCGCTCGCGACGGCCGCTCGCTGTAGGGGTGCGATTTTACTTCGTTGCATCGCACCCAGAAGTCAGAATTCAGGAGTCAGAATTCAGAATTGCTTCGCAACGACTTACATACGAAAGCGCCGCCCAAAAAGGTGTCTCCCAAAGAGGAGACAGGAAGAATCTCGCGCGAATCGGACATAACTCGTTGGCATCCAACTCCTGAATTCTGGCTTCTGGCTTCTGAATTCTGTGCGATTGCAATAGTTTGCAATCGCACCCTCGCTGTAGCTGTGGCGGAAATGGGTGTTGATTAGGATTCCAGGAAACGTGTAGGATAGCGGCATGAAAATGAACGCGAGACATGCGTTTTTCGCTCTCTTTGCCGTGGCCGTCTCCACGGCGACTGCCGCGCCGAAACCCAACGTGGTGGTCTTCCTCGCCGACGATGCGGGGTGGGGCGACTACAGCCACAGCGGCAACCGGCAGGTTCGCACGCCGCAGATCGATTCGCTCGCTCGCGACGGCGCCTCGTTCGACCGCTTCTTCGTCTGCCCGCTCTGCGCGCCGACGCGTGCGGAGTTTCTCACCGGGCGCTACTACCTGCGCACCGGCGTGCGGGGCGTCTCCACCGGCCACGAGCGGCTGGACGCCGGTGAGCGCACGGTCGCCGACGCCTTCCGCGCGGCGGGCTACGCCACCGGCGCGTTCGGCAAGTGGCACAACGGCAGCCAGTGGCCGTACCACCCGCTGGCGCGAGGCTTCGACACCTACTACGGCCACACGGCCGGCCACTGGGGCGAGTACTTCGACCCGCCGCTGGAGCGTAACGGCAAAATGGAACGCGCCAAGGGCTACATCGTCGACGCCTGCACGGACGAGGCGCTGGGCTTCATCGAGCGCAACCGCGACAAGCCGTTTTTCTGCTACGTGCCCTTCACCACGCCGCACTCGCCGTGGGCCGTGCCGCAGGAGTATTGGCGGCGCTTCAAGGACATGCCGCTCGAGCAACTGGCCACGCAGCCCAAGCTGGAGAACCTGGACCAGACGCGCTGCGCGCTGGCCATGCTGGAGAACCAGGACTGGAACGTGGGTCGCCTGCTCAAGAAGCTGGACGACCTGAAGCTCGCCGAGAACACGATCGTGCTCTACTTCTCGGACAACGGCCCCAACGGCGCGCGCTGGACCGGAGGCATGAAAGGCACCAAGGGCGGCACGGATGAGGGCAGCGTGCGTTCGGTCTGTTTCCTGCGCTGGCCGGGCCGGGTGCCCAAGGGCGTCAGCATCCCGGAGATCGCGGGCGCGATCGACCTGCTGCCCACGCTCACGGCGCTGGCGGGCGTGCCGCACGCGGGGGACAAGCCGCTCGATGGCCGCGACCTGTCGCCGCTGCTCTCCGGCCAGAAGACCGATTGGCAGGCGCGCCTGCTCTTCACTACGTGGGCCGGCAAGGTGAGCGTGCGCGACCAGCAGTACCGCCTGGACGCTTCCGGCGCGCTCTTCGACCTGCTTGCCGACCCCGGTCAGACGCGTGACGTGGAGGCCGCCCAACCCGCTGCCGCCGCGCGTCTGAGGCTGGCGGCGGAGGCGTGGCGGGCCGAAGTGATCGGCCCGGACGCCGAGGCCATGAAAGAGCGCCACGGCGTTGTGGACCCGCGCAAGATCGGCGTCGGCTTCCCGGAGTTTCCGATCACGATGCTGCCCGCCCGCGACGGCGTGCCGCGCGGCTGCATCAAGCGCAGTTCCAACGCACCCAACTGCTCGTACTTCGTGAACTGGGCGGACAAGACCGGCGAGATGGTCTGGGAAATCGACGTGCAGACGGCGGGCGAGTACGACGTCTCCATCGACTACACCTGCCCGCTGGCCGACGCGGGGTCGCTGGTCGAGCTGAGCCTCAACGGCGCCCGTCTGGCCGGCCGCGTGACGCCCGGCTGGGATCCGCCGCTCAACACGAACCAGGACACCGTCCCGCGGCCGGCCGGCGAGTCGCAGATGAAGCCATTCAAGCCCCTCGCACTCGGCACAATCCATCTCGAAAAGGGCGCAGGCCCGCTCACTCTGCGCGCGCTCGAAATCCCAGAAGCCTCCGTGATGGACGTCCGCCGCGTCACCCTGACGCTGAAGAAATGAAGTGCGAGGGGAAATCGGGTACCCTTCTTACAAGAGGAGACGTGTCAGTGAATAAGATCTTCGCACTCTTTATATCGGTCTGTTTGTGCTTCACCGCCGCCGTGTCGTGGGCGTTCGATGTCTCAAAGCCTGAGGCGGAGGGCGTCTCGTCGGAGGCCGTGCTCGGTTGGGTGGACGCCGTGGAGCGCGACGTGGACGCGCTGCACAGCTTCGTCCTCGTGCGGCACGGGAAGGTCGTGGCCGAAGGCTGGTGGGCGCCTTACGAGAAGGAGCGGCCGCACATGCTCTACTCGCTCAGCAAGAGCTTCACCTCCACCGCCGTCGGCATCGCTGCGGACGAAGGCAAGCTGAGCCTCGATGACAAGGTGGCCGCGTTCTTTCCGGACAAGCTGCCCGCTGAGCCGAGCGAGAACCAAAAGAACATGCGGGTGCGCGACTTGCTCTGCATGGGGAGCGGCAATCACAAGGACACGCTCACGCCCATGAAGGAAGGCACAGAACCGGACTGGGTCAAAGTCTTCTTCGCGCAGCCGGTGGAGCACGAGCCCGGCACCTTCTTCTGCTACAACACGGGCGCGACCTACATGCTCGCCGCGATCCTGCAGAAGGCGACCGGCCAGAAGCTGATCGACTACCTGACCCCGCGCCTGTTCGAGCCGCTGGAGATCAAGAACCCCACATGGGAGGTCAGCCCGCAAGGCATCCAGACCGCCGGCTATGGCCTGAAGGTTAAGACCCGCGACATCGCCGCGCTCGGCCAGCTCTACCTGCGCAAGGGCGACTGGAACGGCAGGCGCCTGCTCTCGGAGAAGTGGGTCGCGGCCGCGACATCGAAGCAGATCAGCAACGGCGACAAGCCGGAGAGCGACTGGAGCCAGGGCTACGGCTTCCAGTTCTGGCGCTGCCGCCACAACGCGTTCCGCGGCGACGGCGCGTTCGGCCAGTACTGCGTCGTGATGCCGGAGCAGGACGCCGTGCTCGCGATCACGAGCGGCCTCGGCAACATGCAGCAGGTTCTCGACCTCGTGTGGGCGCACCTCTTGCCGGGGATGAAGCCCGAGCCGCTGCCGGCCGACGCCGAGGCGCAGGCCCGGCTCGCCGCCAAGCTCGCCGCGCTCGCGCTGCGTCCGGTGGCGGGCGAGCGCGCCTCGCCGGCCGCCTCGGCCGCCGCGCTCGGCAAGACCTTCGCGTTCGACGACAACGAGAAGGGCCTGCAGACGCTCACGCTCACGCCGAGCGACACGGGCGCGACTATCGTCCTTCGAAACGTCCACGGCGACCAGCGGGTCGAGTGCGGGTTCGGGAAATGGTCGGCGGGCGAGGTCACCTTCGAGAAGGCGCTCACGCTGCCCGTGGGCACGACGAACGGACGGCAGCCCGTCGCCGCCTCGGGCGCGTGGCTCACGCCCGACCTCTACACGGCCTGCGTCTACTTCCGCGAGACGCCGTACCGTCTGACGCTGTCTCTGCGCTTCAAAGACGACCGCCTGTACCTCGACCTTGAGTATAACGTCATGTTCGGCCCGCAGAAGAAGTGGTCGCTCCTCGGGCGGCCGGTTCAGACGGTCCATTGACTGGGGGCGCAACGATGATCCGCTGGCTCTGTAGTTCCGGCGCTGTGTCGCCGGAAACACGCCTCCTCTTCGCCGACAGAGCGGCGGAGCTACAGGTCGGCTATCCTTGCGTCATCTAACGACGGGTCAGCGGATCGCCGTTGGGCCCGACTGGGTGCCGTTGACATCAAATCCATGCTGCTGTAGAATCTACATCATGACACGGACACAGATCCAAATGCCGGACTTGCTCTATCAGCGGGCTAAAGCCTTGGCCGATGCCCGCGAGGTCAGCTTGGCCGAGTTGGTTCGGAATGGCCTCGAATACATGTTACGTGTGTCGACGCCGCCAGCCACGGTAGAACGGGAATGGACGTTACCGGAACCGCTTCATCTGGGCAAGGCCGACCCCTTTGCTGATCCGGACTGGCGTGCTAATCTGCATGGCGGGCACGTGGCAGAAACACGTGCAGCGTATCGAGTATCGGAACGAAAGGGCCGCACGTCGTGACCTCCTGTGACACCAACATCCTGTATGCGGCTTGTAACGGTGAAGCGGGGGGGCATACGGCTGCGAGGCACTATCTGACCGATCAAGCAATATCGGCCTCGTTTGTGTTGTGCGAGCAGGTTCTCATGGAATTGTACTGCCTGTTGCGAAACCCTGTGGTGTCGAAACGGCCGCTGGCCGCGCCGGAGGCGGTTGCAGTGATCCAGCGGTTCCGCTCCAATCCCCAGTGGCGTATTGTGGATGTGCCTTCCGAACGTGCCTGCATGGAACGGGTATGGAAAGCGGCGTGCAGTCACGCCTTCGCTTATCGGCGCATCTTCGACCTTCGTTTGGCCGAGACCTTGCGGCACCACGGTGTGGAGACGTTCGCGACCCGCAATATCAGGGACTTCGCCGGCTGCGGGTTTAAGCGCGTGTTTGATCCGTGCGCGGAGCCAGCCGGTTGACAGGGTCATTTCAAATGACTATAGTACTCATGATGAAAGCGAGGGTGTTATGCAAACGATGACCATTACGGACTTTAAAGCGCACGCCCTGCGCAGAATCGGCCAGGTGGCAGCCAGCAAGGAGCCGATCACCATTACTCGGCGCGGACTTCCCGTGGTGGAGATCGTCCCGTGGAAGCCCAAAACAGGCGGAAACTCGTTCGGCATGCTGGCCGGCAGCCTCCTTCATGAGGGCGATATTGTTTCTCCCGTTGCAGACTCTAGCGTATTCGAGGCCTGCCGATGAAACTGCTGCTGGACACACATGCCTGGGTCTGGTGGACAACCGGCTCCGCCAGGTTGTCCGTGCGAGGGAAGGCGGCGATTCGGAAGGCTGCCGCAGAGGTCGACTTGCTCCTTTCGACGATCTCGGTCTGGGAAGTGGCCAAGCTCGTCGAAAAAGGGAGGCTTCAGTTCGACCGCGACGCGGAGCGTTGGATCGAAAAGGCGCTTGAAATGCCCGGCCTGACGCTTGTTCCCTTAGCCCCGGTAATCTCGTGCCGCGCGTGTTCCCTGCCGCAGCCGTTTCATGACGACCCAGCCGATCAGATCATCGTTGCGACAGCATGCGTGGAGGGTGCGACAATTCTGACCGCTGATGATCGTATCCGGCGTTACCCGCATTGCCAGACGATCTGGTGAGCGTAAAGGTGATGAAGATGGACAAGCGATTCTGGATGCTGGTTGCGCTGGCGGCGGCGGGGTTCGCGTGGGTCTTCGGCTGCCCGGCAGGCAATTTCTGGGTGAAGATCACCGTCACGGTCTGCGCGCTGTGCGCGGGTTCGTTCGCGGCGGCGGGCGTGCCGTGGCGGCGGGCTGAGGTGACGCTGCGTGAGGTGCTGATCGGAGCGGCGGCGGCGATCGTGCTCTACGGGGTCTTCTGGCTGGGCGACTTCTGCGCGGCGCAGGTGTTCGGCTTCGCGCCCAAGCAGGTCGAGGCGATCTACGCGATCCGCGAGCTGGGCAATCCATGGGCAGTGGGCGCGGTGCTGCTGCTGGTGACGAGCCCCGGCGAAGAGTTTTTCTGGCGCGGGCATATCCTGAAGCAGGCTGTGGCACGGTGGGGCGCGAACGTGGGCTTCGCGGTCGGCGCGGGGCTCTACGGCGCGGTGCATCTGGCGTCGGGAAACTTCATGCTCGTGATGGCCGCATTCGTGGCGGGCCTTTTCTGGTGCGGGCTCTACCGCTGGCGCGGCAACCTCACGGCGTGCGTCGTGTCGCATGCGCTGTGGACCGTGGGCGTATTCCTGGTATTCCCGATCCGGTGAGAGAAAGGTGGATAGGCTGAAGGAGGTTAGACTGTTAGGCTTTGAGGTCGCCCGGTGAGAAGAGTCATGAGCGGGGATAACCCAAAAATGTGGCGGGAGGCGCTGGAGCGGCTGCGGGCTTTGGACGCGGCGTGGGCGGACGAGGCCGCGCGACTGCGCGAGCTGGCGGCCTGCCGCGCGTGGATTTCCGAGCAGATCACCCTGCCGCACCTCGCCAAGCTGGCGCGGCTGCTCGAGCCGGGGATGTCGCGTCAACAGTTCTGGAGCGTGCTGGTGCCGGTCGAGCGCGAGGTGGCGCGCGTGAAAGTCACGGACGTCGAGATCCTCGACGCGGATCTGCCAGCGGGTGAGTCAGCCGGGAAGGCGATGCCCCTGACGGTCGTGGTCGATTCGGTGCGCTCGGCCTTCAACGTGGGCGGGATCTTCCGCACGGCGGAGTGTTTCGGCGCGGGCGAGCTGATCCTCTGCGGCTACACCCCGCTGCCCGACCAGCCGCAGGTAGCCAAAGCCGCGCTGGGGACGGAGCGGCTCATGGCGTGGCGCTACGCGGAGGATGTCCGAGCCGTGCTCGCGGAGCTGAAGGCGGCGGGGACGCCCTGTTTTGCGCTGGAGACGGTGGCGGGCGCGCCGGCTGTCGCCGAGGCCGCGTGGCCTTTCCCGTGCGCGCTGGTGCTGGGCAACGAGCGCTTCGGGCTCGACCCGGAGGTCGTGGCGGCGTGCGACGGCGCGGTGCGCATTCCGCTCTGCGGCCGCAAGAACTCGCTCAACGTGGTGACGGCCTTCGCGGTCGCGGCGTATGAGATCCGGAAGCGGTTCGACGCGCCTTCTTCGGCGGCTCACGGCGCCACTACAAACGGGTAAAATGTGGGCGAATTCGTTCGTAGTGTGCCCGTAAGGGCATTCCCGCAGTCGTTGTCGTGCCATAATTGGAATTGCTGCCTCCGTCGTGCCGGCCCTGTGCGACGGAAGCCGCGACGGCCAGACTCGCAACGTAGACGCGGCCCGCTCGTGAGCGGCCGGACCTTACGGGTGATACAGGCGGAAGAACTTTTGTTTCTCGGGCCCGGGCTCGAGGATGACGCTGCCGGTCTCGTTGGTGGGGTAGGGCTGCGGAAGCGCGGTCCAGGCGACCGGCGCGACCAGGTTGGTGGCCGAGTGCAGCTCCCACGTGATGTCGTTCTGCGGCCAGGAGAGGGCCAGCTCGCCGGCTGCTGCGGCGAAGGCGAGCGCGGGCCGCAGGGCTGCGGTGTTGGTGGCGGACAGCACCACGTCGTTGCCGTCGCCGCCGGCGTAGGTGATCGCGTACTGGCGCAGGCCGTCGGTGGCCGTCGCGCCCTCGGCGAGGCCGGCGAAGGTGCCGCTCACCGTGTCGGCGCCGTCGTTGTCGAGGATCAGGAAGGTCTGGCCCTCGGAGGGCAGCAGACCCGGGGCGGCGAGCGCGAGGGCCGCGCCGCCAAGCGCGACGTCGCCGCGCGCTGCGAGGCGGTCGCAGCCCGTTGCGCCCAGCTCGGCGGCGAAGGTGCCGCCCGCGCTGAAGGTCACGTTGCTGGCGGTGAGCGTGCCGATGCTGAGGCCGGGGGCCACGGTGCCGCCCGGGCCGCTGAGCGCGCCGACCGTGCCGGTGCCGCCGAGGCGGCCGGCCGGGCCGACCTCGACCCCGCTGGCGGGCTGGACGCCGTTGACGTTGAGCGTGCCGCCGAAGACCTTGGTGAGGCCTGCGAAGGTGTTGACGCCCGAGAGCGTCCACGTGCCCGAGCCCTCCTTGAAGACCGTGCCCGAGCCCTCGATGCGGCCGGCGAAGTTGGTGGTAAGCCCATTGAAACTCGTGTGGAGACTGCCGCCGGCGCCGAGGTCAATTTCACCATCGCCGATCACCGGCCCCACGGTTTCGGTCTGTCCGTTGAGTAGCCAAGCGCCGGTGGAGGCGATTTTGACCTGCGCGCTATCAGCGATGAGGCCGGGATGGTCACACCGCACCGCACTGGGAGCCCCGGCATATTGACCGATGGTGAAGTTGCCGGGAATGGCCGTGGTGTTGGCGTCCTTATCCAAGATCATAGTGCCATAATCCAACACCGTCTCCCCGGCGTAGGTGTTGGGTTGATTCCCGGTCAGCCGGAGTTGGCCGCGATACGTTTTCTTCAGGCCGCCGACACCGCCGATAGGGCCGCTCAATTCCAAGATCACGATGTCGGCGCACCAGATCTCCACGTCGCGGAGCAAGGTGATCGACCCGGCCCACGAGCAGTCACTATAGGCCACCACCGCTGACGCGAGTGCGTCCGGCTGCGAATCCAACACCAGCGGTTCCGCGCCGATATTCACGTCGCTGGGAACGTAGGGGTCGCCGAGTGTGAGCTTGGCGCTGCCGCTGAGGGTCACGCCGCTGTTGGTCGCCCCCAAGGCCAAGTCGTGGAGCACACTCAGGCACCCCTCGGTTGCGGTGAGCGGGCCGGTGAAAGAACTCGCGGCGGACAGGCGGAGGTCGCCGTCGCCGGTCTTGAGCAACGGCGACGCACCGGACACCGAACCCGCGAGGATGAGTTCTGTGGTCCAGACACCGCTCGAGCTGGGTGTCGCACGCACCGCAATCTCACGGGTGCCCAGGCCTTCGAAGCCCAGCTTGCTGTCGATCTGGGAGTAGGCGTTGGTGATTCCGAGCGGATCTGTCAGGATGTTGCCGGCGATGGTCAGCGTGCCCGTTCCTTGGACATCCGCCCCGCCGTTGAGCATGAGGTCGGCGATGCCGTCGCTGTGGCTGTTTAGATCCAGATAGCCCGAGCGGTTGACGGTGATATTCCCGACCACCTGGTCACTGGCCGTGTAGCTTACGTTGGCGCTGGGCGCGCCTGCGTCGTTCGAGCCGACGACAAGGTCATGCGGCACGGTCGACGTGGCGGTTCGGCCGAGCACCAGTTCACCCACCCGGACCAGAGCGGCGCCGCTGAACGAGTTTGCCTTGTCGCCGGTGAACGAGAGCGTGCCTGGCCCGTCCTTGTCGAAGCCGCCCGCGCCGCTGATGACGCCGGAGAGGGCCAGCGTGCTGTTGGTCGCGACGCGGATGAGCGCGTCGGAGCCAAGGGTGATGGGGCCGGCCCAGGAGTTGTCACCGATTCTGGCTTCGAGCGCGGCGTAGGTGACACAGCCGGTGCCGTAGAGGGTCAGCGGCTCGTTGCCGACCGGGGTCATGAACCAGACCACCACGCTGGCGTTGCTGTTGACGACCGTGCCGGCGCTGGCGGCGCCGAAGGGCGTGTCCGACTCCACCAGCGCGGCGCCCCCGGCGATGGTCGTCGGGCCGGTGTACGTGCTGCTGCCAATGATGTGGATCGTGCCGCCGCCGGTCTTGGTGTAGCCGCCGCTGCCGACGATGGTGCCAATGGAGAAGTCGTAGGCGACCGGACCGTCAAAGAGTTCGTGAACGTACGGGCCGTCGGCGATGTCGAAGGTGTGGTTTCCGGCGGGCAGACTCAGGTTGCAGTAAAACGCGGCGGGCTCCTCCGTGGTGGAGGTGGCGTCGAGGTCTCCGGCGAGGGTCAGCGTGCCGTTGCCGGATTGCACCGTGCCGCCGAAGAGCGTCAGGCCGCCGATCGCGTCGCTGTGTTCATTGAGGTGGAGGCGGGTCATTCCCGCGTCCGAACCGCGTCCGTCGACTGTCACCCGGGCTCCGTCGGCGATCTGGTTGTCGGCGAGCAGCACGACGATGTCGGGCTGCGCCTGGAGCCGATCATCGCAGATCGTCAGATCGCCGGGGATGGCGCCGTTGGCCACGCTCTTGTTCAGGCGAAGGGTAACGTCGCTGACGGTCGTGCCGCCGGCGTAGGTGTTGGCGTCGGCGCCGCTCAGGGTGCAGTTCGCGCCCGTGTTCCAGCCGTAGATGTTGAGCGCGCCGGGGCCGATGATGGGGCCGGAAAGTTCGGCCTCGTCGGATGCAGACACCGCCAGTGGCTCGTTGAGAACGATCAGTCCGTTCCAGCGGGAAGTGGAAGGATAACCGTAAAGTTCCAGCGTAGATGGAGCATTGACGGTCAATTGCTCATTTTCAATGGACTGGCTATATAAAGACAGTTCTCCACCATTCAGGATTGTTCCGCCTGCGGCGTCGCCCAGTGCGCTCGAAGTATCGGGTCTAACATCGACGTTGCTGTTGACGGTAAGGACTCCCTGAAAGGTGTTATGACCATCAAGCACCACTAAGAACGTGTTCATGTCGTCAGCCTGAGTGAAAACCATGCCGCCAGTCCCGCTGACTTCTGAGTAAATGTACAACCTGCACTCGCTCGCTGTCGTGAACGTGCGGTCGGCCGGAAGGGACAGCTTGCCGTCCATCAAAGAAACACTCGAGGGGCTGCCGGACTTGCTCAGCGTAACGTCGCCTGTCAGCGTCAGCGTCCCCTCGTCGGAGTCGACGCAACCGTCCACCAGCGTCAGCGGCCCGAGGCTGTCGCTGCGGCCGTTGAGGTCGAGCTGGCCGGTATTGTTGACGGCAACTGGCACGCCGGAGGCGATCTGGCTGGCGCTGGAGCCGGCGTAGAGGACGAACGTGTCTCGCGACAGGTCTTCTGCGGTGGCGGAGTCCCGGCCGATGACGAGCTGGCCGGCGGTGAAGGCGCGGGCCGTGCCGGACTTGGCGAGCGCGAGCGTGCCGAGGCTGACCACGTTACTGCCGGAGTGGGTGTTGTCCGTGCCGCCGGAGAGGATGAGGGTGCCGGGCCCGGTCTTGTTGAAGCCCTTGCCGCCGTCGAGGGCGCCGGCGAGGTTCAGGTAGTCGTTAGTGGCGACGTTGAAGGTCGTGTCGGCTGCGAGTGTGACCGGCCCGGCCCAGGAGTTGCTGCCGGAGCGGGCGTCGAGCGCCGCGTACGAGACACTGCCGGTGCCGCTGAGGGTGAGCGGCTCGGCGCCGATGTGCGTGCCGTTCCAGACGAGGACGCTGGCGTTGCTGTAGACGAAGGTGCCGACGCCCGTGGCGCCGAAGGCGTCGGGCGTGGCGGCCGCGACCTGGCCCTCGTAGAGGTAGGTGCCGCCGCTGTAGGTGTTGTTGGCGAACAGCTCGAGCTGGCCCGCGCCGCGCTTGGTGAGCCCCGCGCCGCCGCCGCTGACCGTTGCCGCGACGCGCAGGTCGGGCGTCGCGGGGCCGTCGCTGACGGTGAAGGTGTGGCCGCCGCCGGGCAGCGCCAACTTGCCGTAGATGAACGAGGCCGAGTCAGCAGTCGAGGTGGCCTCGACGTCGCCGGCGACCGTCAGCGTGCCCGCGCCGGTCTGTGCGGTCGCGCCGATGAGCGTCAGGCCGCCGATGGTGTCGCTGTGGCCGTTGAGGTTCAGGTAGATATTGCTCTCGTTCGCGCCATGGCCGTCGACGGTCACAAGGGCGCCGTCAACGATCTGGTTGTCCGCGAGCAGCACGACGGCATCGGGCCACTCGGGGATCCAGTCGTTGTAGATCGTCAGGTCGCCGGGAATCGCGCCGTTGGCCACGCTCTTGTTGAGATAAAGCGTGACGTCGCCGACGGTGGTGCCGCCGGCGTAGGTGTTGGCGTCGGCGCCGCTCAGGGTGCAAACCGAGTTGTCCGGCCAGCCCTCGATGCGCAGCGAGCTGGGTCCGATGATGGGGCCTGAAAGATCGGCTAACCAATAGGCGGTCACTTCCAAGGGGGTGTTGAGCACAATCAGACCGCTCCAGCAAGAGGGCGTTCCAAGGAAGGAATCGAGTATGAGAGCCGATGCGGCGTTGACGGTCAGTTGCTCGTCGAGGACGGAGGTGTCGTTTAGTTTCAGTCTGCCACCATTGAGGATCGTTCCGCCCGCAGTGCTGCCCAGTGCTGTCGGAGTGTTACACGCTACATACGCGCCGTTGTTGATGGTCAGGGTGCCGCCGAAGGTGTTGTCGCCGGCGAGATAGACATCGATTCCTCCGGATATCATCGTGAAGATCATGCCTCCCGCGCCGCTGATGTCAGCCCACAGGTCAAGTTCGCACGGGTTTTTCGAGGTGAACGTGCGGTCGGTCTGGAGCACCAGCTTTCCGCCCACGTAAGAGGCGCAGAAGATGCAGCCCGAATTGCCCAAGGTCACGTCTTCCATCAGCGTTAGCGTACCGGATCCGGTGTCGATTCTACCGTCGACGAGTGTCAGGGCTCCCAGACTGTCGCTGTGGCCGTTCAGGTCGAGCAAGCCCGTGACGTTGACGGTAATGGGCACATCGGAGTCGATCTGGCTGGCGCTCGATCCGGCGTAGAGCACGACGCAGTCTTTGGGCGGGTCGTCCGCGTCGGAGCCCCGCCCGATGACGAGCTTTCCGGCAGTGAAGGCGCGGGCCGTGCCGGTCTTGGCGAGCGCGAGCGTGCCGAGGCTGACGGTGTTGCTGCCGGAGTGGGAGTTGTTGCCGCTGCCGGAGAGGATCAGCGTGCCGGGCCCGGTCTTGTTGAAGCCGCGGGTGCCGGCGAGGGAGCCCGCGAGGTTCAGGTACGTGTTGGTGCGCACCTCGAGCACGGTGTCGTCGGCGAGGGTGATGGCGCCGGCCCAGGAGTTGGAGCCGCTGAGGCTGACGAGCGCGCCGTACGAGCCGGTGCCGTTGCCGTGGAGGGTCAGCGGCTCGGCGCCGACGGCCGTGCCGGAGGTGAGGGCGAGGGCCGCGCCCGCGCTGACCACCGTGCCGCCGGAGGTGGCGCCCAGGGCCGCACCGTCGGTGACGCGCAGGTGGCCGGCGTCGACCGTGGCCGTGCCGCCGAAGGTGCCCGCGCCCGCGAGCTGCAGCTCGCCCAGGCCCTGCTTGGTGAAGCCGCCGGTGCCGCCGAGGGCCGCGCTCACGTAGAGGTCGGGCGAGTAGGGTCCGTCGTTTACGGTCCAGACGCGCGTGCCGCTGAGCGTCAGGTTGCCGGTGACGCGCGCCTGGACCGAGGCCGCGGAGGTGGCCGTCAGGTCGCCCGCCAGCGTGAAGGCGCCCGCGCCGGTCTGCACGAGTCCGGCCTCCAGACTGAGCGCGCCGGCGCTGTCGGACCAGCCGTTCAGGTCGAGCACGCCGCCGGCGAGGACGCGGACGTCCGCCGAAGCGCCGAGCTGGTTGGAGCGGTTGTAGCGCACCGTGACGGTGCGGCTGCCGTCGCCGACCACGAGCGGCGAGACCAGCGCGCCGTCGGAGGCGCTCTTGTCCAATACCAGCGTGCCCTCGGAGACGGTGTTGGTGCCGGTGTGGGTGTTGGCCGAGGCGCCGGAGAGGATCAGCGTGCCGGGGCCGTTCTTGGCGAAGCCCTTGCCACTGCCGGAGATGGCGCCCGCGATGTTGAGGGTGTCGTTGGTGCGCACGGTGATCAGGGTGGTCGTGCCGAGGGTGATCGCGCCGGCCCACGAGTTGCTGCCGTTGCTGGCGTAGAGCGCGCCAATGGTGCCGCTGCCGTCGCCGTTGAGAGTCAGGGGCTCGGCGCCGACGGCCGCGCCTTTCCACACGACCAGGCGCGCGTCGTTGTTGACAACCGTGCCGCCCGCCGTGGTGCCGAGCGCCTCGTCCGTCGAGACCTCCAGCGAGCCGGCGTTCACGGTGACCGTGCCGGTGAAGGTGTTGGTGCCGGTCAGCTCCAGCTCGCCCGCGCCCTCCTTGGTCAGGCCGCCGCCGCTGCCGCTGATCACCGCGGTGACGCGCAGGTCGGGCGAGGCCGGGCCGTCGCCGACCGTGAAGGTGCGCGCCCCGCCGCCGGGCGTGAGCTTGCCCGAGATCAGGGCCGGGCCGGAGGACGAGGAGGAAGCGGTGACGCTGCCGTAGACGCCCAGGATCGCGCTGCCGGTCTGCACCACGCCGCCGGTCATGGTCAGGCCGCCGAGGGTCTCGCTGACGCTGTTGACGTCCAGCACGCCGCTGCTGGCGACCACGACCGTCGAGGTGCTGGGGATCTGGTTCATCCTCAACAGGCGCACGGTGTCGGTGCCGCTGCCGTCGCCGATGAAAAGCGGGCCCGGGACAGCCGTGTCGGAGCCCAGCTTGTTCAAGGCCAGCGTGCCGGCGTTGACCCGCAGCGTGCCGGAGAAGGAGTTGGTCGTCGCGCCGGAGAGTTCCAGCGTGCCCGCGCCGGTTTTGGTCACGTCGCCGGCGCCGGTGACCGCGCCCGAGAGGTTGAGCGACCCGGTGCAGTTGGCGGTGAGGTCCTTGCCGTTGAGGTTGATGTCGCCATCGACTGTGAGCGTCCCGCCCGCGCTGGTGACGGTCACGCTCTGGTCGGCCTCCAGCCGCACGTCGGCATAGATGGTATTTGTGCCTGCGGAGTTCTGGGCGCTGATGCCGTTGGTGACAAGCAGCGTGCCGGAGTTGTAGGGGCAGAGCTGGAAGCCGCCGCCCGCGCCGGTGAAGGTCACGCTGCGGAATTTTCTCGAGGAGAGGTTGTTGGTGCTCACTAGCCGGGCCGCGCCCGCGGGGAAGACCAGGTCGTCGCCGTCGGTCGGCGCGACGCCGCCCCAGTTGTCCGCGCCGCTCCAGTAACAGCTCACGGCCCCGCCGGTCCACGTGCGCGTCGCCGCGCCCGCGGGCAGGCAGGCCACGCCCGCCAAAAGGGCAACGGCAATGATCGAGCGGAACCACCCGTTCCAGGACAGGCACGAGAGGACGCAACCGCGCATATCGTGTACGCTCATCGTTTTCCCTTTCGCTGCGGATTGCCGTTCGCCTGCGAACGACGATCACGGATTCACAAACACGACCATATTAAACCACACCAAGTGGAAGTATTGTAATCCTGTGCAAGCGTTCAGTCAAGCTGGGTAAAAGATAGCTGGGTAAAAGATAGCTGGGTAAAAGATAGGGTAAAAGATACGGGGATAGCAGGGTAAAAGATAGAGCACAGAGAGGTGGCTGACTCATGAACGTCACGCTTACCCATCTCTGTGCTCTTTGTGTTCTTATGTGGCTAAAATATTGGCTGGACGCTTACCCGAGGATCGCCTTCAGGTCGGCGTCGGCCGTGGTGATCGGCGTGAGGCCGAACTTCTCGACGAGCACGTTGAGCACGGTCGGCGAGAGGAAGGCCGGCACGCTGGGCCCGATACGGATGTTCTTGATGCCGAGCGCGAGGAGGGTCAGCAGGATGCAGACCGCCTTCTGCTCGTACCACGAGAGGATCAGCGAGAGCGGCAGGTCGTTGACGCCGCAGCCGAAGACCTTCGATAGCGCGACGGCCACCTGGATCGCCGAGTAGGCGTCGTTGCACTGGCCCATGTCGAGCAGGCGGGGGATGCCGCCGATGTCGCCGAGCTGGGCCTGCAGGTGGTTGAAGCGGAACTTGCCGCACGCGAGCGTGAGGATGATCGTGTCCTTCGGGGCCTTCTCCACGAACTCCGTGTAGTAGTCGCGGCCGAGCTTGGCGCCGTCGCAGCCGCCCACGAGGAAGATGTGCTTCAGCGCGCCGGACTTGACGGCGGCGACCACCTTGTCGGCCACCGAAAGGACCGCGTTGTGCATGAATCCGGTGAGCAGCGGCTCGCCCGCCTTCTCCTGAGTCCAGCCGCCGAGCTGCATGGCGTGGGCGATCATCGCCGAAAAGTCCTTCTTGCCGTCGATGTCCACCGCGATGTGCTTGACGCCGGGCCAGCCGACCTCGGCCGTGGTGTAGAGGTTGCCCACGTAGGAGGGCTTGGGCGGCATGATGCAGTTGGTGGTGTAGAGCACGACGCCCGGGAGGTTGTCGAACTCCTTCTGCTGGTTCTGCCACGCGGTGCCGAAGTTGCCCTTGAGCTGCGG
>CAYLUN010000067.1:0-31739 GCA_964386865.1 uncultured Lentisphaeraceae bacterium | reverse complement strand
AATTTCATGTCGCGTATTTTACCACAATCGGCCGCGCGGGCAACCCGCGAAAACGGTTTTGTCCGGCTTTTCGTCTGGCGCGGATAGAGGGGGGGCTGTAAGATTAGCACCATGTCTGAAACGGTGGGCGCGACGGTCTGCCCGTCGCTGGGGGAAACGAATGGCTGATGTGCTGGACAACATCCGAGTCGTGCTGGTGGGCACGCTGTACAGCGGGAACGTGGGCTCGGTGTGCCGCGCGATGGCTAACATGGGCATCCGCGAGCTGACGCTGGCGGGGCCGGCGATCTGTGACGAGTGGTCGGAGGCGGCCCGGCTTGCGGTGCATGCCACTGCTATTCTGGAGGCCCGGCGCGAAACGCCGACGCTCGCCGAAGCCGTGGCGGACTGTGCGTTCGTGGTCGGCACGACCGCGCGCGGCGGCCTCTACCGGCAGCACGTGAAGACGCCTCGCGAGGTCGCGCCGGAGCTTCTCCGCCACGCGGCGAACGGCAAGGTCGCCCTCGTGTTCGGGCGCGAGGACAAAGGGCTTTTCAACGACGAGATCGGGCTCTGCACGCACCTCGTCCGCGTCCCGGTGCATGCGGACTACGCGTCGCTCAACCTTGCGCAGGCGGTGCTGATCTGCTGCTACGAGCTTTACGGCGCGCTCGGCACCTACGAGCCACCCGTCGAGAAGTCCCCGCCCGCGGTCGCCGCGCACAAGCAGAAGGTCATGGAAAAGTGGCGCGAGATGCTGCTGCTGATTGGATTTATGAAAGAGGACAAGGCCGACCACATGATGCAGGGCGTGCAGCGCATATTCTCGCGCGGCGTCTATTCCGAAGACGACGCGGCGATCATGATGGGCGTGGCGCGTCAGGCGGACTGGGCCGCGAGGAACGGGCCCGGCGCCAAGCCCAAGGGCAGCACCGCGGGGCCGGGGTGACGCGGCAGGGAGGGATCGCGATGAAGAGACTCGCTCATGCGCTCGCCGCGAGCCTGCTCGCCGTTGCGTGGGCGCGCGCGGCCGAATTCACGCTTGAGGTCCGCAACGGGCCGCACGCGCGGCGCAACGCCGTCGTGACCCATGCCGTGACGCGCGACTGGGCGCGGCTGTTCGAGGCCCACACGCTGGCGGAAACCACGGGCGGCCAAGCCGCGCCCGTGCCGTGCGCGATCGACGCGAGCGGCGAGGCGCCGGTTCTCGCGCTCTTTCTGGGCGGAGAGACCGCGCCGGACGCCGTGCGCTCGTTCGCGGTTGTACCCAGGCGCGTCGAGTCCGTGCTGGCGAGCGACCTCAGCGTGTGCGAGGGCGGCCCAGAAATCGCGGTCGAGAACGGATTCTACCGGCTGCGGCAGCCCGCGAGAGGCGGCGGCGGGTTCCCCCGCGACATCGCCTTTGTGCAGTCGGGCGTCGCTGACCCGCAGCTCCATTTCTTGGATCGCCTCGTACGTCCGCAGGGCGCGGGCGGACGACTCGCGCAGTACTGCGCCAAGTCGTGCGAGGACGCGGAGGCGCGGGTGGTGTTCAGGAGTCCGCTGCGCGTGACGGTGGAAGCGCGCACGGGGTTCGGCAAGCGGCGCGCCGAGACGCCGGGCGCGCCGCTCGCGGTCTACCGCTACACCTACACGGCCTTCTCGCCGGTGGTCGATGTTTCTGTCCGCTACGCGCGCGACGACAGCGAGCCGTGGAAGGAGCTGCACGCCCTGCACCTGACGCGCGCGGACCGGCACTACACGTCGTTCGTGGCAGGCGACCCGCCGCTGACGCACGCCATGCAGCCCAAGGGGGCGCGCAGCAAGCCGATCTCCGCGCAGCAGTGGGCGGTGATGGCCGACGGCACCAACGCGTGTGGGGTCGGCTTTGACGGCGTGGCCTGCTGGGACGCGTCGGACGAGTTCGTCTACTACGTGCGGAGCGCGTCCCCCGGCTGGGAGGGGCGGACGTACGCCTTCGACGGCGGCCTCTACTTCGGGCCGGATAGCGACGCCGCTTGGTACAGCTCGTGGCTGGGCGCAGACCGCCAGCCCGAGTTCCGGTTCTTCAGGGACGGACAGGCGTGGGTGCCGGTCGATACGCCTCCCGTGTGCGGCGCGCACGAGATTGGGAATCGCACGTTGCGGCTGGCCTTCGCCGGGGCGGAACAGGGCTTCGACTGCGTGGGGATTGAGAACCGTCTGGCGGGCGGCGTGCGCTTCGTGAGCCCGCGCGAGAACGCGCCGGGCCTGTGGTCGCTGACCTTCGGGAACGGGGCCGCGACAACCACGCTGGACAACCGCGCGCCGGTGCGGCGCGTCTATGGCGAGCGCTCGCGCGACACGCTGACGTTCCACTGGCAGGGGTTGGACCTGCCCGACGAGCCTGGGTGTGTCGACGTGAGGGCCGAGGTACGGCTGCAATCCGGTACAGGTGCGAGTGAATGGCGGCTCAGCGTCACCAACCGGAGCGTGCGGTACGGGCTGGTTTCGACGGAGTACCCGCTCCTCCGCGGAGTCGTGCCGCGCGGGGCTGCCGATGTGCTGCTGCCGCACGGGAACTGGGGCGGATCGCTGATGCGGCGACACGCGGGGCGCTTCGAGGGGCACTATCCGTCCGGCCAGTGCCCGCTGCAGATGCTGGCGTTCAATCTGGGTGAGGCCGGGCTGTACGTGGCGGCGCACGACGGCGGCGCGCAGGACAAGCGGGTGGTCGTGACGCGCGAGCAGGACACCACCTTCCGCTACTTGGCGCCGGACGCCGGCGTGGCGGGGGCGGCGGGCGCGCCGGACTATCCGGTGGTGGTCGCGGCGTACACGGGTGACTGGTGGCGGGCCGCGCGGCGCTACCGCGAGTGGGCGCTGCGGCAGGCGTGGACGGCGAAGGGGCCGCTGCAGAGCCGGACGGACGTGCCCGAGCACCTGCGCGACCTCGGCTTCTGGATGTTGCTGAACGGCAAGCCGGAAGGGGTGGCGCGGGGCATGGCTGAGGCGAAGCGGCTTTACGCGGGCGTGCCTGTAGGTGTGCACTGGTACTGCTGGCATCAGATCCCGTTCGATAACAGCTACCCCGAGTACTTCCCGACGTTGGACGGGATGGCCGATGCCGCGCGGGCCTTGGTGGCGGGCGGCGTGACGGTGATGCCGTACATCAACGCGCGGCTCTGGGACCGCGACATCCCGAGCTTCGCGGGCGCGTATCCTGCGGCCTGCAAGCAGCTCGCGGGCACGAACTACGTGGAGACCTACGGCTCGGGCCGGAGCCTGGTGCCGATGTGCCCGTACACCGAGTTCTGGCAAAACAAGGTGGGCGAGATCTGCCGCCGGCTGACCGACGCGTGCGGCGTGAACGCGATCTACCTCGACCAGATCGGCGCGGCCGCGCCCGCCGCATGCTACGACCGTTTTCACGGCCATCCGGTGGGGGGCGGGCGCTACTGGGCGGACGGCTACCGCACGATGCTGACTGGCATCAAAGCACGCGCGGCAAAAGCGGGCGTGGCGCTGACGACCGAGAACACGGCCGAGCCGTACATGGACACGATTGACGCGTACCTCGCGTGGAGCCCGCGCAATCAGGAGGACGTTCCGCTGCTGCCAGCGGTCTATTCCGGCTACACGATCTACTTCACGAGCCCGCAGGCGGCGGGCGACTCCGTGGACGCGTTCTGCGCGGCGCAGGGGCGCGACTTTCTGTGGGGCTGCCAGCTGGGCTGGAATGACCCGTGGATCCTGCGAGATGAGCACCGCGAGAAGCAGCGCTTCCAGCATGAGCTGTGCCGTTACAGGGTGGCAGCCAAGGCGTTTTTCGTATACGGGCAGCTTGTGGACGAACTGCGGTTGGCCGGGTGCGTGCCTCAGGCGACACAGGTGTGGAACCGCAACCGGCCCCATGAGGCACGCTTGCCAGCCGTTCAGGGGACGGTCTGGCGCGATGGTGCAGGTCGGCTTGCGGTCTTCGTAATCAACACAAGCGGCTCGCCGCAGCGGGCCGACTTCGCCCTCGATCCCGCCGTCTGGCTGAAGTCGAAAGGGCCTTGGCGCATCTCTCTGCTGACGCCTGACGGTGAGACGCCGCTCGAGCGGACGAGCGATCTGGGCGTGCTGCTAGGGGATTTGCAGCCTCGAAGCGTTCGCGCCCTCGTCATTTCGCCAAAATGAGGCATTGATTATCGTGCCGCAGAACACTAAGATTTTAATAAATATGGCTCGGTTCGCGGCGGAGCGGCTGAGGCAAAGGCGAGTCATGATCGGTCTGTAGCGGGTTGGCAGCCCTCGTCTCAAGAAGGAGATGCGAATGAAAATGGTGGCGCGATTGGCGTGTGCGGGTTCGATTGCGGCCGTGAGCGCATGGGCGCAGACAGACGGCTTGTGGCGCGGCACGAGTGCGCAGTGGTCTAATCCCGCGAACTGGGTGGGCGGCACCGTGCCGGGCAGCGGCGGCGTGGCTGTTTTCACCACGAACACGGCGGCGTCGGTGGTGACCACGCTGACGAACGACGTCGCCGGGCTGACGCTGGGCGGGATGATTTTCAGCAACAACGTTCCCTGGTACGTCAACCCCGGTTTCCCGATCAACTTCTCTGCGGATGCGGCGGCCACCAACCGTATCCATGTGAATGAAAACACACTCACCATCCGATCTGCTTGGGGTACAGGGGCCGGCACGCTTCACAAGACCGGCGGTGGGATTATCACTATCACGAACACGGCCAGCGCCTTCGGCGGCCGGTGGCTGATTGAGACGGAGCGCGTGGAGATCGTTTCAGGAACGTCCTTGGCGACCGTTCCGTCCGAGTACCGGGCTGACGCGGTTATTCTGAACGGCGGCGGTATCAAGAACAATAACTCGTCGCCCGTTTTCCCCGCAACCATGGGAATCACACTTCAAGAGCGCGGCGGCTTCTTCGTCATCGGCTGGCAGAATGCATACACAATGACGTTCGCGAGCCCGATCACTGGGCCGGGGCCGCTGCTGATCAGCCGCAACAATGGGCGCTTTCTCCTGCAGAACCCGGCCAACGACTATGCGGGCGGAACCGTGGTCGGCACGAATGGTCCGGGTTGGAATCCGTCGAACTTCGCCCATCTCCAGTTGGATGCCGACGGTGTGCTGCCCTATGGCGAAGGCAAAGGCGGCATGCTGGTGAACGGCACGTATCTGGGGCTGGTGGATCTGGCTGGCCGCAGCAACCGCGTTAGCCTGCTGACGGTTACGGCGGGCGGAGCCGTCACGAACCGCGTGCCGGGCGTCGGGGCGCTCTATGTGGACAGTCTGGATTTTCGCGGGCGGCTACCCTCGGGAACGAAGCTAGTCTGGTGTGGCGGCAGCTTCAACGCGCAGGTTCCGGAGGGCTCGGGCGCGGGTGTGGTGGAGGTTGCACCAGCCAATACGCTTTCATTGAGCGCTCCGCTGGCGCTGGGCGGGGCGGGGCTGCGGCTTAACGGCAGTGAGGTGAGCCGTTCCACGACGGTGGGCGTCGATTCGTTTGTAACCACGAATGCCAGCTTGTTGTTGGTCGGCGCTTCCGGCGGTACGCTGACGGCGTCTGGCGCAGCGCCGCTGCCGGCGCTGGTGCTGCGCGGCGGTGTTTCGGTGGATTCGGACAACACCACCCATGCCGTGCTGGCGTGCAATGCGGATCTGGTGATTGACGGAACGGCTGATCGGCCGGCCCTGTTCGACGCCGACGTGACCGTTCCGGCTGATAAACAGGTGACGTTCCGCAACAGCGTTTGGCTCAAGAGGCTGCCTCCGTCCGGTGTCTGGCAGGTCGTGCCGGGCGCGGACGTGTATCTCGAAGGTGACGCGCTATCCTCGCTCGCGAGCTTCACCAACGCGGGCTGCCGCATCCGGATCGTCAGCGCCAACCAGGGGGCCTTCGGGTCGTCGGTGGCTGTGAGCGCGGGTAACGCGGTCTGGTTCGACACGCTGGCGTGGCTGGACGGGCGGCTGACGGACAGCGCGGGCAACGCGCTATCCGTGGCGCACGACGTGGCGCTCGCAGGCGGCACGCTGGGATTCGACGGGCTCGGGGCGATTACGCACGCGGGCGCTATCAGCGGCAGCGGGGCACTGGTGAAAGCCGATGCGGGCACGACGGTGCTAAACGGGGCGAACAGTTTCTTGGGAAGCGTGACGGTCAGCGGCGGTACGCTGGTGGCGGGCAGCGCAGCGGCCCTGGGCGCGGCAGGAAACACCGTAGCTGTGGGCGGCGGTTATCTGGGCAACGCCGCAGGCGCGGCCTTGACGCTGCAGCAGGCGGTGACGGTGGCAGGCGGCGGCTTCACCGTCAACGGCGGCAGCATCCGTCTGAGCGGCGGCTTGACGCTGGTAAACGGGACGCTCAACAAACAGGGGAGCGGCGAACTCATCATCGAAGGCGCTTCGCTGACGGCGACGAACGGACTTAATCTGACCGGCGGCGCCGTGGTGCTGGAAGTGGCGGCGGGCATGACCAACAAGCTGGCGTCACTCAAAGGGTCGGGCGATTTGATCAAGCGCGGGCTGGGCGTGCTGATCGTGCGGCCCGACTCAACGTATGCCGGAAAGGTTGTTCTGGAAGCGGGTACGATCTATGACGAAATCGCGCCTGCCAATAATCCTGCGCTGTGGCTGGATGCTTCGGCAGCGCAAACGCTCATGTTCCAGTCGGGTTCGGCGACCAATATCGTCGGCTGGCGCGATCTGCGAGACACGACCCCGGGCGTCACCAATTATCCTTACGCATGGCTGAACCCGTACTCGATGGGAACCGCCGGCTACAGGACGGCCCTGCCTCCGACGCTGCTCCCTAACGCGCTCGGCAGCAGGCCGGTGTTGGACTTCGGCGCGTACAAGAGCGGCCAGTGGCTGCAGTTCGCGGCGGTGACCAACGCACGCACCTTCTTCTGGGTGATCGGGTCGCAGAACGGTGGCGGCCTGCTGATCGGCTGTTCGACGAACGCGGCGGCCCGCGGCAGCGCGAGTATGGAAGCCGGAGTCTATGCGGCGGATCCTCTGTGGAACGTGGGAACCTGGAATCACGTGGCGTTCCGGAACGCTCAGAACTGGACGAACGGTCTGGCCGTGACGGGAACGAGTGTGGGCCTGAACGGCGGCTACCAGCTTGTCTCGACAATGACGTCCGAGGGCGTTGTCGCCAACGCGTTTGCGAAGGAGATGCGCGTGATCACCCAATCCGACGGCGTCGGCCGCAGCGGCGGCCAGCGGCTGGGCGAAGTCATGATTTACAACCGCGCACTGACGGACGACGAGCGCAAGGCCACGGAAGACTATCTGAAGCGCAAGTGGTTTTCGTCCTCAGTGGGTGCACGTTGGGCTTCGGAGCTGCAGGTCACGGGCGAGGGCACCTTGCTGCTGCCGCACCAAGCCGTTTCCCTTGCCCTCGATCGAGTGACGGGGAGCGGCACGCTGACGAAGGCCGGCATTGGAACGCTCACGGTCGAGTCGCCCGAGAGCTTCGGTGGCACACTTTCCCTTTCAGAGGGTGTTTTTTCGGCCGATGGCACGCGGGCTTCGCTTACCGCACAGGCGGCGCCAACGAACCCGGTGCCGGGCGCCGCGTTCTGGGTGGATGCGTGCGCTGCGGGCACCTTCGGATCGGACGTCGTCAGTCGCGTGTACTGGCGCGACGTGCGCTGGACTGCGGGCAGCGACTATCTCGTGGCCACGCAGCGGTGGGCGTCGGCGCCGACCGTCCTCTCCAATGCCGTGGGCGCGTTTCCGGTGGTGGATATGGGGCCGACCAATAACCCGACGGTGGAGAAGGGGATGCAATGGTCCAAAAACTTGAGCAACGTGCGCACCGTCTTCATGCTGATCGGCTCACAGTTGGGTGGCGGCATACTGCTCGGAGGCCTTGACGCCGCCACCTCCGATTTCAACCGCGGGCCGGTGTCCAGCGCGGCGACGCCCATCTATTATCAGTTTACGTCAGCGAACGTGAAGGGCGGCATCACGCGTATCGACGGCGTCCAGGTGGATGGCACGGCCACTGGTCTTTCGGGCAGCTATCAGGTGATTGCTCTGCGCACCTCCGGCAACGTGACCGCGGGGCAATTCGCGCACGACCGCGACCAGACGTCCCGCGGCGGCGGGCAGCGTCTGGGCGAGGTGATCGTCTACACCAACGTGCTAAGCGACGCCCAAATGGCCCAGGTCGAGGCCTACCTTCTGAACAAGTGGCAGCGGCCCGGCACGCGCGACCTGCAGGCGACTCTGAACCGGCTGGAAGCGCCGACGGTGGGGGTGCCCGCTGCGGCGGGTACGCTGGAGGTCGGTCTGCGGAGGCTGCTCGTGCAGGAGCTGGTCGGCACAGGCGTGCTGCAGAAGACCGGCAGCGCCGCGATTACGCTGGGCCGGTTCGGCTCGTATTCCGGGACGCTCGACGTGGCTGTCGGGCGTGTGGCGCTGGCGGGCTACGGCCCAGTGCCGCGGACGCCCGCCTTCTGGGTGGACGCCAGCCGGGTCGATACGCTGGAATACGATGCGCAGTCGCTGGAGCTCTCCAAGTGGTACGATTGCCGCCGCAACGGCTTGTACGCGCAGAAGGCTGCGGCGGCCTCTCAAACGGTCGGCGCCACGACGTATCCAAACCTGATGCCGCTTCTGGCGCAGAACGCGCTGAACGGACTGCCGGTGGTGGACTTCGGCTCGTGGATGGGCAACCGCTTCCTGACGTGGAGCCAGCCGCTGACACACATTCGGACAGTCTTTTGGGTCATCGGCTCGCAAGAGGGTGGCGGCCATCTGCTGACCTATGATCGCGACACCGGTACGCGCCACTTCTTCCGTGGCGGGACTAACGGCTGGAACACGATCACGAAAGACAGCGTGCTGTGGGCCACGACACCGGCGCTGGTAGACCCTTATGGGCCTGTGATCAACGGGCAGACGCGCAAGAACGGAGTGGTCGTGAATGGGACGCAGACGGGGCTGAGCGGCGGGTATGACCTGGTTTCGCTGCGTACGACGGGCGACTCGTCCGCGAGCGCGTTCAACAATGACCGTGCTCGTGCCTATCGCAATTCTACGGGCGGACAACGTCTGGCCGAGGTGATCATTTACGAGGAGGCGCTGACGGATGACGAGATCCGGCAGGTGGAGTCCTACTTGCGAGTCAAGTGGGGGCTGCCTCTGGCTGTTGGAACGGACATTCCAAGCGATGCGTCACGATCGGCGATGACGCTGACCTTGCACACGGGTGCCGTACTGGAATTGGGCGGCACCCAAGCACATGCACTTGGCGCGCTGGGCGGTATCGGAATGGTGACGACGGGCGCGTTGACGGTCGCAGGCTTGAACCAAGTGACATCGGCGAACGGGGCTGATGTGCTGGCGCTGGCGTCCTCTCTGACAGTCGAGTCAGGCGCGAAATGGACGCTTGCGGCGAGTTCGAGCAGAGTGGTGCCCGTGCAGGCTTCGTGCGGTATCGTGTTCCAAGGCGGCGGAACGGTGACGGTCAGCGGAGGGTCGGCTCTGGCCAGCGGGGAGCACCTGTTGGCTGCGGCGATCGAAGGCTCGGCGCTGTCAGGCTTTGTCCCGGGGTTGTGGGCTGTGTCCTCCGACGACACTGCCCATCAGTTTAGTCTCTCTGCGCAGGGTAACGCAGTCTATCTTCGGATATCTGGCAAGGGCAGTCTGATGCTGCTGCAATAGGGGCGCGTGTGAGAGCGTGGCGTGGTGCGTGGCGCGGGTGACCTTCCCGCGTTCTGCGCTTTTGCCTGCGGGTGGCTGTCATGCCGCTTTTCGGCGACGCCGTGATATGATATAAACAGGCATCACAACTCAAGGGGGTTTTTCATGCTGTCGATAAGAGCTTGGATAGGGATGGGCATCGCAGTCTGCTCGGGCGCGGTGCACGCGGCAACCGTTCTAATCGAAACCGAATCGTTTGCCGACAAGGGCGGCTGGGTGGTCGACCAGCAGTTTATGGATCAGATGGGCTCGCCATTCCTCTTGGCGCACGGCATGGGTACGCCCGTGGCCGACGCGTCGACCACGGTTCAGATACCGGAGGCCGGAGCCTATCGCGTGCTGGCCCGCACGCGCAACTGGGCCGCGCATTGGACGCAGAAAGACCCGCCCGGCAAGTTTCAGCTGGTCGTGAACGGCAAGCCGCTCGAAGCGGTCTTGGGCACGCAGGGCGCGGACTGGGGCTGGCAGGAGGCCGGCTCGTCGAAGCTGGAGAAGGGCCTCGTCAAGCTGGCCCTGCGGGACCTGACCGGCTTCGACGGACGCTGCGACGCGCTCGTCCTGACCACCGACCCCGGGTTTGCGCCGGAGGCGGACGTGGCGAAGCTGGAAGCGTTCCGGCGCCAGATGGGCTCGATCACCGCCCCGAAAGAAAGCGTCAGCGTGGATCTGGTCGTCGTGGGCGGCGGCATACCCGGCACCTGCGCGGCGATCTCGGCCGCGCGGCTGGGCCTCAAGGTCGCTCTCGTGCAAGACCGGCCCGTGCTGGGCGGCAACAACAGCTCCGAAGTGCGCGTGCACCTGGCGGGCAGGCAGAATCTGCCGCCGTATCCGAAGCTCGGCGATGTCGTCGGCGAGATCGGGCCGGCCAAGGGCGGCAACGCACAGCCCGCGTCGTTCTACGAGGACGCGCGCAAGCTCGACGCCGTCAAGGCCGAGCGGAACATCTCGCTCTTCCTCAACACGCGCGGCGTGGCGGTGGAGATGAGCGGCTCGAAGATCGCGGCGGTGATCGGGCGCCACATCGAGACCGGGCAGGAGACGCGCTTCGTCGCTCCGCTCGTGCTCGACAACACCGGCGACGGCGTGATTGGCGCGCTGGCGGGCGCGGAGGCGCGCTACGGCCGCGAGAGCAAGGAGGAGACCGGCGAGTCGACCGCGCCGGACAAGGCGGACAGCCAGACCATGGGCTCGTCCGTGCAGTGGTACTCGCGCGAGGCCCAGGAGCCGGTGGCGTTTCCGGAGCTCGCGTGGGGGCTGCCCTTCGACGACGCCAACTGCGAGCGGGTCAAGATGGGCGAGTGGACGTGGGAAAACGGCATGAACCGCCACCAGGTGCTGGAGTTCGAGCGCGTGCGCGACTACGGCATGCTCGTGGTCTTCTCCAACTGGTCGTTCCTCAAGAACCGCTCGGCGAACAAGGCGAGCTACGCGAAGAGCCGCCTCGAGTGGGTGGCCTACATCGCGGGCAAGCGCGAGTCGCGCCGACTGGTCGGCGACCTCGTGCTGAAGGAGCAGGACCTGGTGGACCGCGTCGAGTACCCGGACGCGACGGCCTGCACGACGTGGACGATCGACCTGCACTACCCGGATCCCAAGAACACGAAGAACTTCCCCGGAAACGAGTTCAAGTCGATCGCCAAGCACAAGGCGATCCACCCGTACCCGATCCCGTACCGGTGCCTCTATTCGAAGAACGTCGACAACCTGTTCATGGCCGGACGCAACATCAGCGTGACGCACGTCGCGCTCGGCACGGTGCGCGTGATGAGGACCGGCGGCATGATGGGCGAGGTGGTCGGCATGGCGGCGTCGCTGTGCAAGAAAAACAGCTGCCTGCCGCGCGACGTCTACGCCAAGCACCTCGGCGAGCTCAAGGCGCTGATGGACAAGGGCGTGGGGCTCGGCAAGCCTCAGCCGCCCCAGACCTACAACATGGGCGGCACGCTGATGAAGACGGAGAAGAAGCGCTGAACATTCACACCATCGCCGTTTTTCAGGAAAGCCACGTTCCGTGTTTCTGCATGAAGGCGCGGCACCTCGCGCGGCTGCGGGCGGCGTTTCCGCGCGCGAAGGTGACGTGGTGCCGCACGAAGGCGTCGTTTTTGCGTGCGCTGCCGGAGGCGCAGGTGGCCGTAACCTGGGCGTTCAGGCAGGAGTGGTTCGCGCGCGCCCCCCAGCTGAGGCGGATCGTGTCGTCGGCCGCCGGGCGCGATTTCTTTGCGCTCGCCCCGCCGCCGCGCGTTAAGGTGCGTTACAGCACGTTCCACGGGCCCGTCATGGCGGAAACGGTGCTCGGCTTGATGCTGGCCTTCAACCGCGGCCTGTTCGAGGCTTACAGGCGCCAGCTCGCGGGCGAGCTGTGGCCGCGCGAGGCGCTGTTCGGCGTGAGGCTGATCTCCGGGACGCACGCGGTCATCCTGGGCTTCGGCCACATCGGCGGAAGGATCGGGCGCATGCTGAAGCCCTTTGGCGTGCGGGTGACCGGCGTGAGGCGCTCGGTGCCGGCGCGGAAGCCCGCCTGGCTCCGGGAGGGAGACGCGGTTGTGCCGGTATCCCAGCTCGACGCCGCCCTGCGCAGAGCCGACCACCTCATTGTCGTGCTGCCGTCGGATACGGGCACGGACCGGCTCCTCGACGCGCGCCGGCTTGGCCTGTTGCCGAAGCACGCGGTGGTGTACAATGTCGGGCGCGGCAACTGCATCGACGAGGCGGCGCTGGCGCACGCGCTGGAGACGGGCGCGGTGCGCGGAGCGTGCCTCGACGTGTTCGCTGAGGAGCCGCTAAGCGAAACGTCGCCGCTGGCGCGGGATCTGCCGGGGCTCGTGCGCGCGCCGCACGCGTCGGCGTTCACGGAGGATTACATCGACCGGTTCTTGGATGAGGCGGTCGCGTGGCTGAGAACATGACGACAAAGACCTATACGGTGCGCTCGGTTGAAGAGACGTGGCAGGCTGCCGCCGAGGTGGCCGGGCTGTTGCGGCCCGGGCTGGTGGTGGCCTTGCACGGCGATCTTGGCGCGGGCAAGACCACGTTTGTGCAGGGGCTTGGCTGGGCCTTGGGCCTGCGCAGGCCGGTGACGAGCCCGACCTTCACGGTCTGCACCGAGCATGTGACGCGGGAGTTCAAGCTCGTGCATATGGACCTCTACCGCCTGAGCGGGCCGGATGACCTGCTGGCGATCGGCTTTCCCGAGTATCTGGAGAGCGGCGCGGTCGTGGCGGTGGAGTGGCCCGAGCGGGCGGGAGACCTGATCCCGCCAGATGCGCTGCACGTGCGACTCACGCTCACCGATGATCCGGACACGCGGGTGATTCGCGTTGCGGATCACGCAGGGGATGCGGCCGGTTCCCCTTGATTTCAAGACCTGATCGCCCTACTCTAAGAGGACGCATGAGCACAGATACGGATCAAGTTGCGACGTCGACGTTCGGCAAGCATGTGCGCACCCGGCTGATGTCGGGTCTGTTTGTCCTCATTCCGCTGGCCATCACGCTTTTCATCCTGAACTTCATCCTGTCGTTCCTGACTTCTTTCGTGCGGCCCCTGATGCGGCCCTGGTTGGGGGAGCTGCCAGAATATGTGCTCACGCTGATCGCGCTGATCGCGACGGCGTTCATCATTTATCTGGTCGGACAAGTCACAACGCACATCGTCGGGCAGCGCCTGATTCACTGGGGCGAGCACCTGCTGCTGAAGCTGCCCATTGTGAAGTCTATCTACTCGGCCTCCAAGCAAGTGGTGGACACCTTTTCATCCTCCACCAAAGCCGCGTTTCAAGCCGTCGTGCTGGTTGATTTTCCTCGGCGCGGGTCGCTGGCCATCGGATTCGTGACAGGCACCATTCTCGACCCTCGGGGAAAGACGCTTTACCGGGTCTTTGTCGCCACCACGCCGAATCCGACCTCGGGGTTTCTCATCATGTATCCGGAGGAAGAGGTTCAGTTCACAGATATATCGGTTGAGGACGGCGTGAAGATGATTGTCTCCGGCGGTATGCTGGCGCCTCCGTCTTATCGCGTCAGGCCGAACCCGCTCCGCGGGGGCGATCAGGCGGACGTCGCGCAGTCGTCTTAGCGCACGCCCGGCTGCGGCGGGGCGGCGCCGGATGAGGCGCGCCGAAGTCAGGGGGAGAGCGATGAATAAGAACGCGATGGGCGTTTGGCTGCTTGCCGCTTGGGTGGCGCAGGCGCAGGCGCAGACGAAGCCTCCGCTCTGCGAGCCTTGGCAGGCTCCGTACGCGGGCGAGGACGCGCACGGCTCGCACGTCATCGGGCTGTGGACGTTCGCGGCGGATTCGGCGGCCCAGACGGGTGCGGCCAAGGCCTCCGATTTCAAGGCGCAGGGGGCCGCCGTGGTGCCGGACGCCCGCCTGGGCACGTGTCTGGAGTCGTTTTGCGGTTACCCGGTGGAGGACAAGCGGCACGCGGCCGTGGTCGACAACCGTCCGGGACTGACGCCGAAAGGCGCGTTCACGCTGGAGATGTGGGTTAAGCCCAAGCCTGAGCTTGCGGATTACCCCGAGGCGTTTCTCGCCGACAAGAAATACGTCGCGCACACCGACTATCAGCTCACGCTCGGGGCGGCGGACAAGGCGGGGCTGCGGCGGCTGAACATGCGGCTGGGCTTCGGGGAAGACTCCGAGTCGTACGCGTCCGAACCTGCGGCTTACGCGAGCAACGTGTGGCACCACATCGCCTTCACATATGACGGCGCTGGTGAGGGGCGCTTCTACCGCGACGGCTCGTCGCTGGGCAGCCGGTCGGCGCCGGGCCGAGGCAGCCTGGCCGCAGGCAAGCACCCGCTGTCGATCGGTGACCGGGTCGGCAGCCTCTACCACGGCTTTCCCGGCTACATCGCGCAGGTGCGGCTGTGCAACAGGGCGCTGGAGTTTCGGCCGGCCCGGCTGTCGTTCCTCGGCGAGCGCGACGTGTTCGTGCGCATGGAGAAGGCTGCTCCGTTGGCCTTCACGCTGGCCAATGCGCGGCGCGACACCCTGAAGGATGTTACGGTGACCTTCACGCTTGACGGCGTGGCGGTGGCGTGCATCGCCGTGCCTGAGATCCCCCCCGGCGCGAGCCACGCGCTGGAGGCGCCGCTCGACACGTCGCTGCGGCCCGGCGTCTACGCGCTGCGGGCACGCGTGGAGGTGTCCGGCGGCGTCCCTTATGCGAGCGAGGAGGCGTTCCCCGTGACCATCGCGCCCAGGCGCCCCGCCCGGATGCCGGTGGTCATGTGGGGCGTGTATGGCGCGCAGCAGGTGCTGAAGGAGCTGCCGCGCCTGAAGGAGATCGGGTTCACGCACTGCCTGGGGTTTGGCGCCGACAGCGGGCGGATCTATGAGGCGGGCAAGCCGGCCCTTCCCGACGCGCCGGAGAAGGTCGCCGAGGTCAAGCGGATGCTGAACGTGGCGCTGGCGGAGGATTTCGGCGTGATCGCAAGCCTGTCGCCCGGGCATTGGGCGGCGGGGGCCAGGAAGGAGCTGCGCCGCGTGGGCCAGTCGGGCCTGTCCAGTGACGCCAAGCCCTCGGCGTGTGCCGCCTCTCCGGGGCTGGGCGCGTTCTGCTACAACGTCGGAGCCTCCGTGGCGCAGGCGTACGGCGCGTTTCCCGCGTGGCAGGCGGCGCTGCTGCACACCGAGGTGCGCGACGGCGCGAACGTGTGCTGGCACGCGCACGACCGCGAGGCGTGCCGGGAGGCGACGGGGGCGGACTACCCCGCGGAAGCGCCGGGAAAAGGCGGCTTGGACTACGCGAAGCGGAAGGGTTTCCCGGCCGACCGCGTGATCGCGGACGATGATCCGACCCTGCGCTTTCTCGCGTGGTACTGGAGGTCGGGCGACGGCTGGAACCGGCTAAACACGGAGCTGAACCGCGGCCTGAAGTCGACGGACCGCGCCGACGTCTGGACGTTCCATGACCCGGCGGTGCGCGTGGCGAGCGTGTACGGGAGCGGCGGCGAGGCCGACGTCATCTCGCAGTGGACCTACTCGTATCCCGACCCCCTGCGCATCGGCGTGGCGACGGACGAGCTGTTCGCGATGGCGCGCGGCGCGTCCCAGCCCCAGCGCGTGATGAAGATGACGCAAATCATCTGGTATCGGTCGCAGACCGCGCCGATGGCGAAGGGAGACGAGGTGGCCAAGGCGACGAAATCGCCGTGGGAGGACACCGACCCCGACGCGGCGTTTCCGACGATCGCGCCGATGCACCTGCGCGAGGCGTTTTGGACGAAGCTCGCGCGCCCGGTGCAGGGCATCATGTATCACGGCTGGGAGTCGCTCGTGCCGGTCGAGGGCAGCACGAGCGCCTACCGCTACACGCATTCCCAGTCCCAGCGCGAGCTCCGGCGCCTGGTGAAAAAGGTGGTCGAGCCGCTCGGGCCCACGCTGCTGCAGGTGCCGGACAGGCCCAGCGATGTGGCGTTTCTGGAGAGTTTCGCCGCGCAGATGTTCGCGCGGCGCGGCACGTACGGCTGGGGCGGCGGCTGGTCCGGCGACGCGTACCAGATGCTGCTGTGGGCGCACCTGCAGCCGGAGATCATCTACGACGAGAGTGTGCTCAAGCGCGGCCTGGACGGCTACCGCGTGCTGGTTCTGATGGACTGCGACGTGCTGACTGCGGGCGTGGTCGCCCGCGTGAAGGCGTTCCAGGCCAAAGGCGGCGTCGTGGTCGGGGACGAGCGCCTGTGTCCGGCGGTCAGGGCCGACGTCACGGTGACGAGCGTGGCGCGGACGCGCAAGGCCGACGCTGACCGCGCCGCGCTGCTCGCCAAGGCGGCCGAGCTGCGGCAGGCGCTCGATGGGCGTTACCGGCGGTATTGCGACTCCTCCTGCCCAGACGTCGTGCCGCGCTGCCGCGCCTACGGGGCGGCGGACTATCTCTTTGCGGTCAATGACCGCCGCGAGTTCGGAACGTACGTCGGCCAATACGGGCTGGTCATGGAGGACGGCTTGCCGTCAGAGGCGGAGCTGTCGCTCGGACGGAAGGGCGGCTACGTCTACGACCTCGTGGCGGGCCGGGAGATGCTCGCGGACTATCGCAAGGGGAGCCTGTGGGTTCGGCGGTCGTTCGGGCCCTGCGAAGGGTGCGTGCTGATGGTCACCGAGGAGGCCATCGACGGCGTGCGGGTCGAGGTGCCTGCCGCGGCCGGGCGCGGCGGCTCGGTGGCGTGCCGGGTGTCGGTCTGCGACCGGAAGGGGCGGCCGCTGGACGCGGTGGTGCCGGTGCGGCTCGAGGTTCTCGATCCGGCCGGGGCCGAGGCCGAGAGCAGCGGGCACTATGGGGCTGCGAGTGGGGTGCTGGACGTCACGCTTGACGTCGCAGCCAACGATCGACCCGGCCTGTGGCAGATTCGGGCGCGGGAGCTGGCGTCCGGTCGCGAGGCGGTCGCGTATGTCCGGGTCAAGTGATGGCGATGCCGAAGAGCAAGCGGGCGCGCGCCGGCGATTGGCAGCGGCGGATTGCATTTGACAACGGCACAGCCAAACGCCTATTTTAAGCGCATGTTTAACGCAGGGAGTCGGCGCTATGAAGTCTAAGTCTCGGGCGAAGCCGGTCAGTTCAGTCAAGCGAACGCAGGACAGGATCCTGCTGGCCGCGACCAAGGTGTTCGCCGAGCACGGGTTCAAGGACGCGACGACGCGGATGATCTGCCGGGAGGCGGGTGTGAACGTCGCGCTGGTCAACTACTACTTCCGCTCGAAGGCTGAGCTGTACAAGGCGGTGATCGCCGCGCTCTTCGAAAACGTGGCGAAGCCGATGCTGGCCATACCGGACACGGTCAGGGACGCGGAAACGTGGAAGGCCGCCGTGCGCACGTGGGTTCGGAGGTCTGTCGCCGTCTGTGCGGCCCGCAAGCCGCCTGAGTTCTATATAGCGCGCCTGATGGGGATGGAGGAGTGCCTGCCGTCCGACATGGCGCAGGAGATCTCGCGGCAGTTCGCGGTGCCGATGCGGCAGTGTTTCGCGCGGCTTCTGCGCATGGCGCTGGCGGAAGACGACCCCGTGCAGGTCAGCCTCTGGTGCAGCACGGTGAGCGCGCAGTACGTGGTCTACGCGATCGCCAAGCCCGCGTGGGCTTCGCGGTTCTGCCCGCCGGAGGTCGAGCGCGAGCGGTGGCTGGAGCTGGTTTCCGAGCACATCTGCGAAGGCATTTTCGCGCGTCTCGCGTTCAAGCGGCTTGTCGGCTGACGAACGCTCGCCGCGCAGGTCGGCCTAATCCTCTTTGCGCACGTCCACGCGCGTCGAGCCGCCGCGCGCGTAGGGAGGGGGGCTCACGACCGCCTGGCCGTCGTCGGGCGGCGGGGTGCGCGTCGCGCGCCCGAAGAACGGGAACCCCCCGAAGGGCTTGCGGCGGTCTGGGCCCTCCTCCATCAGCACCTGGCGGTACTCGCGCTCGGCGGCCTGAAAGATCAGGAGGCCGATGAAGAGCTTGAGGAAGGTGCCGCCGCTGAGGAAATGCCAAAACAGATCGCCGACGACGCCCGGGAAGTCCGGGCGCGGCAGCGGGATGTGCAGGATGTTGCACCCCGCGAAGAAGATCATTGCGCCCGCGAGCACACGGCCCACCCGCGAGGCGATCCACGTGGCGCGGACTTTGGACATGCGGAGCTGAAGTGTGGCCCGCAGGACGCGTCCGCCGTCCATGGGGAAGGCGGGCAGCAGGTTGAAGATCAGAAGGGCGATGTTGCGCACGCCGACCGCGACCATCAGCATGTTCGCGGCGTCGGCAGAGAGCAGCCCGGAGGCATGTAGCCAGGCGGGGACGAATAGACCGGCGAGGCCCAGCGCGAGGCTGACGGCGGGGCCTGCGAGCGCGACGAGGATCTCCTGCCACTGCTTGCGCGGCATGCTCTCGAGCGTGGCGCAGCCGCCGAAGATCAGCAGCGTGATGTCGCGCACGCGGCAGCCGAACGCCTGCGCCATCAGGCTGTGGCCCAGTTCGTGAAGGGCGATCGACGCCAGAAGAAGGGCGGTGGCGATCAAGTCGTAAAACGGGTTTCCGAAGCCGCCCATGAAGAAGAGCATCAGCAAGAGCGAGATGTCGAGCCGGATCGGGATGCCGAAGAGCGTGCAGAGATGGTAGGAGGTCTTGATCATAAGGTGGTGACCAGCAGGGTGCTGGCGGTGTCAGGGGTGAGCGTGTAGCCGGTGGCGGCGGCCGGGATGAGGCAGCTCGCGCCGGCGGGCAGGATGACGGATTCGCCGCCGGCGGTCACGGCCACGCGCCCGCTTTCGGCGAACAGCGCGTGGAAGCTCTGGCCGGTGACGGGCACCGCCAGCGGCGCGGAGAGGTCGAGCTTGCGCAGCGTGAAGTAGGGGCAAGAGACGACGTCGGACCAGGCGGTGCGGCACCTGCCGGAGCTGCGCGTCGGCGTCAGCATCTGGGGCGGGCGCAGGCTCCAATCGATGGTCTGAAAGCTCTCCTCTGCGTGCAGGGCGCGCGGCTTGCCATCCGCGCCGGTGCGGTTCCAGTCGTAGAGGCGGTAGGTGGTGTTGGAGTTCTGCTGGACCTCGTAGACCAGGCAGCCGGCGCCGATCGCGTGCACGAGGCCGCCGGGTATGTAGAGCGCCTGGCCCGGCTCGACGGGGAGGCGGACGAGGCTGCCTTCGGCGGTTCCCGCGGCGAGCGCGGCGCGCAGCGAGTGCGGCGTCGCGCCGTCCGCCAGGCCCGCGAACAGGCTGGCTCCGGGGGTTCGTCCCAGCACGTACCACATCTCGCTCTTGGGCTCGCCCCCGGTGAGCGCGGCATTGGCGTTGTTCGGGTGAACTTGGACGCTCAGGCGGTCGCGGGCGTCGATCAGTTTGAAGAGCAGGGGAAAACGGTGCGGATCGGGCGCCCGCACGCCGGCGAGGGCCGCGCCGTGCTCGGCGGCCAGCTCGTCAAGTCGCTGCCCCGCGAACGCTCCGCTGGAAACGATGCTGGCGCCGTCCGGATGGGCCGAGATCTCCCACGATTCGGCGCACACCGCGGGCGCGCCGGCGCGCCCGTACGCCTCGGGGATTCGGTGGCCGCCCCAGAGGTAGTCCTTGTAGACGGGGAGCAGCGCGAGTGGGCAGCAGGGTGCTTTCATGCGTGTGAGTTTATCAGCCTCCCGGCGGAATGCAAGCGCCAGCGAGGGTTTGTGTCGGGCGCCGCTACGCCAACGGCGTCCGCGCACGGCAGGGACCTGCCGTCCCTACCTTGCGAAGCGAAGGAAGGCGGAAGAACCGGTCGCTGTTCGCCCGTGAATGCGTTTCCGTTCGATCAAGCGTCAGACGCCGACGGGTTCAGCGAAATTGAAAAGCGGACAGACGCGCGCGGCTGCAGCGCCGCCCCGGGTTCCTTCCGCCGCGTCTGCACGCCGCGCGGGACAATCAGATATAAGACTTTGGTCGTATTCCTGTGTAAACCTCGGTTTCCAATGACTTTATAGCGTATTTGCCTCCTGTTCGCATACGTTTTCCTATTTGACTCGGATAGAGGACCGGTGCTATAGTGTTTTTCATAAAGAGGTGTTTTATGGCTAAATCTGATGCGTTTGCAACAACGTCCAAGGAGCGGTTTGAAGTCGCTCAGGCGAGCGAGGTTAAGCTGGGGCTGGGCGGCACGTTCAAAGCCGAGCAGATCGGGACGCTGGGAGTCAACTCTGGAAACGTGGAGTGATCGGCGGAGACTGATCGCATCCGGCAGAACGTGACCATGGGCGATCCACAGCTTACCTGCGATCTGGCGGATATTCGATTTTATTTTCGTAACTTGCCTGCCGACGCTTTTAATGTATTCTTTCGGCCTTTTGTGGGCCTATCGGGATCCGCAGAAAATAGCTGTCGGATCGACGCGCTGGGTCCGAACCCCGAACTGTGTATGTCGCGGCTTGAGAAGGCTTGGAACTTCGAGCAGAGCGACGGGCGCGCGTGTCTGACGGGCGCCAATCCGGCCGGCGATGTCTTGTGGCGCATGACGGGCGACGCGCCGTTCGAGCGGCTGAATTTCGAGTGGCACCCCACGGCGTTCGAGGCCCTTTACCGTAACGAGGTGTACGGCACCTACGGTATTGTCGCGATTCTCGCGCTGGTTCTTCGGCTGCTCCACCTGGACGGGTTCGTCATGCATGGCTCGGCCCAGGTCGTGGATGGCCGGGCGATCATCTGCACGGGGCCGTCCGGCAAGGGCAAGAGCACGATCTCCCGGCTCTTCGATCAGCGAGGCGTGCCGGTGCTGACGGACGAGCGCCCCATTCTCCGGCGGCACGCCGGGCGGGAGGGCCGCGTTTTCCGCGTGTATGGGTCGCCGTGGCCTAGTTCCGGCGGCTTCGCGCTCAACGCGTCAGCGCCGCTCAGCAAGGTGTATTTCCTCGAGCACGGGCCCGGGCAGTCCGTCGAGCCCCTGACCCGGCGCGAGGCCGTCCTGAGGCTGCTCGACGTGTCCCTGGTGCCATGGCTGGACGCGGCCTTTTTCGACCCCGTCATCCGTACGCTTGAGGCGCTGCTGGACGCGGTGCCGCACGCCGTCCTGCGGTTCCGGCCGGACGCCTCCGTGGTGGACGCCGTCAGGCGCGACCTCGACGCGTGATGGCTATTGCCAAAACCGGGGGAAAGCACTACACTTATCCACCGATGAGCGTCTTCGGGGCTAGGTGATCCCGCGCATGCGGGAAATTCCTGACCGGCGGTATAGCCCGCGACTGGCATGCTGTTCCTGCGTGCCACTGACACGGTTCAAGTCCGTGGCCGACAGTACAGTCTGGATATGAGAAGATGCGGCGCGTCGTTGCTTTGCCCCGGCTTCGCTTGAAGCCGGGCTTTTTGTTTGGAGAGGGCTATGGAAACGGAAGTCGTGTTCGATCCGGTCGATGCGTGCATCGAGGCGTTCCGCGAGGGCCAGATCGTGATCGTGGCGGACGACGAGAGCCGCGAGAACGAGGGCGACCTGATCGTGGCGGCCGACCGGATCACGCCGGAGGCGATCAACTTCATGGTCACGCACGCGCGCGGCTTGGTCTGCGTGCCGATGGCCGGAGCGATCCTGAGGCGGCTGGGCATCGAGCGCGCGCCGAGCCGCAACCGCGGCGACAAATTCGCGACGGCGTTTACGCTGTCGGTCGACGCCGCGTCGGGCGTCACGACCGGCATCAGCGCCGCCGACCGCGCGCGCACCGTGCGCGTGCTGCTCGACGACGCCTCGGGGCCCGAGTCTGTGGTGAGCCCCGGACACATCTTCCCGCTCGAGGCCCGCGAGGGCGGCGTGCTGGTGCGGGCCGGCCACACGGAGGCGGCGGTGGACATGGCCAAGCTGGCGGGGCTGAAGCCGGCCGGCGTGATCTGCGAGATCATGCTGGCCGACGGCACCATGGCGCGGCTGCCGCAGCTGCTCGCGTTCGCCAAGGCGCACGGCATGAAGATGCTCTCGATCGCGGACCTGATCCAGTACCGGCGGCGCCGCGAGCGCCTGATCGATTTCGTGGAAGAGGTGGAGCTGCCGACCGCGTACGGCCACTTCAAGCTGCGGCTCTACACCTCCTCGCCCGACGGCATGGACCATCTGGCGCTGATCAAGGGGGACGTGGCCGCTAGCTCCGCGCCGCTGGTGCGGGTTCACAGCGAGTGCCTGACGGGCGACGTGTTCGGCTCCGCCCGGTGCGACTGCGGGAGCCAGCTCCACGCGGCCATGCGCATGGTCGAGAAGGAGGGGTGCGGCGTCATCCTGTACATGCGGCAGGAGGGGCGCGGCATCGGGCTCGCCAACAAGCTGCACGCCTACAAGCTGCAGGAGAAGGGGCTCGACACGGTCGAGGCCAACCTCAAGCTGGGGTTCCCCGCCGACATGCGCGACTATGGCGTGGGCGCGCAGATTCTGGCTGATATCGGGCTGAAGCGCATCCGGCTGATGACCAACAATCCCAAGAAGCTGGTCGGCCTGCAGGGGTACGGGCTCGAGATCGCCGAGCGCGTGCCGGTGGTGTTTGAGCCGGGCGACCACAACCGCCGCTATCTGGAGACCAAGAAGGCCAAGATGGGGCACATGATCTAGGCGTTGCAGAGGTTCACGTTTCAACGGTTGGCGAGCGTCTGTAGAGGCAGGCCCTGCGCCTGCCCGGTAGGAGGAGAGAGATGAAAGAGATCGCGGGACAATTGGATGCGACAGGCATGCGGATGGCCCTCGTGGTCAGCCGCTTCAACAGCTTTTTCACCGAGCAGCTGGTGAAGGGCGCGGCCGACTGCTTCGTGCGGCACGGCGGCAAGGACGAGGATCTGACGCTGGTGCGCGTGCCGGGCGCGAACGAGGTGCCGCAGGTCGTGCAGAAGCTGGCCGCTTCCGGCACGTACGGGGCGGTGGTGGCGCTGGGCGCCGTGATCCAGGGCGCGACGCCGCACGCGGACCTGATCAACGGCACTGTGGCGCGCGCGCTGTCGAAGATCGCGCTCGACACGGGCGTGCCGGTGCTGAACGGCATCGTCTGCGCTCAGAATCTGGAGCAGGCGATCGAGCGGGCCGGCACCAAGCACGGCAACAAGGGCTGGGACGCGGTTATGGCCGCCATCGAGACCGTCTCGGTGCTGAAGGCGATTTGAAGGCTGGAACGGCGGAATCCTGTTTCAGTCATTCCGTTGTTCCACCATTCTGACTACCGAGGACTTTAGTAATGGCGACACGCAGACAAGGGCGCGAGTGGGCGCTGCAGATGCTGTTTCAGTCGGATCTGAACCCCGGCTTGGACCTGGACGCGGCGATCCCGAAATTCTGGCGGCAGCAGTGGACCTGCCAGATGGAGGAGGCGCAGGACCAGGAACCGGCCGACGAGGCCGAAAAGGGCAAGCCGATCGAAGACCGTGTCGCGCCGCCGAAGATACGGCTGTTCGCCGAAGTCCGCGTGCGCGGCGTCAGGGCGCATCTCGCGGATATCGACGAGAGGCTGAAGTCGTACACGCAGAACTGGCCCTTGCACCGCATGGGCTCGGTAGAGCGCAACGTGCTGAGGCTCGCGTTCTATGAGTTGCTTCACTGCCCAGACGTGCCGCCCGCGGTGGTGCTGAACGAGGCCATCGATCTGGCCAAGTACTTCAGCAACGCCGACGCCGGCCGTTTCGTCAACGGCGTGCTCGACAAGCTGAACAAGGACATTCACGGCCCCAAGTGAGCGGCAGCGGGCGGCAAACGCAGAACGTCCAACGCTGAGGAAACACGCGCCTCGGCGTTCGTTGCGTTCTCGGCGGCCAGAACAATCAGTCAAGTCTGCGTATGCGTGTGCGAAAGAGTCTAAGGGCGTTGCGATGACGCAGGAAGCGCAAGACACGAAGTGGATGCGGCGGGCGCTCGCTCTGGCGCGGCTGAGCGAGGGCCACACGCGGCCGAATCCGCCGGTGGGCGCGGTGGTCGTCAAGGCCGGCCGCCTGCTCGGCGAGGGACGCCACACGCGCGCCGGCTGCCCCCACGCGGAGGTGGAGGCGCTGGACGCGTGCCGCGCCAGCGTGCGCGGCGCGACCCTCTATGTGACGCTCGAGCCCTGCTGCACCCATGGCCGCACGCCGCCCTGTACGGAGCGCATCCTGCGCGAAGGTGTCAGGCGAGTGGTCGTCGCCTGCCACGACCCCAACGGCTGCCACTGCGGGCGCGGCCTGGAGCTGCTGTCGGAGCGTGGCGTAGAGGTCGTTTTCGGGGTGTGCGAAGAGGAGTCGAACGAGCTGCTCGCGCCGTTCGCGAAGCACATCACGACCGGCTATCCCTACGTGACCTTGAAGCTGGCGCTGACGCTCGACGGGCGCATCGCCGACCGCACGGGCTCGTCGAAGTGGATCACCGGCGAGCCGGCCCGCGCGGAGGTCCAGCGGCTGAGGCGTCGCGCCGACGTGATGCTGGTCGGCGCGGGGACGGTCTGCGCGGACGACCCTTCGCTCCTGTGCCGGACGCCGGACGGCGGCCGGCTGATGCGCGTGGTCGTCGACGCGGCCGGCCGAACGCCCGCGCGTTCGCAGGTCTACACCGACGCCGCGGCGGGCCGCACGATCGTCGCCACGACGCCCGACGCGGCGCAAGCCCGGTCTAAGGCGTGGTCCAAGCACGGTGCGTGCGTCTGGCCGCTCAAGCCGGACAGACGCGGCCATGTGCCGCTGCGTCGCCTGCTGAAGCGGCTGGGCGACGAGGGCTACCTGCACGTAGTCTGCGAGGGCGGCGGCGGACTGGCCGGGGCGCTCCATGACGCGGGGCTGGTTGACGAGTACATGCTGTTTTACGCGCCGGCGGTGCTGGGCGACGCGCGCGGCGTCAGCGGCGTGGCGGGGCGGGGCAGCCTGCTGAAGCGGTTGGAGCGGATGCGCTTCGCCGAGGTGCGCCGCATCGGCGAGGATGTCATGCTGCGCGTGAAGAAGGTCTGACGCTATGTTCACGGGACTCGTACAAAAGGTCGGAACGCTGCGGCGCCTGGCGCGCACGCAGGGCGGCTGGTCGCTCGCCATCGCCCACGAGGCGTGGCGGGACGCGCTCGCGCTGGGCGAGAGCGTGGCGGTCCAGGGCGCGTGCCTGACGGTCACGCAGGTCGGCGACGGCGCGTTCGAGGCGGACCTGCTGGACGAGACGCTGCGGCGGACGGCGCTCGGCGGACTGGGCGAAGGCGCCCGCGTGAACTTGGAGCGCGCGCTCGCGCTGGGAGACCGGCTGGGCGGACATATCGTGAGCGGGCACGTGGATGAGGCCGGCCGGCTGGCGGCGGTCGAGGGGCGCGGGCGCGATGTCGCGTGGCGCGTGGCCTGCTCGCCCGGGCTGGCGCGGCAAACCGTGCTCAAGGGATCCGTGGCGGTCGACGGCGTCAGCCTGACCGTGAGCGGGCTGGGCGACGATTCGTTCGAGGTGAATCTCATTCCGACGACCTTGCGGGAGACGAGCCTGTGCGACCGTCGGGTGGGCGACGCGGTGAATTTGGAAGGCGATATTCTGGGCAAGTACGTGGCGCGGCTGTTGGGCCGGGAGGGCCGGGGCGGCGTGACGGAGCAGATGCTGGCGGAGAACGGATTGCTATGAAGAGTGTCTTGTGTCTGGGTCTGACGCCCGCGTATCAGCGCACGCTGCTGTTCGGGCGTCTGGAGGTCGACGAGGTCAACCGCGCGCGGCAGGTGGTCGAAAGCGCGGCGGGCAAGTCCCTGAACACGGCGCGGGCGCTGGCGGCGCTGGGCACGCCCGCGCGGACGGCCGGCTTCAACGGGGGCGGAACCGGCCGCGGGATCACGGCTTTCCTGAAGGCGTACGGGGTGGGGTCGGCGCTGACGCCGATGAAGGCGGAGACGCGCATCTGCACCACGCTGATCGACCGCGAGGCGGGCACGGTGACCGAGCTGGTTGAGGAGGCTCCCGATCCGGGCCGGGCGGCGGTCGCGCGCTTCGTGCGGGAGAACCTGCGGCTCACGCGCGAGGCGTCGCTGCTGGTGATCAGCGGAACCCTCCCGCCTTTCGCGGGCGACGAGTTCTATGTCGCGTTCGTGCGGGCCGCCGCTGAGGCGGGCGTGCCCGTGGTGATCGATTCGCAGAAGGCGGCGCTGGTGAACGTGCTGTTCGAGCGGCCGCTGCTGGCGAAGCTCACGGTGCGCGAGCTGGAGGCGACGCTCGGGGAGCGGCTTTCCGGCGAGCGGCGCGTCCTTCGCGGCATGCGCGACCTGCTGGGCATGGGCGCGCAGAATGTGTTTGTGACGCAGGGCGGCAAGTGCGCCTATCTCCTGACGCCGAAGCGGACGTGGCGCTTGACACCGCCCGCGATCGCCCGGCGCGTGAACCCGATCGGCAGCGGCGACTGCACGACCGCCGGCTTCGCGCATGCGTGGCTGGCGGGCAGCGCGCTGAAAGAGGCGGTCGTGTTCGGCTTGGCCTGCGGCAGCGCCAACGTCGAAAGCCTGACTCCGGCCGACCTCGATCTGACGCGCGTGCGGACGCTCCGTCGCGGCGTGACGTGCGAGCCGCTTTGAGCGCTGCGGGAACAGCGGGCAGATACCTGAACGCAGCGCCCGCGCCGAGACGGTTTGTGCTATGACCGGGGCCGGCTGAAGCCGGGACAACATGCCTTGGCTGAACAGGCCTCGGGCGTGCGTACGGTGCGCTGTTTTCCGGCGGCGGCTCGACCGTGCTGCGGGCCGCCTGAAGCCGGGACAGCGGTCGGTGTGTTCGTAGGTTGTACCGGCTTTAGCCGGCCCCGAGCACCTGCCGGAGACCTGTTGCGTATGCGTGCCTACTCACAGGCGTATCGCGCGGCTCGCGGCGCCAATGTTGCGCTTGTGGCACGGGTGCATTTGTGCAAGAATCTGCTCGCCATTTTGAAAGGGAAATCTATGCGAGGCTTTACCGTCTTATCCGCGTGTTGCGCGGCTTTTTGCGTTTTGTCCGGAGCGGCGCTGACGCCTGACAACCCGATGTGCGAGCTGCTGGCGAAGCCCGGGCTGGTCGCGGTCACCGACCCGACGCCCGAATTTTCGTGGGGCTTCAAGGGCGCGCTCCCGAAGGACGCTCAGACGGCCTATCAGGTGCAGGTGGCGACGTCGACCGCGCTGTTCAAGACGGGCAGGCCGGACCTCTGGGACTCGGGGCGCGTGAAGTCCGACCAGTCTCTCTACGTGCCCTACGCGGGCCAGCCGCTTCCGGCCGGCGCGACGGTGTGCTGGCAGGTGCGCGTGTGGGATCGCAAAGGCAGCGCCGGCCCGTGGTCGCAGGCGATGTCGTTCGAGACGGCCTCCGCGCTGGGCGGGGACACGGCGCTGCGCTACCCGCTCGACCAGAAGCAGGTCAAGCCCGCGCGCGTGGTGACGAATGCGGCGGGCCGCGTTTTTGTGGACTTCGGGCGGGCCGCGTTCGGCTGGGTCGAACTGATACCGCCGCGCGACATGGCCCACGGCGGGCCCTATGTGCTGCACCTCGGAGAGAAGGCCGCCGGCTCCAGCGTGGATGCCCAGCCGGGCGGCACGATCCGGTACGCGAAGGTCAGCGGCGCGCTGACGCGCCCGGTGGTCTACCGCGTGCCGCTCGCGGCCGACAAGCGCAACACCAGCGGCGGCAAAGAGGGCTCGGCGATCCTTCTGCCGCCGGAGTTCGGCGTGGTCATGCCTTTCCGGTACGTGGAGGTCGAGGAGTGCCCGTTCCCGGTGACGGTCGACACGATCCGGCAGATCGCCGTCCACTATCCCTTCGACATGAAGGCCTCCGCCTTCGTGTCGTGCGATGCGGCGCTGGATCGCGTCTACGCGTTCTGCAAATACAGCGTCAAGGCGACGACCTTCGCGGGCGTGTATGTCGACGGCGACCGCGAGCGCATCCCGTACGAGGCCGACGCCTACATCAACCAGCTCTGCCACTACGGCCTTGACCGCGAGTTCACCTTGGCGCGGTACAGCCACGAGTATCTGATGGCGCATCCGACCTGGCCGACGGAGTGGAAGCAGCACTCGGTGATGATGGCGTGGGCGGACTGGATGTACACCGGCAACGCGGAGTCTCTCGCGCGCTGCTACGACGCGCTGAAGGCCAAGAAGACGCTGGAGTTCTGCGCGCGCGCCCGGGATGGGCTGCTGGAGACAGGCGGCCCTGCCGCGCCGGCGGAGAGCGGTCTGCGCGACATCACGGACTGGCCGGTCGGCGAGCGCGACGGCTTTGAGTTCAAGCCCGTCAACGCGGTCGTGAACGCCTTTTACTGCCTGAACCTGCGGCAGATGGCGGAGATGGCGGCGGCGCTGGACAAGGCCGCGGACGCCGAGGCGTACCGGGCGAAGGCTGAGAAGGCGGCGCAGGCGTTTCACGCGCTTTTCTTCAACGGCGCGCGCGGCTGCTATGTGGACGGCGAGGGCGCGGCCCACGCGTCGCTGCACGCGAACATGCTGCCGCTGGCCTTCGGCCTGGTGCCGGAGGAGGAGCGCGGCCGCGTGGCGGCGTTCGTCAAGTCGCGCGGCATGGCGTGCAGCGTGTACGGCGCGCAGTATCTGCTGGAGGCGCTGTTCGAGGCGGGGCTGGACGACGACGCGATCGGCCTGATCACGCGCGACGAGCCGCGCGGATGGGTCAACATGATGCGCTCGGGATCGACGATTTCGCTGGAGGCGTGGGACATCAAGTACAAGGCCAACCTCGACTGGAACCACGCCTGGGGCGCGGTTCCGGCGAACATCGTGCCGCGGTTTGTGCTGGGCGTGCGACCGCTGTCACCGGGGTTCGGCAAGGTGCTGATCCGCCCTCAGGCCGGCTCGCTGGAGGCGGTGCAGGGCATCGTTCCGACCGTGCGAGGTACGGTGACGGTCGGTGTTCGCCAGCGGCCGGGAAGGCTGTATAAGCTGACCGTTGACATCCCGGTGAACGTCACGGCGAGGGTCGAAGTTCCTGCGCCTGAAGGCGCGGGATCCCTGACGCTGGACGGCCGGCGGGCCGAGGCGGTGCGCGAGAATGGGCGGTGGGTGCTGGACGGCGTGGCGTCCGGTTCGCACACGGTGGTGTGGCAGGAGGCGTCATGCGAATCGAGCGGCGCGAGCGGCGGACCGACGACGTTCGGCAGTGGCTGGCTGGGCTGGCTGCCGTTCTTCTGATCGGCGTGGTCGTCGCCAGTTTTCATCGGGCGGGTGTGCCGGTGTGCGCGTGGCACCGGCTCACCGGCCTGCCGTGCCTGACCTGCGGCTCGACCCGCGCGGCCGCCGCGCTGCTGGCGGGCGACCCGTGCTTGGCGCTGCGGCTGCAGCCGCTGATGGTCGTCGGGGGGGCGGCGGCTCTGGCCGCGCTCTCGGCGTATTCCTGGTGCCTGCTTGCGCGGCGGCGCGTCGTGAGCCTCCGCCTGGGGCCGCCCGAGCGGCGGCTGGCGTGGGCCGTGCTGGCGGTGCTCGTGGCGCTGAACTGGGCGTATCTGGTCTGGCTTGGCGTCTAGCGGCGGTGCCGGACGGATTGTTTCGCTTAGCGGTGTGTCTGGTCTTGTCCGATGGGCGCCCCTTCGGCTACAATCCCCATCATGCGTTCGCGTTAGCGGGCGGGCGCGCCTTGAACAGCGCCAGGGGGAGAGGGCCTAATGACAGTGTCGCGTAGGGGGTTTATCGGGCGGGCCGCGGCAGCCGGCGCGGTGGCGGCTGCCTTTCCGACCATCATTCCTCAGTCGGCCTTCGGCGCGAACGAGCGCCTCACGCTGGCGATGGTAGGGACCGGGGGCCGCGGCCGCCATCTGGCGCGGCAGTTCTGCAAGCTCGCCGAGGTGCGCGTGGTCGCCGCCTGCGACGCCGACGCGCGCGAGCTGAAGAAGTGCGTCGACGAGGTGAACAAGGCCTATTCAGACGCGGCGTGCCAGTCGTTCTCCGATTTCCGGGAGCTCCTGACGCGCAAGGACATCGACGCCGTCACCGTGGCCACGCCCGACCACTGGCACGCGCTGGTCAGCATCGCCGCGGCCCGCGCGGGCAAGCACATTTTCTGCGAGAAGCCGCTCGCGAACTCGATCGGCGAAAGCAAGGCGCTGCGCGATGCGGTGCGCCGGGCCGGCGTCGTGCTCCAGACCGGCAGCTGCGAGCGGGCCCGGCCCAGCGCGCGCTTCTGCTGCGAGCTGGTGCGCAACGGCGCCATCGGCAGGCTGCACACGATGTTCATCCACCTGCCCACGGACCAGGGGCACCACGAGCGCGTGCGCCAGCAGACGGCGATGCCTGCGTCCGAGGCGCCGCCGGCCGAGCTGAACTACGACCTCTGGCTGGGCCACACGCCCAAGATCCCTTACTATCCGGGGCTCCATCCCGGAAGCTGGCGCTTCCACCTGAGCTTCGGGTGCGGCGAAATGTCCGACCGCGGGGCGCACGTCATCGATATCGCGCAGCTCGGCAACGGCACCGACGGCGCCGGGCCGGTGTCGATCGAGGCCAAGGGCTGGGACGACGCCCACGGGCTCTACAACGCGCCCATGGCCTTCGAGTTCGAGAACACGTACGCAAACGGGGTCAAAATGATCGGCGGCACGACCCGCAAACCACGCGGCGTGCGCTTCGAGGGCGACGAGGGCTGGCTCTTCCTGCGCATCCACGAGGGCACGCTCGAGGCCTCCGACGAGAAGCTGCTGAAGCTCGACCCCGAAGCGTTCAACGTCAAGCTGGGCCGCACGCCGAGCCACGAGCAGAATTTCGTAGACGCCGTGAAGCGCGGCATCCGGCCCTTCGCCGACGTGGAGATCGGCCACCGCAGCTGCACGGCCTGCCTCGTCAACATGATGGCCATGCGCCTGAAGCGCAAGCTGACGTGGGACCCTGTCGCGGAGCGGTTTGTCGGCGACGACGAGGCCAACCGCCTCATGACGCCCGCCATGCGTTCCCCGTGGACGCTGGCGGCGGTTTGAGCGGGTATCAAGAAGAGGGAGCGACCCATGAGCAGACTTCGGTTTTGGAACGAGCGGGCGGAGACCATGTCCCGCGACGAACTGGCGGCCGCGCAGCTTGACGGGCTGAAGCGGACCGTGGCGCACGTGTGGGCGAACAACGAGTTCTACCGCGCGCGGCTGGCGCAGGCGGGCGTAGAGCCCGGCGACATCCGGTCGCTCGAAGACCTGCGCGGGCTGCCGTTTCTGACCAAGGACGACTTCCGCGACCAGTACCCGCTCGGCATGCTTTCTTCGCCGCGCGGCTCCATCCGCGAGATGCACATGAGCTCCGGCTCCACCGGCACGCCGGTGGTGATGGCCTACACCGAGACCGACTTGGTGCAGTGGGCGGAGTGCATGTCCCGCTGCATGGTGATGGCGGGCCTGCAGGCTGGCGACGCGATCCAGATCATGCCCACGTTCGGCCTGTTCAACGGCGGGTTCGGCTTCTACCACGGCGCGCGCCGCGCCGGCCTCTTCTCGGTGCCCGCGAGCTCAGGCAACACGGCCCGCCAGGTGATGCTGCTGCGCGATTTCAAGGTCAAGGCCATGGGCGCGGTGGTCTCCTATGCTGCGCGCATCATCGAGATGCTGGACGAAAAGGGGATCGAGCTGCCGGACCTCAAGGTCGGCATCTTCGGCGCGGAGTCGTTCTCGGACGAGATGCGCAAGCGGATCGAGACGCGCCTGGGCATCCGGGCGTTCGACATCTACGGCATGACCGAGACGGGCGGCATCGCCACGACCGGCATGGACTGC
>CAYLUN010000066.1:0-32231 GCA_964386865.1 uncultured Lentisphaeraceae bacterium | reverse complement strand
TCTCGAAGGCCTGGTTGATGCTGAAGCCGGCGCGCAGGGCGTTGCTCATGCTGCCGAGCGCCTCGACGAGCTGGATGTTGAACTTCATGCGGCGCCGGGCGCGCATCACGTCGACCAGCTTGAAGGGGGCGGAGAGGGCGAGCGAGCCGAAGAAGAGGCCCAGCCCGAGGCCGACCGTCGTCGAAACGGGCTTGTCCAAATCGAAGAACGGGACGGCGAAGACCAGGAAGATGACCGCCGCGGCGGCCCAGCCGATCTCGCGGATGCGCTTGGCAGGGATGAAGAGGAAGATGTCTTCGAACTGGCGGGCGGTCTCCTCAGACATGTTGTCCGCGTAGGCGGTGGCGCCCGAGCCCATCGCGCGGGCGATGGTGTAGGCGAAGCCCGCGAAGGCGAGGCCCAGCAGCGCGACCGCGCTCCACTTGGTGGCCGCGAGGCTGTCAACGATCATGCGTCACCCCCCTGCTTGGAGGGGTCGAAGACGGAGGGGTCGATCGAGAGGCCGCGGCTCTTGAATTGCTCGTAGAAGGTGGGCACGGCGCCGGTGGGCATGAACCTGCCGCAAACCTTGCCCTTTTCGTCGATGCCGGTCTGCCGGTACTCGAAGATGTCCTGCATGACGATCTGCTGGCCCTCGAGGCCGACGACTTCGGAGATGAAGACCACTTTGCGCGAGCCGTCGCTGAGGCGCGACTCGTGGACGATGACGTCGATGGCGGAGGCGATCTGCTCGCGGATGGCGCGCGAGGGAAGCTCCATGCCTGACATGAGGACCATGGTCTCGAGGCGCGAGATGACGTCGCGCGGGGAGTTCGCGTGGACGGTGGTGAGCGAGCCGTCGTGGCCGGTGTTCATGGCCTGCAGCATGTCGAGGGCCTCGCCGCCGCGGCACTCGCCGACGATGACGCGGTCGGGGCGCATGCGGAGGGAGTTGCGAACGAGGTCGCGGATGGGGACCGCGCCCCGGCCCTCGATGTTGGGCGGCCGCGCCTCGAGGCGGATGACGTGGGGCTGGGCGAGGCGCAGCTCGGCGGCGTCCTCGATGGTGACGATGCGGTCGGTGGGCGGGATGAAGCTGCTGAGCACGTTGAGCAGGGTGGTCTTGCCCGAGCCCGTGCCGCCCGCGACCACGATGTTCTTGCGCATGAGCACGCAGAGCCGCAGGAACGCGGCGGCGTTGGGGGACCAGGTGTCGTAGGCGATGAGGTCGTCGACGGTGAGGGCGCGCTTGGCGAACTTGCGGATGGTGATGCAGGGGCCGGTGAGGGAGAGCGGCGCGATAATGGCGTTGACGCGCGAGCCGTCGGGCAGGCGGGCGTCGACATAGGGCTGGCTCTCGTCGATGCGGCGGCCGATTGGGGCGACGATGCGCTCGATGACGCCGTTCACGGAGTCATCATCCATGAAGGTCTGGTTGGTGAGCTCGAGCTTGCCCGCGCGCTCGACGTAGACCATGGAGGGCCCGTTGACCATGATTTCGGTGATGGACTCGTCGGCGAGGAAGTCCTCGAGCGGCCCGAGGCGCATGGCCTCGTCGTAGATCTCCTTCTCGAGGCGGCCAGGGTCGATGCCGGCCGGGAGCTTCTGGTTGCGGCGGACCTCTGCGATGATGGAGCGGATGGTCTCGCGGGCTTTGGTTTGGAGCTCGTCCGTGCCGATGCGCGAAACGGTCATGCGCTTGAGGTCGAGGCGCTGGATGAGCTCGATGTGGATCTGGTTTTTCACCTCGCGGATCAGCCCCGCCATCGGGTCGCGCGGCGGCAGGGCGGCAGGGGCCAGGGAGGGGGCGGGCGAGGGCGGCTTGGGCGCGGCAGCGGGCTCGGGGGCTGGCTTCGGCAGGCCCTGGCCGTCCGCGGCCGCAGGCCGGTCTCGCCCGGCCTTCGGCGTGTGCGAGACCCGCAGAATGCAGGGCCCGACGCCGATGACGTCGTCCTCGCGGATGGCGGTGGGCTCCTGAACGGGAACGCCGTCGATGGTGGTGCCGTTGCTGGAGTGGAGGTCCTCGATGATGGCGACGTTGTCGCGCAGGGTGAGCAGGGCGTGGCGCTCGCTGATCTCCGGATGGCGCAGGCGGATCTTGCAGGCGTCGCCGCGGCCGATGGCGTAAGTGCCCGGCGGCAGCTCAAACCGCCCAGACGGCTGTCCGGGGTTGGCGATATCGAGGAAGTAGGTCATAGGTGTATAGGAGGTCAGAGGTCAGAGGGGCGGTCACTCGGCGCGCTTGCGCAGGAGCTGTTGCTGGCGGTACGTGTTGAGCGACTCGATCTCGGACTGGATCATCTCGAAGTTCACGCGCGGCAGGGTCTTCTCGAAATAGACGTCGTCGGGGTTGCGCAGGGCGAGGGAAATGCGGCCCTTGATCTGCTCGAGGAAAACGAGCATCTCAGCTTCGCGCGGCGTGACCTCGAGCGTGACGGTGCTGTAGGTGGCGGAGGAAGCCCGGGCGTCGCTCAGGAACTGCGACTTGGCCGTCTCCTTGCCGGTCGCGAGCACGAGCACGTCTTGCAGGATCGTCAGGGTGACGAGTTCGAGCTCGCCTTGAGCGGTCTTGGAGGGGAACGAGAAGGTGCCGAGCACGTCGATGTGGTCGTTTGGCTTGACCATGCCGCTGACCGCGGCGGCGCCGGTGGCGTTGACCGAGATCGCCCGCATGCGGGGCTTGATGTCGCCGGCGAGGCCGCGCGTGGCGGGGTCGCCGCCCTCGATGTCGGACCAGAAGACCGGATCGCCCCCTTGCAGCGCGCGCAGGGTCTTGCGGCCGATCAGGGAGACGTACTCGCTGGCCTTGATGATGTGGCCGCGGACGGAGGCCTCGATGACCATTTTGGCGCCGATGTCCTGCATGGTCAAGATCGTCCCGGAGGGGATGGACTTCTTGATGGCGATCACCTCGACTTTGGCGTTCTTGCGGTTGAAGTCCTCTTTCCAGCGCTGCACCTCGCGGTCCTTGGCGTTCAGGTAGGAGCGCGTCAGGACGGCCGCGAGGAGGCCGATGACGACGGAGACGATGAGGATCACTTTCTGCTTCATGGTTCGGGTTCCTTCTGCGTCCGATGGGGGACGCGGGTAGTTTAAGGCGAGGCGCCCTCTCTCTGCAATACGGTAATTGAGGTTCGCGCGGTTGGGCCGTTGCGGCTGGCGAGCACGACGCAGGTCTTGCGTCCGGAGCAGAAGGTCTTGAACGTGGCCGAGGAGGGGACGGTCTCAGTCCAGCCGGCGCCGGACAGGGCCTGGGCCGCGCTGCGCGCGGCCTCGTCGGGCGAGGCCGCGGTCTCGGCGGCCACGAAGGTCGTGCGCGTGGCGTCGCAGACGGCGGTGAAGAGCGGCGCGGCGGAGAGGGCGGGCAGGCCGTCTGGCCAGGCGGGCGCCGCCTGCCTGGAGCGCGCGGCGTCGCGCGAGGACTGGTCGAACGCGAGCACGACGCAGGCCTCGGCCGAGGCTCCGGAGGGCAGGACGATCAGCCGGCTCAGGCGACCCTTCTCCGCGTGGGTGATGATGGTTCCGCCCAGCGAGGACTCCGGCGACAGGCCGAGACGGCGGGCGAGGCTGGCGCAGACGCTGGACGAAGAAGCCGGGATCGCGTGGGCCGTCAGGACGCCGGGGGCGCCGTTGAGCGTGACGTCCGTGGCGTAGACGCTGGTGCCGCCCAGCTCCTTCACGAGCGCGTCGGCGCCGCCTGGCAGGCGCCAGAAAACCTCGCCGCGGGCGGCGAGGGAGAGCAGGCACGTGGCGATCAGCAGCGGCCCCCTCATCAGTACAGCCCTCCCATGAGGGGCATCCAAACCTCTTCCTTGATGGCGACCTCATCCTTGTCGTAGACCAGCTGGCGCAGGACGGTGTCGACGGGCACGTGAAGGGTTTCCTCGCGGTGAACGAAGCCGAGCGCGGTGGCCATGATGGGGGAGGCCTGCAGGCTGACCATTGAAACCGGCAGGCGCGAGAGATCTTCCACGTAGCCCCAGTCGCCAGGATTGCGAACCGAGTGACTGGTGAGGGAATCAAGCGTGGCGGGAAGCATCGCGCCGTTGCGGACCTCTTCGTCGTCGGTGGTGTAGCGGGTACCGTCCGAGCCGGCTTGCCAGTCCGAGATGTAATCGGGCGAGGCGGAGACCACGCCCTCCATGGCGCGCTCGCCGGCGTCGCCGCGCAAGACCGAGTGCAGGAAGAGGGAGGTGGTGCCCATGCGGCTGACGTGGAGGATGCCGGTGACGACGAGCAGGAGCAGAATCAGGCCGGAGACGAACTCGATGGCGGCCTGCCCGGAGGAGCCAACACGCGAGCGCGGGCCTCTCGTCCATGCCTGTCCGTGTCTGTCCGTGTCTGTCCGTGCGTCTGCCATTCTAGTGTCCCCTGCGGCTGCCGCCGCCGTGGTGGCCGCCGCCGCCCGACGGCATGTGGCAGAGCCCGCTGTTCAGCTCCAGCCAGGCCGAGCCCTCCTGGCGGAAGGCCTCGATCTCCCACACGACGAGCGACGAGCAGTAGCGGCAGGAAGGCGAGGCTGGGGGGCCTACGTCGAGGTAGGTGCGCAGGTGGTCCCGGACGTGCCGCACCCACTCCACGTCGGACGTGCTGTACTGCGCGCCGGAGGCCGCGTCGACGGGGATGAGGCGGACATCGCGGAAAGCGGGGAGCACGAAGGAGGCGGCGGAGTCCGGGCGCTGCTTGTCGGCGTCCGTGCCGAGGTAGCCGAACGGCTTGGCCGCCGCAGACCAGACCACCTTGTCGCTGCGGTTGCCGCCTTCGATGCCGGGGGTGAGCCGGTCGACGCTCGCGTAGACGCGGACGACGGCGTCGGCGCCGGCGTAGTCGTACTCGGCGCGGACGGGCCCGGTGACGGGAAACGAGCCTTCGCCGTCGGGCCGGATGAGGGACCAGTCGGTCCACACGCTGCGGTTGTACACGTACCAGGTCTCCGCCGGATTCATGAGGTTTGTGACGGCGAGCGCGTGGGCGGAAACGGGGCCAAGCCCGGCGTCGTTAACGAGTTCGGCCAGCGCCTCATCCGTGAAGAGGAACTGCATCGGCGTCACAAAGGGCTGCAGGCCGAGGCCGAAGATCTCGCTGCTCGCGTAGTCCGTCGCGTCGGCTTCGGGAATCGGGGGCCAGTCGTGGTACGAGCTGTAGGAGTCGAGCAGGCCCGGGGCGATGAGGTAGAACCAGCACCAGTCCTCGCCGTCGATGGCGTCGTAGAAGGCCTTGTTGAAAAGCGGATGGCCGGAGGAGGGGTCCATGAAGAACTGGGCGTTGTCGGGGCCGGCGGCGATGCCGTCGGCGGCCACCTGCTGGAGCATGTCCGCGTAGTCATCCCACGCGCCGGCCCAGGGCTCGGGAAAGTACATCTCGCCGTTGAAGGTCGACGCGTACTCCGTGCGCACGGTCTCCGCGTGCTCGGTGAGCAAGGAGGTCATGTCGGAGTCGACGTACATGTGGTTGTTCTTCGCGGCGATCTGGGCCGCGAAAAGCGCGGTCATGGGGCCCGAAAAGCAGAGGCGCGCCTGCATGTTGGTGATGGCCTCGACGGCGGCTGGCGACTGGGCCACGAGCGCGAGGGCGTGCAGGAGGTTGAGCTCGCCGACCAGGTTGAGGGACGCGCCCTGCCAGCGGGCGGCGGCGAGGGCGGCGGCGTCGCCCGCGTTCTGGGTCTGGTTCTTGCGCTGCACGATCCGGTGCAGGTCGACGTTGAAGAGCAAGACGAAAACGAGCGCGGTGAGGGCCAGAAGCAGGAAGACGACGGCCTGCCCGCGCGTGCGGCCCGAGGCGACACGTGCGCGAGCGCGCGGGGCGGCTTTTGGCGTGTGGGCCCTCACCAGTTCATGTCCTCCATGTAGAGCGGGTAGTGGTTCTCGATGGTGAAGAAACCGCCGAGGGCGAAGGTCTCGCCGGCGGCGTCGCGCAGCTCCCCGTCCGCCAGCGCCTCGAGCGCGATCAGCAGCGGGTGCCGCTGCCGCACGTGGACGGTGAGGGTGCCGGCCTCCGTCCCCGTCAAGTTCGGCGGCTCGTCGATCTCGACCGAGAGCGTGTCCCAGAGCTCGTAATCGAGAAGCTGCTCGGCGGTGGGGTTGTTGATGCTGTCCATGTAGTCGGGGATGCGGGCCACCTCCAGCTGCGTGCCGGGGGAGCGTGCGGTGGCGCGCAGGGAGGCGTCCCAGACGTCACCCACCCGGTTCTGGTTAAGCGCGGCTGCAATCGCAGGGTCGAGCCCGCTGGGCGGTGGGGTCAGGCGGCGTCCCGAAGCCGGGATGGCCGCCACGCGCGCGCTCTTCTCGATCATCCACTGGTTGAACCCGACGGAGCGGGCCCTGGCCGCGCGGGCCGCCGCGTGGGTGAGGACGGTCTTGCACGCGAACAGGTGCGCGTACTGATAGGCGGCCAAAAACACGAGGCAGGTCAAAATGATCACAAAAACCGACTCGATCATCGCCTGGCCACGCCGGGTGGTGCGGTGCGTACGCCCATCTGTCAGGTTGTGAACCATCTGAGAACAGCCACTCCCTTCATCAGTTGGCGCGCACCGCCGGCCCCGCCTTCGTCATCGGCAGACTCGTCGGGCGCGCTGCGGGAGCCGCTCATGCCCGAGCCGGTCAATTGCCGAACGTGCCGTCCGACTGAAGATCCTTGACCTTGTTCTCGTCGATGTCTTCAGCCAGGCTGGACGCGGCGGAGCCGGCGTCCTCGTCGAGGGCCGCGGTGGCGCCTGCGATCTTGCGGCCGGTGGCCTTGCTGAGCTGCGAGAAAATAGCCAGCAGCGCGATCGCGATGATCACGACGATGATGATGTACTCGACCATGGTCTGGCCGCTGCGCGTATCGGAGTGATTTTTCATTCTTGTCATCCCGTGGTGAACCGATTCCGGAGAGACGCCTAGGGGTATTCCGAGGCGACCAGGTCCAGCGTCCGGTTCGATTGCTGCCTAACCGCGTACAGGAAGAGCGACATGACCGTCACGACGCCGAGCATCACCACGAAAACGATCACATACTCCAGCGTCGTCTGCCCGGACCGGCCGTCAGTCTTCGCCCGTCGCCTGTAGCACAGTTTCAACATTGGGATTTATGATACTCTACCCCTGCGGGAGGTGCAATAAGAAACCCTGCGAAAGAAAGTGGCTGGAGCGGCGCGTTCCGCTTGGCTTCAGGCGCGCCTTCGCTATAATAGCCCGCCAGAAAAGGGGGGTCTAATGAGAGCGTTCATGATCCTAGCTATTTTCGGCGCGTTGCTCGCGCGTGCGGAAACGGGCGGCCCCGTGCGGCCGCTGGCGAACGACTACGTGGTCGTGTTCGAGTCGCCGTCGCCGACGAACATCTTCTGCTACACCCCCGGGCTGGCGCGCCTCGATAGCGGCCGGCTCGTCGCGACGATGGACCTGGGCGGCGCCGGCCTGAAGAAGGGCGAGCCGCGCGGCCGCAGCTTCACGTCGGACGACCGCGGCAAGACCTGGACGCCCCGCACCGCCTTCCCCTTCGGGCATGCGCGGCCCTTCGTGGCCGGCAAGTCGCTCTATATTCTGGGCCAGTCGGGCGACCTCATGGTCATCCGTTCGGACGACGGCGGCGCGACGTGGAGCGAGCCGTCCGCGCTGACCGAGAAGCAGCACTGGCACCAGTCGGCGTGCAACGTGTGGTTCGCCAACGGCTGCGTCTATCTGGTGATGGAGCGCCGCGTCGCCAACGCGATCAAGTCGTGGCCCGTGGGCGAGCTCGCGCCGGTGCTGATGCGCGGCACGCTCGACGCGGACCTGACCCGGCGCGAGAGCTGGACGTTCGCCTCGGAGCTGTCGTTCCACGAGACGATCCCGTCGATCGAGACCGATCCGGCGATCGACTTTTTCGGCGTGCCGTACTACCCCTCCGCCTATCCGCGCGGGGCGCTGCCCGCGCCGCGCCGTAACAGCGCGCCGATCGGCTGGCTCGAGACCAACGTGGTGCAGTTCGGCGACCCGGACCACGTCTGGTTCGACCCGAAGGGCAAGACGTTTCACCTGTGGGCTCGCGCCCACACGGGCGGAACGGGCTACGCGGCGGTCGCCAAGGTGGTGGAGAACGAGGACGGCAGCATGACCACGATGCTCGAGAAGGTGCCTTCGGGAAAGACGGCGCTTTTCGTGCCCTGCCCCGGCGGCCAGATGCGCTTCCACGTGCTGTACGACGCGCCTACAACGCTCTACTGGTTGCTCAGTTCGCAGGCGACCGATTCGATGACCCGCGCGGAGCGGCTGCCGGAGGGCCGCTACAACCTGCCCAACAACGAGCGCCACCGCCTCCAGCTCCACTTCTCGCGCAACATGGTGGACTGGTGTTTCGCGGGGCTCGTGGCGGCGGGGGCGACGCCGCTCGAGTCGCGCCACTACGCCTCGATGATCGTGGACGGCGACAACCTGTGCGTGCTCTCGCGGAGCGGGGACAGCCGCGCCAAGTCGGCGCACGACGGCAACCTCATCACCTTCCACACGGTGCGCGACTTCCGCGCGCTCGCCTACTAAGCGGCGGGCTGCTCCGGCCGCGCCTGAACTCGCGGCTTGAGTTGCCCGGCGCGTCTGGGGTAGAGTGAAGCCTATGAAGACAAAGCAGGTCGACAAGGCGCGGGTCGCCGGACTGGTGCGCGAGCTGTTGGTCGCGCTGGGCGAGGACCCCGACCGGGAGGGGCTGCGGGGCACGCCCGCGCGCATGGCCGAGGCGCTGACGTTTCTCACGAGCGGGTACCGGCAGACCACGAAGCAGGTGCTGAACGGGGCGGTGTTTCAGGCGCACATGAACCACATGATCATCGTGCGCGACATCGAGGTGTACAGCCTCTGCGAGCACCACCTCTTGCCGTTCTACGGGCGCTGCCACGTCGGTTACATCGCCAAAGACAAGGTGGTCGGCGTGAGCAAGATCGCGCGGATCGTGGACTGTTTCGCGCGGAGGCTGCAGATACAGGAGCGGCTGACCGAGCAGGTGGCCTTGGCCGTGCTGGAGGAGGCCGAGGCCGAGGGCGTCGGCGTGGTGATGGAGTGCCGCCACCTGTGCATGATGATGCGGGGTGTTGGCAAGCAGAACTCGGTGATGACCACGTCGGTCGTGCTCGGCTCTTTCCGAAACGACCCGGCCACGCGCCAGGAGTTCTTGGCGCTGATCCGACACCAGACATAGGGGCGGGTGACGCATGCGGTTTTCCCTGTCGACAAATTGGAGCGCGAGGCGGCACACCGAGGGCGAGGCGCTGACGGACGAGATCGTCGCGCTGGGCTTCGACGCCCTCGAGCTGGGCTATCACACCACCGAGGAGCTGGCGGCCGGCGTGCGCCGGCGCGTGCAGGCGGGCGCGGTCACGGTCGATAGCGTGCACGCCTACTGCCCGGTGCCGATCGGGGCGCCGCACGGCTATCCGGAGCTGTACCTGCTGGCTTCGCTGGACGAGGATGAGCGGGCCATGGCCTCGATCTTGGTCGGGCGCACGCTCGCGTTCGCCTCGTCAATGGGGGCGAGGGCTGTCGTTCTGCATGCGGGGCGGATCTTCTTGAGCGCACTCTTCGGCGATTTGGGCACGCGCAAACTGGTGGAGGCGCTCGACGGCGAAGGGTCGGCGGCGGGTGCGGGTTTCCAGCGGATCCTCGCCAAGTCGCTCAAGCGCCGCGCGGCGCGAGTCCGAAAATACTACGACGGGTTCTGCCTGTCGCTTGAGGCGCTGCTGCCGAAGTTTGAGAAGGCGGGCGTGGCGCTGTGCCTCGAGAACCTGCCCTCGATCGAGGCGTTTCCTGACGCGCGTGAGATGGACATGCTGAAGGTGCGGTTTGACACGCCCTCGCTGGCCTACTGGCACGACCTCGGGCACGGGCAGGTGCGCGAGTACTTGGGCTGGGATCGCCACCTTGACGTGGCCCGCGCCTTGCTGCCGGTGACGCGCGGCATCCACATCCACGACGCCTTGCCGCTCATGAACGACCATTTGCTGCCCGGCCAGGGCCTGATCGACTATGACGCGTACGCGTTCTACGGCGCGCGCGACGTGATCCGGGTCTTCGAGCCCGCGCCGGAGGTGAAGGGCGATGAGCTCGCCGCGTCGCTGCGCTTCATGCGCGAGGCGTGGGGCGGACAAGCCGAGTCCGAGGCTAGCGGTCGCGCGGCATCGCCCGCGTGAAGAGCGCCTCCAGCTGCCGGATGTTGGCCGCCCCGTCGAACAGCTGCTCCGCCGCTTGGCGGCCGGCCCAGGCGAGCCGGGCGCGCAGCTCGCTCGACGCGAGGAGCGCCGCCAGCGCGCGGGCGAGGGGCTCTGGAGCGTCCGGGGCCACGAGCAGGCCGCTGACGGCGTCGGCGATGACCTCGCTGGCCGCGCTCGCGGTGGTGGTGACCACCGGCGTGCCGAGCGCCAGGGCCTCCACGAGGATGTTGGCGATGCCGTCGCGGTCGCCGTCAGCCGTGCGGCGCGACGGCAGGGCGAGCACCGAGGCTTCCCTGACGCGCGAGCGAATCTCCTCCTGCGGGAGCCAGCCGAGGAAGGTCACCGAATCCGACAGGCCCAAGGCATACGCCTGGCGCGCGAGGGCGCCCTGGAGCGGGCCGGAGCCGGCGATCGCGCACGTGAAGCTCAGGCCTTGCTTGCGCAGCAGCGCGCACGCGTGCAGCAGGGTGTCCACGCCTTTCTTGTGCTCGAGCCGGCAGGCGGTGAAAAGCCTCCCGCCCGGGTGGCTGGCGCCGAACGCGTAGTCGCTGAGCGGCAGCCCATGGTGTATCACCGACACCCGTTCCTTGGGGATGCCGGCGGAGATCACAGCCGCTGCCGCCGCCTGCGAGCAAGCGGTGATGGCTTTCGCGCTTCGAAGGCGGCGGAAAAGGGCTGCTGGCGGGCACGTGAAAACGTCGCGGGCATGGACGGAACAGGTCCAGGGGCGGTCGAGCGTGCGGGCGGCGACCGCGGCGAGGTCGGCGGTAATCCCGGCGAAGTGCGCGTGTAGCAACAGGCTGTCATTGGCGGCCGTCCTGCACGCGAGGTCGGCGGCCTGCGGCAAACGTCGCAGAAGCCGCAGCGCCGTGCCGGGTGCTCGGAGCAGCTCTTCGCCGACCCGTGCAGCGGCCGCCTGCAAGAAGCGCCCGCGGGCCCCCTCCGGGCAGCGCGCCCGCGCGAACGCGAGCGCGCCGGCACCGCCTGTGAGCAGGCAGGTCAAGACCGGCCACCCGCGCCTCCGCAGCTCGTCCACCTCGCGCCGGACGAAGGTCTCGCTCGGCGCGAGCTGATCCAGCACATACGTGACGGGGAAGGGCATAATAGGTCAGGGCTGCTGCGGAAGCAGGTTGAGGTCGGCCGGAATGGCCAGGATGGACGCGCACAGCAGGTCGATCGTCTGAAAGGCGTCGTCCAGGCTGAGGAGCTCCACCGGGCTGTGCATGTAGCGAAGCGGGATGCTGAGCTGGGCGACCGCCGCCCCCGAGCGCGACATGCGCATGGCCCACGCGCAGGTTCCCGTGCCGCGGCTGCGAACCTGCCGCTGCACCGCGAGGCTGCGCGCGGCGGCGGCCGACAGGACGAGGCTGTTGAGGCGCGTGTGGTAGGTGGGGCCGATGCCCACGACCGGGCCTTCGCCGACGCGGACGTCGCCCGCCACCTTGCGGTCTTCCTTCTGCGCGTCGGTGGCGAAGGTGACGTCGACGCAGAAGCCGACGTGGGGGTTGATGTCGTACGCGGCGGTGATGCCGCCGACGAGCCCGACTTCCTCTTGGACGCTGGCCACCATGTGGAGCGCCACGTTTAGCTTCTCGCCGGCGAGGCGACGCATGGCCTCGGCCACGATGAACGCGCCGATTCGGTTGTCGAAGCCACGGCAGGCGACGCGGCTGTTCGCCAGCGGCCGCCAGCCCGCGTCCACCACGGCGGGGCTGCCGAGGTCGACCAGCTCGAGCGCGTTGGCCTTGTTCTTCGCGCCGATGTCGACGGCGATGTCCTTCATCTCCTGCGGCGCGACCTTCTCGCGGTCTTTGGCGGACATCAGGTGGGGGGGGCGCACGCCGAAAACGCCCGTGACGGGGCCCGCCTTGCCGCGGATGACGATGCGTTCGGCCGCGATCGTGGGAACCGTGACGCCGCCCAGGGGGGTCATGTAGAGGAAGCCGTCGTCGTCGATGTGCTGCACCATGAAGCCGATCTCGTCGCAGTGGCCCTCGATCATGACGCGGAGCGGCGCGTCGGGGTTCAGGCACGCGCGCAGGTTGCCGTGGAGGTCGATCGCGAGGTTCGGCACGCCGCCGGCCTTCAAGTGGTCGGCGAGCAGGCGCATGCCGTCGTACTCAAAGCCGGTCGGGGTGGGGGTCGCGACGAGGTTCTGCAAGAGCGTGAGAGCCTGTTGTTCCATTCGAAAGCCGCCTTTCCTGTGTGCCGTCCGGCAGCTGCAGGCGCCGCGGGAACGGACGTCGAGTAGTGTACGGACACGCGCGCCAAACCGCAAGAGCGGAAAGCGGGCGCTGCGTGGTTGTCCCGCCGGGGGAAATCGGCTATAGTACGCCGCATGATTCGGACTGGCATAGGCTACGATTCCCACCGGCTCGTCGAAGGCCGCCCGCTCGTGCTGGGCGGCGTGGAGATACCGCACGAGCACGGCCTGCTGGGCCACTCGGACGCGGACGTCCTGACGCACGCGCTCTGCGACGCGCTGCTCGGCGCGGTGGCGGACGGCGACATCGGCCAGCATTTCCCCGACAAGGATCCCCAGTGGCGGGGCGCGGACAGCACGGTGCTGCTGGCGCGGGTGGTCGAGCGCCTTGCGCGGTCCGGCTGGCGCGTGGTGAACGCGGATGCGACGGTGATCGCGGAGGCGCCCAGGCTGCTGCCGCACATCCCTGCCATGCGGGCGCGACTGGCGGAGGTGATGGGTGTCGACCCGGCGCGGGTGTCCGTTAAGGCCAAGACCAACGAGGGCATGGACGCGGTCGGACGACGCGAAGGGATCAGCGCGATGGCGGTGGCCACCGTCACGCAGCAACAGCCTGCCGAGGCGCTTTAACAGGGAGAGATGAGGATGCAGTTCTACAACAGCCTGACGCGGAGCAAGGAGCCGTTCGCCCCGCTGGAGAGCGGCCACACGCGGATGTACACGTGCGGCCCGACGGTCTACAACTTCGCTCACATCGGCAATTTCCGCGCCTACACCTTCGAGGACATCCTGCGCCGCGCGATCGCCTTCAACGGCTGCCGCGTGACGCAGGTCATGAACTTGACGGACGTCGACGACAAGACGATCCGCGGGGCGAAGACGACGGGCGTACCGCTCAAGGCGTTCACGGCCCCGTACATCGCGGCGTTCTTCGAGGATCTCATGACCCTCAACATCCAGCCGGCGGAGGCGTATCCCGCCGCCACAGACCACGTGCCCGAGATGCTGGCGCTGATCGGTCGGCTCTTCGAGCGCGGGCTGGCGTATCAGTCGGACGACGGCTCGGTGTACTTCAGCGTGGCCAAGCTGCCCGCGTACGGCAAGCTCGCGCACCTTGACCGCGAGGGGCTGCGGGTCGGCGCGCGCGTGGCGCAGGACGAGTACGAGAAGGAGAGCTACGGCGACTTCGCGCTGTGGAAGGCGTGGGACGAGGGCGACGGCGACGTGGTCTGGGATTCGCCCTGGGGCCGCGGGCGGCCCGGCTGGCACATCGAGTGTTCGGCCATGGCGATGAAGTACTTGGGCGAGACCTTCGACATCCACACCGGCGGCATCGACAACCTCTTTCCGCATCACGAAAACGAGATCGCCCAGACCGAAGGCGCGACCGGCAAGCCGTTCGTTAACCTCTGGATGCACTGCGCGCACCTGCGCGTCAACGGCGAGAAGATGTCCAAGTCGCTCGGCAACTTCTTTACGCTGCGCGACCTGGTGGCGAAGGGGTGGTCGGGCCGCGAGATCCGCTACGTGCTGATCAACGGCCACTACCGCCAGGCGCTCAATTTCACGTTCGACGCGCTGGATGCGGCTCGCACGTCGCTGGCGCGCGTGGACGAGTGCGTGGACGCGCTGACCGCGCAGGCGGGCGCGTCCGCCCCGGCGGCGCTTCCCGCGTGGGGCGAGGCCTGCAGCCAAGCGTTTGCGGAGGCGGTGAACGACGACCTCAACCTGCCTGAAGCCTTCGCGGCGCTTTTCGCGCTGGTGCGCGAGAGCAACGGGGCCCTGCACCGGGCCGCTCTGGCGGCCGGCGAGGCGGCGGCCGCGCTGCGGGCGTTCGACGAGATGGACCGCGTGCTGGGCGTGGTGCGGTTCGGGCGGGCGACCGGCGGTGACGCGCTGCCCGCAGAGATCGCGGCGCTGGTCGAGGCGCGCGCTGCGTCCCGCGCCGGCAAGAGCTGGGCGGAGTCTGACCGGCTCCGCGACGAACTGGCGGCGAAGGGCTGGGAGATCCGCGACTCGAAAGAGGGCCAGAAGGTCAAGAAGCTTTAGTATGGCGACCGGAAAATTCATTACGTTCGAAGGGCCCGAAGGCAGCGGAAAGTCGACGCACATCCGCCTGCTGGCGGAGTTTCTGCGCGGGCGGGGCGTCGCGGTAACGCTCACGCGCGAGCCCGGCGGCACGCCCACGGGCGAGGCGATCAGGGGCCTGCTGCAGCACGACCACTCGGGCGAGGCGCCGGTCGGCCGGGCGGAGGTGCTGCTTTTTCTCGCCAGCCGTGCGCAGCATGTGGAGCGCCTCATCCGCCCTTCGCTGGACGCCGGGACATGGGTGCTGTGCGACCGCTTCGACGACTCGACGCTGGCCTATCAGGGCTTCGGCCGGGGCTTTGACCTGGCGGCTTTGCGGGAGGCGAACGCGTTCGCGACGGGGGGCCTAAAGCCGGACTTGACGGTGCTGCTGGACGTGCGCCCTGAGACCAGCCGGGCGCGGCTGCGCGATCGCGTGGCGCAGACGCTGTCCGCGCCTGACCGCATCGAGCGCGAAGCGGACGCGTTTCATGTGCGCCTGCGCGAAGGTTTTCTGGAGCTGGCGAGGGAAGAGCCGGGCCGCTTCGCCGTGGTCGACTCGGAGCGCGAGCGGGATGTTGTGGAGCAGGAGATTCGGGAGGCCGTCCTCGGGCGGCTGTTGAACCCATGCAACTGAACGACACGTTCCAGATGGTGCAGCGGGCGCTGCGGGCCGGCCGGCCCGCGCACGGCTACCTGATCGTGGGGCCGATCCGCGGAATCGGCATGGAGCTCGCCGTGCGCATCTTGCAGGCGCTCTTCTGCAAGTCGGCCGACGGGCCGTGCGGCGCGTGCGAGGGCTGCCGGCGCGTGGCCGAGCGGATTGAGGCCGACGTGCACTGGGTTTTTCCGGAGAAGAAGTCGCGCGTCATTAGCGCCGAGCAGGTTCGCGAGAAGCTGCTCAACGAAATCTCGCAGACGTCGCTGGGCGGCGGGTGGAAGGCGGGCGTGCTGGTCGGCGCGGACCGGCTGAATGACGCGTCGGCCAACGCGTTCCTCAAGACGCTGGAGGAGCCGCCGGAGAGGACGCTGTTCCTGCTCTTGAGCGACGCGCCGCAGCAGCTGCTGCCGACGATCGTGTCGCGCTGCCAGCGCATCGACCTCGACGACGTGCGCGACCTGAGCGAGCCGTGGAAGAGCCGGGTGATCGAGACGCTCGCGAGCCCTCTGTACGGCAAGTGTCTGGAGCGGCTGGTGATGTCGAACATGCTATTCGCGGTGCTGGCCGACATCAAGGCGAAGGCCGAGCAGACGGTGACGGAGGAGTCGCAGGCCGAGAGCAAAGTTGACGAGGACGACGAGGTCTTCGACGCCAAGGTGGGCGCGCGGTACCGCGAGATGCGGATGGACTTCCTGCTGACGCTGATGCGCTGGTTCCGCGACCTCTTCGTGCTGAGGGCGGGCGGCGGCGATGCGCTCGTTTACACCCAGTCTAAGCTGCAGGTGCTGAAGGAGCGCGCGGAGCGGCTCACGCTGGCGCAGGCCATCTACAACGTGACCGCGGTCGAAGAGCTCGGGCGGCAGATGGAGCGCAGCCTGTCGGAAGAGACGCTGCTGGCCGTTGCGCTGGATCGAATGAACCATGGAGTACAGCAGGTGTAGCATGCAAACGGTCGCGCGCATAAGGATGCCGGAGAACGGCGTGTTCCAGTGCCTGGTCTCGGCGTCGCTGGCGCTCTTGCCGGGCGACGAGTGTCTGGTGGAGCTTGACTACGGCTTGGACGTGGGCGTGGTGCTGGACCTGTATGGCATCGGCGAGGGCGGAAACGAGCGGGCGCCAACGTTCCGGGTGGTGCGCAAGCGGGCGGCCGAGGATGAGGGCCGGTTCGCCGAGGGCGCGGCTCTCGCAGAGAAAGCCAGGCACGCGTTTCAAGTTTCGGTCAGCCGTGAAAAGGGGCACGTCAAGGTGCTCTACGCGCGGTTTTCTTACGGCAGGGACCGCCTCTTCCTGCGGTACGCGGCTCAGCTGTCGGTGGATCTGCGGCGTTTTCTCGGGCAGATCCAGCGCGATTTCAAGACGCACGTGGATCTCTGGCAGGTCGGTGTTCGCGATGAGGCGGCGCTGATTGGCTGCCTGGGCTCCTGCGGGCGCGAGGTCTGCTGCTGCACGTGGCAGAAGCAGTTTCACGCCGTGAACGTGCGCATGGCCAAGGCGCAGGAGATGTCGCTGAACCCGGTTACGATCAACGGCAGCTGCGGCAGGCTGAAGTGCTGCCTGCGGTTCGAGTACGAGCAGTACCGCGAGGCGGGCGAAGGCCAGCCGGAGACAGGAAGCGTGGTGTCTTGCGCGGGGCCTGAGAGCGCGGACGGGCTCGTCGTGGGTCGCGACGTGCTGCGCGGGCGCGCGACGGTTCGCACGAAGGACGGGCGCTTTTTGGTGGTGCCCTGCGAGTCCCTGACGGTTGTCCGGGCGGCGCGAAAGGATGACGCTGACAAGGAGGATAGTCGTGAAGATTCTGCTGGTGAATGGTCCGAACCTTAAGCTGCTGGGCACGCGCGAGCCGGGCATCTATGGCTCGGAGACGTTGGCGAGCATTGTGAGCCGAGTGGAGGCGCTCGCGCAAGCGAGGGGCGCGCAGGTGTCGGCGTTTCAGAGCGACGTCGAGGGCGAGTTGGTGGCCGCGATAGGTGCGGCGCGCGGGGCGTACGATGGCATCATCATCAACCCCGCCGCGTACACGCATACGAGCGTGGCGCTGCGGGATGCGCTTTCCGCGTGCGGCCTTCCCGCGGTCGAGGTTCACCTGTCCAACACGCACAAGCGCGAGTCGTTCCGGCACGAGAGCTTGACGGCGCCCGTGTGCGTGGGGCAGATCATGGGTTTCGGCGGCTACGGGTATGTGCTGGCGTTTGAGGCGCTGATGCGGCAGCTCGGCCAGTGAAAAGGGAGGCAGGCATGAAGAAGAGCAAGGCAGGCGCGGTGCGCGTGTGGATGGTGGGTTCGATCGGCATCGATGACGTCGAGACGAGGGAGGCGAGCCGCAAGGAGCTAATGGGCGGCTCGCTGCCGTTCGCGACGGCCGCGGCGTCCTTCTTCGAGCATGTGGGCGCCGTGGGGGTGGTGGGGGCTGACTACCCGAAGGCGTTTGACAAGCGCTGGGAGGCGTTCGGGATCGACCTGTCCGGCGTGCAGCGCCGGCCGGGGGCGACGTTCCGCTGGGCGTGCCGCTACGACGAGAACATGATCGAGCGGACGACGCTCAAGACTGAGCTGGGCGTGTTCGCGGACTTTCAGCCGGTGTTGCCGGAGGCTTACCGCAGCGCGCCGTTTGTGCTGCTGGGCAACATTCAGCCCGAGCTGCAGCTCCACGTGCTTAAGCAGGCGAAGAGCCCGCGTTTCGTGGCGCTGGACACGATGAACCTGTGGATCGACATCGCGCGGCCGGCGCTGAAGAAGGTGATCCGCCAGGTTGACCTGCTGACGGTGAACGACGGAGAAGCTCGGCTGCTGACGGGCAAGTGGAACCTGCGCGACTGCGCGGACGCGCTGCTGAAAATGGGGCCCTCGTATGTGCTTGTGAAGAAGGGCGAGCACGGGGCGCTGCTGTTCTCGAAGAAGGGCGTGTTCATCGTTCCGGCGTATCCGGTTCGCGAGCTCAAGGATCCGACCGGCGCGGGCGACACGTACGCGGGCGCGTTTATGGGCTACTTGGCCCAGGCTGGCCGCGTTACGGAGCGGGTCATGCGTGAGGCGCTGATCTGCGCCAGCGTCATGGCGTCTTTCTGCGTGGAGGGGTTCAGCGTTGAGAAGCTCGAGTCGCTCAGCCACGCGGCGTTCGAAAAGCGCGTGAAGGAAATGATTCGGATGATGGCGGTGTGAGTGGGGTGGGGGGCATGAACTACTCGCTCTTGATCAAGCCGGCGTCGGCTGACTGCAACCTGCGCTGCCCGTACTGCTTTTATCTGGACCGTGGCGGGCTCTATCCGGAGGCGGTCACGCACCGCATGTCGGACGAGGTGTTGCTGCGGACGGTGAGGTCGTATCTCGAGACTGAGCAGCCCGTCTACTCGTTCGTGTGGCAGGGCGGCGAGCCGCTGCTGATGGGGGGGGCGTTCTACGAGCGCGTCACCGATCTGCAGCTGGCGTATGCGCGGCGTGGCGCGAACGTGTCCAACGCGGTGCAGACAAACGGCACGCTGTTGTCGGATCGGCTGGCGCGCCAGTTTCGGGCGTGCCGGTTTCTGACGGGCGTGAGCCTGGATGGCCCTGAGGCGCTTCACGACGCGGCGCGCGTGGATCTGAGCGGAGGCGGTTCGCACCGCAAGGTGTTGGACGGCATCGCGTGCTTGAAGCGCAACGGCGCGGAGTTTAATCTTCTGGCTCTGGTGAGCAAGCACAACGTCAGGCATCCTGTAGAGGTCTACGACTACCTGGTGGGTGTGGTGGGGGCGTCGTTTGTGCAGTTCATCGAGTGCGTGGAACTGGACGGGCAGGGGAGGGCAGCCCCCTACTGTGTCGAGCCAGCCGAGTGGGGGAGCTTTCTGTGCGCAATTTTTGACCGGTGGTACGGGAGCGACACGCGCAAGGTGTCGGTGAGGCTGTTCGACACGATTCTAGCGAAGCTCGTGACCGGCCGCGACATCTGTTGCACCGCGGGCCTCGACTGCCGTCAGTATTTTGTCGTGGAGTACAACGGCGACGTCTATCCGTGCGACTTTCACGTCTTGCCGGAGCTGAGGCTTGGCAACGTCCTTACGGATACGTGGGAGGAACTGGCTGAGGGCGAGCGATTTAAGAGCTTTGGCGAGCGGAAAAGGAGGACGCATGCGGCGTGTTCGTCGTGCGACTATTTCGCCCTGTGCGCGGGTGATTGCCCGAAGAACCGGGTGGGTCATACGGCTGGCGCGGCGTCTGCGCTGAGCTACCTGTGCGCGGGCTGGAAGACGTTTTACGCCTATACGCTGCCTCGTTTCGAGGAACTGGCGGCCAAGGTTCGAAAAGAGCGATCGACTCCATAGCCCGACATTACTTGTCATAACCTATATTATGCGACGTTACGGCGCAACCCGTATTTGTACCTAGGCCGCGTACTTGTTGCGCCACTTACTTATTCTTTTCGGCGTGCCACACCGGCATCAGCAAAATGTGAGCGGAGCGTTCATCTCCGTAAGCCGCCAGCCCCCACAACACGCGCCAACGATATTTCTCGCCTGTCTCGTCTTTCCGGCTGAACCACGCAGCCAGCAGCGGTATCTTCCAAAATGTAAACGCCGAACGCTCATCCCGAACATGCCGCACCATCCCGCCGCACAACCCGTAATAGTGCCGGTCAGGGTTCGACTCCGCCCTCACCAGCAGGCCATCCGCGATATTGAACCTTGAGAAACAGGAGCCCACACACACGTCTACCGCATGTCCGCCCAGCACCTCCATTCCGCCCGAGTACCCCTCGTAGCGAGGGAACCTCAAAGGCCAGGGCAAGTCGTTCAGCGCCGATACGTGCCCGTTCGGAAAATCCTTATCCGGTTCGATCGCCGTCGCCGCCAGAACCATATTCGCGCGCTTCTCGCATTCGGCCTGCGTCAGCGACGCTCCGTCGCGGCCCGCCCAGACAATCGCGACCAATTTTCCTTCGCGCTTCACGGTCCACGGCGCAGAGCCGAAAGTCTCCTGAAGCCGCCGTCTCGCGTGCCGGGCGAACTCCCAAGCGAGGTAAGGACGATCCCAGCAGCTCAGCCAGACGGTCTCCGCCACGCCTCCGGCGCTGTCGCGCACCAGGAACAGACGATCCCCCATCCAGCCTTTGAGAAAGCCGAAGTCCCCCGCCGCCTTCGACTCCTCGCCGCTCAGCCACAGCGCCATGCCCATCGCACCCAGCGTATTCGTCGCGACAGACCCAACCGCACACCCAAACGCCGCGGGCGCAGGCCGCAATCGGACCGCGCGGAAAGGCCTCAAATAGCGACGCTCAGGGTACAGGATCTCCGCCGTGGTCACGGGCACCCGCTCCCGGTAGGCCTCGTCGACCCGCCCCCACCCCGCCTCCCGCCGCATCCGGTTCACAAAGACTCCGCCGTCCAAGTAAGGCCGAACCAGCGTGCCAGCTAAGAATGCGGGGCACCCCCCCATTTCCTTCTCCATGGCGTCAGAGATGTCCAGCTGCCCCATCAGGCCGACAACGAGCCCGCCCAGCGGCGTCGCCGTATTGACCGGCAGCTCCGCGAACACGCTATCCAGCCCCACCAAAACCGCGTCCCCCTCCACGAGCGACGTCAGCGCCAAATTGCGATCGAAGTCGCTCATCGACTCCTTCGCGAGACGGTCCAGATCGAAATGGCTGTCCTCGACGGCGTGGCAGAACTCGTGCACATACACAAAGCGCTCCATGCCCGGGAAGGCCGCGCTGTTCGTTTCCGCCCCCCCATTGCCCTCCACATAGGCCACGCGCTTCGCTTCAGGGTCGTAGTAAGCCGCAACTTGCTCCGTCATCAAATTCAGGTAGATGGCGTTCAGGTCGTCCGCAGGCTTCAGCACCCTCAGCTCCTTCAATAAGACGTCGGTGTCCTTCAGAAAGGCGCGGTTCTCCGCCTTCTCCAGCTCCTTCGTGAGCGCCGCCCGCAGCTCAGCCGGCGACTCCCGCCCGATGCCCACCTCGCGCGTGAGCGGCAGCCCCCTCAACCGCTCAGCCTGCTTGAGGTCGCGCCTGCACTGCACGGCGCGGTCAGAATCGCGCGCGACCGGCAGGCTCAGGCAGCCCGAACATGCCGCCAAAGCCGCAGCAAAAAGCCCCAGCCATCCCGCCCTACACTCCTGTCCAGCAAGCATCAGCATCTCCCTCTCGACAATTTTCTGGCGTTCTCAAACTTCCTGCTTGTATCCCGCGCCGAAAATCATAAGAATCTGGCCAATAAAGAGCAACGACATTCGTTTTTTATTGTGAGACACGAAACGACAGATGACACGACCAGCGACGCCGACCTGCTCAGCGCTTTCTCGAAAGGTGACGCCTCGGCGCTTGATCAGCTTGTGGCGAGGTACAAGCAGGCCCTGTTTCCGTGGTTTGTCGGCATGACCGGTAACCGTGCCGATGCGGAAGACCTCTTTCAGGATCTATGGTTTCGAGTGATACGGCACGCGGGGCGCTTCAACGACGTCTCCTTCAAGGCTTGGCTGTGGAAGATCGCCCGTAATCTGGTTATCGATTTCCGCCGCAAGCGGAAGCCGGATATCAGCCTCGACGCGGTCGAGAGCGAAGACGACCAGCCGCTGTTGGATCAGCTGATGTCGACCGATTGCGGGCCAGCCGTTCGCGTCGAGCGAGAAGACCTGACGAGGCGCGTGATGCGAGCGGTCGCAAAACTGCCGGAGGTGCAGCGCGAAGTGTTTTTGCTGCGCGTTCAGGGCGACCTGCCGTTCGGGGAGATCGCGGAGACCCTGAACATACCGCTGAACACCGCGCTAGGACGCATGCACGACGCGATGACGAAATTGAAAAAGGCGCTTGCCGAGGAGCGATGACCATGAACGAGAAAAAAAGCCCTGACGGCGACCTTGAGCGGGATCTGACGTGGCTGAAGCCCCTCGTCAACGACGGCTTCCAGCAAATCGGAGGGCCTTCCCAGCGCGCCCTACAAGCCATTCGCGACGAGGCGGCGCGGCACGCCATGCGGCGCCGCTTCCGCCTTCACTTTGCCCCGCTCCTACGCGCCGTCGCGGCTGCCGCGGCGCTCGCCATGCTGGCCGCGACCGCGGTTCACACGCACCTCGCGCTGCGGGCCGGCCGCCACGCGCAGACCGTGAACCTCCTCCTGGATCTCGGAGCGCCTCAGACCGCGGCCACGCCCGCTGGCGGAGCCAGCGAGTTCGCCACTCGCCTGCTCGACATCCAAGGGCTCGACGAGGAGGCGTTCTTTACGCACGAGGGGTCGGAAGCTCTTTGGCTGTAGCCCAGAGCTTCTCGATCGCATAGTACGCGCGGGCCTCGGTCGAAAACACGTGAACGACCGCGTGCACAAAATCCACCACGACCCACCCGCTGTCCGGGTCGCCGGATGTGCGCGACCACGCGACGCCGAGATCCTTCATGTGGCGCTGCGTTTCGCCGATCAACGCCTTCAGGTGCGGCGCGGACGTTCCGGTCGCGACAATATAGAAGTCCGTCACGGACGAAAGACCGCGCACGTCAAAGACGCGAATGTCCTGCGCCAGCTTGGCGTCCAAAGCCAGCGCGGCCTCAGTCGCTAGTTGTTGCGAGTTAATGTTTGTTGCTCCTTCCGTTAGACATAGAGCCTCCGGGCCCGGATATAGGCCTCGACGGCAGAACGAACAAGATACCGGATCGGCTTGCCTTCCGCAATTCTTCTCCTAACCTCGGATGCGGAAATATCGCAGAGTCGGCCCCGCACCACGTTCGCCAGAAGCCTCCGGCGCACCGCGTCAGGAAAAGCCAAATCGCTTTCTCCAGCCGGCGTGTCAACCCCGGGCCGGCAAAGCGTGATCACCTCGCACAGCGCGAGCATCTCGTCGACCTTGTGCCAATGGCTCAGCTCGCGCAGCGAGTCCATGCCCACGATGAACGAGAGCCGGTCGTTCGGAAACTTCGCGCGCAGCGCCCGCACCGTCTCCACTGCGTAAGACACGCCCCCGCGCTCAAGGTCGAGCCCGCACGGCTCGTACAGCGGATCGCCCGCCACGCTCAAGCGTATCATCTCCATGCGGTCCTCCCCCGACGCAAGATCTTTGGCCTCCCGCTTAAACGGAGACACGCTGCACGGGAGCAGCAGGATCCGGTCGAGCCCGAACGCTTCCGCCGCGGCACGCCCGGCAAGCAGGTGCCCCAGGTGAATCGGGTTGAAAGAGCCTCCGAAAATGCCGATGCTGCTCATGTTCCAAGCTCCTTCGCCGCCGCGGCGTCCAGCGCGACCCGCAGGCCGGTCGCGCCGTCGAAGTAGTGCACCTGCGCAAGGTCGAGCGAAAGCGTGACGGTCGCGCCGAGCGCGAGCGCGCACTCCGCTCCCAGCCGCGCCACCAGCCGCGCGCCATCGGCCATCACCAGGTGGACAAACGTCTCAGCCCCCATCGGCTCGACCACGTCCACCGTTCCGCACACCTGACCGGCCGCGCCGCGCCCGCCCGCGCCGAGGGCCTCCGGCCTGAACCCCAGAACCGTCTCGCGCCCGGCCAGCCGGCCCAGCGCGTCCCCTGCGCCGTCCGCCACAGGCAGACAGCCTAGCGCCCCGCATGCGAACCGCCACGCGCCACAGGCGTCACGCGCGAACGTCCCCCGCAGGAGATTCATCGGGGGCGTGCCGATAAAGCCCGCGACGAACAGATTGTCCGGCCGGCGATACATGTCCATGGGGCGCGCGGCCTGCTGGATGCGCCCCCGGTCCATCACCACGACGCGATCCCCCATGGTCATGGCCTCCACCTGATCGTGCGTCACGTAGATCATCGTCGCCCCCAGCCGGCGGTGCAAGCGGATGATCTCGCCTCGCATTTCAGCCCGCATCCGCGCGTCCAGGTTCGAGAGCGGCTCGTCGAACAGGAACACCTTCGGCTTGCGCACGATCGCCCGGCCCACGGCGACGCGCTGGCGCTGCCCGCCGGAAAGCTGTTTGGGGAGGCGCCGAAGGAGTTCGCCCAGGCCGAGGATCTCCGCCGCCTCGCGGACGCGCGCCTCGATCTCCGCGCGCGGCATCCGCCTGAGCTTCAAAGCGAACGCCAGATTCTCGTACACCGTCATGTGCGGGTAGAGCGCGTAGTTCTGGAAGACCATCGCGATGTCGCGGTCTTTCGGCGGCGAGTCGTTCACGCGCTTGCCGCCGATGCTCACGCTGCCGGCCGAGATGTCCTCGAGGCCGGCGACCATGCGCAAGGTCGTCGACTTGCCGCAGCCTGACGGCCCGACAAGCACGAGGAACTCCCCATCGGCAACCCGAAGGCAGAGGTTTTCAACCGCCCAAGCGCCGCCCTCGTAGCGCTTGCCGAGGTTCTCGAGTACGACTTCAGCCATCACGCTCCTATATGATCATCCGAACGCCAGGCACACGCCTGACCCCCTCGTCGAACGCGACCATCTCCGAACGGCTCCGCAGCTCGATCGAGACGCTGTACGACTTGTAGCGGTCGGCGCCCGACGACACGCGCGAAGGGGCCAGGGGGGTCGTGACACGATACGCCGCGATCGCGCCGCGCAGCGCCTCGTCGCTCGAGACCTGCGCCTCGACGATGATCCTGAAGTGGAACTCAGCGGGATACACCTTCTCGCCGGCCGCCTCCCGCCCCCCGTGGCACTGCGCCTCTGCTGCTTTCATGCCCTACAGTCTACCGCCTCCGCCGCCCGCCAACAAGTCTGTAGTGGCCAGGCGTCTCCGCAAGGCCCTGCGGTGTGTGTGTCAGAGCGTGACATCACCGGGAGCACGGGTGCCCTCGCCCGTGTAACATGCGCGGCTTAAAGCCGCTGTCGCTTTTCTGACACCCGACGCGACCAACCGATTACCTTTGTCCTTGCTATTGACCGAACCTAAAATTAGACTGATACTAAATTTGGTATCGGTTTCTCCCTGATCTAAACGTGCTTGTCGTGCTGAAAGGAGTGCGCCTCAAATGAACAGGAAGTCGCGTCTCACCGTTCACCTCAGTACCGCCGCCGTCGTCGGGCTTTTCGCGCTCACCGTGAGCGCGCAGACACCACCGATACGGATTATGCCGCTCGGCGATTCCATCACCTACGGCTCCAGCACGCCCGGCGGCTACCGCCTGCCCCTCTACGCGGCCCTCACCAACGCCGGTTACACGGTCGATTTCGTGGGCACACAAACCGGGAACAGCGCGGCGGGGCTCGACCCCGACCACCAAGGCCATGGAGGCTGGACGATCGGTCAGATCGACGACAGCGTCATCGGCTTCCTGGACTCTGTCAGCGACCCTGACTTGATCCTGCTCCACATCGGCACCAACGACTCCGGCGCGGGTGACTTCGCCAACCGTATCGACCAGCTCGACGCGCTCGTGACCAAGATAGCTGCCAAGCGCCCGTACGCGCACATCGTCGTGACCACCCTGATGAAGCGGCTCCCGCCCAACTACACCAATATCACGAACTATTTTAACCCGTTCGTTCCCGGCAAGGTGGCCGGACAGCAGGCTCTCGGACGCCGCGTTACCTTCCTTGATATGCACGCTCACCTCGAGCTGGCCGACATGTACGACAACCTGCACCCGAACTCCACGGGCTACGTCAAGATGGCCGCCGCCTGGCTGCCCGCGATCACCAACGTGGTTACGCCCGTCGGCGACACCCTGCCCCCCGGCCTCGCCCGCGCCGCCGGCAACTACGACCGTACCCACGCCTCCCTGACCTTCAGTAAGCCGGTCGACCCCGGCTCAGCCACCAACCTCGCGAACTACGCGGCGGATGGCGACCTGAGCCTTTCCGCCGCCGCGCTCAGCACCGACCAGCGAACCGTCACCTTCACGACGAGCCCACAGACCGCGAGCGCCACCTACACGCTGACGGTCAACAACGTCACTGACCTCTCCAGCCCGACCCCGCTGGCTGTGGCCGCTAACAGCACGGTCGCCTTTGTATCCCCCTCCCCGCGCGGGTACACCAACTTCGTGACCGAGGCGTCCGATTACACGCTCGTCTACTCCGTCGACCTGCCCTCCTTCCCGAGCTTCGCGAGCGCGGGCGTCGCCTACTCCGTGACTAACGCCCCTTACATCGGCTCGTTCAGCCGAGTCGCCTACTACCTCGAGCTTCAGAAGGCCGGCGAGAACCTGCAATATGTGTGGGTCTCGATGGACGCCTTCACCAACCGCGCCGACAAGCTCGGCATCCCGACCCTCGCAGCAGACGCGGTCTTTCAGCGCTACGTAGCCAACATGAACGTTTTTTGCAACGTGCCCGGCGTCGTCACGGGCACCGGCATCGCCACCGGCAACATCGAGTTCTGGCCGTTCAACTACGCCAACGTGAATGGCAAAGGGGTTCCCGGCGCCAGCGAAGGAACGTTCGACTTCGGCGACCGGTGCGATTTTAGCAGCGACTACGGCTCCATGCAGGTACACAACTACGGGGCGGCGCAGACGCTCTTCGCCCTCAACCACTGGAACACCGGCGGGCCGCTTGAGATCGGTATCGGCAACAATCCGGCGGACAACCCGGACTGGACCTTCTCCAACAACGGCACGGCCTACTCCGTCAAGACGCTCCAGGTGCTGGTCAAGCGCAACACCGGTGATACGACGCCGCCGGCCGTGCTTTCGGCCGTCGCCGGTATCGCCCGCGACCTGATCGTCGTCACGTTCGACGAGCCGCTCGCCAGCACCACCGTCACTCCCTCCGGCTTCGCGCTCGACAGCGGCGTTTCCGTGCTCCGCGCCACGCTGCGCGCCGACCAGCGCACGGTCGACCTGCTCACGACGCGCCTGCCGGCCAGCACCACGCTCACGCTGTCGATCCGGAATGTCCGCGACACCTCGCCCAACGCCAACGCTGTGCCCGCCGGCACGACCGTCGCGGTCTCGGCCCCGGCGCTGCCGCCCGAGATCGTCTCCAACGTCGGCACGAACGCCGGCCAGCTCGCCGACGGCTACCAGCTCGTCTACACCCTTGAAATCCCGGTTGTCGCAACCTTCAACAGCAACCCTGATTTCTACCTCTACAACCAGAGTAACCTGCCCTACAAGTACGACCGCATCGCCTACTACCTCGAGACCAAGACCCCGTCCGGCTCCGCCCAATACGTCTGGACGTCGATGGACGCCTTCACCTCAGACGCCTCGAAGATCGGGCTGCCCGTCAACGCCACGGGCGCCGTCTTCCAGCAGTACGTCAGTAACCTCGTGGTGAAGTCCAACGTCGCCGGCGTCAGCAACGGCACCGATTACGCGGCGGGCAACGTCGAGTTCTGGGCCAGCAACTACGCCGCCGGCAACGCCAAGGGCATTCCCGGCGCGAGCGCCGCAGCCTGTGACTTCGGCGATGACCGCGGCGCCAACACCGGCGCGGGCCACGGCTGCATGCAGGTGCACAACTACCTCGCCACGCAGACCGTCTTCGCCGTCAACCACTTCGGCACCGACAACAATGTGATCGGGCTCGGCATCGGCAGCCGCCCCGGCGCAGTCAGCGACCCGGACTGGACGTTCACGTACAACGCCGGCACCTTCACGCGGCGGCTCCTGCACGTGCTGGTCCGCCCGACAGCCACGCCCGCGCTGCCGCCCGAGGTCGCCGCCGACGTGCCGCTGGCCGAAGGCTACCAGCTCGCCTACACCGTCGACCTGCCGGTCCAAGGCAACTTCTGGAGCAGTTCGCCCAGCTACTACCTCGCCAACAACTACACCAACGGTTCTCTGCCGAGCACCTTCTCGCGCGTCGGCTACTACCTCGCGCTGGTGCCGACCGGCTCGACGAGCACGCAGTTCGTCTGGACCTCGATGGACGCCTTCACCACCGACGCGCGCAGGCTCGCGGTGCCCACCAACGGCACCCATTTCCGGCAGACCGTGAACGACCTCGACGTCTTCTCCAACGTCGCTGGCGTCTCGAACGGCACCAGCCTCGCCGGCGGCAACATCGAGTTCTGGCCCTCCAACTACGGCGGCGGCAACGACTCTGCCATTCCCGGCGCCAGCACGACCGCCTTCGACTTCGGCGACGGCGGCGGCAACACCGGCAACGGCTACGGCTCCATGCAGGTTCACAACTACGGCGCCCTGCAGCCCGTGTTCGCGATCAACAATTTCAACAACCTGAGCGCCAAACTTTGCGTCGGCATCGGCAAGAGCCCTGCCGGCGAACCCGACTGGACGTTCCGCGATAACGCCGACCAGTACGACTACCGCCGCCTGCACGTCTTCGTTCTGCCGGGCGTCAAGCGCGACGCCGTTCGCCCGTGGGTGGTCAGCGCCTCCGCCTCGCGCACGCTCAGCAAGGTTTCCGTCGTGTTCAGCGAGGCCCTTGCGGCGGACGCCGCCACAGCCTCCTACTTCACGATCAACAACGGTGTCACGGTGACCGGCGCGACCTTGCTCGCCAACAAGAAAGTGATCCTGCTCGACACCACGACGATGACGGCTGGACTGGACTACACCCTGACGATCAGCCATGTCCGCGACGCCTCCCCGTCCGCGAACGCGCTCCCCCTGTACTCGCGCGCTGCATTCACGGCCCCGGCCGCCGCCCTGCCTTCGGTCCTGAGCGGCGTCCCGGAGTCGGCAGACTACGAGCTAGTCCAGCAACTCGCCGTCGGCAACACCGTAAACTACCAGTACGGCGCCAGCTACGCGCTCGACACCACCCTCTTCGCTCGCACCCAGGCCATCGACCGCGTCGCTTACTGCATGGAGCTGCGCGGCACCAACAACGTCTACCAGTGGGCCTACGTCTCGATGGACGGCTTCACGCACGACGTTTCGAAGATCGGCGTGCCGACGGCCGACCGCGCCACGATGTGGCAGCGGTACGTCAGCAACATGAACGTCTACGCCTCGGAGAACGTCGCGAACGTGACGGTCACCACCGGCGTGGGCATCGCCTCCGGCAACATCGAGTTCTGGCCCAGCAACTACGGCCAGGACAACACACTCAACATCCCGAACGCGTTCAGCAAGCTGAACGGGACAAACGTCTTCGACTTCGGCGACGGCAGCGCGAACGCGACGTCGGCCGGACACGGCTCCATGCAGGTTCACAACTATCTGCAGAGCCACACGATCCTCTCGATGTGCAGCTTCGGCGCAAACAACCGCACGCCCAGCCTCGGCCTCGGCAACAATACCGTCTTCAAACAGCCCGACGGCACGCAGGATCCGGACTGGACCTTTAACTACAACGCAAACACGTTCTCCAACAAGAACATTTACGTGCTCGCTAGGTTCGGGGCGCCGGTCGCCACGGCGGAGACGGGCGCGCAGCCCGCGATCTGGGATCACCCGCGCTCGCAGGCGATCCTGAGCGGCACGAGCGCACGGTTCACCGTCTACGCGCCAGCTGCAACGCGCTACCAGTGGCGCAGGAACGGGCTACCGATCGACGGCGCAACGACGTCCAGCCTCGCCTTCGACCCCGCCGACCTCGGCGACGGCGGAGTCTATGACGTTCTAGCCTTCGGAGACGGCACGCGCTATACGGTCAGCCAAAGCGCGACGCTGACCGTCTACCCGCTCGGCACGGTGCTACGCTTGGAGTAGAAGAGGGACGGCGCAGTTAATGCGCCGTGGCGCCGGTTGCTGCGGTGGCCCGGCGCCGATAGTCGCGCCCCCCGACACAAGCAGGCATTTAGCTTGTCGCCGCGGCTCGTGTTGAGTATTATCACACCTTCATTTTTTTACTAAGATGTATTCTCGAAGCGGGCGGAACGCATCCTGACAGCGGAGTTGGTCATGTCTATCTCACGGCCCCTGGGTGTTGTTCTCGCCGGTCTGCTTATCGCCTCGTCAACGGTTGCGCTACCCCCGCCCATACGCATCATGCCGCTGGGCGACTCGATCACCTATGGCTCGCCGGTCTTGGGCGGCTATCGCGCGCCGCTCTACCACATGCTGACCAACGCGGAATACAATGTCGACTATATCGGAAGCGTGACTGGAAACGCCTCTGCCGACCTGCCTGAGATTAACCACGAGGGCCACGGCGGGTGGCGCATCTCCGACCCGTCCGTCGGCCTCTACGAGAACATGTACGGCTGGTTCGAGACCATTGAAGACCCGCACGTGGTGCTGCTCCACATCGGCACCAACGACTCCGGCGGCGGCACGGCCTTCACCAACGCCTACGTCCGGCTCGAGGCGCTCATCGACCGCATCGCACGCTGCCAGCCCAGCGCCAAGATCGTCGTCACCTCGCTCATGAAGCGGACCGGCACCAGCTACACCGCGATCACCAATTACTTCAACCCCTATGTGCCGCAGGTTGTCTCGAACCAGGTTGCGCTCGGACGCAATGTGACCTACCTCGACATGCACGCCTATCTCGAACTGACGGATATGGGAGACGGACTCCATCCCAACGCCGGCGGCTACGCCAAGATGGCCAACGCCTGGCTTCCGGCCATCACCAACATCATCGGCACCAACGTGGTCGCCAACCTGCCGGCCCCTATCCGCGGCCTCGGCAACAGCACCAACCGCCAACTGGCCACGGTCAGCTTCAACAAAGCCGTTTCGCCCGACACCGCCACCAACCTCGCCAACTACGCCGCCAACAACGGGCTGACCTTCAGCTCGGCCTCCCTCAGCGCCAACCATCGTGTCGTCACGCTGGCGACCTCCCTGCAGGCCGCGCAGACGACGTACACCGTGACGATGAACGGCATCCAGGACGAGACCGCGCCGAGCGCGCTGGCCATTCCCGGCGACAGCCAGGTGACGTTTGACTCGGCCAGTGCGCCGACACTTGTGAGCGCCTCCGGCGCGACCGACAGCCTGCACGTAAGCGTCGTGTTCAGCAAGGCGATGTCCCCCGCGACCGCGACTAACATCGCCAACTACGCCCTCAGCGGTGGGCTCGGCGTGTCCGCCGCGGCGCTCAGCGGCGACCACCGGACCGTCACCTTGACGACAAGCCTTCAGGGCGAGGGCACCCAATACACCATCACCGTCAACAACGTGACTGACGAGACCGTGCCAGAGGGCCTGGTGATCGCGGCCGACAGCACCCTTTCGTTCTACGGCTACATCCCCCGCGGCTACGCGCTCCACGTCCCCGAATCCACCAACTACACGCTGGTCTACGCGCTCGACCTGCCCAACACCGCTGACTATGCGACCAGCGCCCCGGCCTATTCGACCAATAACACGGCGCTCGTTGGCCCCTTCAGCCGCGTCGCCTACTATATTGAGCTCCAGAAGACGGGCGGGGCGCTGAAGTACCTGTGGGTCTCCATGGACACCTTCACCAACCGGGCCGACAAGCTGGGCCTACCCACGCTCCCTTCCGGGGCGCTTTACCAGCGCTACGTCACGAACATGAACGTCGTCTGTAACGTGCCGGGCGTGACGACCGGCACGGGCATCATGACCGGCAACCTGGAGTTCTGGCCCTACGATTACAGCAACCCTAACGCGAAGAGTATCCCGAACGCCAGCGCCAGCACCTTCGACTTCGGCGACCAGTGCAGCTTCAGCGGGTCCTACTCCTGCATGCAGGTGCACAACTACGGCGCGTCGCAAGTCCTCTTCGCGATCAACCACTGGAACGCCAACGCCTCGCTGGAAATCGGCATCGGCAACCAGCCCGCCAGTGAAGGCGCCCAACCCGACTACACCTTTACCACCACCAACGCCGCGAGCGCCTACAGCATCAAGTCGCTCCAGGTGCTGGTGCTGTGCGACCCGTCCGCCGACCGGATCCCGCCGAAGCCGCTCTCCGCGCAAGCCGGCATGACGCGCCGGCTGGTCACGGTCGCATTCGACGAAACGCTCGCGCCCTCCTCCATCGACGGCAGCCGCTTCGCGCTGAACTACGGCGTGGAGGTGCTGGGGGCGACGCTCTCTTCGGACAAGAAGATCGTCTATCTGACCACGACCGAGCAACCTGCGGGGGCCACGCTCACGCTCTCCGTCAGCGGCGTCCGCGACCTCGCAGCCAACCCTGTACCGGCCGGCACCACGCTGACCGTCGCCGCGGCCGGAGTGCCGGCGGAAGTCGCCGCGAACGTCGGTTCGCTCGCTAGCGGCTACGAACTGGTCTATGCGCTCGACATCCCCGAAAAGGGCAATTTCAACGCCACGGCCGACTTCTACCGCATTAACCAGAGTAGCTTTACCGGCACGTTCGACCGCATCGCCTATTACGTCGAACTTCTGAAGGCGAACGGCACCACCCAGTACCTCTGGGCGGCCATGGACGCCTTCGCCGGCGACGC
>CAYLUN010000065.1:0-32395 GCA_964386865.1 uncultured Lentisphaeraceae bacterium | reverse complement strand
TGATGGCCTTGGCCTGAAACTGGCGGCCGTGCGAGGGGTGGAGGTTCCACTGGCCCTCGGCGTGAAGCTCCTCGCCCTCCCACATCGCCGCGCAGGTGCCGACAATGGTGACGAACTCTTCGCGCTTACGGATGCCGCCCTGCGTTTTGATCGTGCAGACGGTGTAGCCCGTCTCGTCGTTTCGGTAGACGATGGACTCAACCGTGCCGGTCACGGTGTCGGCTGGCTCGGCGGCTGGCGCGGTTGTGGGTTGGACAGTCATGGGGGGAGGATCGCTTACAGGGTAATACGGTTGCGCACGCAAAGCAAGCGCATCGAGCGCTACTTGCCTTTGCGTGCCAGCTGGGCGGCAAGCGTGATGGCGCTGAAGAGGCTGCTCGGCGAGGCTTTTCCCTGCCAGGCGATGTCGAAGGCCGTGCCGTGGTCCGGCGAGGTGCGGATGAGGGGAAGCCCGAGCGTGACATTCACGCCCGTGTCGAACGCGACCATCTTAAAGGGGATGAGGCCCTGGTCGTGGTACATGGCCACATAGGCGTCGTAAGGGGGGCATGCCGGGCGCGAGGCGAGCCACGTGAAGGCGGTGTCGGGCACAAGCGGCCCGCAGGCGTCGATGCCGTCCGCGCGGGCCTGTTCGATCGCGGGCAGGATCGCGCGGGCTTCCTCGCCGCCGAAAAGCCCGTGCTCGCCTGCGTGGGGGTTGAGCGCGAGTATGCCGAGCCGGGGGGCGGGCGTGCCGAAGCCCTGGCAGGCGGCATGGGTGAGGCGGATCGTGCGCAAAAGGCTTGGCGCGGTGAGCAGGCGTGGCACGTTGGCGAGCGCCTCGTGAATGGTCGCGAGGCTGAGGAAGAGGCCCGGCGAATGAAAGGCCATGCAGGGGGCGGGCGTGCCGGTGAGGTCTGCTAGCATCTCGGTGTGGCCGGGGTAGGGCACGCCTGCCAAACGCAGCGACTCTTTGTTGAGGGGGGCCGTGACGAGGGCGTCTGCCCGGCCGTCTTGGATGTCCCTCACGGCCGAGGCTATCCAGGCGAAGGCCTGCCTGCCGCAAGAAGCCTGCACGGCGCCGGGACGGAGCGAGCAGGCTTCCTCGAACGGGCCGTCGTAGAGGACGTGCCGGCTCGACGGCGCGCTCGGCGGCCCGCGGCCCTGCACGTCAAACGTGTCGGGCAAACGGACGCCCGCCCTGTCCGAGACGCGCTCCAAGAGGCGCAGGTTGCCGTGAACCTGCAACTGGCAGCATTCGGCAACAGCGGGAGAGGCCAATGCTCTTAACACCAACTCCGGCCCGACGCCGGCGCAGTCGCCGAGCGTGAGGGCCAGACGGGGGAGGGCAGTGGGCATAGCCGCTCCTGGCTTTTGGGTTAACTGACGTGCTTGACGCTGTTCAGCGTGCCGTGGTCGTTCTGAACCCAGTCGGCGCACTCGGGGTCGGCGCACCACGTGCCGTCGATCACGAACTTGTACTGGTGGGCGCCAGCCGGCAGGATGAGCGTCGCGGTGAAGATGCCCTCGCCCTTCTTGTCGGACATTTCCTTGACGGTCGGATCCCAGTTGTTGAAGCTGCCGGCGAGGTAAACCTTACTTCCGGGTTCGGCGCGGACGCTAAACGTGACGCGTTGGGTCTTGGGGGCCATCTTTTTCACAACCGGCTTCAGTGTGCTCGTCTTGATTACGGCGGGGGCGGCCACGGCCTTCTTAACAGTCTCTTTAGCTTTGATTTTCATGCGTAATACTCCTTGTTTCTCGTTGAAGCCGCCGTATTATCGGCAATCGCCGGGTTAGCGTCAAGTGAATACGGTGGAAAACGGCTTTGTGCGCGATAATTGTCGGTACAACTGTATGCAGGGCGCCGTTGCAGGCTCATTTTGCTAGGGACGGGCGTTTGGGCGACAGAAAGCCAGCATTTATTGGCTTTTTGACCATTTCTATTTTTTTCTTTCAACCCCCATTGACAAACCGTAGGTGCTTATCGTAATATACACCCGTTCAAGCAACCTCCCCCAGGTTGCCGAACAGTGCAGTCTACCGCGCCACCTCCCCCGTGAGCGCGGATACAGGTTCCCCCCTGTACGGCTGCATCAAATATATATGTCCTCCCTGGCGGCGGGTAAAGGCGAAAGCTTTTATCCGCCGTTCTTTTTTACACCCGCCACCGTTTGTGGGCCCAGAGGTACTGTTCGGGGTACTGGCGAATTGCATCTTCGAGGCGACGGTTGATTTCGGCGAGGAGGTCGGCTGTGTCTTTGTCCCGGTCTCCGGTCGGGGTGAAGCGGATCGGCGAGCCCGTGACCATCTTATATTGAAAAGCGCCTACGCGCACGAACGAGCCGGCCAGGATGGGCGCGCCGGTCTTCAGGTGCAAGCGGGCGGGCGACGTGTGCGTGCTGGCTGGGCGGCCCATGAAATCGACGACCACGCCGTGCTTAGGCCCCGCGTGCTGGTCCATGACGAGCGTCATCGCGGCTTTTTGCTCGCGCCACAGTCGCAGGACGCCGGCCGAGAAGCCGAGCTTCTTCGGCACGATCGTGATCTGGCCCCGGAAGTGGTGCGCTTTCAAGAATCTCTCGACGAAGGGGTTGTTCATCTTGCGTGCGACGGCGATCATGGGGCGCGTGAAGGAGATGATGGAGACGGCGACTTCCCATGAGCCGTGGTGTCCGGTGAGGATCATGATCGGCACGTCGGGCGACTCCATCAGCAGCTGCCAAGACTCCTCGGGGCCGTCGAACGTGATGTGGTCGCGCCAGTTGTTCGGGCCGATGACGGAGCCCACTTTGAGGGCTTCGCAAATGTGTCCGGCCAGGTGGCCAAAGGCCGCGCGGGCGATGCGGTCTGCCTCGCGAGGGTCGTCGGTGATGCGGGCCTTCAGGATGTTATCGATGGCGACCCGGCGCCGGGCGCGGAAGAGCGGGTAGAGGGCGCCTGTGAGCGAGGCGCCCAGCTGGTAGGCGCAGCGCGAGGGGACCAGCGCGTAAAGCAAGCCGGCCAAGCGGATGCCGAGGTATTCGATGTAGGCAAATGCGGTGCGCAGAGGAGTCATGGCGGAGGGGCTACTGGGCCAGTTCGGCGGACAATTGGGTGGCGAGCGGCCGAAGCTGCCGCGCGATGGGTAGCGGGAGGAGGTCTTCGTTCTCAAGCAGCTCGGTTACGAGCAGCGCGGCCTCCTCCAGCTTTTTCTGCTTCATGCGCAGGCGGATGAGGGTGAGCCGGACGTTGAGGTCCTCCGGCAGCTTGGCGATCACCACGTCGAGCGTGCGAGAGGCTTCGTCGAGGCGGTTTGTCGCCAGCAGCGTTTTCGCCAGCGTGTGCCAGGCGAAGAGGCGGGACTTGTCCAGCTCGATGGCCTGCCTGGAAAGCCGCTCGGCCGCTTCGCTGTCGCCCTTGGCGAGGCGGACGGCGCCGAGTCCGGCAAGGGCGGGCGCGTTCTTCTCCTTTTCCAGGCTGCGGTTGAACAGGTCCTCGGCCTTTTCGAGCTCGCCGCGGTGCAGGCGGACGGTTCCCAGCAGGTAGTTGGCAAAGGCGTGCTCTGGATTCTGCCGGAGGACGGACTTGGCGTCCTGCTCGCTGAAGGCCGGCACATCGAGCGCGTCGTCGAGCCGGAGCACCTCCTCGTAGATGGCGGCGAGGTTCTTGTTCAGGGCTAGCGCGCGGAGGAAGGCCGCGCGGGCCGAGGTGTATTCGCGCGGGCCGTTGTGCGCATAGATGTGGCCCCTCAAGGCGTAGAGCAAGTAGTGCTCCTTCTTGCTGGCCGCGCTGCGCATGGCCGGGTAGACGCGGTTCTCAAGCTCGCTGTATTCGCCCGAGCGCAGAAGGATGTCGGCCAGGAGGCCCCAGAGCCGGATGTCAGACGGCGTGGACGGAAGCGCGCTGTTCAGCAGGCTCCGGGCTCCGGGCAGGTCGTTGTTCAGAATCAGCGTCGCGGCCTCGTGCCAGACGAGCTCGGACGTCTGGACGCCATTTTCTTTGGCAAGGTCCATCCAGAGGCCAGCCTCCGGCAGGTTGCGCCGCTCGATGGCGATGAGCGCCTTGTGGATGAGCGCGAAGCGGTCCTTCTCGTCGAGGTCGAGCAGCAGGTTGAGCTGGCGCTCCGCATCATCGAAGGCGTAGGTGTCGATGTTCTTGGTGATCGACTGGTAGAGCTCTCGCTTCTTGTCGCGCAGGGCGGTCAGCGGGTCGCGGATGGCCTGGGCCGAGACCGCGAGATGGCGGAACGTCGTCTGCTTATTCCAGAAGTTCTTGCGCACGTACTCGAGCGTGTCGGGGTTGATCAGGGTGCCGCTGTCGGCTTGCAGGGCCGCCGGGGTCAGGGAAAAGGTGTTGCGGCGCTGGGCGACGGCGCGCAGGCGGGTTTCGAGATCGCCGGACGCGTCGGCCTGCGCATTTAAGTTGGCCGTCAAGTGATAGCGGTTCAGGAGCAGGCTCAGGTTGTCTGGCGCGAGCGCGTCAGACTCCCTGAACAGCTCGGCCGCCTCGGCCACGCGCTGGTTCGCGACGAGCAGGACGCCCAGCTCGTTCGCCAAGAAGGCCAGCTGGCGGCGCAAGGCGACCCGGTAGTTGGCGAACAGGATGATGGCGTCTTCCGCCCCGGGGAAGAGGTGCGGGCGGAGCGTCTCGACGAACTGTCTGTGGCGGGCCAGAAGCGCGTCGGTGTCGACCGGGGCGCCCTTGGGCAGCCCGCTCAGGAAGAGGCCGGTGGGCAAGGCGTTGTAGCCGTTCTCTCGCCAGATGTCGGGGGCGCGGAAAGACACGACGCGCCGGTAGGCGTTGGTGTCCTGCTGGAGCCATTCGCGGAGGAACGAGGCCGGCGAGAGGTCGGCCGCGTTCAGCAGCCGATACCGGTGCTGCTGGAAGGCGCTGTCCTGCAGGATGTGATCCGAAAGCAAGGCGGCGTCATAGGACTCGGAGATGTGCTCGGTCTCGATGAAGCGCAGCGTGCGCCCGTCCCGGTGCGCCCGGATCATGAGGTGGTACTGCAGCAGGTGGCAGTTGGCGATCCAGTCGCGCGTCCCCAGCTCGCCGTAGATCGTGTCGGCCACGGCGTCGGCGAACGTTCCCTCGCGCGGGTTGACGTCCTGAAAGCTGCGGATCGGCACGATGCACGCGAGCAGCAGCAGCGGCCAGCAGAGGAGCGCCCCCGCGCGGCACACGAGCGGGTTGTCGCGGTACTCATAGAAGTCGAGGTCGTCGTCGACCTTCTCCTGGAACATCTCGCGCATCAAGTGCCAGACGGCGATCATGAGGCCGGCGAAAAGCGCGATGGCCACATAGCTAAAAACGGGTATCTTAGAGGTCAGACGCGCGATGCCCCACGGCGAGACCGGCAGATTCAGCAGGCTCGGCACCAGGCACGCCGCCAAGACCAGCTGCAGCAGGAAGAGCACCGGCGTGCGCTTGCGGAACGCGCTCGAGAAGACGAACAGCGCGATTGCGGACGGAAAGAGCAGCTGCATGAAAATGAGGCTCCAGCCCGAGCGCGGTATCCACTGGAGCAGCTCGCGCAGAAAGGTCGCCTGCAGTCCGCTCAGGAGCGCGCGCGGTCCGAGCGCGCCGATGGACGCGCATTGGGTGGCGGCGTCCCAGAGGATCGCGGTGGCCACGACGGTGCCGGCCAGGCCGACGAGAAGGAGGCCCAGCACCCGGTAGGTCGTCGCCTGCTCGTTGAGGATCAGCGCGCGCAGCAGGTACAGCCCGCCCGCGGGCAGGAGCAGGAAGAAGAGCGGGGACTCCAGGCAGCACGCGGCGAGCAGGAACACGCCCAGAAAAAGCGAGAACAGGCGCTCGCGCTGGTCGTACGAGAAAAGCAGGTTGAGGATCAGGAAAAAGAGCGCCAGGTCGAAGGTGTACGGGTAAAGGCGGGTGGACGCGAGCCAGAACGGCGCGCAGAAGGCGAGCGTGACGGCCGCTCCCAGGCCGCCGAGCACGGCGGCGTGCGCGACACGCCAGTTGTGGGCCAGCACTGAAAGGGGGATGGACACCGAGCCGTCCGAGTTGAGGGCGAAGCTGGACTCTTCCTTGCTGCTCGTGTCGTCGACGCTGTCGCGCGGCCGCGGCGGCAGCGCGGCCATGGCGCCCCCCGGATCCTCGCACGCGCAAACGAACACAAGCCGGGCCACGAACAGGTAGAAAAGCGACACAGCCAGCGCGCCGCAGCCCGCGCAGAAGAGGTTCAGGCGCACCGGCAGCGTGGCGTAGGGGAGATCCGCCACGGCTCGCGCGGCCAACATGAAGATGGGGTTTGCGAGGTCGTCAGGCTCGCACAACTCGGCTGCGGCCGCGGTCAGAAACGCCGAGATGCCCGGGTAGACGTGCGTGAACACGGTCAGGTAGTAGACCGCAAAGGGCACGATGGCGGCGAACGGGGTAAAGAACCGGATCAGATGCCAGGGCGTCGGAAAGAAATGCCGTTTGAAGAAACCCATACGTGCTCCCTACTGTGTCATGCGAGAGAATGCGTCGTCCGCTAGCTGCCGTTCGCGCGCCGTCGCCAGGAACGGTCGCCGTAGACGCCGGCCTGAGAGAAGTCGAAAGGCTCGAAGCCGAGCGCTCGTGCGGGAGAGCTGCGCGGCAGGCGGAAATCGCGCTTCGCGGGGTTCTTGAAGAGCGGGTCGGCGACGAGGCCTTGGACATCGCGGCCCAAAGCCTGCCACTCTGCAAAGGTCTTGCCGTTGAAGTCGGCCGGCTTGTCGGACCGCCACCAGAGGTTCCGGCGCCAGTCCACCTGGGCTTTGTCGGAGCCCTTGTAGCGCGCGCTGAACGTGGGCCCGCTCTCCCAGTAAATGATGTTGTGCTCGACGGTGGCCGAGCGGTGCGGCTCGATGCGGGTAAAGGCCACTTGGCACTCTCTGCTGCACGCGAGGATGTTGTTGCGGACGACGTTGTCCCGCCCGTAGTGCTGGTGGAACGAGCTGTCCTTCGTGTTGTAGACCACGTTGTTCTCAAAGACGATGCCTTCGGAGCCCTCGTCGGGGTAAAGCCCCCAGCCTCCGTAGGTGTAGGAGTCCACGTCGAAAATCACGTTGTTGCACACGCGCGTCCCGAACGAGGTGCCGAGGGTGTAGACGCCGCCCATGTCGCCCAGCGCCCCTTGTCCGATCTGGTGGATGCGGTTGAAGGCGATCAGGTTCCGCTGCGCGACACTGCCTGTGTAGCCCCAGACCCAGCCGACGGAGACGCCGGTGTAGAAGTGGTCGCTGATCTCATTGTGCGTGATCCGGTTGTCGGCGCTGTGGCCGACCCAGACCGCCGTGGCGCTGGCGTGGAAGCGCCCCCCGCCCGTGATGATGCAGTTGTCCACGGTGTTGAAGCCGGTGCTGAACGCGGTGAGCGCCGTGACGACGCTGTTGCTACTCGCGCTCGCCCCCTTGCCGCCCGGGTCGCCGATCCGGATGCCTCCCGCCCCGAGGTCGGTCAGGGCGCAGCGCTCGATCCGGTTGCTGACGCAGCCCGCGCGGAACCAGATGCCGTATTCGCCGGTGTGGGCAACCTCGCAGTTGCGGAAAACGACGTGGTGGGCGCCGTCGGCCATGACGGCGGCCTCGGTGCGCGCGGCCGCCTGCATGGGTTCGAACTGCGTGGGCCCGGGCTTGTTCACGTCGCCCAAGACGGCGGGGGAGATGAAGGCCTTGTCGAGCTGGTCGGCCCGGCGCGGCGAGTCGGTGTAGAGCAGGGCCAGCTTTTCGAAGGTGATGTGGCGCACGAAGTTTGTGCTTTCGGGACTGCCTTTGAAGGCGATCAGCGTGACGAGGCCGGGCACAGGGGCGAAAACCTCCGCGCGAGTCACCCGCTCACCTTTGCGCGGGCGGTAGAGGAGCTGCCCGCGGCAGCCGTCGTAGAGCCACTCGCCCGGGGCGTCGAAGGCGGCGCGCACGTTCTCCACGTAGTAGAGCGAGTTGGTTCGCCACGGGTTCCAGGGCTTCCACTTAGCGCCTTGCGTGAGCAGCGTGTCCGTCGCCGCGTCGAAGCCGAGGAGCATGCGCCGCGTGGTGTCCCAGTTGTGGTGAACCACGACGTGCGCGAAACGGAGCTCCTCTTTGGGCGTCGCGCCGAGAGGGGCCAGGTCGCCGGGGCGGCCGGAGAGGCGCGCCTCGGCGTAGTCCGCGCGCGGATTCTGGGTGGTGAGGATGGTCTGCTTCAGCGCCTGCGGGCTGAAGAAACCGGCGTTGGGGTGGCGGGCGCGGACGGCGCGGCGCCCGTTGACGTACAGGCTTTCGAAGTAGGCGGGGCTGCCGTCCGCGCAGCGGGGCAGCGGCGCGGCCCAGTACCCCTCGGGCGTCTCGCGCCAGCCGGTGACGGGGCGGCCGCCGGCGAGGCGCGTGTCAGCGCCCTCGCCGATGAAGGCGACGGGGGCTTCGGCCGTGCCCGAGTCGCGCGGCTCGAAGACCAGCGGCGCGCCGAGGAGGTAGACGCCCTGCTTCACGCGCACGGTCCAGGCGGCAGTGTCTCCCGCCTGCTTGGCCGCGCGGATCGCGTCGCGCGCCCGGACGAGCGTCGCGAACGGCTGCCGCCGGGTGCCGGGGTTGGCGTCGTCGCCCGCAGGCGAAACGAAGCACTCCCCGGCGTGTGACGCTGCAGCAGCGAAAAGGGCTAAAAGGGCAACGGTTTTTTTCATGGGGCTCAGCGGAGCTTGGCGAGGTCGCACTTGTCCATGTCGTCGAACTCTTGGTTCTCGCCGCCCATGGCCCAGACAAAGGCATAGTTGCCGGTGCCGGCGCCGCAGTGCACCGACCAGGCGGGAGAGAGAACGGCTTGCTTCTCTCGAAGGGTCACGTGGCGCGTCTCATCCGGCGCGCCGAGCATGTGCATGACCGCGCCGCTGGCCGGCAGGTCGAAATAGCAGTAGACCTCCGTGCGGCGGTCATGCGTGTGCGGCGGGAAGGAGTTCCACACGCTGCCCTCGTGCAGTTCCGTGAAACCCATCACCAGCTGGCAGCTCTTGATGAAGCCCGGCCGGATGTACTGGTGAATCGTGCGGCGGTTGGACTCCGCCGCCGAGCCGAGCTCGAGCCGGTTGGCGTCCTTCAGGCTGGCCTTGGTCGTCGGGTAGTCGGCGTGGGCCGGATAGGAGACGAGGTAGAACTGGGCCGGCTTCTCCGGGTTGGCGCTGGAGAAAAGGATGCCCCGGCTGCCGCGGCGGATATAGAGGCATTCGCGCGGGGCCATCTCGTAAGACGTCCCGTCGACCACGACGGTTCCCGGCGCGCCGAGGTTGATGATGCCGGCCTCGCGGCGCTCGCAGAAGTAGGTGCAGGCCATCTCGCGTCCGCCCTTGAGCTCGAGCGGCTCCGTGGTCGGCACGATCCCTCCTATGACCGCCCGGTCGACATTCGTGTAGATCAGCTCCAGCTTGCCCGGCTGAAAGAGATTCTCCACGACAAAACCCTTGCGCAGCTCATCCGTCGTCATCCGACGGTACGAATGCCGGTCGGCGGCTTCAATCGTTCGCATACACTCTCCTTGGCTGTCAACCCGACGGGGTTAGTCAGTGTCTGAGAGTATAGCAAAGCCCGTGACCCAAAACCAAGGACCTATTTGGCAGCCGCCCGGCGAAACCGCTTGCCCGGTTGCCACGAAAATGGGATGATCCAGCGTATGGCCGGGAGGGAGCGGAGGGACAGGGCATGGTCAGCACAAGGGTTGGGGTCGCGCTGTGGGCCGTCGGGTGTTGCGTCTGCCGGGCGCTTGCCCAATGCGGGGCCGACGAGGTCAACGTGGCCGCGCGCGAGTGGGGGGCGCGGGCGCGCGCCTCGTCCGAATATGGCGACGCGTACCGCGCGGATAACGTCGCTGACGGCCGGTGGCATGCCCGCGAAACCGACAAGTGGAACTCGGCCGAAGGGCAGCGTGCGCCGTTCTGGCTGACGCTCGATCTCGGCTGCGACCGCGTCCTGCATGCGGTCGCTGTCCGCCACGAGAAGGGCGCGGAGGCCACGGCGGATTTTCAGGTCCAGCGCGGCGAGTCGGCCGACGGGCCTTGGGAGGATCTGGTTCCGCCCGTAGTCGGCAACGCGCTGGCGTTCACCCGGCACGACTTCGCGCCCGTCGCCGCCCGACATGTGCGGCTCTGGATCACGAAGGGCGAGCGGAACGGCAACGCGTACGGCCGGATCTTCGAGGTCGAGGCCTTCGCCAAGGTGGACGCCGTGTGGAACGACCCGGCCACCGACGACGTGCGGCGGGCGTGGCTGGCCGAGCGGCTGGCGAAGGACGGGCGGATGAGCGGGGCGCAGTTTGCCCAGGCAGCGGCCTGGCTGGAGCACGGCGACGTCGTCGTGCGGGCGTTGGCGGACTGGGCCGTCTCGCAGGTCGTGGGCCAGACCAACAATGGCGACCGGGCGCTGTGGGATGCGACGCTCGCCGCCCCGTGGGCCAAACGGTGGGCCGAGCGCTCGCGTGAGGAGCGCGTGGCCTACGACTGGGTGCGCCACGCGGCCGCCGAGCAAAAGCTCTTTTCCTGCGGGGCCCTGCGCGACGAGGTCGGCGCGCTGCTGGCGCGCGCGCGGCCGATGAGGGAGGCGCTCGCCCGCGACCCGGCGCGGCTGGCGTGCGTCAGCCGCGCGGCGGAGGCGGTCGCGGGTCTGCACGCGCAGATGGCCGCGGCCGACCTGCCGGCGTGCCGCCGCCTGTGGCTGGAGGCGCGCCGCGCGTGGCGCCCCGCCGCGCTGTCCCATCCGGCGGTCGATTTCGCCTCGCTCCTGCTCTACACGCGCTACGGCTTCCACTACAAGCCGAACGTGTGCGGCGTGCACACGTCGTGGTCCTACAAGCCCGGCGGAGACCTGCAGGCGGTCGCGGTCGAGGGCGGGGCGGCGGAGCCGCTGCTGCAGGGCACGCTCGGGCCCGGGCACCTGCAGGGCGTGGACCTGTGGTATGACGGCGACCGGGCGGTCTTCAGCTTCGCGCCCCAGCCGCTCTGGCCGCCGCCGTATCCGACGCGCTGGCCCGAGGCCGGCCCGGACAACGCCTGCTACGCGCACGAGCTGCGCGAGACGCTGGAGCCGCCGCACCTTTACGAGATCGCCTTGAAGGGCCGCGGCGTGACGGCGCTCACCGACCACAACTACTGGAGCGACATCGAGCCGGTCTACACGCCGGGTGGCGCGATCGTCTTCTCGTCCGACCGGTCCGCGCATTCGCCCTCGTGCGACTCGGTCAACAACGACCTCACCGACCTGAACCTGTACCAGCTTACGCCCGACCGCAAGCGGATACTCCGGCTGCTGAACCACAAAGACATCGACATGCACCCGCGCGTGCTGTCGAACGGGCTCATCGCCTACCTGCGCTGGGAGTATCAGGAACGCAACTTCATGGAGGTTCACGCCGTGTGGACTGTCAAGCCCGACGGCACCATGGCGGACGCGCTCTTCAAGCAGCACCTGGCGCAGCCTTACGGCGTGCGGCTGGCGGGCAGTCTGGGCGACGGCACGCGGTTGCTGGCCGTGGCGACCGGGCACCACAGCCTGCCGCAGGGGCCCCTGGTTGTGCTCAACCCGGCCAAGGGCGTGAACAGCCCCGAGGGCGTCGAAGTTCTGACGCAAGGCCTGCGCGTGCATGAGGGCCGCGTGCCGGGCCGGCCCATCGCCGAAGGCGGCCGCCAGGATCCGCCCGGCTTCTACACCGACCCGCTGGCGCTTTCGCCGACCTGCTTCCTGGCCTCCTATGCCTTTGCCAGCCCGCGGGCGGCGCGCTACAGGAACGAGGCGGCCGACGTGGATTCCAACGGCTACGGCGTCTATCTCCTCGACGCCTACGGCAACAAAGAGCTGCTCTACCGCGACCCCTGGATGGGCGCGTACGGGGCGCGTCCGCTCAAGGCCCGCCCGCGCCCGCCGGTGTTGACCGACACGACCGACCGCACCCAGAACCACGCGGTGTGCCTGATCCCCGACGTGTACCAAGGCATGGCGGGCGTTGAGCGCGGGACGATCAAGCACATCCGCATCGCCGAGGCGCTGCCGTGGCCGATCGTGCCGCGCGAAGGGGTGAAGCGCTGGGTGTCGGGCTGGACCAATCAGGATAAGCGGGCGACGCGCTGGTGCCCGGTGCGCGTGATCGGCATCGTGCCGGTCGAGGCTGACGGCTCGGCGCACTTCAAGGTGCCGATCGCGGACAGCGCCTCGGTCTACTTTCAGGCGCTCGACGAGAACTACATGGAGGTGCAGCGCATGCGCTCGAGCGTGTCCTTCGCGCCCGGCGAGCGCCGGAGCTGCAACGGCTGCCACGAGACGCGCTTGAACACCGAGGTCGAGCGCCGCGGCAGCGCGCTCGCGCGCGCGCCGAGCGAGCCCGTGCCGCCGGAGTGGGGCGCTGCGCGGCCGATCGAATTCGAGAGTGACATCCAGCCGATCCTCACCAAGCACTGTGCGGGCTGCCACGGCGGCGCGGCGCCCAAGGGCAGCTTCGATTTTTCGGCGGGCAAGGCCTTCCTTGCGATCCGCACAAACAACTTGGTGGTCTGCTCGTCGGTGAATCTGGACGGCGCGGTCACGAAGCCCAAGCAGTACGGCTCGCACGTCAGCCGCCTGACGCTGGCGCTGCGCAAGGGGCACAAGCAGGTGACGCTCTCCCCGCGCGAGTGGCTGTCGCTGGTCACGTGGGTGGACGCCAACATTCCCTACACGGGCCAGATGTTCAACAAGCGGCTGCCGGACGGGCGCGAGAACGTCTGGACGTCGTACGAATGGCCCGAGCCGTGGGGGCCGCCGCGCGAAGTCCCGGCGCTGGGCGAACGGGTCGCCAAAGGGCTGCGGTGATGGGCTCGGCCCGCAGCGGAGGAAAAACGTCATGAAAGTGTCCTGTCTAGTTCTTATGGCCGCGCTGGCGGCTCTGGCCCATGCGGAGAAGCCCAACGTCATCATCCTGCTCACGGACGATCAGGGCTACGGCGATCTGTCGTGCCACGGCAACCCGGTTCTGAAGACGCCGAACCTCGACCGCCTGCACGATGAGTCTGTCCGGCTCACGGATTTCCACGTGACGCCTAAGTGCACGCCGACCCGCGGCCAACTGATGACCGGGCTGGACGCGCTCCACAACGGGGCGACCTCGGTGACGGCGGGCCGGGCGGTGCTGCGGCGCGGTCTGCCGACCCTGCCGGAGATCTTCGCGGCCGGCGGTTACCGCACGGGCCTGTTCGGCAAGTGGCACCTGGGCGACAACTACCCGTACCGGCCGATGGACCGCGGGTTTCAGGAGTGCTGTTATTTCCTCGGCTGGGGCCTGAGCTTCTCCGCGCCCGAGTTTGCCAACACGTACTCCGACGGCACCTATCTGCACAACGGCGTGCGCAAGCCGTTCGCGGGCTACTGCACCGACCACTGGTTCGAGCGCGCGATGGCGTGGATGAAGGAGCGCAAGGCCAAGGGCGAGCCGTTTTTCTGCTACCTGCCCACGAACGTGCCGCATGGCCCGATGCAGGTGCCGGACAAATATGCAGACCTCTACCGCAAGCCTGGCCAGCCGGCCGCCTTCTTCGGCATGCTGGCCAACCTCGACGAGAACGTGGGCAAGCTCGATGCGTTCCTGCGCGAGTCCGGCCTGCGCGACAACACCATCCTGATCTACATGACCGACAACGGCGGCACCGGCGGCGTGAAGCTCTTCAACGCCGGGATGCGCGGCATGAAGAGTACGCCATATGAAGGCGGCCACCGCGTGCCCTGTTTCGTGCGCTGGCCTGCGGGCAAGTTCGGCGCGCCGCGCGACATCGCCACGCCGGCCAGCAACACGGACCTCCTTCCGACGCTGGTCGACCTCTGCGCGCTCCAAAAGCCGGCTGCCGCCACCTTTGACGGGTTGAGTCTGGCGGGGCTGCTGAGCGGCTCCGGCGCGTTGCCGGACCGTATGCTGGTCGTCCAGCAGGATGAGAACCCCGAGCCGTTCCTCTACGCCGCAGTCATTTGGAACCAGTGGCGGCTGGTCAACGGCAAGGAGCTTTTCGACATCAAGGCCGACCCGGGTCAAACCCATGACGTGGCCGCGCAACACTCCGACGTGGTGGCGAAGATGCGGGCACACTACGAGACGTGGTGGGCGAAGGTCGAGCCGGGCCTGCGCGAGTACCAGCCGCTCAGCATCGGCTCCAATCAGGAGAATCCGGCCGAGCTGTCGTGCTCGGACTGGATCAAAGTCTACTGCGACAACGCCGGGCACGTCCGCAAGGGCGAGGGCGGGCCGCAGGGCAGCCCGTGGGTCGTGTTTGTCGAGCAGGACGGCGACTACGAGATCACGCTGCGCCGCTGGCCCGCGTCGCTGGATCTGCCGCTGCAGGCGGCCGAGCAGGGCCAGGCGTTCCCCATTGCCCGCGCGAAGCTGACGGTGGGCGGGCAGGCGGCATCCGCCGAGGCCGCGCCCGGCGCGAAGTCCGTCACGTTGCGCGTGACGCTCAAGGGCGGCGTGAAAACGGAGCTGCGTGCCTGGTTCCAGGACGCCGCGGGCCAAGACCTGTGCGGGGCGTACTACGCGTCTGTGAGGCGTCGATGAGCGGGTTCAGTCTGTTTGGAGAGCGGCGTTCCTTGGCAAGGATGCCACTCGTTGTTGTCTGCGCTCTTTCGACTTCTATACTACGGCGCAAAAAAGGGGGCGAGAAATGAAGGCGACCATTTTCTTACTAGCGGGCGTGGTTCTGGCGGCTCGGTCGATGGCGGCGGATCAAGTGGATCCGCGCGTGCGGACGCTTGTGATGCCGACGCGCGTGGTGTGGGTGTCGGAGAAGGGCGAGCAGTCGTCGGTGGCCAACGCCGAGATCTTGCTCAAGGAGAAGCACGGGCAGGTGCCGGAGGGCGTTTTCCTGGCGGGCTCCGGGTGCCGGCTGGAGAACAAGGGCGCGCCCGCCTCGGTGTTGGTCGATTTCGGAAGGGAGCTGCACGGCGGCGTGCAGCTCGCGTCGGGCGGCCCGAGCGGCAGGGACGTGAAGGTGCGCGTGCGCTTCGGCGAGTCGGTGGCCGAGGCCATGGCCGAGATGGGCGAGCGCGGCGCGTGCAACGACCACGCCATCCGCGACGGCGTGATCGACTTGCCGTGGCTGGGCACGCGCGAGATCGGCAACTCGGGCTTCCGCTTCGCGCGGGTGGACCTGGTTTCCAAGGGCGTTCTGAGCCTGGAGTCGATTCGCGCGGTCTCGCTGATGCGGCCCATGGCGCAGCTCGGCTCGTTCGCCAGCAGCGACGAGCGGCTGAATCAGGTGTGGACAACGGCGGCCCGCACGCTGCACCTCTGCTGCCAGGAGTACATCTGGGACGGCATCAAGCGCGACCGGCTGGTCTGGATGGGCGACATGCACCCCGAGGTGATGTCGCTGATGGCGGTGTTCGGTAAGCAGGACGTGCTACCCGCCTCGCTCGACTACATGCGCAAGACCACGCCCGCCGAGAAGTGGATGAACGGCATGCCTTCGTACACGCTCTGGTGGCTCCGCTGCCAGCACGACTGGTACCGCTACACGGGCGACCTCGCCTACCTCAAGACCCACCACGACTACATCAAGGCTGTGGTCGCGAACCTAGTCAAGCACATCAGCGCCGAGAACCGCTGCGCGCTGCCGAGCGGGTTCCTCGACTGGCCGACGCAGCACAACCGCAAGGCGGTGGACGCGGGCATGCAGGCGCTGATGCTGATGGCGTTCGAGGACGCGGCGCGGCTCGGCTCGGCGCTGGGCGACGCAGAGCTGGAAGCGCAGTGCAAGGCGGGCGCGGCGCGGCTGCGCCAATACGTGCCTGCGCCTGAAGGCAGCAAGCAAGCGGCGGCGCTGCTGGCGCTGTCGGGGCTTTCCGATGCCAAGGCCATGAACGCGCAGGTGCTGGCCCAGAACGGCGTGCAGGGCGTCTCGACCTTCTACGGCTACTACATGCTGGAGGCGATGTCCAAGGCGGGCGACACTCAGCGCGGCATCGACACCGTGCGCGACTACTGGGGCGGCATGCTCGACATGGGCGCGACCAGCTTCTGGGAGGACTTCAACGTGGTGTGGACCAACAACGCCTTCCGCATCGACGAGCTGCCGGTGGCGGGCAAGAAGGACATCCACGGCGACTACGGCGAGTTCTGCTACAAGGGGTTCAGGCACAGCCTGTGCCACGGCTGGTCGTCCGGGCCTGCCGCGTGGCTGATCGCCCATGTGCTGGGCGTCCAACCTGTTGACGTGGGATGCAAGACCGTGCGCGTGAAGCCCTTCCTCGGCGACCTGAAGTGGGCCGCAGGCTCGTTCCCGACGCCGCAGGGCGTCGTCAAAGTGCGGCATGAGCGCCAGGCGGACGGCAGCGTGATGAGCGACATCTCAGCGCCGGACGGCGTGAAGATTATGAGGGAGTAGGGTGAAGATTGTACTTGTCTGTAGAAACACGTCGGGGTAAACTCACGCACACTAACTACCTTTTTGGAGACCTTCATGAACAGCGAAACGATCCGTGTTCTTCTGCGGGAAGATGAGATGCCCAAGGCGTGGTACAACATCGCGGCCGACTTCAAGAAGCCGATGTTGCCGCCTGTTGACCCCACCGGCAAGCCGATTCCGGCCGAGGCGCTGGGCGCGATCTTTCCGATGAATCTGGTCGAGCAGGAGGTCAGCACGGAGCGGTGGATCCCGATTCCCGACGAGGTTCGGCAGATTCTGTATCGCTGGCGGCCGACGCCGCTGCGCCGGGCCGTGGGACTGGAGCGGGCGCTGGGCACCCCCGCGAAAATCTACTTCAAAGACGAGTCCGTCTCCCCTGCGGGCAGCCACAAGACCAACACCGCGATTCCGCAAGCCTACTACAACAAGGTGTACGGCACGAAGCGGATGACGACCGAAACGGGCGCGGGGCAGTGGGGCACGGCGCTGGCGCTGGGCTGCAAGCTGATGGGCATCGAGCTGCGCGTCTACATGGTTAAGATCAGCTTCACGCAGAAGCCGCTGCGGCAGCTCATCATGCGCACCTGGGGCGCGGAGTGCCTGTCCAGCCCGACCACCCTGACCCAGGCGGGGCGAAACGTGTTGGCCAAGTGGCCGGACACGAACGGGAGCCTCGGTATCGCGATCAGCGAGGCGATCGAGGACGCGGTCACGGAAGGCCACACGAAGTACGGGCTGGGCAGCGTGTTGAACCACGTGCTGCTGCACCAAACGATCATCGGCCTCGAGGCTAAAGAGCAGTTCAAAAAGATCGGGCTTTACCCGGACACGATCATCGGGTGCGCGGGCGGCGGCTCCAATTTCGCGGGCATCGCGTTCCCGTTCCTCGCCGACAAGATCGCCGGTACGCACGAGATACGGGTGATTGCAGCGGAGCCTTCGGCCTGCCCCAAGATGACCAAGGGCGTGTTCGCGTATGACTCCGGCGATGTGGCCATGATGACGCCGCTGCTGCCGATGTACACGCTGGGCCACGAGTACCAGCCGGCGGCGATCCACGCGGGCGGCCTGCGGTATCACGGCATGGCGCCGCTGGTGAGCCACGCCAAGCGCGAAGGCCTCATCGAGGCGGTGGCTCTTCCCCAGACCGAGTGTTTCGCCGCCGCGATGCTCTTTGCTAACACCGAGGGCCTCATTCCCGCGCCGGAGAGCTCGCACGCGATCGCGGCGGCGATCCGCGCCGCCAAGCTGGCCAAAGAGGAGGGCAAGGAGCGGACGATCCTGTTCAACCTCTCGGGCCACGGGCTGCTTGACCTCTCCGGCTACCAGGCCTACATGGACGGCAAGCTGGTGGATCACGAATTCGACGGCGAAGACCTCAGGCAGTCGCTCGCCTGCATCGAGGGACTGCCCAAGCCGCCGGCGGCATAGTGCTCCCAGGCGAGTCACGCGCGATTTCGCTGCCTCAGACTGGCATCCGTATTGTCTTGTCTGCGACACGGCCTGGCAGCGTTCAGAACGCTCGTTCACGCGGCAGCGCAGTTGATGCCGCCGCCTAAAAGTAAGTGGCCTGGGTCACGACGACACGGAGGTCACCCCTCCAGCGCGAGGTGATTCGAAACGGCTATTCTCACGTTGGAGGGCCCGCCTCCGTGCGGGCCGCCTTTTGACGGGCAAAGCTCGTTAGCCCAAATCAATTTCGGCGGTGATAGGAGGCGCCGGGCGTTGTCGGAGCCTCACCGGAGAGCGGAAGGCGCCAAGTCAACCGGGCCGGGGCTGAAACAAAAAGAGCCGCACTCATGCGAGTGCGGCCCGAGTCAAACTAGATAAGAAGATTTCTTACTTGGTCGAACGGCGGCGACGCATGCCAAGAACCGCGCAGCCTAGACCCAGCAGGGCCAGTCCAGTCGGTTCAGGAACAAGCGTGTAGTTGTACGTGATCGACAGGCCTGCAGTTCCGTTGGCCAACGATCCGGAGAAAATTCCAGCGTCCTTGTTGTCCGACATTTGGGCGGCCAATTGCGCGTTGCTGCTTTCCAGATAGCCGGTGCCCGTAAACGCAGCCAAACCTGTTGTGACCGTCGTCGAGCCGGCGGCACCCATGGTCGGAGCAAAGTTCTCCAGCGCGCTGTCGAAGCCAGCGATCACCATGGAATTGCCCCCGTTGAACGTATGCGTCATGGTTTGAACCGTGGTAGCCCCGGCAGCCGTGAAGGTCAAGCCTTGTCCGGCTGCGTAGTTGGCCGAATAGACTGTTCCCGCAGACCCGTACGTATTGTTGAATAAAAACGTCCCGGACATCTCGGAGCCCACGATGGTGAGTACCACACTCGTGAGGACATACGTCCCGGATGCTTCCCCCGCGGCCACCGCACTGGCCGAGTTGAACTGCAGAATATCGTTGATGGTAGCCGTTCCGGGCGTGTTAAACACAATGGTTCGCGAGTCCGTCACGCTGTTATTGGCGATATCCCATACCTGAGCCGCCTGCGCCGTCAAAATAGACACGCTGACGCCCAACATGGCCGCCAACGATACACTCGTCATTCTATTCATTGTGTTCTCCTTGCCCTTGTTGACTCGTTATCAAGTGTTCCGGTAATCAAGAAATCCCGAAATACCAAGAAACATTCAGGAAATCCTAAACCTCCTTGATTACGCTTACAAATTACCAAAGTCGCCGATCGGGCGCAAGTAGGATAACAATCAGTCTTTGGTCTAATATTGTATAGGGAAAAAGAGGTGTCTTGGTGTACATCTTTATGAATAGAGGAGCTGATGCGTGGCGTCATGTGCACGGTGCATCCCCGGTCATCATCAAGGTGCGCCTTTAGGAGTCTCCTGGTGTCGCGAAACGGTGATGATATTGACCTTGACGCTACTTAGACAGCATAATATGATACCTCAAATGGGTGCGACTGTACGGAGGTTCGTAACTGGAACCGGCGTGCAGCGGATAATCCATGGGCGGGCAGCTATGAGCGTACATGATTCAGTTCATCAGATGGCGAAGAGGCTCTGGTTCTTCATACCTGTGGCAGGGGGGGCTGCAGCGGGCATCTTCCTGCTGACGTTATCGCACAGCGTCTATCCGGGCGTGTCGGCGGCTCTGAGCGCTTCGGCAGTCGGCGTTTCGCCTTATATGGGTATTTCGCATCCGCTCTTTTCGCTCGCCGCGCGTGCGGCTGCCGCTGTGGATCTGTTCTCTCTGCCCATCAGGTTGAATGTGTTATCCGTCCTTTGCGGCACGTGCTGCGTCATGCTGCTGTACCACTTGGTTTCTCGGCTGATTTTGTTCTCGGCTTGCGAGGATGAGGGCGGCAGCAGGCGGGACGAGCTAATGGAAGATCTGGCGGCGGCCCCTGTTTTGCCGTATGAGGTGGACCGGTATAACAGGCGTGTGTTCAAGATCTCGATCACGGGCGGATTGACAGCGGCTTTTCTCCTGACGTTTCTTGCTCCGACTTGGGTTGCCTCGACTCGCTTGGAGTTCGGGATGTTCGACTTGTTGCTGGCGCTAGGCGCTCTGAGCTTGTTTCCTTTTTTTAGGTCCTCCTCGGGTTGCTTGCGGCTGGCGTTGTCGTTCTTCGTGTTTGTCCTCGGGCTTGTTGAGTCAGCCGTATTCGTTCTCTTTGTGCCCGTGTATGCGTTTTTCATCTTCGACAGGTTTGTGTTGTCCAATCGGCGGGCCACTATGTTGGGGAGCCTAATTGTGGCGGGTTTGTTCGGCTCGGCTGTGGCCCTCTATGCAGTCCGGCTGAACATGGCGGACATGGAGTCCGTTTCGCTGGTGAGTTTGTTGCGTTCCGTTTTGCTCGGGCTGCCCGTCCACCACTATCGCGAACTAGGGTCTCTTCTTCCGCGCACGGGCTGGGTGCAGATTCTTCTGCAGACCGGGCTTCCCGCCATCATCCTCTTGTTTGGAAGGTACCTTCTCTTCAAGGAAAAGGGAATGAACACGGTGCTGGCCCTGCTGTTGATTGTTTTTGCCGTAGCGCCAGGGTTGCTGAATCTGCCCTTCGCCCCCTTTTCGTTTTTCCACACCTTCGGCCACTTGCCGGTGTTCGGGTATGCGATTATCGCGACGGCAGCGGCTGTCGCCCTTTCCGCCTGCCTGATATTCTGCGGCCCAGAAGACACGTCGCGGGATGAGTCCGGAAGGCGGATGAAGCCGGCGCGCGCTTTCGGACGGGGACTGACTGGCGCGTTTCTCGCGCTACTTTTTTTGTTTGTGCTGTTGGCGCCTGTGCGCAACTTCCACACGGTGGATGCGCGCCACGGGCTGTTTGCGGATGAGGTCGCCCGGAAAATGTTGGGCGCGATGAAGTCGCGTACGTGGCTGATCTCGAGCGGTTTTTTGGACGACCACCTCCGGATACAAGCGTTCATGGCGCATCAACCGCTTGCCCTCGTCTCCCTCGGCGCTCGGCCTTCTCCGCAAGAACACGCGCGAATCAGCAAGCTCCTTGAGTCTGATTCCGCATTCGAGGGATTGAACCGGCAACGCCTGCAGAATGCGCTTTCCATCGGCGTCGTCCATTTTGTGATGGAATGGTTTAAGATGGATGCGGGGGCCGGAAGCCGAGCCGTAGTTTTTGCCACACCCGATATTTGGACGGAGTGCGGATATCGGGCGGTTCCTGAAGGGTTGGCCTTTGGGGGTGTCCGCCCGGAGCAGAGGCTGGATTTGGCCAGCATTGAGCAGAACAACCGGTCGTTTGCCGAGCAGCTGATGCCGCTTATCAACAAGCAGAAGGCCCTGTCGGGCCCGCTCGACGAGTTCCGCGAAATACTCAGAATGAGGTTCGGTTTTGTCTTCAATGAGCTGGGGGTTATGCTTGAAGACGGGGGGGAGCTTGAGGCCACCTATTGGGCTTATGAGCGCGCGATTCAGATCGACCCGAAGAACGTCAGCGCGGCGATCAACGCGTATTCACTGGTTCTCAGAAAACGCATACACTCTGACGCGTTGGACAAAATGAAAAAGAGAGTGTCTGCGGTTATGTCCAATCACGACAAGCGGGTTCTGGGGCTTATGGGCGTCCTGCAGAACTACGGAACCATTCGGGATCCCGCATTCTACCAGCAGCAGTCGGCCCTGTGGTCTGCGATCGGGCCCCGCAGGATAGCCGTGGATCGGCTTCAAAAAGCGCTTGCGTTGTCGGATCAGGTCGGCGCCTCGGCGCTGGTGCAAAAGGCCATGGTTTGCGCGTCGGCGGGCGACGCCCAAAAGGCGGAGACGTGGTTCCTGGCGGCGCTATCGGAAGATGGGGCGAATGAGGCGGCCTTCTCCGGCCTGTGTACGCTGATGCTGAACCGGCGCAATACGGGCGAGGCCGAGAAGTGGCTGCACAAGGCGCAGGCTGCTGGCTTAGAAAAGGACGCGCTGATGTTTCAGACCATTACGTTGGCGATTCTTAAGAAGGAGACGGACCAAGCTCTGAAGCTTCTGGAGTCGGCTACTGAGAAATATCCGGACGATCTTCGTTATTGGACCCTGCTGGCCGACATTTTCTTGAACCGAGGTGACGTCGAAAGCGTAGAGTATACGGTTTTGCCCAAGATGAAGAAGAGGCTGAAAAACCCCGACCATTTCCTGGTTCATGCCATTCAAGGCCTCATGCTGCGCAAGAAAGGCCCTTCTCGTTTCAAGGAGGCTCGGCTGTCGCTGCTCAGCGCGTTGTCGCTCAACGCGTCTTTGCCGGAAATCTGGAGCGCCGTATTTGAGCTGGACGTGGCTCTCGGAAACCTCGAGTTCCTTGAAGCGGACACGAAGATCCTGCTTCGCGTGGACTCTGGGCATGCGCAGGCCAACTATCTGATGGGGGTCTGCATGCTTGCGCGCCGAGAGGCTGCAGCAGCCGAAGACTTCTTCCGCCGCAGCATCGAGAAGCAGCCGACGGCCGCGGCGCACAATGACTTGGCGGAGTGTCTGCGCCTGCAGAAACGCTTGCCTGATGCGGAGGCGTCCGCCCGGCGCGCGCTCGAGATGGATCCCGGGCTGACCACCGCGCAGGACACGTTGGCGTGTGTGCTGTGCGACGCGGGGCGCTACGCTGAGGCCGAAGAGCTTGCGCGCAAGGTGGTCAGCCTGAAGCCGACGGTCTCGCCTTACCAGCTCACCTTGTTGCGCGCCGAAGTGGGCTTGGGCAAGAAAGAGGAAGTGCGCCGGCGTTGCATGGCTCTGGCGGAGTCGAAGTGCGCCATACCGAAGTCGCTTCAGGCGGAGATCGACGCCATGAAGTGATTTCTAGCAAGGAACATCGGCCCCGGAGGCAATTTTTGCCGCGCCGACGCGTTCTCTTCTACCACGGGCACAAGATGGGCGGCGGCGCACGTTCTCTGAACGTGCCCCGCGACGGGTCGCTCGCGGGCAACGTTAGCGCGCCGAGGACGTGTCGGCACTCGATAAGGTGAAAGACATGAAGCAGAAGCGAGCGGCTCTGGTCGTCATTAGTGTTCTGGGTTGTCTGGCTGTGGGCGCAGGGTTGGAACACGTGCGGCACGCGCTCGCGGTTCCGGAGCAGACGGTCGAGCCGACAAGCGCGGCTCCGGTTTTTTCGCAGACGGTTCGTTCGATCACGGTGACGAACGACGTTTCGGCGCGCGCCGCGAACGAGGATCTGAGGCGGCGGATCGCGGAGCTCGAGCAACTCGTAGCCAAGCAAGCGGAGGAGCCGGCTGCCGTGGCGGAGCCCGAGAAGCCGGCGGAGGAGCGCCGCGAGCGCGACGGCCGCTCGCGCTGGCAGTCGTTCGCCGCCGACCTGGAGAAAATGAAGACGGAGAACCCGGAGCAGTACGCCGAGATCCAGAAGCGGCGCGAGGAGGAGCGCCTAAGCCGGGAACAGCGCGTGCAGGACCGCGTCAGCTTCTTGGATGCGGTGAGCACGCAGAACATGAGCGATGAGCAGCGCGAGAACCACGAGAAGCTGGTCAACACGATCGCGCGGCTCAGCGAGCTGAGGTCGCTGATGGAGCAGCAGGGGGTGGAGCGCACGCCCGAGATGAGGCAGGAGATGGGCGCGGCCTTCGAGTCACTCGGCGAGCTGTACGGCGCCGAGCGGCGCTACCTGATCGAGGAGACCGCACGCGCGGTCGGCTACGAAGGCGGCCAAGTCGCCGAGTTCGCCGACCATATGCAGACGATTATCGATAACACCACGATGTCCGGCGGCCGGCACGGGAGCTGGGGGCGGGACGGCAGTGGACGTGTCGGAACAACCGCAGCCGAGGCCGGACGGTAGCGGCTCGGATTCATGAGTGACAGCATTCAAAGGGAGATACAGATGAGTCAGAGACGGGCAGGAGTGTTGGTCGCAGGCTCTTTGGCGGCCTGTTTGGTGATCGGGGCGGAGCAGGGGCAGCCGGGGCTGGCGCCGGGCAAAACGGAAGCGACTGCCGCCCCGTCAAGCGTGCCGCTTGTTCGCGCGCTCACGGCGACGAACAGCGCGGCGGGGCTGGCCGCTCGCGGCGATCGGACTGGCCGGCTGTCGGCCGCCGAGCGCCTGGAGCAGATGAAGAAGGATAGCCCTGAGCAGTTCGCCGAGATTCAGAAGCGGCGGGAGGAGTACCGTCAAGCGATGGTGCAGCGGGCGAAGAGCCGGGCCGACTTCCTGGCGGCCGTCGAGACGAAGAACATGAGCGACGAGCAGCGCAAGAACCACGTGAAGCTGGTGGCCACCGTGGCCCGCGTCAACGAGCTTGCGGCCAAGATGATGCAGGCCGACGTCGAGCGCACGGTCGAGATGCGCCGCGAGCTGAGCGAGGCGCAGGCCATGCTCGGCGATCTGTACGCCGCGGAGCGCCGCTTCCTGTTCGAGGAGAAAGCTCGCGCGTTCGGGTGTGACGCGGCGAAGGTCTCGGCGTTCGCCGACCAGATACAGGCCATCATCGACAACACATCGTCGTCGTCGGCAGTGCGCAGCGGTTCGTACACGAATCAAACCATGCGTGGGGGCGCGCCGGCCAGCGGCCGGTGACGCTGGGGCATGAGGGCCACGCCAAGGGATATGAGTACCGGAAGAATCACGCGCACATTCGATCTGACCGGTATTGTCCAAGGCGTCGGTCTTCGCCCCACGGTCTACCTGCTGGCTCAGGAGGCCGGCCTGTGCGGCTGGGTGCAGAACCGCTCGGGACTGGTGCGGCTGCGGCTTGAAGGCGACGCCCGCGCCGTCGAGGGCTTCGTGCGCATGCTGCCGCGGTCGCTTCCTCCGCACGCGCGCCTGGACACGCTCAGCGAAGTTGAGTCCGGGCCTCTGGCCGCGGGCGAAGGGGCGCCCGATTTCCGTATCCTGCCCAGCGAGCTTTCGGGATCGCCAACCGTCGTTATTCCCGCCGACCTGGCGCTGTGCGACGACTGCCGGCGCGAGGTGCTGGACCCGGGCGACCGGCGGCACGGCTACCCCTTTACGACCTGCACCCGGTGCGGGCCGCGCTACACCGTGGTCGAGGCTATGCCCTACGACCGCGAGCGAACGACGCTTTCGGCGTTTCCGCTCTGTCCAGCCTGCCGCGCCGAGTACACGGATCCGCGCAACCGCCGTTTCCACGCCGAGAGCGTGGCCTGTCCGCAGTGCGGGCCGCGGCTGGCGCTGCTCGACGCGGCTGGCGCAGGGGTTTCAGGCGATCCGCTCCGAGGGGCTCGCGCGGCGCTGGCGCGGGGCGGCGTCGTGGCCGTGCGCGGCATCGGCGGCTACCTGCTGGCCGCGGACGCGTTCGACCGGGACGCGCTCCAGACGCTGCGCGCGCGTAAGCGCCGTCCGCACAAGCCGTTCGCGGTGATGGCGCCCGACCTCGCGACGGTGCGCCGGTACTGCGTGGTGCCGCCGGAGGCCGCGGTGCTGCTCGCCTCGGCCGAGGCGCCGATCGCGATTCTCGACGTCCGCCCGGACGCGCTTCAGGAGGGCCTGCTTCCGCTGGACCTGCTCACGCCTGACGCGCCGACGCTGGGGGTGATGTTGCCGACCTCGCCGCTCCACCTCCTGCTGCTCACGCCGCTGCCTGGCGATCCTGCGCGGCCGCTCGACCTGCTGGTCATGACGAGCGGCAACCGGGGCGGCGAGCCCATCTGCCTGAGCAATGACGAGGCGGTTGAGCGTCTGGCGGGAATCGCCGATCTATTTCTGTGCCACGACCGCGAGATCAACCTGCGCGCCGACGACTCGCTGGCGGTCGTTCAGCGGGGGGCGCCTCAGCTCTGGCGGAGGGCGCGCGGCTACGCGCCCAACGCCGTGCTCCTCGCCCGCCCGCTGCGGCGCTGCGTGCTGGCCATGGGCGCGGAGCTCAAGAACGCCGCGGCCGTCGGGTTCGGCGACCGGGTTGTGCTTTCGCCGCATGTCGGCGACATCGAGACGCCCGAGGCGCTCGACAGCCTCGAGTGCGTGGCCCGCGCCTTGCCCCGCTTCTTGGAGCGGCGGCCGGAGGCGGTCGCCGTGGACGCGCATCCGGATATGCAGGCCACACGGCTGGGGGTGCGCCTCGCCGCCGAGATGGGGCTTCCTGCCGTCGCGGTTCAGCACCACCACGCGCACGCTGCGGCGGCCCTTGCGGAGCACGGCTTCGACGCCGGACTGGCGCTCGTGATGGACGGCACGGGGCTGGGCCCTGACGGCCACGTGTGGGGCGCCGAGCTGCTGGCAGTTCGCCCCGGCGGCTACACGCGGCTCGCGACGTTCGCACCGGTGCCGCTGCCGGGCGGCGACGCGGCGGTGCGGCGGCCCGCGCGGCAGGCGCTGGCTCGCTGGGCCGATGCGGGGGTCGAGGTGTCGGCGGAGCGCCTGGACCGGCTGGGCGTCACAGGCGAAGAGGCGGCGGTCTGGCGGCAGCAGTGCGCGCGGGGGCTCAACGCGCCGCTCACGCACGCCGCGGGGCGCCTTTTCGACGCGTTCTCGGCGGCGCTCGGGTTCGCGCCGAGCACGGTGACGTACGAGGGCCAGTCCGCAATCCGGCTGGAGGCGGCCGCGCGGCGGGCCGCGGGCGACGCCGTCCTGCGCGTGCCCTACGCGCTGGCCGAGCGAGGGGGGCTTCTGACCGTGGACTGGCGCGAGGCGTTCGTTCGGCTGGCCGACCCGCGCGCCGCAGCCGGGCGCGAGTGCGACTGGGCTCTGGCCGCGCACCGCGCGGTTGCGGAAGCGGCCTGGGACATGATAGAGTATGGCCTGTCACGTGACGCCACAGGGTTGGTGGCTTTGAGCGGTGGTGTGTTCATGAATCGCATCTTGAACGATCTGCTCGTGCCGCGCCTCGAGGCGGCGGGGGTGCGGGTGCTCGTGCACCGGCGCGTACCGCCCAACGACGGGTGCATCGCGCTGGGGCAGGCGGCCGTGGCTGGAATGGGAGACTAAGGATGTGTTTGGCTGTGCCGATGAAGCTGGTTGAGATCCGCGCCGACGGCAAAGGCGTTGCCGAGCTGGAGGGCAGCCGCCACGCGGTGGATCTGTCTCTGGTGAGCGGCGCCTGTTTGGGCGACTATGTCATCATCCACGCCGGCTTCGCCATCGAGAAGCTCGACCAGGCTGAGGCCGATGCGACGCTGGAGCTTTTCGCCGAGATCGCCCGCAGTGCGCATCCCGCCACCTGACCTCTGACCTCTGATCGCTGACCTCTTTTCGAACCCCATGAACTACATTGACGGCTTCAGAAATCCTGACGTTGCTGCGGAACTGGTCCGGCGTATCGCGTCCCAAGGACGGGACCTGGCCGCGCAGGGGCGGACGGCGCACATCATGGAGGTGTGCGGCAGCCACACCATGGCGATCGGCCGCTACGGCATCCGGACGCTTCTTCCCGAAGCGGTCGAGCTGGTCAGCGGGCCCGGCTGCCCGGTCTGCGTGACCCCCCCGGGCTATATCGACGCGGCGGTGGAGCTGGCCAGCCGCGGCGCCATTGTCGCCACGTTCGGCGACATGGTGCGCGTGCCGGGGTCGGCGTCGAGCCTCACCGCCTGCCGCGCGGCGGGCGGCGACGTGCGGGTGTGCTACTCGCCCTCCGCGGCGATCGACCTCGCGAAGGCCCACCCGGAGCGCGACGTGGTGTTTCTGGCTGTCGGCTTTGAGACCACCGTCGCGCCGGTCGTCAGCCTCGTCGACGAAGCGTCGCGCGCAGGCCTGGGAAACCTGTCTCTGCTGACCGCGTTCAAGCTCGTGCCTCCCGCCCTCCAGGCGCTGCTGGCTGATCCGGACGTCCAGGTCGACGCGTTCCTTTGCCCGGCGCACGTGAGTGCGATCATCGGGGCGCAGGCGTACGAGCCGTTCGCTCGCGAAAACCGCGTGCCGTGCGTCATCGCGGGCTTTGAGCCGCTGGATATCTTGTACGGAATTCACGGGATACTCGCCCAGCTGCTGGCGGGCGAGGCGCGGGTCGAGAACCGCTACGCCCGCGTGGTTCGGCAGGAAGGCAACCTGCTGGCGCAGGCGTGCATCGCGCGGCACCTCGAGCCGGCCGACGCCGTCTGGCGCGGCATCGGCACGATCCCGGCGAGCGGTCTGACGCTGCGGCCTGCCTATGCGGCGTTCGACGCGGAGCGCAAGCTAGGCGTGCCCGTCACGCCCGGCCACCAGCACGCGGGGTGCCGCTGCGGCGACGTGATCAAAGGCAAGCTCCGGCCGCCCGCCTGCGCCCTTTTCGGCAAGGCCTGCACGCCGGACCAGCCGGTCGGCCCGTGCATGGTCAGCTCCGAGGGCACCTGCGCGGCCTACTACAAATACGAGCTGCCGGCCGTGGAACAGGAGGAGTCGTGAGCGCGGAGAAGGTCATCCAGCTGGCGCACGGCGGGGGCGGGCGCCTGACCCGCGAGCTGATCGAGGAGGAGATTGTGCCCCGCTTCGGCAACGGCCCGCTGCGGGGGCTGCCGGACGGCGCCACGCTCCCGTCGCCCGGCGAGCGGCTGGTCTTCACGACGGACAGCTTTGTCGTTCAGCCGCTGGAGTTTCCGGGCGGCAACATCGGCGACCTCGCGGTGCACGGCACGGTGAACGATTTGGCCGTCTGCGGCGGCGAGCCCCGGTGGCTCTCGCTGGCGCTGATCCTCGAGGAGGGGCTGCCCATCGCCACGCTCAGGCGAATCCTCGACTCGGTTCGCGCGGCGGCTGACGCGTGCGGCGTGACGGTCGCGACGGGCGACACCAAGGTGGTGGCCCGCGGCCAGTGCGACGGCCTGTACGTCAACACGGCAGGGCTCGGCCGGGCGCTGCCCGAGTTCCAGCTGGGCGCGGAGCGGCTCTGCGAGGGCGACTGCGTGCTGGTGAGCGGGACGCTCGCCGACCATGGCATGGCCGTGCTGGCGGCGCGGCAGGGACTGGATTTCGTCGCGGGGCCCGCGAGCGACACGGGGCCCGTCCACCGGCTGGTGCTGGGCCTGCGCGATCTGGGCGCGTCCGTGCGCTTCATGCGCGACCCCACGCGCGGCGGCGCGGCCGCGACGCTGAACGAGCTGGTCGAGGGCCGCCCGGTCGGCATCGCTTTGCGTGAGTGCGACCTGCCGCTTGCGCCCGCCACGCGCGCGGTCTCGGAGATGCTCGGCATTGACCCGCTGCACGCGGCCTCCGAAGGGCGGGTGCTCGCGGTCTGCGCGCCGGACGCCGCCCCTGAAATCCTGAGGCGGTGGCGGGCTTTGCCCGAGGGCGCGGGCGCGGTCCGCCTCGGCACGGTGACGCGCGACAAGGGCCGCGTGATTCTGGAAACCCTCGCCGGCGGCCGCCGCCTCGTGGACGTTCCGCGCGGCGAACTTCTGCCGCGGATCTGCTGACATGCACGAACTCTCCATCGCACAGGCGCTGGTCGAGCAGGTGGAGCGCGCGGTTCTCGCCGAGGGGGCCTTGCGCGCGAACACGGTGACGATTGCGGTCGGGGCGCTGTCCGGGGCCGACCCGGAGGCGCTGAAGGCGGCGCTCCCGCTTGTGGCGGAGGGGACCGTGGCGGAGGGGGCCGAGCTGGTCGTAGAGGTGGTGCCCGCGCGCGTGCGATGCTCAGCGTGCGGCGTCGAGTCGGTCGCGGAGAGCTACTTTGTGGGTTGCTCGGCCTGCGGGTCGCGCGAGGTCGAGCTGGTGTCTGGTCGCGAGTTGCACCTCCGCTCGGTGGAGATGGAAGTCGAGGATTGAAAGGCGGTTTTTCGATGTGTAAGGATTGCGGTTGCAGCGGCGGAAGCGAGCACGGTCACGAGTATGTGCACACCCACGACGGGAGCACGCACAGCCACCGGCACTCGCACGGGCAGGGACACGGACATGAGCACGGGCGCCCTCCGGCGGAGAAGCGGACGGTGGACCTACAGCAGAAGATCCTGTCGAAGAACGACGAGCAGGCCGAGCGAAACCGCGCCTGGCTCAAGGGCCGAGGCGTGGTGGCGGTGAACCTGATCTCGTCGCCGGGCACGGGCAAGACGCTGCTGCTGGAGCGTACGCTGGAGGGCTTGTGCGGGCAGGTGTCGTGCGCGGTGATCACGGGGGATCAGCGCACCGACAATGACGCGCGGAGGCTGGCGGGCAAGGGCGCGCCGGTGCGCCAGATCGAAACGCTCAACGCGTGCCACCTCGACGCGGAGCAGGTGGGCCGGGTGCTTCCCGAGGTCGTCAGCGAGGGCGTCAAGCTGCTGTTCATTGAGAACGTGGGCAACCTCGTGTGCCCCTCGGCCTTCGACCTCGGCGAGAGCTTCAAGATCGCGCTGCTCTCTGCCACGGAAGGCGAGGACAAGCCGGTCAAGTATCCGTCGCTCTTCTCGTCCGCGCCGGTGGCTGTGCTGACGAAGATGGACCTCGTGCCGCACCTCGACTGGGACGCGGCCGCCTGCCGCGCGGCGCTGCGGCAGGTGCGCCCGGGCGTTTTCATTTTTGAGCTCAGCGCCAAGACTGGACAGGGCATGGAGGTTTGGCTCGACTATCTGCGCAAGCTGGTCGAGTGAGCGGATGTTGAGTTTTGCGGCATGGTGCCCGGAACTCTTTAAGCAGGAACAAGGAGAGACAGTATGAAGAAGCGGTATCTGGTGGCGGCGGTGTGTGCGGGCGTGCTGGCTGGCGTAGCAACGGCAGCCGAGGCGGCTGGCAAGGCGACGCTGGACAACCTTCAGGCGGCTTTTAACGGCGAGTCGAACGCGAACGCGAAGTATACGGCGTTCGCGGCCAAGGCGGACGAGGAGGGCTTCAAATCCGTCGCCGTTCTCTTCCAGGCGGCCGCCCTGTCTGAGAGCATCCACGCCAAGAAACATGGGGCGGCCATCAAGAAGCTGGGCGCGGAGCCCAAGGCTGATATCGGCAAGCCGGAGGTCAAGTCCACCAAGGAGAACCTCGAAGCCGCTCTCGCAGGCGAGACCCACGAGAAGGACGTGATGTATCCGGGCTTCATCAAGCAGGCCCAGGCCGAGAAGAACGCGCAGGCGGTCAAGTCCTTCAAGGGCGCGCTGGCGGCCGAAGCCGAGCACGCCAAGCTCTACAAGCAGGCGCTGGCCGAGATGGACGCGTGGAAGGCGCCCGGCAAGGCGTTCATCGTCTGCCAGGTCTGCGGCTATACGCAACTGTCCGACCCAGCGCTGCTGAAGTGCCCGGTTTGCGCGGTGCCCAAAGAGAAGTTCACGATCATCAAGTGACCCATGAAGCGGGCCGCTTGCTTGATTCTTGCCGGAGCGCAGGTCGCGGCCGTGGCCGGGGCCTGGCTCTGGTTTCATACCCATCACCCGCTGGGCAACTTGCTCGCGGGTGACCCCGCCGGACGCTTTCTGGCGTGGGGGCGGCTGGCGGGGCTCTTGGCGGCGCTCGGCGTCTTGCTCCAGCTGGGCCTCATGGCGCGGGTGCGTGCGGTCGAGCAGGCGTTCGGCCTCGACCGGCTCTCGCGGTTTCACCACGTCTTCGGTTTCGCTCTGGTGGCCCTGCTGGTGCTGCATCCGGTGCTCGTCACGGTGGGGCACGCGGCTCAGGCGGAGGTCGGCTGCGCCGAGCAGGCGGCTGATTTCTGGACGAACTGGCGGGGCCTGGCGACGGCGATGGCCGGCACGGCGCTGATGCTGGCGGCGCTGGCTGCCTCGGTCGCCGCGCTTCGCAAGCGGTTGCGCTACGAGGTCTGGCATGCGACGCATCTGACGCTGTACGCCGCCTTCGCCCTGACCTTTTTCCATCAGGTCGTTTCGGGTAGCGACCTCACCGAGAACCCCGCCTTCCGGATTTACTGGTGCCTGCTTTACGCCTGCGTGCTGCTGGGCTTGCTGGCGTACCGCGTGGTGCGGCCTTGCCTGCTCTATTTCAGGCACCGCTTCGCCGTAGAGCAGGTCGCACGTGAGACGGGCGACGTACACTCGGTCATGATCGGGGGCCGGGGCCTGTCCCTCTTCCGTGCGGATGCGGGGCAGTTTGTGATCGTGCGGTTTCTGGCGAAGGGCTTCCGCTGGGAGGCGCATCCGTTTTCGCTGTCGCGCGTGCCTGACGGCCGGAGTCTGCGCCTGAGCGTGAAGGGGCTGGGCGATTTCACGCGGCGCCTGCCCGCGCTGGAGCCCGGCACCCCCGTGCTGGTCGACGGCCCGTATGGCGTCCTCACGGCGCACGCGTGCGCGTCGGGCAAGGCGCTGCTGATCGCAGGCGGAATCGGCATCACGCCGCTTCGCGCGTTGGCAGAGGAGTTTGCTTCGGTCGGCCGCGACACGGTTCTGGTTTACGGTAACCGCAGTGCCGCGGGAATCGTGTTCAAAGACGAGCTCGACGCTCTTGCCGCCGCATCCGGCGGCCGCTTGCGCGTGACGTATGTGCTGAGCGACGCCGCGCCCGGCTGGGGCGGGGAGAGGGGCTATGTGGACCGCGAGCGCCTCGTCCGGCTCGTCCCCGACCTCGGCGACCGCGATGTCTATTTATGCGGCCCCCGGGCTATGATGGAGGGCGTGCGCCGCGCCCTGCGCGAGCTGGGTGTCGCCCCTGCGCGCCTGCACGACGAGCGCTTCTCGCTGTGAAAGGCGAGCAGGGACGCGAGCGGCTCGCCGCGGGCACGCCCTGCCGGGGAAGGGCCGTCACTCCGCGCGGGCGCACGTGCGGCACGTTTGCGCCCGCCTTGCCAGGAAGGTTGCTTGTTTCATGGCGGTCATTCTGGTAC
>CAYLUN010000064.1:0-32491 GCA_964386865.1 uncultured Lentisphaeraceae bacterium | reverse complement strand
GCGGCCAAGCGCTGCATCGGCTACCTGCCCGAGAATGCGCCAAGTTATCACACCATGACTGTGACAGATTTTCTCACTTTCATCGGCCGGGTGCGCGGGCTGGAGGGCCAGTCCCTCAAGGATAAGGTCGAAGCGGCCATCGTCAAGAGCCGCCTGGAGACCGTTCGCAAGCAGACCATCGAGACGCTCTCCAAGGGTTACCGCCAGCGTACCTGCTTCGCCCAGGCGATCCTGCATGACCCCCAGGTGCTCATCATGGACGAGCCCACGGACGGGCTCGACCCGAACCAGAAGTTCGTGGTCCGCCAGATGATCAAGGAGATGGCCGCCGACAAGGCGATCATCGTCTCCACCCACATCCTGGAGGAGGTCGACGCCGTGTGCACGCGAGCGATCGTGATTTCCGGCGGCACCGTGGTCGCCAACGGCACGCCCGCCGAGCTGTGTGCCATGGACCCGCAGGGACGCCTCGACGTGGTGTTCCGTAACCTGACCATGACGGAGGTTGAGAAACATGTCTAACCTGAAGAACATCAAAACGATTTTTCAGCGCGAGTTCCGATCCTACTTCGACTCGCCGGTGGCGTACGTCTTCCTCGTGGCCTTCCTCGTGCTGATCGGCTTCCTCACCTTCGGGGTCACCATGTTTTACGAGCGCCGCCAGGCCAACCTGACGCCGTTCTTCTTCTGGCATCCCTGGGTCTACCTGCTGCTGGTTCCCGCCGCGACCATGGGCCTCTGGGCAGAGGAGCGCCGCAACGGAACGATCGAGCTGCTGCTGACGCTCCCGATCACGCTGGTCGAGGCGCTGGTCGGCAAGTTCCTCGCCGCCTGGGCTTTCATCGGCATCGCGCTCGCCCTGACCTTCCCGGTCGTCGCGACCGCAGGCTGGCTCGGCAACCCCGACTACGGCGCCATCTTCTGCGGCTACCTCGGCTCGCTCCTGCTGGCCGGTGCGTGTGTGGCTGTCGGCGTCTTCGCCTCCGCGCTCTCGCGCAGCCAGGTCATCGGCTTCGTGATCGCGCTGGCGATTAGCCTCTTCCTCCTGATCATCGGGTTCGACCCCGTGATCAACGCGGTCGCCCAGTGGGGCGTCCCCGCCTCCGTCGTCAACGCCGTCGCCTCGTGCAGCCTGATGCAGCACTTCGACTCGCTGCGCCGCGGCGTCATCGACTTCTACGACGTCGCCTACTACGCCGGCGTCATGGTCTTTATGCTGGCCGCCGCGCACGTGGTCACCGATAACCGCAAGGCGTCCTAAGCCCTTTTGGAAAGGAACTCTGTCATGTCTGACAAAACCAACAAGACCTTCTCCCGCGTCACCACCGGCGCGGCCGGCCTCGTGCTCCTGCTGGCCATCATCGGCGCGGCGAACGTCATCGTCGCCAACCTGCGCCTCCGCGCGGACCTCACCGCCGAGAAGCTGTACACCCTGTCCGCTGGGTCGAAAGACATCCTTGGCAAACTGCCGAACGACGTGGTGCTGAAATTCTACTTCAGCCAGAGCGCGTCGGAGATGCCGATCAGCCTCAAGACGTACGCCGGCCAGGTTCAAGACCTGCTGAAGGAGTACGAGATCGCCGGCAAGGGGCGCATCTCGCTCGAAGCGTACGACCCGAAGCCCGACTCGGATCCCGAGGAGTGGGCGCAGCGCTACGGCGTGGAGCCGCAGCAGACCTCCATGTTCGGACAGCCCGTCTACCTCGGCCTCGTCGCGGTCAGCGGCGACAGCCAGCAGGCCATCCCGGGCCTCAATCCGCGCACCGAGGCGACCCTCGAGTACGACCTCACCCGCCTCATCACGCGCGTGGCGTGGCCCGAGAAGCCGGTGCTCGGCGTGCTGAGCAGCCTCAGCGTGCTCGGCGAGGCTCAGAACCCGATGATGATGATGCAGCGCCGCCGCCAGCCGCAGAACCAAGGCTGGATGGCGTTTCAGGAACTCCGAAAGGACTACACCGTGCGCGAGATCAAGGCCGACGCCGAAGAGGTCGACGCCGACATCAAGACGCTGATCGTGATCCACCCGAAGGACCTGTCCGACAAGACGCTCTTCGCGCTGGACCAGTTCGTCCTGCGCGGCGGCCGGCTCATCGTCTGCGTCGACCCCTTCAGCGTGGCGGACTTCGAGGCCAACCAGCAGCAAAACCCCATGATGATGCAGATGGGCGGGGGCGGCCAAGCCGGCCCCTCCACGCTGGGCAAGCTCTTCGAGGCCTGGGGGGTCGCGTTCGACACGGCCAAGGTCGTCGCCGACCTGAGCTGCGCCACCAAGCTTAACAGCGGCAACGGAAGCGTCGAAGACAATCCCGCGTTCCTCTCCCTCACGGCAGCCAACCTGCCCAAGGGCGACCTCCTGACCGCCCAGCTCTCGCAGCTCATGATGCCCTTCGCGGGCGCGCTCTCGGCCAACACGCCGAAGGAGATCGCCTTCACGCCGCTCATCACGACCTCGAAGGACAACGCCTGCCTGGTCGACCAGATGAACGCCCAGTTCGGCATGAGCGCGATGCGCTCGCAGCTCAAGCCGGACGGCGCCCAGCGCGTGCTCGCCGCCCGCCTGCAGGGCACCTTCAAAACCGCCTTCCCGAACGGCGTGGACGGCGCGGCCACCAACGCCGCCCCGAACCTCCTGACCTCCGGCACCGGCACGGTCCTGATCTTCGGCGACACCGACTTCCTGAACGACCGCTTCTGCGTGCAGTCCATGAACACGCTGTTCGGCAACGTCGCCCAGCCAATCAACGACAACCTGACACTCTTCGGGAACGTCGTCGAGCAGTACGCCGGCCGCGAAGAGCTGATCGGCGTGCGCTCGCGCGGCCAGTTCAACCGCCCGTTCGACAAGGTTGACGCCCTCGAGGTCGAGGCCATGAAGAAGTGGCAGGCGCAGGAGGAGGACCTGGAGAAGACCCTGCAGGAGACGCAGCAGCGCCTCAGCGAGCTGCAGCAGAAGAAGACCGGCACCGAGCGCATGATCCTCTCCAAGGAGCAGCAGGCCGAGATCGAGCAGTTCCGCAAGACGCAAGCCGACACGCGCGCGAAGCTCAAGGATGTGCGCAAGAACCTGAACGGCGAGATCGAGCGCCTGGGCCTCACGCTCAAAGTCGTCAACATCGCCCTCATCCCCTTGTTCGTCATCGGCTTCGGCATCTACCGCGGCGTCCAACGCAAGAAACGCTAAACTCGCACGTCGGGGCGGCTCTGCGTGTCCGCCCCTCTCATCACCATGGAGGTTTTTCGCACATGACCAACAACAGACTTATTTCGCTCGCTGTCACCGCCGCCGTGCTGGGCGGGCTGGCCTACGTCAGCACCACCAGCAAGAAGGTCAAAACACCGTCGCTCGTCGGCAAGCCGGTTCTGAGCGCCATCGACCTCAGCGACATCCAGAAGCTCGAGATCGGCGGCGAGAAGAAGCTGATCCTCGAAAGCGCCGACGGCGGCTGGGTCATCCGCTCGCTTTTCGGCTACCCCGCCGACATCGCGAAGATCCGCGAGAATCTGCTCAAGCTCAAAGACCTGAAGATCGGCCACGTCGCCGCCGGTAAGAAGCTTGATAACCCCGCGCTGGTGGATCTCCAGAACGCCTCGGGCAAGTCGCTGGCCACGCTGCGCCTCGGCGAGAAGCACCTGCGCAAAGCAGCGGAAGCGATGGAGCAGATGGGCGGTGGCGACGGCTACCCGGACGGACGTTATGTCTCGGCCGCCGGCAGCGACGCGGTCTACCTCGTCAAGGAGACGCTGGACGCCTTTGACGGCGACCCGAAGAGCTGGACCGAGACCCAGATCTGCACGGTGCCCGCGGCGGACATCACGGGCGTCACGCTCGCCGGCGCAGGCCAGACCGTCAAGCTCTCGAAGAAGGACGGCGCGTGGGCGCTCGAAGGCCTCGGCGACAAAGAGGAGCTGGACGCCTCCAAGGGCTACAGCCTCGAGTCGGCGCTCAGCTACCTGAACTTCACAAGTGTGGCTGACCCCGCCCTGACCGACGAGCAGCTCGGCATGACCACCGGCTCCGTTTATCAGGTCGCGCTGAAGAGCGGCGAGGCCTACACGGCAAGGGTCGGCTCAGCCGTCGCCGCAGGCACGGACCGTTACTTCAAGATCAGCGCCAGCTTCTCGCCAGTCGGGACAAACGCCACCGAGAACGCCGCGCTGGCCAAGAAGGCCGAAGCCTTCAACGCCAAAGCCGGCAAGTGGACGTATGTCATCCCCGCCTACAACGCGGAAAACATGACCAAGCGCCGCGCCGACCTCGTCAAAGCCAAAGAAGAGCCCAAGAAAGACGACGAGAAGGCGGACGACAAGAAGGGCACGACCTGAGTCGACCCGACTCGACCCGATTCGACTCGCGCCGATTCACGTCGGCCGGCCGTTTCGGGTCGCCCCAACCCGCAACTCCTAAACCCTAACGCCTCCTTCCCACTATGGACCTCCAAAAAACCACCAACCTCATCGCCGCGCAAGCGGAGACCCTGACCAAAATCCGTCAGGAAGTGAACAAGGTGATCGTCGGCCAGGAGAAGCTGATTGACCGCCTCATCATCGCGCTCGTGACCGGAGGCCACATCCTGCTCGAAGGCGTGCCCGGCCTGGCCAAGACCCTGTCGGTCCGCACGCTGTCCGACGTGCTCGGCCTCCAGTTCCAGCGCATCTCCTTCACGCCGGACCTGCTCCCCGCCGATGTGATCGGAACCATGATCTACAATCCGAAAGAGGCGACCTTTGCTCCGAAGAAGGGCCCGGTCTTCACCAACTTGCTGCTCGCGGACGAGATCAACCGCGCTCCGGCCAAGGTGCAGTCCGCCCTGCTCGAGGCCATGCAGGAGCATCAGGTCACCATCGGCGAGCACACCTACAAGCTGCCCGAGCCCTTCCTCGTCATGGCCACGCAGAACCCGATCGAGCAGGAGGGGACTTACCCGCTTCCCGAGGCGCAGGTCGACCGCTTCATGCTCAAGTGCGTGATCACGCACCCTTCGCGCGACGACGAGCGCCGCATCATGAACCGCTTCACCCACCGCCAGACCGCCAGCGTGCAGGCCGTGATCAGCGCCGCCGACGTGCAGGCCCTGCGCGACACGCTGGAGCAGGTCTACTGCGACGAGAAGGTCGGCGACTACATCCTCGACATCGTCTTCGCCACGCGCGACCCCAAAGCCCACAAGCTAGACGCCCTCGTCGGCCAGATTGAAATGGGCGCCTCGCCACGCGCGACGCTCTGCCTCAACCTCGCCGCGCGCGCCAACGCCATGCTCCACGGCCGCGCCTACGCGACCCCTCAGGACGTCAAGGAGATCGCCCACGACGTGCTCCGCCACCGCATCATGCTCACCTACGAGGCCGAGGCGGAGGAGATGACCACTGACACCGTGATCACGAAGATCCTCAGCACACTGCCGGTTCCGTGAGCGAGTAAATGTCCATCGACACGACAGAACTGATGAAGCAGGTGGGGAAGATCAAGATCCTCACCTCGCACCTCATCGACGACCGCCTCACCGGCGACTACCACTCGGTCTTCAAGGGCCAGGGCGTGGAATTCGACGAGGTGCGGCCCTATGTGCCGGGCGACGACGTGCGCTCCATCGACTGGAACGTCACCGCCCGCACGGGCTCGCCGCACGTCAAGCGCTTCTCCGAGGAGCGCGAGCTCACGGTCATCTTCCTTGTGGACGTCTCGGGGTCGCAGATCTTCGGCTCCGGCGCGCGCTCGAAATCGGAGCTCGCGGCCGAGATCACCTGCCTGCTGGCCATGACTGCAATCCGCAACCAGGACAAGATCGGGCTGATCCTCTTCAGCGACCGCATCCTCAAGTCGATCCCGCCGCGCAAAGGCCGCACCGCCGTCATGCGGCTCGTACGCGACGTGCTCGCGGCCGACGAGACGCGCGAGGGCACGGACATCTCCGCCGCGCTGCGCTTCCTCAACAACGTGCAGAAGCGCAAGGCCGTCGTGTTCCTCGTCTCCGACTTCCAGGACGCCGGCTACGAGAAGGAGCTGCGCGTCACCGCGCGCCATCACGACGTCATCGCCTGCCCCATCTCAGACCCCTGCGAGTTCGCCCTCCCCAACGTCGGGCTGATCGAGCTGCAAGATCCCGAATCCGGCGAGCTGCTTCTGGTCGACACGGCTTCGTCGGCCGTGCGCGGCGCCTTCCAGGCCAACGCCGCTCGCGAGAGCGATGCCCTCACCCGCTTCCTCAAGCGAACCGGCATCGACACCATCTCGCTCTCCACCAGCCGCCCCTACATCGACGATGTGCGCGCGTTGTTCCGCCGCCGCGCGAGGAAGCACTGACATGATGGTACGCAGGACTTACGACGCTCGACCAGCGATCAGCGGAATGCTTGGCATCCCGCGGGTCGCGAGTCGCGTGTCGCGCGTCGCCCTTCTCGCCGCCTTATTCCTTTCCCCTTCAGCTGACCTCCTCGCCGCCTTCACCGCCGACCTCTCCAGCGGCGACGTGTCGATCACGCTGGAGGCCACGCCTGACGCGGTCAAGCCCGCCGAAGACCTGATGCTCACCTTCACGGTCGAGGCCCCCTCCCACCTGTCGGTCACGCTGCCGAACCTGCAAGACCGCTTCTCTGGGTTCACCACAGCCGAGGACTTCGCCACGGAGCCCGTCGAGGCCAACGGCCGCAAGCGCCAAGTCTTTCGCTGGCGCCTCACCCCCGAGCCAGCCGCCAAGCGCTACCGTCTCGCGCCCTTCGCCGTCGAGGCCCTCGACGCACGCGTCTCGCCGCAGCAGCGCGCCTCGTTCGCCACCAAGCCCGTCGTCTTCCCCGGCGAAGGCGAGCGTACGGCCGTAACCGGCGACCCCGAAGTCACGCCCGCGCCCGAATGGATTCCGCCCACGGCCAAAGCCGTCGCCCTGTGGGTTTTCGCCGCGCTCGCGGGGGCGGCCGCGCTCGCCGCGCTGCTCTTCGGCCTCACCCGGCTCTCGCGCCGCATCCGCGAATACCGCCTGTCCCCCGTGGAGCGGGCCATGGCCGAGCTCCAGCGCCTGCTCGGCAGGAACCTGCCTGGCCGAGGGCTCTACAAAGAGTTCTACATTGAGCTGACGATGGTGGTGCGCCGCTACATCGAGCGCACGCACGGCATCCGCGCGCCGGAGCAGACCACGCAGGAATTCCTCGCCGCCGCGTCCAGGCACCCGCTTTTCACGGCCGAGGTTCTGGCCCAGCTCCGCACCTTCCTCGAATCCGCCGACCTCGTGAAGTTCGCGGGCCAGGAGGCGACCCACGCCATGACCGACGACGCCACCGCTAAAGCCCGCACCTACATCTGCGCGGACGCGCAGCATGTGGTTCCCCAAACTCCTAACTCCTAACTCCTCCCTTCCCCGATGTTTTCCTTCGCCACACCGCTCGCGTTTCTGTTGCTGCTGCCCTGGGCGGCGGCCGCCTGGCGCCTCTACCGCACCGGCCGGCGCGCCGGCGTCTTGTTTGCGCCCGCCTCCCGCCTGCCGGCGCGTACCGCGGGCTGGCGCGTAGGTGTCGCGCGCGTGCTCCCGGCCCTCTTCCTTCTGGCCTCGCTCCTGCTGATCATCGCCGCCGCCCGCCCGCGCAGCACCCTCGCCCGCGAACGCCGCTCGGTCAACGCCATCGCCATCGGAATGGTGGTCGACGTCTCCGGCTCCATGGAAGCGCTCGACCTCACGCCCGCGGGCAAGCCTTACCAGACGCGGCTGGACGTCGTTAAAGACATGTTCTCGAAATTCGTGGAGGCCCGGCCCGACGACCTGATCGGGCTCGTCACCTTCGGCGGCTACGCCTCCACCCGCGCGCCCCTCACCGCCGACCACCGCGCGCTCATCCACGTGCTCAAAGGCGTCGAGATCCCGCGTGCCCAAGCGGACGCTCAGGGCCGCCCCGTCGATCAGGAGGAGACCCTCACCGCAGTCGGCGACGGGCTCGCCACAGGCGTGGCCCGCCTCACCGACGCGGAGCCCAAGACCCGCATCGCGATCCTGCTCTCCGACGGCGAGTCGAACACCGGCATCATCTCCCCCGACCAGGCGGCCGAGGCGGCCGCCAAAGTCGGCATCCGCGTCTACGTGATCGGCGTGGGCTCCAACAGCCGCGCGCCCGTCCGGGCCCGCGACATGTTCGGCCGAGAAACCATCGCCTACGCGGACGTGTCGTTCGACGAGACCCAGCTTAAAGCCATCGCCTCCAAAACGAGCGGCCGCTATTTCAGCGTGCGCGACAACGACGGGCTCAAAAGCGCGCTGGAGGAGATCAACACCCTCGAGACCACCAAGATCGACCGCCAAGTCTACGAGCGTTACGACGAGTATTTCGTGGGCTTCCTGCTCTGGGGCGCAGCCCTCGCCGCACTGGCGATCACTCTCAACATGAATCTAACGCGACGATTACTGTGAAGAACGGGAAATTGGGGAGTTAGAAGTTAGGAGGGAGAAGTTAGGAGTTGAGATGAGAGAAACACCAATCAAAACAAAGAGTTACGCATTTGCCGTACGGGTTGTGAGACTCTTCCAGTGGCTTTGCAAAGAGCGAAACGAGTTCATTCTTTCGAAGCAAATCCTGCGCTGCGGTACGTCCATCGGCGCAAACGTCCACGAGGCGGGCGGTTCCTATTCCGAAAAGAAGTTTGCCGCCAAGATCCAGATCGCATTCAAGGAGGCGTTGGAGACGAGCTTTTGGTTGAGTCTCCTATACGACACTGATTACATGGAGACGCCGGCCTTTGACTCCATGTCTGCCGATTGCGAAGAACTTTTCCGCATTCTTACCGCTATCACAAAGACCCTCCGCGAGAAAGCCAGTGCCGTGCATGAGTCGCCCGACCTAGATCCTTTTTCACTTTGCGCTCCCCAACTCCTAACTCCTAACTCCTAACTCCTCCTTACTTGCCCCCCCTATGCGCTTCGTCTTTCCATGGTTGCTGCTGCTCCTTTCGGTCACTCCGGTCGTCGGCGTGATCTGGGTCTGGCTATTTCGTCGCGCCCAGAGCCGCCTTTCCCTTCTGATCGCACCCGCGCTGCAGGGCAAGCTCATGCCGCCCCGCTCGTCGGCCGCTTTCTACGCGCAGCTCACGCTCGTGCTCGCGGGCCTCACCCTCCTCGCGCTCGCGGCGGCCCGCCCCCAGTGGGGCCGCAAGGACGAGAAGGTCTTCACCCGCGGGCGCAACCTGCTGGTCGCGCTTGACGTCTCCCGCTCGATGCTCGCACAGGACGTACACCCTAACCGCCTCGAGCGCGCCAAGACCGACATCATGGATCTGATCGGCGACCTCAAGGGCGACCGCGCCGGGCTGCTTGCGTTTCGCAACAAAGGCAGCCTGCTCTGCCCGCTCACGACCGACTACGCCTTCTTGCGGCAGGCCCTCGACGGCGTAAGCCCAGAGTCCGCCCCGCGCGGCGAGACCGACCTCGGCGACGCAATTCGCAAATCGCTGGAGGCACTCGACCCGGCCCTGGACGAGTACAACGCGATCCTGCTGATCTCCGACGGCGAGGACCTCAAGGACGGCGCGCTCGACGCCGCGCGCGAAGCCGCCAGCCGCAACATCCCGATCTTCACCGTCGGCATCGGCGACACGTCGGGCACGACCATCCCCGGCGAGGGTGGCAAAGGCGCTCAGCAGTTCAAAGGCTCGTCCGTTCAGACCAAGCTTGTGGCCGCGACGCTCGAGGCCATCGCCACGGCTTCGAACGGCCGCTACATCCCGCTCGGCACAGCCGGCACGGCTCACACGACGCTGGGCGCGATCTACCGCCGCCACCTGCGCCAGATCGCCGCGAAGGAGCAGCAGGAGATGATCGAAAACCGCTACCAAGAGCGCTACCAGCTCTTCCTCTTCCCCGGCGCGCTCTGCCTGCTCGCCGCCGCCTGGCTCAGCCGCGGCCGCCTCTGCGGCAGCCGCGCCCGCGTGCCCGCCGCCGCAACGCTCGCTGCCGCTCTGTCTGTGCTGTCCGCTGCGTCTGTTCTCTCCCAGACGAATTCAACTCCCGACTCTCCAACTCCTCCCTCAACGAACCGCGCAGCGGTCGTCGTCGAGCCTGGCCGCGCCGGCGCGCGGCAGGCGCAATCCTGGCTGCGCAAGGGGAAATTCGAAGACGCCGCCGAGGGCTTCCTGTCGGCCGCCCGTGGCGCAGATCTCGACGAGGCCGAGACCTACCGCTACAACGCCGCCTACGCGTATTATCAGGCCACGAACGTTGAGCAGGCCGTTCAGACGCTGAGGCCGCTCCTGTCCTCCAAGAAGAACGGCGCCCGCGCCGGCGAGTTGCTCGGCAAGGTGCTCATGGAGCAGGCTCAGGCAAAGGGCGCGGAAGACCCGGCAGCTAAGGCCGAAGCGCTCGAGGAGGCCGCATCCGGCTTCCAGCGCGCGCTGCGCGACACGCCGGCCGACGAGCGCCGCAACCGCAACTTCACCCGCTCCGTCTCGCCGCTCCCCGAAGCCCGCGAAAGCGCCCACATCGCCAAGGTGCTCAAGGAGAACGGTCAGACGCCGCCCGACCAACTCATGGGCACGATGCTCGCCGAGCAGCGCGCCTTGCTGGAGGAGGCGTATGGCGCATTCACGAACGACGCGCCCGCCCTCATCGCCAAGGCCGAAGCGCTCGCCAAGCGCCAGGAGAAACAGGCCGACCTCTGGATACCCCTCAAGCAGCAGATGCTGCAGGCCGTCACCAACCAGCAGCAGCAGGCGCAGTTCGCCCAGCAAATCGAGCTCGCCCGCGACAGCATGAAGGGCGCGGCCGCCGCGCTGCAGGATCTCTTGCCCGAAGCTGCGCAGGAAACCGCGCAGCCGGAACCGCTCGTCTACGCGTTCTGGAAGGCGGTCGCGTTGCCGCCCGCCGTCGTGGACGAGGACATCACCTGTCAGAGCAACGCGCTGACCCGGATCAGCGCCCGCCACCTGGAGAACCGCGACACGCAGCCCGAAGCCTTCCAGCTCACCCAGCTGTTCCGCGAGCGCTTCCCGCAGTGGGCCGAGCAGTACCGCCAGCAGGCGCAGGCTGACACCAACATGCCGCCGTTCACGGCCGAAGACCAGGCGAAAATCGAAGCGATCGCCGAGCACACGGAGAAACTTCAGCGCGAGATCGTCGAGAAAACAGGAGCCGAAACGGACCGGCCTGCCCTGCAAGCGCAGGCGTTGAAAAACCTGCTCGAGATCCGCGACCTCCTGCCAAAGCAAAAGGGCCAAGGACAAAGCCAACAGCAGAACCAACAGCAGCAACAGCAGCAGGATCAGCAACAGCAGCAGCAAGAGCAACAACCGCAAGAGCAAAAAGAACAGGAGCAGAAGCCGCAGGAGCAAAAAGAACAGGAGCAGAAGCCGCAGGAGCAGAAGAAGGACGAACCGCCGCAGGACGTTCAAGAGCTTTTGCGCAAGGCGCTGGACCGAGAGAAGGAACACGAGAACGACAAGAAGCGGCAGATGCGCAACCTCCCGATGTCGCCCTCCGAGCGCGACTGGTGAACCCCATGAGGAGTCAGAAGTCAGAGGTCAGAGGTCAGAGGTCAGGAGTCAGAAGTCTGTCAGGCCCAACTGTCCGCGCTTGTCCGTGCCTGTCCGTGCCTGTCCGTGCCGCGCTCTCCGTGATGTCAGCCCTCGCGTTCGCGTTCTCCGCTCTTGCCGACGTCACGCTCAAAGTCGCTCCGTCCCGCTCCAAAATCTACCTCGGCGAGACCTTCAACTTGAACATCGAGGTCAACGGCGCGGACCGCGACGCCGAGCTGCCGGACCTCTCTGCGCTGCAGCCCTCGGAGATGCAGCTGCTCGGCTCGCACAGCAACAGCCGCTCCAGCATCTCGATCATCAACGGACGCATGACGCGCGAGTCCTTTGAGGGCCGCGTGTTCGCTTACCAAATCAAACCTGCGGCCCAAGGGGCCTTCACGGCGGGCCCGATCCGCGTCAAGGTCGCGGGGAAGATCTACACCGACCCCGGAGTCACCGTGCAGGTGTCCGGCGTGGAAAAGCAGGACACCGTTCTCGCCCGCGTCACAGCCTCCTCGACCTCCGTGCTGGTCGAGGAGCCTTTCACCGTCACACTCTCCGTGGCGATCGCCGAACTGCCCGACCCCTACGCCGACGGCAACGAGCCCATCCACCCCGGCCATCTGCCGCAGCTTTCGGCGGACTTCCTGGAGATCCGCCAGCCCGACCCCGGGCTCAAGGGCCCAGACCTGAACCAGATCCTGAACGGGCTCGTCGACCAGAGCGGGCGGCAGCCCGCCTTCGCAATCAACAGCTACCAGTCGCGCGACGTGGGCTTCGGCAACCTGTTCGACAGCGACCCGTTCCGCCCCCGGCCGATCCGCTTCCGCCTCGCCCCGAACCGCATCACCGCCAGCGCAAAGAAATATCGCGAGTACACGCTCTCGCTGACCTACACGCCCACCAAGGAGGGCGAGTTTACGTTCGGCCCCGTCTCGTTCAAGGGCACCGTCATCGCGGACGTCACGCCGGATCGGCAAGCCGTCACCAAGGATGTCTACGCGATCGGCCCGGCCGTGACCGTGCGCGTCGTGCCCCCGCCGGACGAAGGCCGCCCCGAGTGTTTCATTGGATCTGTGGGCAAAGCGCTCAAGGCGGCGGCCTCGTTCGACACCACCACCTGCAAGGTCGGCGATCCGCTCGCGCTCACCTTAGACATCACGGGGCAGATCAGCGTCTCGAACCTGCGCACGCCGATCCTAAGCCTTCAGCCGGAGCTCACCAAGGACTTCCGCATCTACGACGAGAACGTGACCTCGGACACCCTGCCTGACGGCAAGCGCTTTACCTACCGCGTCCGCCCGACGCGGGAGGGCACCCTGGAATTTCCGCCGATCAAGATCGCCTACTACGACACCGAGCGCCGCGTCTATGCCACCGTCACAACGGCGCCCATCCCTGTTCAGGCCCAGGCCACCACGCAGATCGCCACGGCGAACGAGAAGGGGCAGGAGTTCGCGACCGGCACGCTCGGCACGGAGAGCCGGCCCCTTCCAGCCGGCCTCTCCTACGCGCCGAGCGGCAAACAAGAGGCATCCCTGATGCCGTCGCGACGCGCCGTGCTCCTGCTCTCGGCGGCCGGCCCGGCCCTGTGCCTGCTGGCCGCCCTCGCCGCCCCGCTGGCACGCTTTCTTCTCGCGCTACGCACGCGCCGCCGGCGCACGGGAGCGCTGCACCGCTCCCTCTCAGCCCTTCGCCAGGCGCGCTCTGCCGATGCCGCCGCCCGCGCGGTGCGCACCTATCTCGCCGAGCGTCTGGAGCTCGCCGGCAGCGCGCTCACACCCGCAGAAGCGCGCGACTTGCTCGTGCGCAAAGGCCTGCCCGCCGAACTCGCCGACGACTGCCGCCGCCAGCTCAGCCAGCTCGACGAGGCCATGTACCGCCCCGACGCAAAAGCACCGCTTGCGGATACCGCCGGCGCGCTCCGAGCCTTCCTGCCCCGGCTCGACGCGGCCTTGAATGCGCCGCCGCACAACTCGGAGGAGCAGTCATGAGCGTCAACAATCAGAGGCCGGAGGTCCGAGGGCCGAGGTCGGAGCTCGGAGGTCAGAATCTGACGTTCTCCGCCCCCTCCGCGCCTCCGCGTCTTCGCGTGAGCCGCCTCCAACTTCCGCACCTTCGCTGCGTCCTGCTTGCCGCCTGCGGTCTGCTTTCCACCCTCTCTTGCCTCGCTGACGACACCTCCCGCGCCTTCCTCTGGGAGCAGGCCAACACTCAGGCTGCGGCCGCCGTCAAGCCGGACGACTACATCAAGGCCGCGAACACGTACAACCGCCTCGTGCTCGACGGCGCGAGGAATGGCGCGCTGTTTCTGAACCTCGGCAGCACCCTTGTGCTAGCCGGCGACGGCGCGAACGCCGCCGCCGCCTATGCGCGCGCCGAGCGCTATCTCGGCGCCACGCCCGAGACGCGCCAGGGCCTTGCGGCGGCCGCCGCGCTCCAGCTCGGACGCGCGCGCGCCGACCCGCCCTGGTCTCGAGCCGCCTTCTTCTGGCACTTCGCCTTGCCCTGCGAGACGCGCGTGTGGGCCGCGCTTTTCGGCTGGGCCCTTCTCTGGCTCGGCGTCCTCTGCCGCATCCTGTTCAGAGCGAGAAGCCCTCACTCGGCCACCCGCAGCCTCTCTGACACCTGCCTGCTCACCGGCGGACTGATCGGCGTGCTTTTCGGCGCCTCCGCCTTGGCAACCCTCTCTCAAGAGCGGCACGACTCAGCCACGTGGGGCAGCAGGGTCTTCCTGTCCACGACCCCGCCAGACCGGGAGGGCGAGCCATGAGAGACAGAAGCCAGAGGCCGGAGGCCCGAGGTCGGAGGTCAGAGGAGGTCGCCTTCCCGCCCACGTCTCCGCAGCTCCGCGCGGCCCGCCGCCTGCTGCCTCTCGCCTGCTGCCTGCTTTCGCTTTCCCTCTCAGCCCGCGCGGGCGAGCTGCTCGCTGGGCGGCTCCACACCGCTCCCGAGCGAGTCTTCGTCAACCAGGTCTTCGAGCTCCATTTTGAGCTGGAGGTCACGCCGGGCAGCGAGGTGGAAGATCTGCGCATCAGCGACTTTCCAAACGACGCCAACCTGGTCGCCTTCGGCCGCCTCGAGACGACCTCGCGCACGAGGGGCACGCGCGACGGGCAGCCAGTGGAGGTGCTCCACTTCACAGCGAGCGGCCGCGGGCACCTGCCCATCGAGCGCACGTTTAACCCGAACTTGCAGTGCACGCTCGTGCAGCGGCGCTCGACGGGCTTCTTCTCGCAGTGGCAGTCGACTCCCAGGCAGCTTCGCCTAGCCCCCTTCTCGCTCTGCATACAGCCTCTGCCCACAGCGGGCAGGCCCGCCCACTTCAGCGGCGCGGTGGGCGCCTTCAAGCTGGCCGGCCAGCTCTCCCGCAGCCAAGCCCAGCCGGGCGACATCATCACGCTGACGCTCGAGCTCGCCGGCCAAGGCTGGCTCGGCGACGCGCGCGCGCCCAGCCCGGAAGGCAGCACGCTCTTCAAAACCTACCCGCCGAAAGAGCTGGCGCGCGAGCCGCTGCGCGTCCGAACCGAACAGGTCTTTATCCCGCAGTCCACCAATGCCAGCGAGATCGCGGCGGTTCGCTTCAGCTACTTCAACCCCGCATCAGCCGCTTACGAGGAAAGCGTCGCAGGCCCCTTCCGCCTGACCTTCTCGGCGGCGGATTCGGCGCCCAAGGTCGCTGGCGTCCGCGTGATCAACACCTCCGGCCCTCGCTCGTCTGTGGCACCTGGACAGGCGGTCACCATAGAAGACGTTAACCAGCGCATCCGGCACCTCATCCCCCTGCTCATCATCTGCGCGTCTGCGCTCGCCGCCTTCTTCGCGGTCTTCCAGCTTTACGGACGACACCCCCGACTGGCCGCCCTCGCGGGCGTCCTGCTGCTCGCGGCCGGCGGTGGGGCGGGACACCTCCTGAACAGCAAGTCCTCCGACGGGAAACGAACGGTCAGCCTGCGGACGGAGGCCCTGTTTGCGCCCTCCCTGTCATCCGCCCCCTTGTTTGTGCTCGCGCCCGGAACGCCGGTCACGCCGCTCGAGGCTGTCGGGCCGTGGGTGCGCGTCGACGCCGCCGGCCGCCGCGGCTGGATCATCGCCTCGTCTCTCGGCGAGGCCGGCCCGTCAACGCCGCCGAAGTGAACCGCATCATTGCACCCGCCGCCTTCTTTCATGTATAGTGAAGCCAGTACTCGTAAAGGCGGGAAATGCGCAGCACGACAGGATCTTCGACAGGCTCTCTCTTCCACATGTTCGGCCTCCGCGGCTTTGGGCTTGCTTTTCTTTTGTTTCTCTCTGTTCGCGCGCCGTCCCGCGCCGGCGTGTGGCTCAACGAGTTCGTCGCTGAGAACCGCGGCGGGGCGACCAACTCGGCGGGCGAGGCCGCCGACTGGATCGAGCTGTACAACGACGCGGCTGAGCCGGTGGACCTCGGCGGCTGGTTTCTCACCGACAAGGAGAGCACCCCGGCCAAGTGGCGCATCCCCGACGGAACCTCGATCACCTCCAACGGCTACCTGCTCGTCTTTGCCGACAGCTCGGACGTCTCCTTCACCAACGGCGAGCTACACGCCAACTTCAGCCTCTCCAAAGATGGCGAGTACCTCGGCCTGATCAGGCCCGACGGCGCAACCGCCGCAGACGCTTTCTCGCCCGTTTTCCCGGAGCAGTACGAGGACGTCTCGTATGGGCGAACCACCCGCCAAACCGACCTCGTAGGCGCGGCCTCGCCCGGCCGTTACCGCGTCCCAAACGCCGCCGGAACCGCCCCGTGGACCAACGCCGTCGGCGCGCTCGGCTGCGCCGGAACCAACTCGGCCTTCACCGTCCGCTACTACGAGATGAACACCTCCATCGCGAGCATCGACGCGGCCGAGGTGATGGCCGCCAACGGCGCCTACTGGAAGACCGACCGCGCCTACCCCGTCGTCGCGCCCTACGCCACCATCGATTTCCACGAGTCCTCCTCGTCCGGCTACTTCACCAACAACGAACTCTTCCCCAACCACACGGCCGGCCAGGACAAGAGCTACTTCGTGGTCGTGGCGGACACGTCGATCTACGTGCCGCAGGGCGACCAGTGGACCTTCTGCGTCGGCAGCGACGACGGCTTCCGCCTGCGGGTCAGCGGTCAGGGCGTGAACGTCGCCTCCGAGTACACCACTGGACGAGGGTTCGGCAACACCCTTGCCACGTTCACCTTCCCTGCCGCCGGCGTCTACAGCCTGACACTCAGCTACTACGAAAACGAGGGTGGCGCGACCGTCGAATTCTCGGCCGCCCAAGGCTACCAGAGCGCGTTCGCGCCCGGCACCTTCCGCCTCGTCGGAGACCCTGCGGGCGGCCTTCTGCACGCAGGCGCCATCGGCAGCGCGTTCGAAACAGACGTCTCCAAGGCCATGCGCGGCGTCAACGCACGGCTCGACGCCGAGTGGCCCTTCTCCCTGTCTCACGCGCCGGCCGCCGGCGAGGATGTCACCCTGTACATGCGCTGCGCGGACGGGTTCAGCGCCTCGCTGAACGGCACGCCGCTCGCGTCGCTGAACCTGCCGGCCCCACTGCTCTGGAACAGCGCGGCCACCGCGGCGAGGCCCCTGACCAACGTGCTGCAGTGGCTCGCCTACAGCGTGCCCGCCGCCGCCTTCGCCGCCGGCTCCAACACGCTCGCGGTGACCGGCCTCAACGACTCCGCCACCAACGCCGACTTCCTCCTCCAGCCGCGCCTCGTCTGGCGCTCCGCCGAGCGCTTCCCCTGCTTTTTCAAGGCGCCGACCCCCGGCGCCGCTAACGGGCACGCCTTCACCGCGCCCACGCCCAAAGTCGTCGCCAGCGTGCCGCGCGGTTACAAGCGCGAGCCCTTCGCCGTGTCACTCGCCTGCGAAGGGGCGACCAACGCCGCGATCCGCTACACGGTGGACGGCAGCACCCCGTGGACAAACTCGCTGCTTTACGCCGGGCCGCTCGCGGTCACGAACACCACCGTCCTCCGCGCCGCCGTGATCGACCCCGACTCGCTCAGGATGACCGTGAGAACCTTCACGTGGCTCTTCCCCGAGGACATCCTCCAGCAGGGCGCCTCCGCGCCCAACGGGTGGCCCGCGAGCGGCCAGGTGAACGGACAGAGCATGGAGTACGGCCTGCGAGCGGCCACCGTCGCCGGCGACCCCGTGCGCATCCGCAACGGCCTGACCAACGCCATCCCGTCCATCTCGCTCGTCACCGACCTCACCAACCTCTTCAGCGCCACTAGCGGCATCTACGTCAACCCCGGCAACGACGGGCTCGCGTGGGAGCGCCCCGTCTCCGTTGAGCTGATCGACCCCGTGCGCGGCACAAACCACGAGTTCCGCATCGACGCGGGCCTGCGCATCCGCGGCGCCTTCAGCCGCACCACCGGCAACCCCAAGCACGCCTTCCGGCTCTTTTTCCGCTCGGGTTACGGAGAGTCGGCGCTGAAGTTCAAGCTCTTCGACGACGAGGGCGCCGGCGAGTTTGAGAAGATCGACCTGCGCTGTTCCCAGAACCACTCGTGGTCCTATGAAGGCAGCGCGCAGGAGACCTTTGTCCGCGAGACCTTCTCGCGCGACGCGCAGCGCGAGATGGGCATGCCCTACGCGCGCAGCCGTTACTACCACCTCTACCTCAACGGCCAGTACTGGGGACTCTACCAGACCGAGGAGCGCCCCGACGCCGATTTTGCCTCGACCTACCTCGGCGGTGACGCCGAGGACTGGGACTGCATCAAGACCACCCAGCCCGGCTACACCACGACGGCCTCGGACGGCACCTTCGACGCGTTCTACGCGCTCCACGACATCGCCATCAACCAGGGCTTCGCCGGCGCCTATTCCAACAACTACTGGCGTGTGCGCGGCCTCAACCCGAACGGCACCGCCAACACCAACTACCCTGCGTATCTGGATCAAGACAACCTGATCGCCTTCATGCTCACGGCCTACTACACCGGCGACCCCGACTCGCCCATCTCCGTCTGGGGCGGGTTCCCCAACAACATGTTCGGCCTCTTCAACCGCAAGAGCCCCAGCGGCTTCACGTGGGTCCGCCACGACGCCGAGCACTCGCTCGGCGCGATCGGCAGCTTCGACGTTAACTGCGACACCACCGGCGCCGGCGCCGATTTCACGGCCCAATCGCTCTTCAATCCGGCGACCCTTCACCAGCGTCTCTGCCAGCACCCCGACTACCGCCTGCACTTCGCCGACCTCGTGCGCCGGCACCTCTTCGGCAACGGCCCGCTCGCACCGACCAACGCGCAGTCGCTCTTCCGCAGCCGCATGAGCGAGATCGACCTCGCCATTATTGTCGAGTCCGCCCGCTGGGGGCGCGGCCTCACGCGCGACGCCACCTGGCTGCCCGCCTGCAACACCGTGCTCAACACCTACCTGAACCAGCGCCGCGACATCATCGTTAGCCACTTCCGCAACCGCGGCTGGTACCCTTGGCTCGACGCGCCGAGCTACTCGACCACCAACGCCACGGTTGCCTCTGGCTACACCCTGCGCGTCTCCGCCACCAACGCCTTCTACTTCACGACCGACGGCACCGACCCGCGCCTGCCCGGCGGAGGACTCAGCCCCAGCGCGATCGCCGTCACGCAGACAGTCGGCCAAGCGGCCCAGCCCGTGACGCTCGTCGCGCGCGGCGCAGCCTGGCGCTATTTCGACCGCGGCTTCCAGCCTCCCTCGACGAACAGCCTCCCCTGGAGCGCAGCCTCCTATCCCGACGCCGCCTGGTCGCAGGGATCCGCCACGCTCGGCTTCGCCGGCAGCGCCACCGTCAACCCCGTCGCCACCGTCACTCGCCGCTACACCAACGGCGTCTCCGGCACCCAGGTCACCACCACCTACTTCCGTCGCACCTTCACCCTCGCCTCCACCAACGGGGTCAGCGGCCTCTCCCTCGAAATCCTGCGCGACGACGGCGCGGTCGTCTACCTCAACGGCGCCGAACTCCTGCGCGAGAACATGGCCGCCGGCGCCATCTCGTACGGCGCCTGGTCAGCAGCCATCGTCGGCTCGCCCGATCAGAACACCTACTTCACCCGCGCCGTTTCCGCCAGCCTGCTGCGCGCCGGCACCAACACCCTCGCCGTGGAAGTGCACCAGTGCAACGAGGGCAGTTCCGACCTCTACTTCGACCTGTCGCTCGCCACCGCCGTCGACGCGCAGCAGACAGCAACCCACCGGGCCGACCTCACCGTGACCAACAGCCTCACCGTCCTCGCCCGCGCCGCGAACGGCTCGGACTGGAGCCCGCTCGCTGAGGTCGACCTAGCTGTCCTTCGCGCGCCAGTCGACTACTCGCCGCTGCGCGTGTCCGAGCTCATGTATGCGCCGCCCGCCCCCGCCGTCGGCAGCCCCTACGTCAACGACGACTTCGCCTGGCTCGAGTTGCGCAACACGGGCGCCACCGCGCTCGATCTGGGCGGCATCCGCTTCGCCACAGGCATCACGCACACGTTCGCCCCGTTCGCCCTTGCCCCCGGCACCCGACTTGTGCTCGCGAAGAACCTGGCCGCCTTTGCCACGCGCTACGCCACCAACGCCCTCTCGCTGACCGCCTGGTCGAGCGGCAACCTCGCCCGCAAAGGCGAGGCCCTTTCGCTTGTGGATCCCGACGGCACGAACATCCTGACGTTCACCTACTCCACCAACTGGTATCCCGGAACCTACGACACCGGACGTTCGCTCGTCGCCGTCGACCTCGCCGCCGCGGAACCGCTCTGGAGCACAGCCGCCAACTGGCGCCCCAGCCGTTCGGCCCTCGGCTCGCCCGGCCTGCCCGACGCGCCGCGTTTCGCCGCCGCAGCCTTGGCTGGCGACACGGCACTGTCGCTTTCCGCCGAGGGCCTCGAGGGCCTTGTGGAGATCTGGTGCTCGGAGGACCTCGCAACCTGGGTGCTATGCCCACCCTCCACCTGGAGCCGCCAGGGCGACTCGCTCACCGTCGACCTGCTCGCCCCGGCCCTGCCGCCGTCCTCAAAACGGTTTTTCCAGCTCCGCATCCGCGACTGACGCCCAGCTGACGGTCCGAGATTTCCAGTTGACGCCGGCGCGCCGACCTGTTACTAATTTTGATATGTTAAAAATAGCGCCCCTGCTTGTGCTCGCCGCCTGCCTCTCGGCAGGCCCCTTGTGCGCCGCCGACCGCGCGGTCATTCGCGCCGAACAGGCCGACCGCCCCCGCGTCTGCCAGTTCTCCACCGACAGCACCCTCAAGAAGTCCATGTTCCTCTTCTCCGACCGCGGGTTCAAGGCCGCCGAGAACTTCCCCCGCCTGCTGGACGGTTGCCTCTACTACGAACTCCCCATTAAGGCGACCAACGCGTACGTGTGCCTCAAGGCCGGCGACCTCTACGCCCTCGCCCCCGTGAACGCCAAGGTCGACCGCACCGCCGCGCTCCAGCGGCTCGGTTTCGCGCGCGTGCCCGGCCTCGAACCCTTCCAGCTCTTCGGCGAGAACCCCGCCGACGTGGTCGGCGTCTTCCACAAGCGCGTCGCCGCGGGCGAACGCTTCTCGCCGCCCATCTGGACCGTGGTCGCAGGCTTCGACATCCCACGCTCCCCCAAGCAGGGCGAGCTGCTCTACAACGGCATCCGACTGCCGCGCGACTGGCCGCCGCGCATCGACTGGACCACCAACGCGCCGCCGCGTGTCCCCTATCTCGACAACCCGCCCACACTCGTCCCCATCGACGTCGGCCGCCAGCTCTTCGTCGACGATTTCCTCGTCGAGCAGACCGACCTCACGCGCGAATTCCACCATCCGACCAAGTATGAGAAGAACCCGGTGCTCAAGCCCGAAACCGCGATCGAGCGCAGCGGCATCAACGGGCTCTCCGTGGCCGGCCCCAAGAGCGGCGGGCTCTGGTGGAACCCCGAGAAGCGCCTCTTCGAACTCTGGTACGAGGCCGGCTGGGTCTCCACCATCGCCTACGCCACCAGCCGCGACGGCTTGACGTGGGCGCGCCCCAACCTGCCGCTCAAGCCCGGCACGAACCAGATCCTGCCCGACACGATCAAGCCCGACTCCTGGACCGTGGTGCGCGACTACCGCACGACCGACCCCAAGCAGGCTTATAAGATCTTCCTGCGCGGCGGCGGCGGACGCGACCGCGCCCGCGCCTTCGTCTCCCAAGACGGCATCGACTGGGGCAAGCACACCGAGTGCGGCACCACCGGCGACCGCTCCACCATGTTCTACAACCCCTTCCGCAAGGTCTGGGTCTACAGCCTGCGGTGGGGCAGCCCAGGCGGACGTTCGCGCGCCTACTGGGAGTGCGACGATTTTCTGCGCGGCATGCAGTGGCTGCCTGACGAGCCCATGCCGTGGGCTCGCACAGACAGCCTCGACCTGCCCGACCCGCGCATCGGCGATGCGCCGCAGCTCTATAACCTCGACGCCGTGGCCTACGAGAGCCTGATGCTCGGGTTCTTCGAGATCCTCCACGGCCCGTCCAACGACATCAACGCCGCCAAGGGCCTGCCCAAGAACACGGGGCTGAACTTCGCCTACAGCCGCGACGGCTTCCACTGGCACCGCCCCGACCGCACCATAGCCATCAACTCCGAGCAGCGTCCCGTGTGGGATCGCGGCTACGTGCAGTCGCTCGGCAACATCTGCGTGGTGCGCGGCGACACGCTCTGGTTCTACTACATCGGCTTCGCGGGCGACGAGAACCTGAAGCTGGGCGACCCGAAGATCAAGATGACCAGCTCGATGCAGTCGGGGCTCTACGGCAACGCCTCGACCGGCGTGGCCTTCCTGCGGCGCGACGGCTTCGCCTCGCTCAATGCGGACGCGAAGCCCGGCACGCTCACGACGCGGCCCGTCTCCTTCAGCGGCAAGCACCTGTTCGTGAATCTCGACGCGCCCAGAGGTTCGCTGGTCGCGGAAGCGCTCGACATGACAGGCAAGCCTGTCGAGCCGTTCACCTTTGGCAACTGCGTGCCAGCCACCGGCGACGCCACGCTCGCTCAGCTCCGCTGGAAGGGCGGCGACGACCTCACCCCGCTCGCGGGCCGCGCCGTGCGCTTCCGCTTTAGACTGACGAGCGGCAAGCTCTACGCGTTCTGGGTGAGCCGCGATGCCACCGGCCGCAGCGACGGCTACGTCGCGGGCGGCGGGCCCGGCTTCACCTGCGACCTCGACACCGTCGGCAAGGCCTCGCTGGAGGCCGAAGCCGACCTGCAACGTACGGGGACACCGAAATGAACACGGGCCGTCACCACACCGCACGCGCAGCGCTCTTCGCTCTTGCTGCCGCCCTATTTCCGGCTCTTTCCGGCCAGGCGCAGACCGAGCCACCGGAGCACCTGAAGATCACGGCTCTGACGCCGCCGTATCTCGAGCTGATGCCCGGCCCACATTACTGGGCTCGGATGCGCACCTGGCAAGGCATTCCCGGCATCACCGTCGCCCCGGGCGGACGCCTGTGGGCCATCTGGTACACCGGCCTGCTGGACGAGGGCAAGACGTGGCCGTTCAAGCTCGTGCTCGACGAGCGCGAGTCGGTCAGCTACCCCGATGGCGCCGAAGGCAAAGCGGGCGTTGTCTACGTCATCTACGACCGCGGCCGCTACAAGAAGGATATGCAGGAAATCCTGCTTGCACGAATCACCGAGGCCGACAACAAGTAAACGGGGCGGGGCGACAAATGTTCAATCCCTTGTTGACAATCGCTCACACTCTGTGTTTAATAAACCGGTATACAGGTATTTGTTTCCGGTATTTCTATTGAGCAACTCAATTGGGGCCCGCTTCAAGCGACACACGTATAGGAGTCAACCATGAAACCTCGCACACCCGCAGCCCTCCACCGCACGTTACACGCGTTCGCGCTCGCGCTCGCCCTCGGCGCACCGCTGGCTCTGCGGGCGGACTACACGCTGAACTTTACGCGAACCCCGGACAACTACGTGTCCACCACCGGGAAGATCACGACGACGACCTTCACGGTCGAGATGTGGTTCAGGCAGCCCTCCTTCGACGACGAGAACCAGCTCCTCGTGCAGGACACGGGCGGCACGGGGCGCCTGATTCTGACGACCAAGTACGGCACGAACAGTTTTCAGGTCGGCAACAACAACTTCAGGGGCAACTCCAACCTCTTGGCCAACACCTGGCACCACGTGGCCTTCGTGCGCGACGGCTCGGGCAACGGAACCATCTACCTGAACGGCAACGTTGACAGGAGCGCAACGCTCAACACGCAGCCCATCGACAACTCCACCCTGATCATCGGGCTGCTCAACCGCGTGAAAAAGAACTTCCGCGGCCAGATCGCCGATGTGCGCGTCTGGAATACCGTCCGCAGCCAAGCGCAGATCAAGGCGAACTACAACATACGCCTTGCCGGAACCGAGTCCGGCCTGATCCACTACTGGCCCCTGAACGAAGGCAGCGGCGCGACAGCCCTCAACCGCGCCTCCAATGCCCACGGCACGATTGTGGCTGCCACGTGGGCGAACAGCCCCGAGTTGCCGATCCTTGCAAGCACGTCGGAAATGGCATGGAACGTGCCGACCGGCGGCAACTGGTCCGAAGGGGCTAACTGGCTAAACCTCGCTCCCGCGCAAGGCACCGACAGCATCGCGTATTTCACCAACAGGCCACCCACGCCCGTGTCCATCAACAACGACATGGCCGGGCTGCTGCTAGGTCGGATACTGGTCTCCGGCCCAAACGGACACACGTTTACAGGCAACGCCATCGCGCTGACCAACCAGTTTGTGACCGCCCAGCTCAGCAGCACCAACGGCAGCCACGCGTTTGAAACCGACCTCACGTTCACCTTCCGCGGCCTCAGCCTTGAAACGCTCGCTCCCGCTGCGCTCGCTGTCTCCGGCGTGCTAAGCGGAGCCGGCAATGTCAGCCTGAACCCGGCTGCGACAGGCGGCGGCTCCATCACGCTCTCGGGTGCGAACACGTACAGCGGGTCCACCACGCTTGGCAGCGGCCAGCTCTCCGTCAACACCGTGGGGAACGGCGGCGCAGCCAGCGTCATCGGCTCGTCCAGCGCCGCGGCGGGCAGCCTGACGCTCGGGCCGGCCACGCTCCGCTTCACTGGCGCAACCGCCTCCACCGACCGCGGCTATACGGTTAACGCGCCGAACAAAGCAATGGTCCTCCGCGTGGAGGCGGGTGGCGACCTCACGTTCGGCGGCCAAATCCAGACGACATCCGGCGGCCAAGTCAAGACCGGCCCCGGCACCGTGCGCTATACCTATCCGGGCCTCAACCGTTTCTCAACCGTCAGCCAGAACGATGCGATCCTGAACATCGGCGCAAACGGCGACGGCCCGTCGCAAGGCTTTTACAGCTACGGCGTCGCGGAAGGCCGCGTCATCTTCGACGCCGCCGATCAGACGAATGAGGTCAACGGCCGCCTCTGCGTCGGTCTCTATACAACCACCAACGCCAATGCCGAAACCGACGCCGAACTGATCCTCAACAACGGCGTCATCAACACGATGGGCAACACGTTCGGAGTCGGCCGCTCGCACGGCACCCGAATCACCGCTCCCGCCGGCGCGTCCAGCGTGCTCACGGTGAACGGCGGAACCCTGCTGGCCGGCGTCCTTTCTGTGGGGTACAACGGCGCGCTGAACATCGCCAACTTCAACGCCCGCCAGACCATCACCCAGACAGGCGGCGCGATCATCATCCCCCAGTATGTCTCGCTCGCCGAATCCCCCGGCGCATGGACCGCCCTCAACGTGAGCGGCGGTCGGTTATCCGTCACCAACAACACAGCCAACGCGAATGCCATCAATGTCGGCATGAGCGGAACAGCCGGAGCCCGCGAGGCCATCGTCACGCTTTCGGGAACGGGCGAAGTCGACCTCTTGACCGACATCAACCTCGCCATGCAGTCGGCTGTCACCGGCACGCTGTACCTCGCAGGCGGGACCCTCACCGCGCGCAACATCGTCCGCAGCAACGGCTCGGGCACGCTGTTTTTCAACGGCGGCACCTTCCGCCCGCGCACGGCCGGGCAGACCTTGCAGGGCCTCACAGCGGCCTACGTGTCGACCAACGGCGCGGCGTTTGACGCGGCGCTGGCTGAATACACCGTCAATCAGAACCTGCTCCACGACCCAAACCTTTCCTCCGCTGACGGCGGGCTCGTGAAGCTCGGCACGAACAGCCTCGTGCTCGCCAGCACCGGCTCAACGTACTCGGGCACGACCGTTGTCAATGGCGGAACGCTGCGCGTCACGGGCGCGCTGCCACCGGCCGCCGAGGTGACGGTGGCCCCGGGCGCGTTTCTCTCCGCTGGCGGCAGCGCCACGCAAACCGTCTCCGCGGCCAGCGTGACGCTCAACGGCAACGGCGGGCTCGCCTTCTCGTTCCGCCCCGACGGCTCCGCCAATGACCGCCTGTCGGTCGCTTCGTCGCCCGCCCTCGGCACAGGCCGGATCGCCCTCTTTCAGGCGAACACGGACATCCCCTTCACGGGGAACGGCACATACACGCTGATCACCTACGCCGGAGCCGACCCCGCCGTCAGCGGGCTGACCATCGCGAACCCCGTGTACGGCAAGACCTACTCGCTCGCAGCGGGTAGCGGAGCCGTCACCGTCACAATCGGTCTCGACGCGGCCGCGAGCAGCATCTGGAACGTGGACGCCGGCGGCGACTGGGCGACCGGCAGCAACTGGACCGTTCCTCCCGCGAGCGCGGCCGGTAGCCACGCGCGCTTTGACACGGTCATCTCCTCCCCCGTCACCATAACAAACGCGGGCGAAACGGCCGGCGCGCTCTTCTTCAACAGCCTCCGCACGTATACGCTCGCCGGCAGCACGGGGCTCACGCTCGACAACGCGGGAGCGCCCGCTTCGGTCACCGTCGAGAGCGGCAGCCACACGCTGGCCGCGCCACTCACGCTGGCCGGCGACACAGACCTATATATCGCGCCTTTCTCTTGCCTGAACCTGGGCCCGTCCAGCGGCTCTGTAACGCTGACGGCACAAGGCAACGGCACGCTCGCGCTGATGGCGGCACCAGCCGTCGCATCGCTCCGGCTCAACGTACCCGAGCTGACCCTCTCCAACGCGCTGAACGTAACCGCCCCGGTCGAACTGTTGCGGACTGTGGCCGTTCGCCCGGCCAGCAATACGGCCTCGACGCTGTCCGGAGTTGTCTCGGGCAGCAGCGGCTTGAACAAAGCCGGCTCGAGCACGCTGACGCTTTCCGCTGCCAACACCTACACGGGCGTCACGCGCGTCGACGCAGGCACGCTCACCGCCACCGCGCTCGCCAACGGCGGTGCCGCCTGTTCGCTAGGCGCAGCGCCGGCGGCGGCCGCGAACCTCGTGATCGGCCCCGCCACACTCCGTTACGCCGGCTCGCCCGCCACGGTCAACCGCGCCTACACGGTGGCCTCTGGAGGCAACACCCGCGCGGCCGTGCTCCGCGCCGACGGCGACCTCACCTTCAGCGGTCAAATCGCCTCCTCGAGCGGCTGCTTCGTCAAGACCGGCCCCGGCACGGTGCGCTACACCTACGCCGGCCCGCAGACGCTCAGCAGCTTGGACGGCCCGACCCCCGACGCCGTGCAGAATATCGGCGCCAACGGCGACGGCCCCACCATCGGCTTCTCAGGCTACACGGTCAATAACGGCAAGGTCGTCTTCGGCGTCACAGGACAGACCAACACGATCAACGGCCGCCTGACCGTGGGCATCTGCACCACCACCAACATGCTGGCCGAGACCGCCGGCGAACTCGAAATCAACGCCGGCTCGTTCACCTGCGACAGCACCGTGGGCATCGGCCGCGGCAACGGCAACGCGGTTACGGCCGGCCCGACCGGCCTCTCGTCCCGCCTCACCGTCAACGGCGGCGCCGTAACCTTCAGACTGCTGGCTCTGGGCTTCTGCAATATCTCCGGCTACACAGGCTACAACGGCCGGCCCGTCTGCGACCTCAACGGCGGCAGTGTAACCGTCTCCACGTACTGTAACATCGGCGAATCAGTCGGCTCGTATGCGAATCTGAATGTCAACGGCGGAACCCTGCGCGTCAGCGGGCAGAACGGCGGCAACGGCATCAGTGTCGGCTTGTCCGGAACCGGTTTCCTCACACTGTCAGGCACGGGCACGGTCGACTCCGTCTTCAACGTCACGTTGGGCACCGCCTCCACCGGCAAGGGCACCCTCACCCTCAACGGCGGCATGCTTATCGCGAGCAACGTGGTCAAATCGTCCAGTTCCAGCGAGGCGACGCTTCGCTTCAACGGGGGCGTTTTCAGACCGCGTGCCACAGGCATGACGCTCGGCGGACTCAACGCGGCCATCGTCTCAACGAACGGCGCCGTTATCGACACCTCACTGACAAGCTACACCGTGGCCCAGAGGCTCACACACGACACGAACCTCGCGAGCCTCGCGGACGGCGGCCTGACGAAGCAAGGAACCAACACCCTAACCGTGACTGGCACAAACACGTTCAGTGGGCCGATCACCGTTCAGGCCGGCCTGCTGCGGGCGCGCGTCAGCTCGACCAACGACCTGCTCGTCGTCACGACCAACGCCTTCTTCGACGCGCTCGGCCTCCGCGCCACGGTTCGCGACCTCTCCGGCTCTGGCATGCTGACGAACGGCGTCATCGCCGTGACCGGTACGCTCAACGCGGGCACCAACGGCGCCCCGGCTGGAGCCCGCATGACCGTGCAGAACCTCAGCCTCGTCAAGGGCGTGACCTTCGCCTGCGACTGGTCGACAAATGCGCTCGGCCAAGTCACCAACGACTTCGTAACCGTGGCGGGCGTGCTCTCGGCTGAGGGCCCCGGTTTCGTCGACTTCGAGCGCACGGCGACCAATCCGATTCCCGTGCCGTTCCAGGCGACGATCATGTCCTACGGCACGCTCACCGGCAGCTTTGCCGGGTGGAAGGCGATCAACACCGGCCTTGACGGTAACGCTCACCCGGCACTGCTCATCACCGCGGACAGCGGCCTTGTCCGTATCGAAGTCGTCTACGGAGGCACGCTCTTGATGCTCCGCTAGGCTCAATGGGCCTCTCGGCCTCAGCCACTTCAGAAGGTACTCACGATGAAACGCACCCTTGCTTCGCTGCTCTGCGCTCCCCTTCTCGCCCTTTCCCAGGAGCCGGCCCCCGCCGTGCCGCCCGCGTACGTCGGCCCGCCCCAAGCCCTGCACGCCGTCACCAATCGCGCGTTCACGGGCATCCCCAGCATGGCCGTCTCCCCCGGAGGCAGGCTGTGGGCCACGTGGTATGCGGGCGTTACGCCCGGCGAGGATCAGAACAACTACGTCGTCCTCAGCACCAGCGGCGACAGCGGAAAAACGTGGACGGAGAAGCTGGTCGCAGATCCTGACGCGGGCGGGCCCCGCCGCACCTTCGACCCCGAGCTGTGGCTCGCGCCGGACGGCACCGTGCGCTGGTTCTGGGCGGACCGCGTCGGCGGCGACCCCAAAACTGACGGCCTGTGGATGGTCACGCTCACGGCCCCGGACTCCGAGCAGACGCCATGGAAGGCGCCCGTTTGCGTCGCGCGCGGCGTCATGATGTGTAAGCCGCTCGCGCTTTCCACGGGCGAGTGGGCGCTGCCCCTCTGCACCTGGTTCACCGAGCAAAGTTCGAAGATGGTCGTTTCCGCCGATGCCGGCCAGACGTGGACGCTGCGCGGCGGCGCCAGCCTGCCGAAGGAGTGCCGCACCTTTGACGAGCACATGTTCGTCGAGCGTAAGGACACGTCGATCTGGGTTCTCTCCCGCACCAAGTACGGCATCGGCGAGAGCGTCTCCACCGACCGCGGCAAGACGTGGCCCGACCTGAAGCCCTCTGCCATCGCCCACCCCAGCGCCCGTTTCTTCATCTCGCGCCTCGCCTCCGGTAACCTCCTGCTCGTCAAGCACGGCCCCGTCGCCGAGAAGACCGGGCGATCCCACCTCACCGCCTTCATCTCGACGGACGACGGCAAGACCTGGGGCGGCGGCCTGCTGCTCGACGAGCGCAGCGGCGTCTCCTACCCCGACGGCCAGCAGACGCCCGACGGCCTCATCCGCATCATCTACGACTTCGACCGCACCGGCGCGCGCAACATCCTCATGGCCACCTTCCGCGAGGAAGACGCCGCCGCCGGCAAGCCCGCCTCCGGCGACGTCCGCCTGCGCCTGCCCGTCAGCGCCGCGACCGGCGGGCAGGAGAAGCGAACACAGCCGCCCGAGCCCGTCCCCGCGGGCGACCTCCTGAAGGGCTTCGTCCACCCGCCAGCGGTCTTCAGCCCCGGCCCGGAGTACGGCCCCGATAAGCGCAACTACCAGGGCATCCCCACGCTTGAGCGCGCGCCGAACGGCAGGCTCTGGGCCGCCTGGTACGCCGGCAAGGTTTGGGAGGACCAGTACAACTACGTCGTCACCGCCACCAGCGGCGACGACGGCAAGACGTGGAGCGACCTGAAGTTCGTGCTCGACCCGGACGGCGACGGGCCCCTGCGCAACTCCGACCCCTGCCTCTGGCTCGACCCCGCGGGCAGGCTCTGGCTTTTTTGGTGGCTCGACGGCAGCGGGCTGACCGCCACGATGTCGGTGACCTGCGAGAACCCCGGCGACGAGAATCCGCGCTGGACGAGCCCGCGCGCCCTTTATCCGGGCGTGATGCTGAACAAGCCTATTGTGCTCAAGAACGGCGACTGGCTCATGCCTGCCGCGCTCTGGAACCGCGACAGCAGCGCGCGGGTCATGCGCTCCAAAGACCAAGGCGCCAGCTTCTCCTTGCTTGGCGCGGCGAACATCCCGCCGGGCCGGCGCAACTGCGATGAGCACATGCTCGTCGAGCGCAAGGACGGATCCCTCCTGATGCTGGTGCGCACGGCGGGGCACGGCATCGGGCGCTCGGTCTCGGCGGACGGCGGACGCACGTGGAGCGAGGTCGCCGACTACCTGCCTGACGCGACCTCGCGCTTCCACCTGCGGCGGCTGGCCTCGGGCAGCTTGCTGCTCGTCAAGCACGGCGCGCTCGACAAGCGGATCGGCCGGTCAGAAATGACCGCCTACCTGTCGGATGACGACGGCGGGACGTGGACAGGCGGGCTCCTGATCGACGAGCGGAAGAGCGTCTCCTACCCGGACGCCACGCAGGCTCCGGACGGCTCCATCCGCCTGATTTATGACTGGGAGCGCGGGCGCGACAAGAACATCCTCATGGCGGCCTTTTCCGAAGCTGACGTCCGAGCCGGAGCCTTCTCCGCAGGCAGCCGCCAGCGGGTGCTGATCAATTTCGCGACGGGCGTCAACCCCAAGCTGGCCGCGCAGGAAAAGGAGCGCGCCGCCACGAACGCCAACGCCGATGGCGCTCCGCTGGCGAAAGCGCCAGACGGCGCGCTCGCCGCCGAAGGCATGGAAGCAGCCGCCTTCGCGCCGGGCACCGTGCTGTTCACGGATCGAGCCTACACCTGCGCCGAAGTGCCTGACGCGCTCAAGGGCGCCCGCTTCCTGCGCGTGCCGCTCGACGGAAAGAAGGCGCTTCGCTGCACGCGAGCGGGCGCGGTCTATGTGCTCACGCCCGCGCCGCAACGCAACAAGGACAGCGTCTCAAAGCAACTGCTCGACCAGGGCTTCCAGAAAGTCAAGCTGCCGGAGGTCCGCCTCTTCTCCCCCACGTCCGCCGCCAATTTCTGCACGCTCTATCAGAAGGCCTGCGCCGAAGGCGAGACCGTCACCTTCGGCAAATGGGCCGTGCCGCTCTTCTTCAGTGAATAGGGACGCGCGACCAGCGACGCGCGACCAGCCCCCTGTCCGCGAGTCGCTGGTCGCTGGTCGCGAGTCCAGAAACCACACCGGAGCCCCCTTCCATGAGAATCAACCCCAGCACCCTCCTCGCCTCGCTCGCCGTCAGCGCCGCTCTCGGCGAGCCGCTCACAGCGCCGACCTTCATGCAGGGCGACGGCGCGGCTCTCGAGCGGATGGCCTGCGCCGTCGGCGCCGTCGAGACGGGCGCGGCCCTCTTCACCGACCGCGCCTTTGTCTTCCACGAGCCGCCCGCCGGACTGAAGGGCCTGCTATTCCTGAAGACGGCGATCGAGGGCGGCAAGCCAGTGTCCGTGGCGAAGGACGGCTTGCTCACGGTCATCACTCCCGCGCCAGACATTCCGGGCGTCGCCTGCTCGAACGCCGCTGAGCTGGAGGCGCGGGGTTTCATCTGGATCCAGGCGCCCGAGCGCTTCCAGCTCTTCGGCGAGAGCCGCGTCGACCAGTGCCGCATCTACCAGAAGCACGCCAAGGCGGGCGAGCGCTTCCAGTTCAAGAAGTGGGCCGTCTTGGCCGGCTTCAACCCCGAGGGGCTCGATTTCTACCGCCCGAACGAGCGGGTGGCGCGCGTCGTCGAGGCGCTGAAACAGGACGCCTCCCGCCTCGACGCGCCGCTTCTCGCGCAGGATATTCTGGTCAGCCGCCCCGATTATGTCGTCTTCATCCCGCGGCAGCCGCGCGACAAAGAGAAGCGCGACCCCTCGCGCCCCGGCGACACCTACAACGACCACTTTCAGGTGCTCAATAAGACGAACGGACTGCTCTTCGCCTTCTGGACGCAGGCGTCGCGCGAAGCGGATATCGACCAGCACATCGCCTTTTCGAAAAGCCTGGATCAGGGCGAGACCTGGAGCGAGCCGGTGACGCTTGCCGGCTCGCCCAACAAAACGCACCCGGGGTTGCTGGCGAGCTGGCAGCAGCCGATGCTCAGCAAGTCGGGGCGACTTTATGTGCTCTGGAACCAGCAGGTCACCAGCCGCGGCCCGCACTGCGGAAACATGTTCGGCATTTATTCGGACGACGACGGGCAGAGCTGGTCCGCGCCCAAGATGGTGCCCATGCAGCGCATGCTGCGCGATCCGGAAGATCCGCTGACCCCGCCGAGCTGGTGCAACTGGCAGCGCCCTCTGCGGCTCGGCAAGGGCGGCAAGTACCTGGTCGGCGTCTCGCGCCACGGCAAGCTCCCCGGCGAGGAAAAAGGCGCCTGTACGATCGA
>CAYLUN010000063.1:0-32697 GCA_964386865.1 uncultured Lentisphaeraceae bacterium | reverse complement strand
TGCGGCTCGCCGCATCGGCCGCCGCGGAGCTCGCGGAGCCCGCCGCGCTGGAGTCGTTCCGCGGCCTGCTCGCGCGTCACGACCTCTTCGTGTCGGGCATCAACGGTTTTCCATACGGCACCTTTCACGGGGCGCCCGTGAAGACGAACGTCTACCGGCCGGACTGGACCACGCTTGAACGGCTCACCTACACCGGGCGCCTCGCGACGATTCTTGCCGCGCTCCTGCCCGAGGGGCAGACCGGCAGCGTCTCGACCGTGCCGCTGGGGTACAAGGGGCAGAGGGCAGAGGTCGGAGGTCGGAGGTCGGAGGTCGGAGGTCAGAGGTCGGAGGTCGGAGGTCGGAGGTCAGAGGTCGGAGGTCAGAGGTCAGAGGTCAGGGGGCCGGGAGTCGTCTACGCGCGCCAGTTCGCGGTGATGGCGGAGTTCCTGCACGACCTGAAGCTTCGGACGGGCCGCGAGATCGTGCTGGCGCTCGAGCCCGAGCCCGACTGTTTGCTGGAGAACACGGACGAAACCGTCTCATGGTTCGAGGACGAGCTGCTCTACGAAGGCCGCCGCTGGCTCACCGCCAAGAACCGACGAACGCCCGACGAGGCCGAGGCGCTGCTGCGCACGTTCATCGGGCTCTGCCTCGACACCTGCCACTTCGCGGTGGCGTTCGAAGACCCCCTGACCGCGCTGCTCCGCTTCGAGAGCGCCTGCCTTCGCGTGGCGCGCATTCAGCTCAGCGCGGCGCTCCGCGCGACGGCGTGCGACGACGCGCTGGAGCGGCTGGCGGACTTCATCGACCCGGTGTACCTGCACCAGACCAAGATCCGCCTGCCGCGCGGCAGAATCGTCTCGCTGCCGGATCTGACGCGCGAGACGCTGGAGGCCGCATGGGCGCACGCGGGCTGCGAACTGCGCACGCACTTCCACGTGCCGCTCTTTTACGCGGGCGACGACGTGCTGGGATCCACGCGCGTGGATCTGACGCCGGGGTTTTTCTCGCACGCGGCTGCGAAGGGGTATCCGCTGGAGATCGAGACTTACACCTTCCACGTGCTGCCGCCCGCGATCCGGCCGGCGAGCGTGGTCGAAAGCCTCGTCAAGGAGACGCAGTGGGCGCAGGCTTTGCTTCCAGCTCGCCGATGACGTCGAGGATGCGGGCGGACTCGAAGAAGCACGGGTGCTCCTTGTCCTTGACCAGCTCCTTCATGAGCGGGTTCTTGAGCTCCTCGGGCCGGTTGAGCGCGTCGCTGAAGATCGCGTCGAGCACCTCGGGATCCTCCGCCTTGTCGAAGAGGATGTCGTAGAGCGCGGGAAACTGCTCGTCCTGAAAGAGGTTCAGCGAGCGGCGGATGCCGTCCATCTGATCCTGCTTGTCGAGCGAGTCGAAGGCCTCCTTGACGCGCTTGGCCTGCTCGGCGGCGGGCACGTCGGCCTGGGCGATCACGCGGTCGACGAGCGACTCCCAAGCGGCGACCGCACGCTCGCGCGGGGTCTGGCTGGCGGCCTGCGCGCCCGCGGCGCCGGCGGCCATCGCGGGCGCGGCGTCGGGCACGCCCTGCTGAGCCGCAGGCTCCTCGCCCCGCTGCGCGGGCTTGTCTTTCTGGAGCGGCGCGCGGCTCTCCTTCGCGGCGGAAACCGGTCGGGCCGCCCGCTTGTCAGAGGGCGTCTTCTGCTCCTGCACGGCCGGATTTTTCGCGCCGGCAGCGGGCTTCGAGGGCTTTAGCGTGAGCACCAGCAGGACGGCGGCCACGGCGAGCAGGAGCCCGATCATCACTCGGTATCGGTTCATGGCGAGAGTTTACTCCGCATCCGCTTGCGAGGACAACAGGAAACTGTACGACTCGTTGAAGCCGTACGACGCCGTCCTGCCAGCCGCGTCGAGATACGACGCCCTGTCGGACCACAGGAAGAAGCCCCCGCCCGCCGCGCCGCTGCTCGTGTCCTCGCGCTCAGGCGTCAGCACGCCCTCGCACACAACGCCCTTGTACGTGTGGGTAGCGCCGTAATCGAACCATGCCTTGAACGAACCTTTGAAGACGCCCGTCGCGCGCGACAGCGACACGGTCAAGCCGACCGCATTGTTCGTTCCGGCGTAATCGTAGGCGCCGTTGACTTTCACGGGCGCGACCGCCAACGGTGCTGCGAGGCCGGTCATGATGCCGTAACGGTTCGTCACGGGCGTCAGCGCAAGACCGTCCGGATCCCACCAGGCCGACTCGTAGCGGTTGGTGCCAACGGCCAACTCGGGCGTCGGCCCGCCTGCCGTGCCCACCTCCAGCAGCCGGCCCGCATAGTAGCGGTACAGGTTGCCGACGGTGTCGTACCAGCCGCCGGCCGCCGCGACGTCACGGCTGAACCCGCCCGCCGCGTAGTTCCCCGTCGCCTGCGGATTGCGGCTCTCCCACAGCTTCAGGCCGTTGAGGGCCTCACGCACGATCGTCGCCTCGCCCTCCCGGCGCACGAATGCGGCCGGCAGATGGAAGCAGCCTCCCTTGTAGGCGCTAGGCGTCGCGTGGCAGGTCACCACGACCTCGCCCGAGGCGTCGAGCGTCAGCGTCCGGCTCAAGGAGACCGCCGTTCCATCCGCTAGTTTGCCCGCGACCTTGACGCCCCCCGCTTTGTCCACGGTAAACAACAGATACCCCAGACCAAAATCGTCGCCGCCCGAGAGCGTGGCCGTGTAGTAGCCCGCGTAGTTCGTGGCGTCCGCCACCATGTCCGCATCTTTCCAGACGTTGCGCCACAGCGTAAACGGCTCGTAGTCTTGCGGCGCGCCGTCGAGGCGGAACTGCGCGGCGCCAAGGGCCGCTGGCCCGCCTTCATAGACCTCCGGGTGGATCACGGTCACGGCCAGCGGAATCTTCACCGCTCCGGCCGACGCAAGGGCCGCGAAGGAGAGGGCCTCGGCGTTCGTGTACGACCCCGCCGCAAAGGTGTAGTTCGTGCCTTCGGCCGCAAACTTGCCGCTAATCTTGCCCAGAGGCGAAACCGTCAGATCTGCAAGCGCGGGCACGCCCCACCCCGTCTTCTCCCACAGCACGCAGACGCCGCCGAATGTCCCCTGCGCCCAAGCGGGCAGCGGCACGACCGTCAGGGTGAACGTCCGCGCCGTCTTGGAGATGGTCACGTTCCTCGCCGAGACGGTGACGGCCTTGTTGGTGACGGACGCCGACGGCACGCCCTCGACCGCTTTTGACATCGCGTTGTAACGCAGGCCTGCGGGCAGGCCGGAGACCGTCACAGACGGCAGGCTGGCGGACTGGACGTCCAGCGGCATGCTGAAGAACACGCCGACCGTGGCCTGCTGCGGGCCGGGATCGGCGACGGCGGGAGGCGGCACGTCGGCCGTGACTCCGAACCACGCCCGCACGGTGATGTTTGAGCCTGGCATCGAGAGGCTGCGGGAGACGGCCTGAGCGCCGTCCTCCCAGCGCAGGAAGGTGTAGCCACTGGCGGCCCGCGCCGTCAGCGCGACCTTGGTGCCGGGGCTGTAGAGGCCCGCGCCCGACACGGTTCCGCCGCCAGACGGAACCTCGGCCGTGAGGCTGGCTTTGACCGCCAGCGTCTGCCTCACCGGCGCCGCGGCTTTAAAATCGAAGTTGCCGGGCTGGCTGGCGGTGATGGTCGCGGCGCCCGCGCCGACGATCCGGAGGAGCCCATCCACGACCTGCGCGACCGACTCGTTCGAGCTGGTGTAGACGACGGGCAAGCCCGACGACGCGGTCGCGCCGGGGCTGAAGTTTGTGCCGCCCAGCGCCACGGTCGGCTGGGCCTTGAAGGCGATCGTCTGGCTGGCTGGCGCGTTCAGCACGCGCACGGTCCAGTTGGTCTCGGAGGAGCCGCCCTGCCGATCCAGCGCAACGGCGCGCACACGAACATCGCGGGAGGCCGCGCCGACGACGGTGTTCGTGCCGGGCGTATAGTTCAGCGTGCTGGTGATGGCGCTCGGCGCGCCGGTCTGCGTGGTCAGTCTGAGGAGCCCGTCCACAGTCCACGTGACCGACACCATGCCGCGCTCCGTCGTGTCAGGGTCGGTGCTGTCGCTGGCGATCACCCGGAGCGACGCGGTCGCATTTTCGCTGACCGTGACCACCTCGTTCGTGGGCGAGCGGCCCGCTAGGACGGGCGGGCGGTTGAAGGGCTTGAAGACGGCGGACAGCGTCACGGCGTGGTTCGGCATGACGACGGTCACGGTGGCCTGCGTCTGGACAAAGGCGCCGCCGAGATCGGTTCCGGCGGGCGTCACGGACCACTGGCCGAAGCGGTAGCCGGCGGCAGGCTGATCGGCGGAGACGGCGACCTCGGTGCCCGCGAGGTAAGCCCCGCCTCCTGTGCCGGACACGACCGTGAGCGTGTTGGTGCCGGGGGTGGCGTCCGGCGTGATTCCGAACACGGCCTCGTGACGCGCCCACGTGTAGCCGTAGAAGACGACCGAATCGACGTTGTACCAGGCGTCGCCGTAGCTGGCGAGGCCGAAATTGAGGTGGATCTCGCTCCCGTTGCGGTAGCCGTCGCACACGACCGCGTGGCCGCCCAAGGCCGAGACCATGGTGTAATAGACCGGCCTGTTCGCGTCGATGTCGGCCTGAACCTTGGCAAGCCAGACGGCTGTGGAATAGGCGGTTCGCGGCTGATAGTCCTCGCAGGCGTAGCCGAACACCTCGCGCAGGGCGCTAGCCGCAAAGAACTGGCTGATGACCGAAGTGGCGCTTGCTTCGAAGTCTGCCTCCATCGCGACGCCGCAGTGGTAGGTCAGCCGTCCGACGGCCAGTTTCTCGGCGAGCGGGCTGGCGGTCGTCAGGGTACCGGGCATGTTGGACCAGTCGTAGTTGCCGAGGCCCGCGTCGCTGAGGGCGTGCGTGCCGACGCAGCTCCCGTCGCTGTCGGTGTAGGAGGCGTCACGCGCGGGTTTGACCGGCTTCTTGTGATACCTCAGGATCTGGGCCATGGCCAGAGGCCCGCAGCCGATAGAGGCCCGTCCGCCCGTGCCGCCTGCAGCCTCGGGCGCGTACGCGTTGTAGGGGTTGTTCTGATCCCATGCGGTCGACAGCAGGATGGTGCCGGCGGCTGCCTTGGTAATCAGGCCGGAAGAGGCCAGCGATAAGTCCGAGGCGTCCAGCGCAGCGGTTTGGGTCAGCGCCAGCCACTCGGAGCGGTAACGGGAGTCCGCCTTCTGCTGAGCGTCGCGCGACCCGGCCAGCTCAGCCAGCTCGCCCGCCAGCTCAGCCTCCAAGACCGCACGGAAACCGGCCGGGAGGCCCTCATACGTGCCGGAGGCCGAATGCAGCTTAAGCGGAGGCAGGTCGCTGTCTGCGCGGAGCAGGACGAACCCCGACGGCGAGAGGTCCGCGATGTAGCCGATGACGCCCCCCGCACCTTCGAGCGGACGGCAGGCGGAGACGGTCAGCGTGGACGGCGCCGCCAGACGGCGCACCGACTTGGCTATGGCGGACGGCGCGTAGTTGCGGCCGACGTACGAGGCGGCTGCGACCCGTGCCTGAACGGGCTCAACGAGTTCCGCTCGCAGCTCCGCGTTCAGCAGGGCCAGGCTCGCAAATATGAGACCCCGCAGCGCGGAATGAGAAAGGGAGCGGCGCGTGAGAACCGACACAAACCGTCCCACCCATGCCTGCTTCGCATGCGGGAAAGTCGCTGATCCAGGCCTGCGGGCCCGTTCTGACCATGACCGTTTCACGCTGCCACCACCCTTGATCGCACCACACAACTCATTATGCATACGACAGTTGCAGCCGCTCCAGTGAGTCCCGCGAGAGACGGGCGGCTCGTCGGCCGGAGAAACTCCGGAAGGGGGAAGCCGCCACCACATGAACTCGGAAGACTGCAATCCTTGATCAGGCTCGGCAAAGGGGTCCGTTCACACCTGCCGAACACAAGGACTACTAATGCAATACCCGTGCCAAAGGTAGGTCTAAAGGCCTACTGCATCAGCAGCTGGAAGTCGTATGACCAACTGAAGGGGTAGACAACGGCCCTGCCCTGTGGGTTCAGATAGGAGGAGGTGTCGGGCCAGAGGAAGAAACCCCGGCCCTCGACACTGTCGCCCGTAGCTTCGCGCTCGGGCGTCAGCGCGCCCTCGTAGGCGACGGTCTTGTAGGTGTGGGTGGCACCGTAGTCGAACCAGGCTTTGAACGAACCTTTGAAGACGCCCGTCGCGCGGGTCAGCGCCACGGTCAGTCCGACCGCATTGGTCGTTCCGGCGTAGTTGTAGGCGCCGTTGACGCTCACGGGCGTGCCCGCCCGCGGCGCCGCCAGGCCGGTCATGACGCCGGAGCGGTTGGTCACGACCGTCAGCGTGAGCCCGTCCGGATCCCAGCAGGCCGACTCGTAGCGGTTGGTGCCGACGGTCAGCACGGGCACCGGCCCGCCCACCGTGTCCACCTCCAGCACCCGGCCCGCATAGTAGCGGTACAGGTTGCCGACGGTGTCGTACCAGCCGCCGACCACGCCGACTGACCGGCTAAAGCCACCTGCCGCATAGTTGCCCGTGGCCTGCGGGTTACGGCTTTCCCAGAGGTAGCTGCCGCTCTCCAGTTCGCGCAGGATCGTGGCGTGCGCCTCCTGCCTCACGAATTCGGCCGCACCCAGGAAACAGCCGCCCTTGTAGGCGCTGGGCGCCGTGTGAACAAGCACGAAGACACGGCCCGTCACATCGACAATCAAGGTCTGGCTCAGCGACACGGCCGTGCCGTCCGCGAGCTTGCCCGTGGTCTTGACCCCGCCCACCTTGTCAACCGTGAGCAGCAGATACCCGCTGCCAAAGTCGGCAAAGCCGGGCAGCGTCGCCGTGTAGTAGCCCGTGTAGTTCGTGGCGGCGGCCGCCATATCCGCGTCCTTCCAGACACTTCTCCACAGGGTGTAGGGGGCGTCGCTCTCCGGGGCGCCGTCCAGCCGGAACTCGGCCGTGCCGAGGGCCGCCGGGCCGCCGGGGTAGATATCCGGGTGCGTCACGGCCACCACCATGGGAATCTTGGCCTTGCCTGCCGCCGCGACGGTTGCGAAGGTGAACACGTCACCGTTCGTGTACGACCCCGCGGTGAACGTGTAGTTCGTGCCCGAGGCCGAGAATTTGCCGCTGATCTTGCCGAGGGACGTCACCGTCATTTCCGTCAGCGCCGGAGCGTCCCACCCGGTGGAAACCCACAGCGTGCACAAGCCGCTGAATGTCCCCTGCGCCCAAGCGGGCAGCGTCGTGACGGTGATCGCGAACGTCTCCGTGACCGGCACCGCGCTCACGTTGACGGCCCTGACAGACACCAGACGGTTCGTGACGGAGACGGTCGGCACGCCCTCGACGGTTTTCGTCGCGGCGTTGTAGCGCAGGCCCGACGGGAGGTTCGACAGCGTCACGGTCGGCAGGCTCTCGGACTGCACGTCCAGCGGCAGGCGGAAGAACGCGCCGACCGTGGCCTGCTGCGGGCCGGGGTTGCCGACCGCGGGCGGAGGCACGCCGGCGGTGCTGCCGAACCAGGCCAGCACGGTGATGTTGGAGCCCGCGACCGTCAGGGTGCGGGTCGCGACCTGCGTGCCGTCCTCCCAGCGCAGGAAGGTGTACCCGGAGCTGGGTTTCGCCGTCAGCGTGACCCGTGTGCCCGACGTGTAGAGCCCCGCGCCCAACACAGTTCCGCCGCCGGACGGGACCTCGGCCGTGAGGCTGGCTTTGACCGTCAGCGTCTGCCTGACCGGCGCCGCGGCTTTAAAATCAAAGTTGCCGGGCTGGCTGGCGGTGATGATCGCAGCGCCCGCGCCGACGATCCGGATGAGCCCGTCTGCGATCTGCGCGACCGAGTCGTTCGAGCTGGCGTAAGACACGGGCAGGCCCGACGACGCGGTTGCTCCGGGGTTGAAGTTCGTGCCGCCCAGCGCCGTGATCGGCAGCGCCCTGAACGTGATCGTCTGGCTGGCTGGCACGTTGACCACGGTCACCGTCCAGTTGGTTTCGGACGTGCCGCCCAGCCGGTCGAGCGCGACGGCCCGGATCTGCACGTCGCGGGTGGCCGCGCCGCTGACCAGCGTGGCGGAGGGCCTGTAGCTCAGCGCGCTCGCGATGGCGCCCGGCGCGCCGGTCCTTGTCGTCAGCGTCAGGAGGCCGTCGACGAACCAGGTGACGTTCGACATGCCGCGCCGCGCCGCGTCGGGGTCGGTGAGGTCGCTCGCGGTCACGCTGAGCGCGAGGGTCGCGCCTTCGTTGACGGTGACGACCGCGTTCGTGGGCGCGCGCTTCGTGAACACCGGCGGCTGGTTCGGGATGAGCGACCAGTGGGCATAGAGCGTGTGGGCAACGGAAGCCGTGACGAGGGTCGCTCCGGTGACCTCCGCGCCCGTCCCGCCAGGCTCTGTCCACCAGCCTTGGAACGCGTAACCGAGACGGAGCGGCGTGGGGAGCGAGCCGCTGTCGGGGCCGCCGTATGGGCCGTCTTGACCGACTGCGAGGGAAGCGGGGCTGACCGTTCCGCCCGCCGCATCCAGCGTCACGGTAACGGGCAGGGTCGGCACGTAGGTGGCCACCACGGTCACGGCCTGCGTCGGCATCGTGATGAGCGTGTCGCGGGCGGCGAACCGGTACGCGGAGCCGAGCGCGGAGCCGGAGGGAGTCACCTGCCAGGAGGCGAACGTCCAGCCCGTCGCGGTGGCGGCGCTGAGCGGAATCGTCGTGCCCGCAACGAACCAGCCGCTGGTGGTCATGAATCCGTGTACGACGGTCAGCGCGTAAGCCTTGCCGAGCGGCCGGGCGAGGCGGAGCCCGGCGTTGTAGGAGGCGTTTGTGACCAGCAGGTTGCCGCGCGCCGCCGAGCGGCACGCATCCGCGTCGCTCAGGCAGCCGCCGCCGCGCGTGATGCGCCTCGTCGACGGGCTGGAGGTCGCGCCCTTGGGGTCGGTCTGGTTGGTGGTGCTGTAGGCGCCCGCATACCAGTCCAGGCAGAACTCCGCCACGTTGCCGTGCATGTCGTAGAAGCCCCAGTCGTTGGGGGGCTGCTGGCCGACTTCCCACGTGTGGCCGCCGCTGTTGGCCGCGTAAAAGGCCACATCGCCCAGTGTGTCGGCGGAGTACATGCCCGTGGTGCCGGCGCGACAGGCGTACTCCCACTGCGCCTCGGTCGGCAGATCGAAGTTGGCGTCGCCGGTCTTGGTGCGGAGCTGCCCCATGAAGGAGCCGCTGTCGACCGCCGAACTGGAGGGCCATTTGACGCCGTTTGACGCGCCGCGGATCGTCGAGTAGGAGACGCGCTCGACCGGGTGCGTGGCGCGGTCAGTCGCGTTGGTGTAGCGGCTGGGCCACGAGCCGGACACCCGGCTCCACTGCTCTTGCGTGACCTCGAACAGGCCGAGGTAGAACCCCTGCGTCAGCGTCACGCTGTGGCTCGGCTCATCGGTGCGGGTGGTCTCGCCGGAGCTGCCCATCTGGAACGAGCCGCCCGGAACCTTGGACAGCACCAGCCGGCTGGCCCGGTACTCTGCCGTCCAGCCGTCGGCGGGAGGGGCGTCCAGATAGGACACGGCGTCGCTGACCTGTGAGGCGGCCAGATCCACGATCAGGTAGGTGTTCGCCGGCACGGGGAGCGGCCGGTAGGTCGGGGTGAGCGTGGCCGCGCCAGCGACCGTCACCGCGGTGGTCGCGGCGTAGACATTGGCCACACCGTTGGTGTCGCCGGACCAGCGGTAGAAGGCGTGCTGCGCGGAGGGGCGGTTGGTCGCCGCGACGGTCACAGCCTGCCCGTTGGTGTAGGCGCCGCCGCCCGTGCCGCCGTTGACGGTCAGCGTGTAGACAACCGGCGGGTAGGTCGCGGTGACCGTGATGTCCGAAGCAGGCATGCTCAGCGTCGTGATCCACCGCGACGGATCGGCGAGCGCCGCCGTATCGCCGGCCCAGAGGAACGTGAAGTGCTCGGGCGGCGGCGACGCGTAGATCGTCACCTCCTGCCCGTTGGTGTAGGTGCCGCCGCCCGTGCCGCCGTTGACGGTCAGCCGGTAGGTCGGGATGTCCTCGTAGACGGCGGAGAGGATCGTGTGGAGCGGCGGCATGGTGAGCGACGTGGCCGCCTTCAGCGGATCAAAGACGTCGCCCAGCGGCGCGTTGGCCGGCACGACCGACCAATGCGAGAACCTCTTTCCCGGCGCGGGGTCGTCCGCCTCGACCGACACGCGGTCGCCGCTGTCGTACTGCCCCGAGCCGCTTCCGCTGTACACGGTCAGCGTGAAGGGCGCGCTGCGGTAGGTGGCGGTGAGCGCCACGTTCGACTCCTGAATGCGGACGGTCGTGTTGGAGGCGGTGACGTTCTCAACCGTCTGGGTGTCGCCGGTCCAGCGGTCGAACACATTCAGCGACGAGGGCGCGTGGGCCCAGATCGCCACCACTTGTCCGTTCGTGCCGCTGGCGACCTCAGCCGTGCCGTTGGTCACCGTCACCTTATACGTCTTGAGCGGCACCGTCAGGCAGAGGCGGAAGCCGCCACGGCTGGAGGTGGCATAGGCGTAGACGGCGCGAGACGCGGAGCGACATTGGGCCGCAGAACTTTGCACGGATCCGCCACACGCCCAATGGTCAGCGGCAGAGAGTTTGCCAACAACCTCTGCCACATTGCCGTACATATCATAGAGACCGTAGGCATTAGGCGTCAGCAATCCAACGGCTTGTGGGCTGTAACCCGCAGAAACACCATACCTCGCATAATTGTTCAGCTGATTGGTGTCCGACCCGAAGTGATAAGCGGTCGCAGAACCAGCCCGACACGCGTACTCCCATTGAGCCTCGGTCGGCAGGGCGAAATTGGTGTGTGTCCCATTATTGAGCGCGGCTAACACATTGCCAATTACAATCGAAAACGCTTCTGCATTGGTGTACGATCCTGCGGCCAATGTCGAGTTCTGAGAAAAAACCAAGTGGGTCGTTGACAGCCGTTTGCACTGCCCCTCGGTCATCTCAAACACGCCGATATAGAAGTCGTTTGAAAGCGACACGCTCTGCTGGTCTTCGCTGCCGGCGGGGGAAGCGTCACGGCCGATCTCGTTCGTGGGGCTGCCCATCAGGAATGTGCCGCGCGGAAGCTTGCGCATCACGAGCTTGCTGGTCTTGTGCTCGTTGGTCCAGCCGCCCGGGGGCGCCGCGTTGGTGTACGAGATCGGGTAGGAGCCGCCGACGCCCGCCGACAAGTCGACCACCAGGTAATCATCCGAAGCGGCGCGGCAAACGCCCGCGATGGCCATCATCAGCGCGATGGCCCATGTATGTAGTGATTGGCGCATGACCCGCTCCTTGCTTATGCCGACCGCCTATTCCCTGTCCGCTAATAGAATGGCGGCTGAAAGAAATAGTATACGCCTCTCGCCGCAGCGTATCAAGCCGAACACCACGGCCGAACGACGGGACGGGCCGCCCAGGGCTGACGCATCTAAAGAGTAGCCACGGATTTTCACAGATTAACGCGGCTGGATCTCGGCTCTTCTTCGTCTTTCTCTTCCGCCAATGCGAGACTAGCCGTTTCGAATCACCTCGCGCTGAAGGGACGCCCTTCGTGTCGTCCTCGTGATTCAGTCCAGTTACTTTTCTGCGGCGGATAATTATGTCCAGCCCTGACCCATGAAAGCGGGCTGAAGCCCGGACTACGAGCGGCTACGAGTATGGTATGAGGAAGCCAGCGCATCTCCCGTTCCCAATCCCATCATTCCACTCTTCCAATATCCCATCATTCCAGTGAAGTTACCGACGAGCGGCGCGCGCCTCACGGCAGCGCCAGCAGGAAGTCGTACGACCAGTCGAAGGCGTAGCTCCTTCGGCTTCCGCGGGCGTCGGTGTAGGCGGACGTGTCGGCGACCAGATAGAAGCCCATCCAGTCCGGAAAATCCTGATAGTCCGCGTGCACAGGCAGGAAGACGCCCTTGAGGCTGATCGCCTTGGTCCTTTGCTGGGTGCCGTCCGCATTTTCGTAGTAGAGCGAAAAGCCGCCCGTGAAAACGCCGGTCCGGCGACTGGGCGTCAGCGACATCAGCCACGGGTTGGCCGACGCGGCCAGATCTACAAGCGTGCCGTTCTTGACCCAGACGGTCGCCGGGAAGGCCAGCGACGCCGAGCCCGAAGCCGTGGCAGGCAGGCGCGCGGGCTCGGGAACAGAAGCCAGCGTGAACCCGGACGCGCCCTGCGCGCCCGCGAAATCGGCCGGCGCCGCGAACACGGACTCGATCGAAAGCGCGGCCGCGCCGTAGCGGGCCCGCAGGTCGATGTCCGGGTCGTACGCGCCGCCCGTGGCGTTCAGCGTGTTGGTGAAGCCCGAAATTCCGTCCGGCAGCGTGCCGGTGGTCGGATCGTACCCGAAGACCGACCGTGGCTCGTTGTTGACCCAGCTCAGGCACTCCGGGCCGGCCGGCGTCACAGTGGTCGCGGCCGCGCTGCCGCTCTCGTCGGGCGCGAGGTAGAGCAGCCCGTACAGGCCACCCCCGACTCCGTATCCTGCCGGCTTATTGAGCACGTAGAGGGTGACCCGGTTCTCCGCGCTGCAGCAGTCCGGCCCATAGAGCAGCACAGACGAACCGCTCACGCTCTTGCCGTCCGCCAGCGCGCCCGCGTACGTGACCGTTCCGTTGGACTTAACGGTCAGCGTCAAATAGCCGGTGCCGCCCGGCGCGTTCGGCGAGCTCTTCGCCATCACGGGGAGCGCCACGGTGTAGTACCCGGTGTAGGAGCCGAGAAGGGCCTCTCCGGACGCTTCGCTCCAGTTGTTGCGGAACAGCAGGTAGAACCGGTCGGCCGCTCCGTCCGGAAGCACCTCGGCGCCAGACCCGTCCGCATTGACGGTGAGGGTGACGGGCAGGGAGTGTGTCCCGTACTTGGCAACCGCCTGCACGAAGAACGCGCCGTCGGCCTCTCCGTCGAAAGCTGTAGCGACAAACGAGTACGTCAAACCGCCCTGTCCAATAACGCCCGAAATTCTACCGGAGGTCGTCACCGAGACCGAGGCGCTGCCGTAACCGGCCTCGTCGCGGACTGTGAGATAGCCGTTAAACTGCCCGGCGGCCGACCCGAGCGACAAGACGTTCCAAAGAACGGTAACGGAGGTGCCGGGCGAAGTCACCAAGCTGGAGCCCACTTTGCGGGTGAACGTCAGGTGCACGTCTGCGGAGCCCTGTCCCACACGCTGAGCCACACCCGCCAGCCAGAGGGCGCCGTCGCGTATCTGGGCGCTCACGCCGGCGGGCAGCGCGCCGTTCTTGACCGAGGCTCGCAGGGTTCCCCCGTCGGCATTCGCCACCGCGAACGGCCCGATCTCAGCCCGGACGCCGACGGTCAGATTGGGCAGCCGAACGCCGCCGACGGGCGTCGGATCATAACCGCCCTCGGAGGCGATATACTCGGGAGCACCCTCGGCCAGCGCGGTCACTGACCAGACCTTGCCGGTAGAGACGGCCCGGCGGTTCTGCGCGTCGGTCACGACGGCATCGACCCGCCAGTAAATGGGGGCCGTGCCGGCCTTCGCGAGCATGGCGTCAAAGACCGCCTGATCGGACGCGTTGCCCGCACGGGGGAACTGGGCCTCGGCCTGCTCGGAGCACTTGGCGAGCACGCCGTTCCGCGTGCCCGCGTAAACCTCGTACTGGACGCGCGCGTCCGCCGGGAAGGCCGCGCCCGCCAGAACGTCCTGCCAGCGAAGGGCCAGCGTCCGGTTGATGACCGCCGCCTTGTCGGCGGGCTGGGGCGCAGCGGTCTGCGGCAACGGATACCAGGCCAGGTTACGCACGCCGGCCGAAACGCCGGCCGCGCCCGAGCTGCTCCGGACGGTCCACGAAAAGGTCTGCTTGCCGGCGGGAATGGCCAGCGTCGCGCCGGCCTGCACGCCCGCGTTCGAAAGAACGGCCGACACGCTGTTTCCCAGCTGGCACTGCGCCGTCGCGCCAGCGCCGTCGAGGCGCCAGTCAAACCCCAGGACGCCCGGCCCCTGAAGCGAGCCGGAGAGGACAGCGTACGTGCTCGGCGCGACAAGGCCGCTTCGCACCCAGGCGTCTGTGCGTTCCGCGTCCGAGCAGAACCCGTAGAGCCAGAGGCCGCGCGAAGCCTTTAGCCCGAAGGCCGCGTTCGCCGGATCGGCCAGATAGTCGGACAGCGTCAGCACGACCAGATCGTCCCTCCGCGTGAGCGCGATGGCGCCGCCCGCCGAGGAGACCGGCGAGGCGCCGCCCAGCGCCGTCAGCTTCAGGGTCGAAAGCCGGTCGGCCTGGAAGCCGGGCTCGTTCGTGAAGGCGAAGCTGAAGGACCTCGCGCCCGACGCCCCATTCGGCCAGCCGAGGCGGGCCACCGGCGTGCGCAGCGAACCCTGCACGTGCTCGACGAGGGCGGAAACCACCCCGTCTGCGCCAACCGTGCGCACCACGTTGATCAGCGCGTTTGAGCCTTCGGCCAGAATGAGCGCGCCGGCCCCTTCGAAGCCGAGCTTGCCGGCCTGCCGCGCGGTCTGTTCGGTCAGCGTGACCGTACAGGCCGAAAGCTGGGCGCCCACCTCACAGTTCTTGACGGCATAGAGGGCCACGTCAAACGTCTCGTCCCCCTCCCAGACCGCGTCGGACAGGAGCGGAACCGTAAAGGTCTTCGGCCATTTAGCTCCGGCGCCCCACACGAGTTCGCCGACCGTATGGACGTAATCCAGCCCCGGCAGCGCGCTGCCCGCCAGGGTCTCATAGCTCACGCGCACTTCGGCGTCGTTCGACGCGCCCGTGATCGTAACCGTCAGGGTAACCGACGGCGACTTCTCCGAAGCGGTGATCGCCGATGCTGCGAAGCGCACCGTCGCGGGCGAAACCCCATACCAGTAGGCAAGCGTATATCCCTGAAGCTCTTTCAGACTCAGCGTGCGGGAGACCTTGAGCCAATAGCGCCCGGTCTTGGGCACAACGAGCGACAGCACGGAGATATCCGACGGGGTCATGACGCGCTCAGCCAGCCCCACCGCATTCGTGGGATAGTCGAGAATCTGCGCCTTAAGCACGTTCGTGATCCCAACCCCGGCGGCGCGGAAGGCGAACGACCACTGGGTGCCCGCGACGGCGTCGAACGCATACCAGTCCGCCGCGTCGGTTTCGCTCAGCGTGTGCGTGCCGGCAGCAGTCTCCTCGTCCTCGCACGCGGGGGCTGCGAGCGCGGTGGCGCCCTGATAGTAGTCGTCCACCTCATCCCAGGCGTCCGCGGCGAGAATCTGGCTCACGTTGCGCATGGCCATCTCGAGCGACACCGTGGTCGCCAGCGGCGTGAACCGCCCCAGGCGGGAGCCGTCGGGGCGCAGGCCGATCAGGGTCGGGTAGCCGACGCGCAGGTAGGAGACGCCTTTGACCGTGTTCGTCGCCGCGCCGGGAACCGCGTACGCGGTCTGGATCGTGTAGCGGTTGGTGATCTCCGCCTCGCCCCCCGCCAAGCCGATTCCGGCGACGTCGTTGACGTAGTTGGTCTCGCGCAGCCAGCACCAGTACTGGTCGGCGCGGCCGGGGTTGTCCATCGTCACCAGATACAGGCGGTTGGTTTCGACGTACGCCTGCCAGGCCGCGTTGGTGAGCACGCTGTTCTCGAGCGCCTGACAGTGGGGGCACCACCACGCGCCGTTGAACATCACGATCACGTTGTTCGTGCCCGCCTGCGCCTGCGCCAGGGCGGCGGCGTGATCCATGGTCCACTCGCCGACCTGCGCGCCCGAATAGCGCGGCATGATGGCGGGCCGCTTGACCACTGCCTGAGCGAGATTGGCTGCCAAACTCAAGGCGACAAACCAACCGACGACTGTTCGTGACATGACCTCAACCTCCATCAGTGACCTATTGCTGGGCAGCCGCTTCCAGGTCCTTTTGCGCCGCTACAGCAAGCGCCGCCTCGGCAGTCGTATAGGGATCTCCGACTTGGAACTCGTACTGCGCGCGCGCGACTGCTGCCGCCGCTTCGTTTCCGCTTTGGATAATCTGCGACAGCGAGCGAATGGCGAGCCCATCCTGCAGCTGCGAGAACGAGAGGGCGAGCGCCTCCATGTCCTCCTCCTTCGGAAGGGTTCCGATCGCGGCGACCAGCAGCTCCGCCTTGGCGGTCTCGTCTTCGATCTCGTCGAAAGCCATTCTCCACTGTATCAGCGCGTCGTCGGCGACACTCTCCTCGCCGTCGGCCAGCATCGCGGTGAGCTCCGGCAACGCCTTGACGCCGATCCAGCCCAAGACCGTCACCACGCTCGAGCGCACGTTCTCCTCGGGGGAGGCCATCAGCTCGCGCGCGGCCTGCAGCGCGGCCCGCTCGTCGCCGCTGTCCAGCAGGTCGCGCATCGCGGAGGCCTTGCGCGCGTCTTCGGAGCGGGGGAGTGCGTCCCCAGCCACCACCACGCGGTTGGTTGCGCGCGACGCGGCCCGCACCACGCGGCCCGTCGCGCCGCGGCCCGACACGATGCGGCTGCCTTCACGCACGCCCGCACGGTCCGCCGGCTTCTTGGCGGCCTCCACGCGGTTCGTCTCGCGGCGCTCCGGCTCAGCGGGCGCCGTTGCGGCTTTCGGCCACAGGAAAAAGTAGCCGGACACGGCCGCCGCGCACAGAAGCGCGGCCACACCGCCGCCAGCCGCCAGTCGCTTCATCTCTCGTGCGCTCATTCGCCCCAGCCCTCGCTCCAATCCACGGCCGCCTCCTGCATGCGGATCTCGAACAGGTACGACCCGCTCCACGTGCGCACGCCGATTTTCTCTGAGATCTGGTAGAAACCGAGGCCGGGCGAGTCCGTGTAGACGCTGCCGGCCGCCTTGGCCGGCGTCAGCACGCCTTGGAACTTCACGCTGGTCTGCTCCTTCTGCGCCGTCCCCGCCGCGTTGCCGTACCACAGGCTGAACGAGCCCAGGTAGAGGCCGGTCGCCCGCGTATACGTCAGCGTCAGATTGCACGGATTGACGGAATTCGCGTAATCGTACAAGGTCGCGCTGCCGGGCACTTTCACCAGCGTGCGCTTGCCGACCGTCAGCGTGTCCCCGACCGGCGCCAGCGCCAAGCCGTAGGTCTCGGGCGTGCAGAGCAGCTGCGTGTAGGTGGCGTCCAGCGCCGCAGGCGCGCCGCTCGCGCCCACCGTCAGCTCGGCGTTCAGGTAATACGTCTGGAGGTTGAAGAGCGTGTCATAGAGCCCGCCCGTCGCCTCGAGGGTCAGGCTGTACCCCTCGACCCCGCCTCGCGTGGAGTTGGTGTCGGCGTTGTACCAGTCGAGCAGCCCGGAGGCGACCGGGAGTCCGCTCCCAGCGTCGTCGGAGATGACGACCCAGCCGCCCGCAGCCATCTTCGCCTTCGCGGTGTAGACAGGGATCAGGAGTGCCGGCTGGCCGGTGTCGCCGTAGCTGAACACATAGCCCGGCGGCGTAGCGGCCGTCCAGGCCGTTCCGTCTGCGAGGACGCCCGACAGCTTCGCGCTGCCCGTCGCCGCCACGGTGAGCGTCAGGTAGCCCGCGCCGGCCGGCGCGCCCGCGACCGCTTCCTGCACGGGCAGCGAGATCGTGTAGTATCCCGCCTCGCTCTTGAGTGCGCTCGCCACGAGGGCCAGCTTGCTGCTGTCGCGCACCAGCCGCCCTTGGAACGCCACTTCGCGGGCGCTCTTGCCGTCGGCCGCCGCAATCCACAGCGACAGCTCGGCGAGCGCCGCCGTGTCGAGCGCCGCCGCGTCGGTTCCCGCTCCGCGGCAGACGGTCAGCGTCAGGACGTTCGTGTGGACCACGCCCGCCACCGTGCTCGTGAGCGTCAGCACCGCGCGGACTCCCGGCTGGCCGTTATCGAGCGCGGGAACCTCTTCGCTGAAACCCGTCCCCGTAAACGCGTAGGTCTTGCCCGCCACGAGCAGCTTGGCGCTCAGGATGCCCGCCTCGGTGGCCGTGTAACTCAGCGACCCGAGCGCTTCATGCGCGTTCTCGGAGCCCGCCGTCAGCAGGCCGTTGAAAGAGCCCGCCGCCAAGCCGGCCGGCGCAATGACGAACGGCACCGCGACGGTGGCGCCCGTTAGAACGGTCGTTCCCTGCTTGCCGAGCGCCTGCAGGCTCGCTGTGACCGCGTTGGTCTTGCTCGGTATGCCGACGAGGTAAGTCTGGCCGGCCTCGACCTTGAGCGACAGCCCAGCAGGGAGCCCGGTGGCCTTGAAGGTCTCGCCGTTGGGGGCGTCAAAGGGGCCGATCCGGCACGTGAGGCCCTGCACCAGCCGGTAGCCCGCGCCTTCCGGATCTGCGAAATCGGCCAGGGCGTTGGCGACCAGCTCCTCGGTAACGGGCACGCCTTCGGCGCCGACGGTGAAGGACCTGACCACGCTGGCGTTCGTTAGCTTGTCCTGCGTGGCGTCCGTAGTGTCCTCGCCAGGGAGAACCGAGTCCACGCGCCAGTAGTACGTCTTGCCGGAGACGAAGCTCGGATAGTCCCCGCAGCTCGTGCAGAACTCATGCCCCGAAACGAATTCGGTGATCAGAGCGGCGGCGGCGGTCAGCTTGGTTGCGGAATCGGCCACGTAGAACCGGAAGTCGCTGTGCGTCGATGACCACTGGAAGGTGACGTCTACATTGGCGGGCGTGATCGCCAGGTTGGCCGGCGCGGTCAGCGCGGGCGCAGGCAGAGGCGCCCACAGGAACGGCGCGCCGCCCAGATCGGAGAAGCGCCCAAACACGTCCGCCCCGACGGGCGACGCGAGGCCGCGCGTGACGGTGAACTTGACCGTCTGCACGCCCTTGGGCAGGTGCCGCACCGTCTCGCTGCCGTCGCCGCACGCGAATGTCTGCGTACCGATCGTACAGGTAAAGGTGCTGTTGTCGCCCTCGCCGCCGCTCACAAGCTCGCCGGCGAACGTCAGCGTCCCGGGGCCGGTCACCGTCAGCGTCAGCTCCGCCTTGGCCTTAGCCGCCAGCGGCGCGCAGCGCAGGCTGCTGCCGGCGTCGAAGAACCACGCGCCGGCCACGCCCGACTTCAAGGCTACGCCGGTCGTGTTTTCGCCCGAGGCGAGCCACTCCTCGAGTGTCCGCGCGATGATCGGATCGCGCACCTGAATGGACACGGACGCGGTTCCGAGCACGGCGCCGCCGCCCGCTACCGTCAGCTTGGCCGTCAGCGTCTTGGCCGCTTGGAAGGTCTCCTCGGTGGGCGTCGTGCGCACCGCAAACGCGCGGGGCGTGACGTCGCCGGGCTCCCACACCAGATACTCGGTGGCGGCCTCGTAATTCACGCCGGCCAGGGCCGTTCCCTGAACCGTCTCGACCTTGGCGGTCACCGTGCCGTCCGCGCCACTCGTGCGGGCGATCCACAGCGTCACCTCTTCTCCCGCGCCGACCACAACCGCCGGGCTCTTCGCGTTCGCGAAGGGGTTGATCTGCCCCTCGTCCGGGCCAACCCCGCTAAAGGCCAGCTTGCCGGGCGCCTTCTTCGTGATCTCTGTGATCGCCACCGTGGCGACCGTCGGCGAGGCCAGAGGCGGAACCAGCTCACCCTCCTCAAGCTCTCCCTCAGGAACCGTCTCGATCAACACCGTAAACGTCCTGTTCACGTCCCACGTCGGGTACAGGTCTGGGATCAGCGGCACCGTAATCGTTTTGGCCACGCTGTCTCCGTCGGCCCACTCCAGAATGCCCTTGGCCGGCTTGTAGTCGGTTCCAGGCACTGCGGTTCCCTGCCGCGTCTGGTAGCGCACCCGGACGCGGCCGTCCTTGGCGCTCCGCAGCACCTTGAGCGTCGCGGCGACGGTCCCCTCCGTGAAGATGTAGGATGCCTTCTCGAACTTCACTGTACCCACCGTCTGGGCCAGGAGGTTCAGCGTGTAGGCGCTGTCCACCGGCGCGCCCGGCACAGCATGCGCCACCTTGACATAATACGTCCCCGTCTCGTTCGACAGGAAGCGCACGTCCACGCCCTCGACGACGACGTTGAGGTTGGTGAGGTGGCCCCGGTACACCGTGAGGTGCGGCGCCCCCGTGAACGGCGCCAGCGTGAAGGTGTAATACGTGTCGGGCTTGACCACGACCTTGAACCAGTCGGCCGCGTCTGCCGACCAGAGGCTGTGGGAGCGCTTTTGGCTCTTGTTGGTGGGCGTGAGTGCTGTCGCGGTAGCCGCCAGATCGTCTTTGGGGTCGGACGTGTCGTTATAGTTCACCGTCACGACCGTCGGCGCCGCGCCTGCGTTGACGGTCACCGCCTGGTTCGAGGGCGTGGCCCAGCCCGTCACCGGGTTGAACTTGACGGTCTGCGCGCCCGCCGACAGCAGCACGGTCGCGCCGCCCGGATATTTCGGGGCGGACGTGCCGTCAGAAAGCAGCGACCACGACGCGCCGTCCGCCGCCGTCGGCCCGCCGATGTTCACCTGCAACATCCCCAGGGTCGCGCCGGCTTTGTAGGCCAGCGAATACAGCGTATAGGGCCCGTACTCCACGCCTTGTCCGTCCTGAACGAGCACCTCAACGTAGTAGGAGCCGTTCATCGTAGCGGCGAGCTCGCCGCCTGAAACCAGATTGGGGATCGTCTGGACAAGTCTCCGCGTCGTGCCGCTGATCGTGTAGATCCGGGCCGCCAGCATGAAGGCCTCCATGCCTACGGCCGTCTGCGCCTGCAGCTTATACGTGATGTCCTTGCGCGCGTCCACGCGGAACCAGTCGGCCCAGTCGGTCAGTCCGAGCGTATGCGGGCCATGCGCGACCCCCGCCGCAACGGCCGAATCCGCCTGCAGGCCCGGCACGGGCGCGAGAGCGGTCGCTCCCGTGGAGGTATCGTCGCCCGCATCCCACGCGTCCTGCGTGCCGTGCTCGTCGGCCGCAAGCTTGCGGAACGCGAGGGTGAAGGGCACGGGGTTGACCGGCGCTTCGATATCCTGCGCGACCCCCACCCAGTAGGTCGCGGTGGCGGGGGCCTGGAAGACGATCCGCGTGTCGGTGTCGGCGGGTGCTTTCTGCCGGTTCGTGAGCAGCACCGCTCCCGTCGCGTCGTAGATCTCCATCACCAGTCCGTCGGGCGCGGCCTCGCCATCCGTCTCGAACACATACCGAACCCCCTTCTCCAAGCTGGCGCTGAACAGGTGCTCGTCGATGACCGGATCGTAGAAGCCGCTGCCCGCGGCGTTCCGCGCGCCGGCGTCGAACGGGCCGCTTGCGCCGCCTGTGAGCGTAGGCGCGCCGAGCGCCGTGACAGCGGGATGCGCCGCCGGCAGCCGCGTCGGCACGGCCTGATAGTTGAGCGTGAACGACGCGACATCGTCGCCGCTCACCTGCAGCAGGTAGGAGGCCGTCTCGGCCGGCACGACAATGAGCGTGTGATCGAACCCGTCGCCGTCCGGAATATCCGTCACGTCGGGCGGAGCGACGTCCGTATCGACCGGCTCGATCTGCAGCATGAAACCGCCGTTGTTCGTCGTGCCGCCCGTCGTCCAGAAGTTATATTTCCTGCCGGCGGCCAGGGTCGCTTTATGGTAGTAGACGCCGTCCCGCAGCGCGACAGACGACGCCCCGGCGGTCGTGCCAACGGTAATCACCTTCGGGTTTTCCAGCGTGCCGACCGGGATCGGCTCTTGTATGGCACCCTCCTGCCAGTTCAGCGTGAAGCTGGCCCCGACGTCGCCCTCGATCACCAGATAGTAGTATCCGCTGGGCATATCGGCGATATCCCACCAGTCGTCTACATTGATCGTCATCCAGAAGTTCAGCCCGTCGCTGGCCGATCCCGCCGCGAAGTCGTATTTGACGGATCCGAAATCGCTGTCCCACGCGCCCATGTAGGCGGAAACGGAGGCGTTCCCCGTGGTCCAAAAGGTGTAGCCCGTGCCGTTCTTCAGGTACGCTTTGAGGTAGTAGACGCCGCCCCCCCATTCCGCATCCTCAACCAGCGTCAGCGCCTTGCTCTGCTGGGTCGTCTTTACGGCGATGAGGGCCGCGGTCGCCTTGCTGTCCCCTATAGCCGCAGAGAGGGAAAGCGCCGCGCAGGCGAAGAATCCGCAGGTGATGATCTGCTTCAGACGTCTCATGTTCATTCTCCTCGTTCGGGGTCCGGGCGCTGTCCGCCCGAGCCCCTGTTGTCCGTCGTTGTCAAGTCACTCACGCCGCTCACTTGGCTTGTGCCGCCCGGGCCTTGGGCGGTGGCGTGCCGGCCTTGGGCCAGAAATTCGTGCCGTTCGGATAGCTGATCACGGCCTTCTCGCGGAGGCCCTCAAGGTACTCCGCCGTCCGCCGCTGTTTGAACTGCTCGAACAGCTGCTTCTTCAGATCAGCGGGAACCGACATCTCCAAGGCGGGCTCGCTTCGGATCAGGATGTGGGCCAAGGAGGCGGTCTCCGCTTGCACGGCCTTTCCGGTCACGTTCGTCTGGGCCCCGGTGTAGGCCAGCAGCTTGACCAGATGGAAGCCCTCGTCGTTCTCCAGCACGTCGCTGATCTCGCCCGCTTTCAGCTGGAAGATCGCATCGCGCATCTTCGGCTCGGTGAACTCTCGCCGGCCGAACTCGCCCCAATACCCGCTGCAGCCCGGCGCCGAGCGCTGGCACTGCGAATGAATGTCCGCCAGCTTTCCGAAGTCAGCCCCCGCCGCGATCTGCTCGCGCAGCGTCTTTAGCCAGGCGACCTTGACCGCGTTGGTCGCGCTGATAGCCTCGTTCTCCGCCTTGATGGCAGCGATCGTGTCTTGCACGACCGTATCCGGAACCGACACCTTGGAAAGAACGTTCGTGGCGATCACCGCCTCCACCAACAGTATTTGTATCGCATCGTTGGTCAGGGCCGCCGCGCCCCCGGGCACGGTCTTCACGAACTCGTCCGCCGTTTTCCGCTCGGACTTCGCCTCGTGCTTGATCCACGCATCCACAGCCGCCGCAAGATCCGCCTCCGATAAGGTGCCCTGGCGGCGAGCCTCCTGCATCAGGATCTGGGTGTTGACATAGCTAGGTATGTACGTCTGGATGTACCGGCGGCCCATCGCGGTGATTTGGCCGCGCTGCAGGTTGGGACGCTGGACGAGCCTCGTCAGCATGCGCTTGATGTTCTGCTCAAACAGCCGCTTGGTCAGCACGGCGCCGTCGACAGAGACGATCACGTCGTCCGGAGCCATCTCCTGGATCGTCTTGCCGGAAGTGTTGTCCGAGCCCCGCCCAACGGCGTTCGTTCCGGAGGCTGCCTCAGTGCCCGTGTCACGTTTCGAACAGGAGGTGTCTATCGCCAGCACGCCCACGAGACAGACGCAGGCGACCAGATACTCGCAAACGGAAGACGCGTGTTTGACCATGTGAGACCTTTTCATTGCCATCGTCGATCAAGCCCTACAAAACCCCGGCCCCGCTCTTCGAAAAGAGCAGGGCCGGGTGCCATAATGAGTAAATAGTATGCTCAGTTTTGGGGGCCAGACTCAATCACAAAATCATACGAGTCATAAAACGTATAGGGCACGGGACGGTTTGCCGGGTTGAGATAGGACGACCTGTCCGACGATTGGAAGAAGCCGCGCCCCTCGACGTTGTCGGCTGTGTTCTCCCGCACGGGCGTGATCGCGCCCAGCAGCGTGATCGTCTTGTAGGTGTGCGTGGCGCCGAAGTCGAACCAAGCCTTGTACGATCCGCTGAACAGTCCCGTCGCGCGCGCCAGCGTCAAAGACAGCCCCACGGTGTTGTTCGTCGCATCATAGACCCACTCGCCGCCGGTGTAGGTCGGCGTCCCAGCGGCCGGAGCCTTGAGTCCCGTCAGCACGCCGAGCGTGTTGGTTAGCACCGAGAGCTGGAGCCCGTCCGGATTCCACCAATCCGACTCGTAGCGGTTGGTCGAGATGTTGAGCGCCGGAACCGCCCCGGTCTCGCCCACGCCGACCGTCAGCACTTTGCCCGCGTAGTACGCGTACAGGTTGCTCACCTTGTCATACCAGCCGCCGACGAGCCCAAGCGTGCGCTCGAAACCCGCATCATAAACGCCGGTCGCCTGCGGGTTACGGTTCGCCCACTCGAACGGAACGCCGTCCAGCAGACGCACGAACACGGCCCCCGCTGTCGGCTTGACGAACTCGGCGATGCCGAAGAGCACGCCCCCCCTGTAGGTCGCAGGCGACGTGTAGAGCACGGTCCAGAGCCGGCCGCTATCGTCCACAATCAGCGTGCTGCTCAGCGACACGGCCGTGCCGTCGGCGAGTTTTCCGACAGTCCTGACCACACCCAGCTTGTCCACCGTAAACGTCAGATACGCGCTGCCCGCAGGCACATCCACCACCGCGCCGAGACTTGCATTGGCCGGCGGCTGGACTTCAGACTGAACGGGCAGAGTCGCCGTGTAATAGCCGACGTAATTTGTGATAACGGACGACATCCCCGCGTCCTTCCACACGTCACGGTATAGGGCGGCGTCCGCGGGATCAGCGTCCACGCCCCCGAACCAACCCTCCACCACCGACAGCGTGTCGGGAACGATCGAGTCGTCTACAACCGGCGGCTGAGCGGCGATTCTGACCAACTGGTAGACCTTAAAGGTCAAAGGAAGCACACCCCTGCCTGCGGCAGCCTGAACCGTCAGCCAAAGCGTTCCATCCCCGTCGAGGCGCGAGTACGCGTTCGCGCTGAACGTATAGTTGGTTCCTGCGAGCGCCAGCTTACCTGACACGCGGCCCGCCGACGAGATCGTCATCGACACGGAGCCCAAGCCCAACACGTCGTGATCGCACCAGCCGTTGAAGGTGCCCCACGCCCACTGGGGCAGGTTCTCCACGGCGATATCGAACGCCTGCGTGACCACGGCCGGATTGACATTCTTCGCCGTGACCGTCACGGTCTTGCCCGTGACCGCCACAGTCGGCACGCCCGCGAGCACGTTCGAGGCCGAATCATACCTCAGGCCAGTCGGCAGCCCGACGACCCTCACCGTCGGCAAGCTGTCAGACGTCAGATCAAGGGGCAAGTTGAACTGGACGCCAACCATGGCGCTTTGCGGTCCGGGGTTGGCCAACACGGGCGGCTGCACGGAAGCGGTGAGTCCAAAGAAGGCGGTGGCGTCAAGGGGCGCGCTACCGACGACCACACTCCGCGTCGCGGTCTGAAGGCCGTTCTCCCAGCGCAGGAACGTATAACCGGCCGCCGGACGGGCCGTCAGCGTGAGCCGCGCTCCAATCGCGTAAGTTCCACCGCCGCTGACCGTACCGCCCTCAACAGGCGAGGCGACAGCCGCTACGCGCACACGCACCGTCAACGTCCGCTTCACCTCTGAAGCGGCCCGGAAGTCAGCGTTGCCCGGCTGAGAGGCCGTGATCGTCGCGGAGCCCGCCCCGACGAGGTGAATAAGCCCGCCCACAATCTGCGCCACCAACTCGTTCGAACTCGTGTACTGGACCGCAAGCGACGATGACGCGGTCGCGCCCGGCGAGAAGTCGCCGTCGCCGAGCCCCTTCACCGGCAACACGGGGAAAGTGATCGTCTGGGACGCCTGCGCGTTCAGCACCCACACCGTCCACGACGTTTCAGTCCGCCCGCCCTGCTTGTCGAGCGCAATGGCCGTGACCGTAAAGTGATTCGAGGCCAAACCCTGCACCGTGCTGGTGTCGGTGCTGAAGGTGTACGCGCTTGTAATGGCATTCGGCGCGCCACTCGTGGAGACCTGCTTCTCCACGCCATCCACCTGCCAGGTGATCGAAACCATACCGCGCGCCGCCGTGTCCGGATCCGTGCTGTCGTTGGCCATCGCGCTGAAGGCAAGCGACGCGCCCTCGTTAATTGCGGCAGGGTTTCCGGTCGGGGAGCGCGCGGTGACAACTGGCGCCAGATTGTCGATTCCCTTGCCGCTGCAGGGAACCGTGTCCCCGCCAGCGGTCTTATCGGAAGCGACGGCGACGGTTCCCGTGTAGTCTTGGATCTCGGTCGGCGAAAAGGCGACTGTGACCGGGCGGCTGGCGCCGGACGCCACCGTGAAATTGGTGGGGGTCACGGTGAAGCCATTCGGGACGACAATGTCGGTGACAGTCAGCGTGGCGTTGCCGGTGTTGGCGACAGTCAACGTCCGCTGGGCCGTGCGGTTGGTCATCGCACTGCCGAACGCGAGGTCACCCGTGAGGGCGATGATGCGCGTCTCGGCTTGATACTGGGCCGTCAGCGTCACCGCGTAGGCCGGCATGGTCACGACGCCGGCGGCCAGGGCGGCGTTGAAGCCGGCTCCTAGAAATGCGCCTGCGGGATTGACAGCCCAGCCAACGAAGTTCTGGCCGGGAACCGCCGCATTGGCGGCAACCGCAAAATCCTGCCCCTCGAGGGCCGTTTCCACCGTGCCCACGCCGTTGTTGACCGTGAGCGCGCGCGGGGTCGGATCAGCCTGCCGATAGGCGAGCTTGTACGTGACGTCCGCGTTGTTGGTCACCCCGCGCGAAGCCTTGGCGTAGCCCGCGCCGGTCGAGGAGGCCATGAAATACAAGCCTGCAGACGCGGCCGATAGCGGCAGATTGGTCCAGGCAACATCCGCACCCGCGTTGGCGCCATCCGAGTAGAGGGAGAGTTTTGCAACCGCATTCAGAACCGTCACGTTCGTGGTAGCCACGCGGTAACGCTGACCGGCCACGAGGTTGGTGAAGGCGAACCAGTCGGCGGTGTCGCTGTTCTTCAACGTATGCGCACCGTGCAGTCGGTTGGTCGCGGTCATGGCCAGCGCGGTCGCATTCGTCCAAGCCTCGTCGCCCGGCACCGTCGCGGTGCTGTCCCATGCATCGTTCACCGCTGCCGGTTTCGTGTAGGAGTCGACGAGGCTAAAGAAATTTGAAGGGGTTAAGTTAATTGTGATGTTATTATACGTGTTACCCAATCGAAAAACAAACTTCCCGATTAGGCGCGTGCTTGGAGCGGCTCCATCAATGATCAAGATGGTCGGATAGTACTGTAAACCAGGGTAGAGGTTCTTGACCGTGACACCCGGCTCCGTCGACGTACTTTCCCGGTTGGCATAGACAAGGGGTATGCCGTTATTCTTAGCCCAGTCCTTGAACTCCTGCGTTTCCCAAACCGCATACTTTGCCGCGTTGCAATAATTACAACTATATGTTTGCCCGAAATTGATCAAATAGTACGTGTTGTTGGCCCTTGCCAAGTCGCGTGCGGCTTGCAAGTCAGCGGTCCATTCGCCTGCGACCGAACCCGATGTTGCAATTGTCAACGCGGAGAGTGTGAGAGGTTGGCTAACAGACAACAGCACCATGCACAAAAGAAAAGTCACGCGTGCGAACATATTATACCCTTTCAATACAGCAAGCCAAGGCCCTATGACTAGCAGTTCAATTGTATATCTGGGGCATCGCTCAAGTAAAGAAAAAAAGGAACCCAATTTCTTGGGTTCCTTCTTTTCGACAATCTCAGTTAAGAGCGTTGTTCGACTTAGATCGACAGGCGAGGGAAGTCCGGAGCGTCAGTCACGCTCGGAACCACGCTGTCGAACGTCGCGTTCACATTGATCTTCTTGATCGCGCCGTTGATGAAGCCATCAACCGTCGCGTTGTTCAACGTGTTCTTGTAGCCCTGCTCAGGTATGATCGAGGGAACCTTCATCGTCCGCTTGATCGACCACGTGCCGGAAACGACTTCCGTCGTCAGACCCCAAGGGAGGCACAACACCGAGACACCGTAGCTGTTCGCGCAGAGGTACATACCGCCAATGACGCTGCCCGACAGGGTGTCGAGAAGCATGCAGTACGTACCCTCTTCGCAGAGATCGCCAGAGGTGCCAGCCAGAACAGCCGTGCCGAAACCGGCGGCGTCCAGCCATGCATCGTGGAAAATAGCCGTCTGATCGTTGTTGCTCTCACGGTTGTAGGCGCCGAACAGCTTGTACGTCGACCAGCCATAATCGCAGTTCGAGAACTGCTCCGGAGAGTACGTGGCCCACGGATGCGTGTCCTTGCCGCAGCCGGCGAACAGGTAGCCCTGAGCGGTCCACTTGGTGCTCTTCACGTCGCCATTCGACGGCCAGATCTCGGCCAGCAGGTCGGCCGGAAGAATGCTGACGCCCTTGGTCTTGTCGGCCTTGTTCGCCAACACGAGGTAACCGTGACCGTCACCTTCCGTGCAGTTCGCGCACTCGTTGACCAGGTAGCCAAAGAGGGTGGTGCTCTTGACATACTTAACCGTTACCGGCGTCAGCACGCCCTCGATCTTAACCTTCACGGACTTCAGATCCGGATTCTTGACTGTCGCCTTATAATCAAAGACGTCAATCGCGAATGCGCTGCCCACGATCGTCACCGCGGCAGCAAACATCATCAACTTCTTCATGAGTACTCCTTTGTTGTTTCCCACTTTGGAACCCCGTTGCGACTCCAAATCATCGCTGGTAGCTCCAAAATCATTGACACTGTAACACATACGTTTGGTGCTGTCAACCCGGCGGAGTGAAAAAATTCACCGCCCCGTCGGACACCCGTCCGAGTCTAGGTTGCTGCTAAGAAACGGTATTACATTAGCAGGTTGCGCCGTGGCTTGCAAGGGGGTGCTTGAATATTTTCCGCTCATGTCAGTTGCCGGGGCGCACTGGCACCTCGACCGACCAACTTCCATAATGAACGGATAGCGAGCCCCCGCCCGAGCGGCAAAGCTGCTCGACGCTTTCCGCAGGGAACACCAGCTCAACGAAAAATCCCTTGCCGCTCCTTGAAGGCTGCGACGTGATGCCGACCGACTCCACCGTGCTTTCGCACCGGAACAGCCCCGCGTCGAGCGGGCCGCCCGCGTCCACCGTCACGAGCAGCCGCCGCTTGACCTCCCCAGCCCCCGACGCGACAACGAGCTGATCGGGCACGACCCGGAAGGGCCGCTTGCGGACGGCTTCGACCGCGACCCGGACCGGCAGCGACTTCAGCCCGTCCCCGCGCACGATCGGAAAGACTAGGGCGCTTTCCATCAGCCCCTCGCCATCGAAAATCACGACCCGCGACACCTCATACGCGATCAGATCCTGCTGGTTTGTGCGGATGGCGAAGGTGCCCGAAGCCCCCCGGTTCTGCTCGGCCGGCTCGCCCAGCCGCAGGCCCAGCTCGGTCGCCGCCACGGTGAAGCGCCCGGTCCAAACCGTCCCCGCGTCGACCGGCCCCAGCGTGGTCGGCCTGTCGCACGTGACCAGAAACAGCGGCTTGGCGTACCCGGTGATCCGAACCTTGACGCTGCGGTTGGTCTGGCCGTCGCTTTCGATGAAGAACACGCGGTCGAACGCCCCCGCCACCTCGTTCTTGGCGATCATGACCGCCACCTCGCCGCTCTCCCCCGGCCCAAGCGTCTGCGGAAACGAGGCGACCCGCATGCACTTGCAGGTCAGCACCACGCGGGCGATACGCAGAGGCCCCTCCCCCTCGTTCCGAACCTTCACGGTGGCCGTGCGGTCCTCGGTGTTCGGGTACTGCCCCAGCGCTACCACGTTTGTGCCCTGTAGCGCGAGCCTCCCGAGCGACACCTCCGCGCCAAACCCGGACGCCGACACGAAGACAAGAACCCCGTTCAAAATCAAACCGCAGCCGGCTCGCCACATCGCACACCTCGCTTCTAAATCCTAATCCTAATCCCACGTAGCTACTCCTCAAAACGTGGATCATACCGTAGCGTACAGACGCCCGTCAAAATCAAGATTGCGATTACGAGCAAGATTATGATCAAGAAACTCCGACGTCAACAGAACTGCCATGCGCCCACACAACGCCCGCGCAACACGTATCCTTGCCGGTCGCCTCTTTTTGTGCTTAACTTTTCGCCGTCAAGACTGCTTACGGGGAAAGAACGCCATGACCAAGAAGACATACGCCTCGCTCCTGCTGCTCGCGCTCGCCGGCTGCACCTCGCCAAAACAGGAGGCCCAGAAGCCGGCCGCGGCGGCGGAAGATCCCAACCGCTTCGACCAGGCCGCCTTCCGCTCGCCCGCCATGACCTACCGCTCGGCGCCCTTCTACTCGCTGAACGACGACCTCGACCCAGCCGAGCTGGACCGCCAGCTCCGGCTCTTCAAGGAGGGCGGCTTCGGCGGCAGCTTCCTCCACAGCCGCATCGGCCTGCTCACCCCCTACCTGAGCCAGCGCTGGTTCGAGGTCATGGCCGCGGGCGTCAAGACCTCGCAGGAGCTCGGCATCGACGCCTGGTTCTACGACGAGGACAAGTGGCCCAGCGGCTTCGCGGGCGGCGTCGTGCCGCTCAAGAACCCCGCCTACCAAGCGCGCTCCCTTGCCCGCATCAAGAAGGACCAGCCGGTCCTTGCGCCCGACACGGTGCTCTTCGAGGACGACGCCTTCAAGTACGTCTGCCACGTCTTCCCCTTGGGCGACCCGTGGTTCAACGGCACCGCCTGGGTCGACCTCATGAACCCCGAGATGGTCAAGGCCTTCATCGACTGCAGCTATGCGCCCTACGTCCAGAAGTTCGGCGGCCAGCCGCGCGTGCTCGGCTCCTTCACCGACGAGCCGCAGATCAGCCCGCGGCCAAAAATCGACCAGCAGGGCGTGGTCAGCTTCTCGCCCGTCATCCCAGCCGCCTTCAAGGCCCGCACCGGCAAAGACCTCGCACCGCTCGTGCCCTCGCTCTTCGCCGAGGTGGGCGACTGGCGCCGCGTGCGGCTCGACTACTACCGCACCGTGGCCGCCTGCTTCGAGCAGGCCTTCAGCAAGCCGATCGGCGACTATTGCGCCACCAACGCCTTTGTCTGGACCGGCCACTACAACGGCGAGGATTCGCCCACCTCAAATATGCTCAACGAAGGCGACCTGATGCAGCAACTGCGCCACATGCAGATGCCGGGCATCGACGCGCTCGGCCTGCGCTACAACTCCCTGCACTGCGGCAAGGTCATGACCTCCGTCGCCAACCAGTACGGCCAGCGCCGCCGCCTCAGCGAGCTCTTCGGCATCAGCGGGCACAACATGACCTTCGAGGACCGCATGTGGATCACGGGGTGGCACACGCTCATGGGCGTGAACTTCATGTGCCCCCACCTCTCGCTTTACAGCATGAAAGGCGAGCGCAAGCGCGACTACCCGCCCACCATCAGCCCCCACCAGCCCTACTGGCGCTACAACCGGCTCTTCGAGGACTTCTCGGCCCGCCTCGCCTACTTCGCGACCGCCGGACAGACCCTGCCCGAGGTCCTCGTGCTCAGCCCCATCGAGTCGAACTACATCGAGCACGCGTCGAAGCGCGCGGGTAAATACGACGCCGCCCTCGACAAGCTCATGAACGCCCTCATGGCCGCGCACCGCAACTTCGACCTCGGCGACGAGCAGATCATCTCCGAGGTCGCCCGCGTCGAAAGCGGCCGCTTCGTGATCGGCAAGATGGCCTACCGCGCCGTCGTGGTGCCGGAGCTGCTCACCGTCCGCGCCACCACCCTCGCGCTGCTGAAGCGCTTCGCCGCACAGGGCGGAGCCGTGCTGGTCTCGCAGGCCTACCCGGCGCTGGTCGACGGCGCCGAGAACTCGGCCGAGCTGACCTCGTTCAAGGCCGCCGCCCCGCTCGTCTCCGCCGGCGGCTGGCTCGCCGCGCTGACCGCCAAAGCGCCCCCGCCCTTCACCCTGCGCGGCCAGAGCGCGGACAAGGCGTGGACCCACCTGCGGGCGGTCACCGACGGCTACACCCTCCAGCTCTCCAACACCTCGCGCAAAGAGAGCCTCACGCTCGCGCTGCGCTTCGCCGAGCGCGACGTGCCCGTCGCGCTCTGGGATCCCGTCAGCGGCAACTGCCTCCAGCTTAAGGCCGAGGCCGACGGCGCCTACGCCCTCGCCCTCGCGCCCGCGCAGACGTGGCTCGTCAGCTTCGGCGAAGTCGCCGCAGGCGTGACGTTCGACGCCGCCTACCGGCTGCCCGGCGACCGCGCCGAAGTCGCGCGGCTCGGCGGCCCGTGGCGCGGCCGCCGCGTCGACCCGAACGTGCTGACGCTCGACTACGCCCGCGCCTCGAAGGACGGCGGCGCCACGTGGGGCGCGCCCGAGCCCGTGCTCGCCCTCTACGACCGCTTCGCGCAGAGTACGCCGTTTAACGGCGAGCTGAAGCTCAAGTTCGAGCCGCACGTCACCGATGTGCCCGCCGCCTGCAAGCTCGCGGTCGAACAGCCGGAGATGTACACCTCGATCACCGTCAACGGCAAGCCGCTCAGCTTCACCAACAGCGGCGCCTTCACCTGCTTCACGATGCGCACGCAGGACATCAACGGCCTGCTCCTCCCCGGCCGCAACGAGATCGTCCTCACCCTCAACTACGTCTCGGCCATCCCCGCCAGCCTCGACGCCCGCGCCCGCTACGGCACCGAGATCGAAAGCATCTACCTCGTCGGCGACTTCGCGGTCAAAGCCGAAGCCTCCGCCGCCCCGCTGACCACCACCTACCGCAACCAGGAGGGCACGCTGCCGCCCAAGCCGATCCACAGCTTCTCGCGCTTCTCGCTCGCGAAAGAGAGCGCCACCTTCACCGGCGACCTCGCCCCGCAAGGCTACCCCTTCTACGCCGGCGAGTTCGCCCTCGAAAACACCTTCGACCTGCCCGCCGTCGAGCCGGGCCGGCGCTACCTGCTCGCCTTCCCCGCCTTCGAGGCGGTCGTCGTCAACGTCACGGTCAACGGCCGCGCCCTTCCGCCGCTCGTCGCCAGCCCGTGGGAGACGGACGTCACGGCCGCCCTCAAGCCCGGCAAGAATGCGGTGCGCGTCTCGCTCACCAACAGCCTGCGCAACCAGATGGGCCCGCACCACCACAAGGGCGGCGAGCACACCGCCGTCGGCCCCGCGACTTTCCGCG
>CAYLUN010000062.1:0-33577 GCA_964386865.1 uncultured Lentisphaeraceae bacterium | reverse complement strand
ACCTCGTCAACGGCCTGGGCCTGCCGACCGGCGCCTTCCGCTGCGGCAACAAGCCCGAGCTCGGCGGCGTCATGGCCCTTCCGGAGCTCAAGGGCTTCCGCAAGGTCTACGAGATCGACCTGCCCGTCAACGGCAATTTCGCCCAGGCCGCGCCGACGTACGAGATCGACGCCAGCGCGAGCGCGGGCGCGTTCACGCAGGTCGCCTATGTGCTGCAGCTGCAGGAGACCGCCGGCAGCATCCGCTACGTCTTCGCCTCCATGGACGCCTTCGCCAAGGACGCCAAGAAGCTCGGCATCCCCTACGCCAAAAGCGGCATCCGCCACCAGACCAAGGTCAGCAACCTGACCGTGCGCTCGAACGTCGAGGGCATCCCGGCGCTCGACAGCTCCGACGGCGGCAACGTCGAGTTTTGGGACGCCAACTACGGCAACCCGAACGGGCTGAACCTGCCCGGCGCGGACGGCCGCAAGTACGACTTCGACGACCAGGCCGCCGGCGACGGCACGTACGGCTGCATGCAGGTTCACGCGTGGAAGAACAAGGCGACGCTCTTCGCCTATAACAACTTCAACGGCGGCGGCCCCTGCGACATCGGCATCGGCAACAACACCGGCGAGAACCCGGACTACACCTTCATGGGCAACGGCGGCCAGTACTCCACACGCCGCTTGACGATCTTCGTGAAGTGACGGACAGGCCCGCTGCCGGTCTTGCGCGTCTACGCAAGACCGCGGCCCTCACCGGCGGCAGCGGCCACAAAAAAAGGCCTCGCGGACTCGCGAGGCCTTTTTTCTTTCGTGCGTCCGCGCCCGCCCTACAGGTCGTTGAACATCTGGAAGGCGTCCTTCGGCTTCATGCCCTTGTGGACGACCGCGCCGACCGCCTGAATCATCGCCGCCGGCTTTTCGGACTGGAAGACGTTGCGCCCCATGTCCACGCCCGACGCGCCGCTCTGGATCGCCTGGTAGGCCAGCTCCAGCGCCTCCAGCTCGGGCAGCTTCTTGCCGCCCGCGATCACGATCGGCACCGGGCAGCAGGCCACAACCTTCTCGAAGCCCTCGGTGTAGTACGTCTTGACGATGTTCGCGCCGTTCTCCGCGCAGACGCGCGAGGCCAGGCCGAAGTAGCGCGCGTCGCGGGCCATGTCCTTGCCCACCGCCGTCACGCCCATCACCGGGATGCCGCACGCCAGGCCCTCGTCCACCGCGTGGTAGAGGTTGGCCACGGTTCCGGCCTCCGTCTCCTTGTCGCCGATCGCCACCATCACCGCAATCGCCGAGGCGTTCAGCTTGACCGCGTCCTGGATGTCGATCACGACATTGCGGTTCAGCTCGGTCAGGATCGTCGAGCCCGCGTCCGAGCGCAGGCAGACCGGCTTGCGGCTGGTCGGCGGCACGAGCGAGCGCAGCACGCCGCGGGCGCACATCAGGCAGTCCGCGTACTCGATCAGCGGCGCAATGGTCAGGTCGATGCGCTCGACGCCCGAGGTCGGCCCCATGATGAAGCCGTGGTCGAACGCCAGCATCACCGTCTTGCCGGTGGCCGGGTTGAAGATGCGGCTGAGGCGGTCCTTCATGCCCCAGTCGAGGTTGTTCGATCCTTTGAGGAAGAACCCGTCGCTCGCCTGCGCGACGCCGACGCCGTACTCCTTGCCGTCGCGGATATCGTCTAAATCAGCCATGGTCGTTTTCCTTTTTCGAGGGATTCGGCAGAGTCGAGAGAATCGATTCCCTCGACTCCTTCGATACTATTTCGCCGTCTTCGCAAACGCGTTGAAAATGCACGCCATCGAGGCGGAGCCCGCATCGCGCGGGCCGATCGAGCGGTCGCCGAGGTTCTTGGCGCGGCCGAACTTGGCCCGCATGGCGCAGGTGGCCTCCGAGCCCTTGGCGGCCGCTTCCGCGCCCTTCCGGAGCATGGCGGGAACGCCTTCGCCGGCGGCGGCGACGAGCGCCTCCGTGGCGGGAATGAGCGCGTCCATCAGCGTCTTGTCGCCCACGCGGGCGCGCGTCGTGAAGCCGATCTCGTCGAGGCCTCCCTTGAACACCGCGGCCAGCGCGGCCGCGTCGAGCGCCGCCGCGCCTTCCGGCGACGCGTCGCTCATGCCTTGGATCCACGCGCCGTAGAGCGTGCTGGTCGAGCCGCACGCCTCATTCTGAAGCGCGTCGCTCAGCGCCTTGAGATACCCCTTGAAGTCGGCCCCGTCGGCCTTCGCCATCGCGTTAAAGGCCGTCACGATCGCCGTGCCGTGGTCGCCGTCGCCGCCTGCGGCAGCATCCAGCTCCGAAAAGGTCTTCTCCCCCGCCCGGATGTCTGCGCCGGCCGCCGCCACCATCGTCTTGAAAACATCTAACGTCAACATGTCAACACTCACTATCTGCGCTGAAAAGACTGAAGAGGGAAAAGAGAATTCGCCAAACCTATTCCCTTTTCCCTCTTACTTATTCCCTAGAATTACGCCGTCCAGTACGGGCTGCGGGCCTTAGCCTTCAGAAGCTCCAGGTGGTCCGCGTCGAGCTTGCAGAGGATCATCTGGAAGCCGGCCATTTCCTGCACCGTGAGGTACTCGCCGCACGCGCCGGACGTCACGCTCACGCCCTTCTCGGCCAGAACCTGCGCGGCCTTGCGGTAGACGAGGAACATCTCCATCAGCGTGGTCGCGCCGACGCCGTTGATGATCAGCAGCGCGGTGTCGCCGGCCTTCACGCCGGTCGCCTTCACGAGCGGCTCGATCATGCGGGCGGCAGTCTCGTCGGCCGAGAGGATCTTGCTGCGTCCGCCGCCGGCCTCGCCGTGCTGGCCCATGCCGATCTCCATCTCGTCGTCCGGCAGAACCGCGATCGTGCCGCCGTTCTGCGGGTGCGTGCAACCGGTCATGGCCACGGCCAACGTCGCCATCTGCTTGTTGAAGCGCTCGCCGATATCCACGATTTCGTCGAGGCTCTTGCCCGCCTCGGCCGCCGCGCCGACCACCTTGTAGAGGGGGATGCAGCCGGCCAGGCCGCGCTTCTCCTCGGGGTCGATGTCGATGCCCGCGCTGATGTCTTCGTGCGTGACGATCTCGACGACCTTGATGCCCTCTTTCTGGGCGTCGCGCAGCGCCTTGCTCGCGCTCATGCGGTCGCCCGCGTGGTTCAGCGTCACCAGCAGAATGCCGGCGTCGCGCTTGAACATGCGCAGGGCCTCCAGCACCTTCGGCGCGCCCGGCGCGGCGAAGATGTCGCCGACCACGCTGGCGTCAAGCATGCCCTCGCCCACGAAGCCGCTCAGCGCCGGCTCATGGCCCGCCCCGCCCAGCGTCACGATCGCGACCTTGCTCTCGTCCTTGGGCGTCGCCCGCACAATGATCTTGTCGCTGACGATCTTGACGCGGCCCTTGTAGCACATCGCAAAACCTTCCAGCAGCTCCTTGGTCAGGTTCGCGGGATCATTGACAAACTTCTTCATCGGCATAACAACATCCTCCTTTAGAACGCAACATTCTCAACCCAGCTCAAACGAGCAACCTGTAACTACAAACACACCCTTGTTCCGCTCTCAGCAGAACTGCATCAGCTCGACCGGCATGCCCTGGTCGTAAACGAACGCGATCTTCAGGGTCGGCATGACCTGCATGACGGGCCACAGAATGCTCTTGCCCTTGACCGCCTCTTCGATGTTTTCGACGCTGTAGGCCACGTGCGTCTCGTCCTGGATCGCCGCCGCCATGGGGCTATCCGGCTCGAAGTAGAGAAACTCGACCTTGTAGGGGCTCGCGCCCGCATCGGTGACCCACACCTTCAGCGAGTCCACAAACATCATGCCTTCCATCTTCTCGAAAACGGGAATCCCCGTGTGCTGATACGTCATGACACCCTCTCCCTGCTTGTTCTGGGCAGCCGGCACCAGACCGGCTGCCGCGTTAAACAAAAGCGGCCCTTCGTCACAGCGCCACGCCGGGCACACTGAAGCGCAGCCCCGCGCCGTCGTGGTAGGTCGCGTACTCCATCACGATCGCACCCTCGGGGCCGCCCTGCATGAAGTGCCAAGTCTCCGGAGCAGCCAGCTTGTAAACCTTGCCGTCCGCGACCCACTTCTCGACATGCACGCTCTTCAGGTGCGGAATCTGGCACGCCGCCAGCATCGCCTTCGCCTCCGGGAACTGGCCGAGGTTCGGCTCGCCCACCTCGCTGAACCCGTAGACCGAGCCGTGGCGCACCTGCCAGCTCTCCGTCTTGCACGGGATCGTCTGCCCGTCCGCGCCCTTCGTGGGCAGGTGCCGGTGCTCGGGGATGTTCTGGCCGGGCAGCAGGTAGATCTCGTGGCCGAAGTAGCTCTCCGCCTGCTCGTTGCACCAGAAGACGCCGCCCATGCCGTACGACACGAAATCGCCCTTGCCGAAATCGACCGCCCAGAACGGCCCGTCCGGCCGCGTCAGCTCGGCGAACAGCGGATAGCCTAAGCGCTTCATGAGGTCGTAATACGCCTGCTTGGCCTTGGCTGCGTCCAGCTTGCCATCCTTGTAGAAATCCGCGTTGGTCATCTGACTGCCCCTCTCGTCGCGCGCGCCGGCTCAGGACGCAAACGAATGCGCCGCCCGCGCGGGCCGCTACTCTCAGTGTGATGGTGGCATTCTAGCGAATGTCACCGGCCGCTGTAAACGCCGAACGCGAGCTTTTTTTGCCCGCTTCTTTTGCCGAGTTTAAACGCCCCGAGCCTTCTAAGTTCCGGGGTCATGAAGTGTGATGCCACGCGACCCCGACGAGACGTATCGCTACGCGCTTGCCGCAAGCAACCGAAAACCGCTACAGTGTGCAGTACTCAACGACATCCACGGGGGAACTCATATGGTGACAAGACTAGCCCGCTCGCTCTGCGCGACAGTGACCTTGGCTGCGGCGTTCGCACACGCCGACCCTTCGATCAGTAACGCCAGGCTCCGCCTTTCTTTCAGCGAATCGTCACGGACGCTCTCGCTCTCCGTCGGCTCCGACGCCTTCGCCGGGATCGACGCCTTCGCGCCCGCCGACACTGCGGTTCGAGCCGTGAAGCTCTCGGATGCCGCCTTCTCGGGCGCCGACGCGCTCGAATACGCGACTCGCGGCGGCGACCGCGTTCAGGCGATCCTCGCGCCGGATCAGCCGTTCGCCTTCTTCCGCACCATCCTTGCGGGGGGCGACGCGCCGTCCGTCACCAACCGCGTGCCCTACCCGGCGCTCACGCTGCGCCTCGGCCGCCCCGCCGCCGACCTGAACCTCCTCGGCACCGGCGGCCTGCTCAAGCCTGACAAGTGCCCCGGAAGCTACATGTGGGCCGCCGTCGCCGACCCCGCCACCCGCCGCGGCGTGGTCGCGGGCTGGGTCACCGTGACCCGCGGCAGCGGCATCGTGCGCACCGAGGTCGCCGGCGGCGCCGTCCGCCTCCTGCCGCACGTCGACTACGGCCGGCTTCTGCTCGCGCCCGGCCAGCGCGAGACGCTGGAGACCTTCGCGGTCGGCCTCTTCGACGACGCCCGCTTCGGTCTCGAAGCCTACGGCGACACCCTCGCCCGCAACCTCGACATCCGCCTGCCACCCATGCCCACCGTCCACTGCACCTGGTACGTGGACGGCGCGTCGCGCGAGTCCGTCCTAACCGGCCGTACCGCGTTCGCGGAGTCAGCCCTGAAGCCTTTCGGCCTGAGCGTCATGCAGATCGACGACGGCTGGCAGCTCGGAAAATCGAAAAACGGCCCCAAAAAGGTCTTCATCGACCACAGCCCAGCCGGCCCCTACCCCTCCGGCATGAAGCCCACCGCCGACGCGATCCGCAAGGCCGGCATGACCGCCGGGCTCTGGCTCATCCCCTTCGCCGGCTCCAGCGACGACCCGTGGTTTGCCGACAAGATGGCGTGGTTCGCCAAGAAGCCCGACGGCTCGCCGTATGACACGCGCTGGGGCGGCACCTGCCTCGACCTCACCCGGCCCGACACCCAGGCCTATCTCAAAGACGTGATCCGCAAGATGACGCACGACTGGGGCTACAACTATCTCAAAATGGACGGCCTTTACACCGGCTCCTCGGTGAACCTCAACTACGTCTGCGACACCTTCCGCGAAGACGAGATCGGCCAAGCCGTGTTCTCCGACCCCAAGGTCACGCAGATCGAGATGATGCGCAACAGCCTGCGCCTCGTCCGCCAGACCGCCGGCAAGGAGGTCTTCCTGCTCGGCTGCTGCGCCCCGCAGAACATGCGCAGCGCAGGCGCGGCCTTCGGGCTCATCGACGCCATGCGCATCGGCCCCGACAACGGCGCGAACTGGGGCAGCCTGCTGCGCGGACCCGAGTTCGGCGCGTGGCAGTACTTCTTGAACCGCCGCGTCTGGTACAACGACCCCGACCCGCTCTACGTCCGCGCCTCCCTGCCGCTCGAACAGGCCCAGGTCATTTGCTCCTGGGTGACCCTCAGCGGCCAGATGAACAGCAGCAGTGAGGAGTACGCCAAGCTGCCGCCCGACCGCCTCGCCCTGCTCCGCCAGACCATGCCGTCTCACGGCGCCGTGGCCCGTCCCGTCGACCTCTTCGAGAACCGCATCCCCGGCCTCTGGCTGGTCACCGACGCCGCCACGCCCAGCCACCCGCGGCGCGACGTGGTCGGCCTCTTCAACTGGGACAGCACGGAGAAGACGATCGACGAGCCGCTCGTCAAGATCGGCCTCGCCGGCGACGGCGAGCAGATCGCCTTCGACCTCTGGAGCAACGCCCTCACCCCGCCCTTCAAAGGCCGCCTCGCGCAGGCCCTGCGCCCGCAGTCTTGCGCCGTGCTCGCCGTGCGCCCCGTGCTCGACCGCCCGCAGCTCATCTCCACCTCGCGCCACATCACACAGGGCATAGTCGATGTAACGGAGGAGCGCTGGGACCCCAAGACGCGCACCCTCTCCGGCGTCAGCCAAACCGTCGCCAACGACCCCTACGAGCTGCGCGTGCTCACCTACGCCGGCCCAGGCGCGCCCATCGGCGCGGTCGCGTCCGCGGCCATCACCGGCTCGAACGGCTACGAGCTGACCATCACGCCAGGAGAAGGGCTCGTGGCGCGGCCCGACGACGCCTACGCCAACGCCAACACGCCGGCCGCGCCCATGACGAGGCTCTGCGAGCCGAAGACCGAGGAGGGTCTCGTGCGCGTCGCCTTCACCAGCGGCAGCGGCGGCCCGGTCGCCTGGAAGGTCACGTTTTCCGATAAGCCCGCGCCCGCCCTCGCTCCCGCCGCGTCGGCGCTCAAGGCCGAAATGCCCGACGCCTACGGGCCGGTCATCCTCACGTGGACCAGCAATGCCCGCGCCTGCGAGATCCGACGCGACGGCCAGGTCGTCGCCCCCGCCGCGCTCGGCGGCGCCTGGCGCGACACGCACGCGCAGGCCACGAAGACCCACCGCTACGAGGTGACCCCCTACACGCTCACCGGCAAGCGCGGCGACACGCAATCCGTCCCCTTCACCGTGCCCGCCATCCCGCAGCTTGGATCGGTGCCGCCACAACCCGGCGTGAAGCTCGACTCGCTCAAGCCCGTCAAGACCGCCGTGGGCTACGGCTCGTTCAAATCAGGAACCGCGCTCAACGGCCCGCTGCGCCTCGGCTCAGACACCTTCGCCTCCGGCGTCTGCATCCACGCGGACGGCTTTGCGGCTTACACGCGCGACCCGGCCTGGAAGCGCTTCGCAGCAATCGTGGGCATCGACGAGAGCCAGCGCAACCAGAACCAGTCCAGCGTCATTTTCAGCGTCGCCGCCGAGGCCGCCGACGGCCGCCGCGTGCTGGCAACCTCGCCCGTGCTCCGCTTCGGCCAGCAGGAGCGCTGGCACTTCGACGTCGAGCTCCCCAAGGACGCCGAGCGCGTCGTGCTCCTCTCCGAGTCCGCCGGCGACGGCAACAAGAGCGACCACGGCAACTGGTGCGACGCGGGGTTCACGAAGTAGCCCATCTTGCGCACGGCTCGACCGGCTCGCCGCGCCGGCCGCTGACGGTAGGACGATAAGCATGAAACTCGAGCACATGGCCTTTAACGTGAAGGATCCGCTCGCCGCTGCCGCTTGGTATGAGCGCCACATCGGCCTGTCGGTCGTCCGCCGGATGGACGCGCCGCCCTACACGCACTTCCTCGCCGACGACGGAGGCGCGATGCTCAACTGCTCGCTTGCCGAGGCGCATGCGAAACCTTAAACTACGCGCCCACATGAAAACGCGCCTCTTCTCGCTCTTCGCCCTTCTCCCCCTTTTCCTTTTCGCCGCGCCCGCGCCCGAAGGCGGCGCGCCCGTCATTCCGACGAACGCCATCCCTTCCATGCGCGAGGCCTCGACTTCGAAGTATGGCACCCTGACGCGCGTCAAGGCCGAGGGCCAGCCCTTCGCGGACGCGCTCCGCTGCGAGATCGCCTCTCGGCCGGCCCACCCGTGGGAGATCCAGTTCCAGTTTCGCACCACGCGCAAGATCGAGAAGGGCGAGGTGCTCTGGGCCCGCTTCTACGGCCGCACGATTTCGGCCAAGACCGAGAGCGGCGAGGCGCGCGTCCACGCCATTTTCGAGCAGACCGCGCCTCCGAACACGAAGGCCCTCAGCTTCGAGATCGACCTGCCCCGCGAGTGGAAGGTGTTTTACCTGCCGTTCAAAGCGCTGAGCGCCTACGAGCCCGGCAAGGCCTCAGCCGGCTTTCACCTCGGCGCGCTGGAGCAGACCCTCGAGATCGCGGACTTTGAGGTCTACAGCTACGGCAAAGGCTATGACGCCAGCCGCCTGCCGCGCACCAAGGTCGCCTACCTCGGCCAGGCCCTCGACGCGCCGTGGCGCGAGGCGGCCGACGCGCGGATCGAGAAGATCAGGAAGGCCGACCTGTCCGTCGCCGTCACGGACGCCGCGGGCAAGCCGCTGCCCGGCGCAAAGGTCCGCGTGGCCATGACGCGCCACGCTTTCGGCTGGGGCTCCTGCGTAACCGTCAAGAACCTCCTGCGGCAGGACGCGGACGGCGAGAAGTACCGCGCCATCATCGAGAAGAACTACACGCGCGTCGTGTTCGAGAACGACCTCAAGTGGCAGAGTTGGGACAGGCCGGACAACCACGAGCGCATCCTACAAGCCACCGACTGGCTGCGGCAGAGGAACATCGAGGTCCGCGGGCACTGCCTCGTCTGGCCCTCGTGGAAGAACACGCCCCGCGACCTGCCTTCGCTCAAAGATAACCCCGAGGCCCTTCGCCAGCGCATCAACAGCCACATCGTCAGCGAAGTGTCGGCCATGAAGGGGCGCCTCGTCGACTGGGACGTGGTCAACGAGCCCTACAACAACAACGACATCATGAAGGTGCTGGGCGACAGCGAGATGATCGCGTGGTTCAAGCTCACCCGCCAGCATGACCCCGATGTGCGCCTGACTCTCAACGACTACTCCATCCTTTCAGCAGGCGGCCTGGATAAAGCCCATCAGGACCACTTCGAAAAGACGCTGCGCTTCCTCAAGGACGGCGGCGCGCCGATTACCGGACTCGGCATGCAGTCGCACTTCGGCAGCACGCCCACCCCGCCCGAGCGGATGCTCGCGATCCTCGACCGCTACGCCGCGCTCGGCCTCGACATCTCGATCACGGAGCACGACATCGACAGCCAGGACGAGCCGCTGCAGGCCGACTTCACGCGCGACTTCCTCACCACCGTCTTCAGCCATCCGTCCGTCGTGGCAATCCTGACCTGGGGTTTCTGGGAGAACTCGCACTGGCGGCCCAACGCGGCCTACTACCGCGACGACTGGTCGGTCACCCCCGCCGGACAGGCGTGGCTCGACCTCGTGGCCAAGCGGTGGTGGACAGACGTAACGCTCGATACCGCCGCAGACGGCACAACCCGCACGCGCGGCTTCCTCGGCGACTACGCGATCACCGTCACCTGCAACGGCGTCACCAAGACCGTCCCCGCAAAGCTGACGAAGGCCGGCGCGAAACTCACGGTTAGTCTGTAAAAGGCTACATCATCCGCTCGACCGAAGCCCGCTTGGCCGCGTAGACCTTGCCCAAACCCAGACGGATCGCCTCGTCACACAGGGCGAGCGCGCGCTCGAAGTCGCCTTCGTCGATGGCCAGCGCCATGCCCCGCTCAAAAGCCCGTATCGTCGGACAGTACTCGCGGAAGCGCTGGGCGGTCTCTTCCTGCGCCGCAGGCAGATAGTCGCAGGCCCGCTCCACGGCGGTGCGGCACGTCTCGAAGTCGTCGCTCAGGTAGGCGTCTTCAGCCAGGAGGTCGAAGAGAAAGAACTTCACGGCGTTAGGCATCGAGGTGTTCCGCTCGAAAAACTTCAGCAGGTACTTCTTGCCCTTCTCCGCCCCTCCCGCCAAGGACTCGTTGTGTCCGTCAACGAGATCGGCGAGAATTTCGACAGGCGTCTTTCGGATCGGTGTGGTTCGGTCTGCCATGTTTGTTGTCCTTCGCAATTACCCCGCCAGACACCTTTCGAGATACGCGCGCGATCGGTTGACCTCGGCGGTAATCGCGTCGGCCGTTTCGAGCATGGGCGCGCCACGCGGCGTGTGGTGCATGAAGATTTCCGTCCAGCCCGCGTACCGGATGTCGCGCAGGGCGGCCAGCAGCGGCGCGAAGTCGAGCGGCCCCCGCCCCGGCATTTGCAGCAGCTCCTGCTCGGGCGGCATCACCTGCATGCAGCCATCGCCGTGCTGCCACGCGTAGAAGACGGCGATTCCCTCGCCCAGCGAGCGGATCAGGTCGTCCAGCATCTTGGGATCTTGCTCCAGATGGTACGGGGCGAGCGCCACGCCGAGGTGTTTCGAGGGGCGGAACTCCATCAGCCACTTTAGCGCGTCGGGCGACTCGACGAGGTTCTTGCCGTGGTTCTCGATGGCGACGGTCACGCCGGTCTCGGCGGCGATGTCGAGCGTGGGCTTCAGCTTCTCGACGAAAGCCTTCACCGCGGCTTTCAGCGCGTCGCCGGCCAGCCCCTTCGGCCCCTCGCCTCCGGTGACCATCGTGTGGCAGCCTAGCCGCGCCGCGAGCCGCAGTTCGTCGTGCAGTTTGAACGACCCGAGCTTGTACTGCGTGATGCAACCCAGCTGGACGCCGTGTTTCTTGAGGAGGGCCGCAAACTTCTCCTCTCCCATCTCGTCGAGCTGCTCGCGCTGGTTGCCGTGTGCCTTGGGCCAGATGTCGAGCGCCGCCGCGCCGGCCTTGGCGACCTCCGGTACGACGGTCGCCAGATCCATGCAGCCGTACAAGCACGACCCGAGGATGTGCTTCAGCGCGAAACCGGGCTTGTCGGCCGCGCCCGCCAGCCGCGCGCCAGCCGCGGCCGCCGCGGAAACACAGAATTCGCGACGAGTGATAGGCATACAATCAACACCCCTTCATTGGGACGGCCGACACGGAGGTCGGCCCTCCACCGGGCCTCACCGGAGGGCCGACCTCCGTGTCGGCCGCACGCGCCTATGCCTTGTTGAGCTGCGCGATGAAAGTCTTCATGTAGGCCGTGCCGTAGTCGTGCCAGGTGCGGCAGCTGATGAGGTTGCCGTCGATCACCAGCGGCTGTTCGACGTACTCGCCGCCGACCTGCGTGATATCGAGGGCGCACTTGGCCACGGTGGTCATCTTGCGGCCCTTGAGAACCCCGGCGGCGGCGACGATCTCCACGCCGTGGCAGACGACCGCCACGGGTTTGTTAGCGGCGAAGAAGTGCCGCACCGCCCGCATCAGATCCTGGTCGTAGCGCAGATACTCGGGGGCGCGGCCGCCCGACACGAAGAGGCCCGCGTACTCCTCGGGCTTCACGTCGCGGAAGGCGACGTCGGCCTGGATGTGGTAACCCGGACCTTCCTGCGTGATGTCCCATTTGATCGCGGCTCCCGGCGGCACCTCGTGCGTGACCATGTGGTAGGTGCGCGCTTCGATGCCCGCCACGACGACCTCGTAGCCCTCCTCCTGCAGCCGGAAGAACGGGTAGAGGGTGTCGACCACCTCGGTGGCGTCGCCGACTGGCATCAGGATCTTGCCTTTCGTCTTCTTCCCGGGAGCTGTCTGCTGAGCTGAGGCCGCCGCAGCCGCTGAGAAAGCCAGCAGCGCCGATCCCATCGCCAGACCTTTGCACATGTCTCGTCGGTTCATCGTGTTCTCCGTTTCATTCAACATCGTTGCGCCTCACTATACGGCGAGGGACTGAGCGCGTCAAACCGTTTCAAGGCCCGTCCGTGGGTCGGGCGCATCGCGAGTCGCTGGCCCGTGACTCTGGGACGCATGAAAGGCCGATCTGTAGCTCCGCCGCTCTGCCGGCGGAGAGGATGCGTGTTTCCGCCGAGCGAGCGCCGTAACTACAGCGGGCTAAACGCTTCGCAACCGGTGAATCCGCTTTCGCTGCGGCCGTTTCCGGTGTATTCTTTAGTCCACATTTCAAAGGGAGGTTGGATATGCACAGACGGATGGGCTTCTTCGGCGTTGGTTTGTCTCTCGTGTTCGCCGCTGCGGCGGACGACACCCCGTTCATGAAAGGCAAGCGCTTCGCCGTCGGCGACTACTCCAGCGGCAAATGCTGCATCGTCGAGGCAGACGGCTCGGTGAGCTGGGAGCAGAAGGCGCCGAACTGCAACGACCTCTGGATCCTGCCCGGCGGCTCGGTCCTCTTCTCCACCGGCCACGGCGCAAAGGAAGTCGCCAAGGACGGCACGGTCAAGTTCGAGTACAAGAGCCCCTCCGAGATCTACGCCGTGCAGCGCCTCGCCAACGGCAACACCTTCGTGGGCGAGTGCAACGCCGGACGGTTGCTTGAGCTCGCGCCGAACGGTAGCAACGTCGTCAAGGAAACGCGGCTCCTGCCCGCCGACAAGCCGGGCGGCCACGCCTACATCCGCAACGCCCGCGTGCTGCCGAACGGCAACTTCCTCGTTGCGCACTACGGCGGCAAGTACGTGGCCGAGTACACGCCGGACGGAACGGTCGTCTGGACCTTCAAGACGCCGGCTGGCCCGCACAGCGTCGTGCGGCTCGCCAACGGTAACACGCTGATCGCCTGCGGCGACAGCGGCACGCCTTGCCTGATCGAGGTCGCGCCCGACGGCAAGACCGTCTGGGAGCTCAGCAACAAGGACCTGCCCGATGCGCCGCTCAAGTTCCTGACCGGCTTCCAGAAGCTGCCCAACGGCAACGTTCTCATCAGCAACTGGGTCGGGCACGGCAAGTTCGGCACGGCGCCCCACCTGCTGGAGGTCACGCCCGCGAAAAAGGTGGTCTGGACCTTCAGCGACCACAAGACCTTCAAGACCGTCGCCACCGTGCAGGTCTTCGCAGAGGGAGACACGCCGGTCAGCGGCGAGGGCCTCCACTAACCAGCAAGAAAGACCCTATGGCTCAAGAGGCTGAACTGATTACAACGGCGGACAGGCTGGAAGAGCTTGCCGCTCAACTGCTGCGCGCCGGCGCAGTCGCGGTCGACACCGAGTTCTTCTGGGAGCGCACCTTCTACCCCATTCTCGGACTCGTGCAGCTTGCGACCCCCGACGGCTGCTGGCTGGTCGACACCGTGCGCCTCAGCGACATCCGCGCCCTGGGCCCGGTGCTGGCCTCGCCCGCGGTCACCAAGATCCTGCACGATGCGCCGCAGGACCTCGGCATCCTGTTCCGCGCCACCGGCACGGCACCGCGCGCGATCTTCGACACGCGCCTCGCCGCGGGGTTCGGCGGCCTGACTTCCACGTGTTCCCTGCAGGCCCTGCTGCGCGAGACCGTAGGCGTCGAGATCTCCAAGGCCGAGACCCGCTCCGACTGGCTGCGGCGGCCGCTTAGCGCGAGCCAGCTCCGCTATGCCGCCGACGATGTTGCGCATCTGCCCCGCGTCCGCGACAGGCTCGTCGAGCGCTGCGCAAGCGACGCCGTGCGCGGCTGGCTGGCCGAGGAGCTGGCCCGGCTCGACGACCCCGCGCTCTACCAAGACCGCGACCCGCGGCTCATGTATCTGCGCGTCAAAGGCGGCTCGCGTCTCACCGCGCGGCAGCTCGCCGTCCTGCGCGAGCTCGCCGCCTGGCGGGAGTTGGAGGCCCGCCAGCGCGACTGGCCCCGCGCCCACGTCCTGCCGGACGACCTGCTGGTGGCGCTGGCCGCGCGCTCGCCCGCCGACCGGGCCGCCTTCAACGACGTCCAGGGCGTGCCGCGCGCGATTCCCGACGCGATCGTGGCCGACATGCTGGCGGCCGTGGCGCGCGGCCTCGCGCTCCCAGACGCAGCGTGCCCGGAACCGGCCGCAAACGACGACCTCACCTCGAAGCGGGCGCTCAAGCCGAGGAGCGACCGGCTGCTGGCGCATCTCGCGGCCGCGTGCGCGCCGCACGGCATCGACGCGACCCTCGTGGCGTCGCGCGCCGAGGCCGAGTCTTACGTTCAAAGCCTCGCCCAAGGAACCGGCGCTGACCACCCGCTCGCGCAAGGCTGGAGGAAGGCGCTTCTCGCGGACTTCGCGCCATGAATGAACCAGCACCCTTTTTGAGGCCTTTGCCTGCCTCTGTGCGGCCCGCGAGGACACTCGCCCTCCGCGTCCCGCAGAGCATCTGGCGGGAGGACGTCCCCGGAAGCCGTCACCTGAGTGACCGTGGCGCGAGAGGCCTTTGCCTACTCCTGGCTGTCGGCCTCGCCTGCTCCCTGTCGGCGGCCGACTGGCCGCAGTGGGGCGGCCGCAATGCGCGCAACTTCGTGGCCGACGAGACGGGATTGCCAGCCACATTTCGGCCCGACCGCACGGAAACCACCAACGGCGTCACCACGGTGATTTTCGGCGAGAATTTGAAGTGGGCGGCTCCGCTCGGCACGCAGGCCTACGTCACACCCGCCGTAGCCGGGGGGCGCGTCTATATCGGAGCGAACGACGCAAGAGTCGACGCGTCCCGCTTCACCCGAACCAAAGGCAGCGTGTTCGACTGCCTCGATGAGGCGACGGGGAAAAGGCTGTGGAGGCTCGTCATCCCCCGGCTCAAAACCCAGAACAAGCAGTTCAACTACGACGACATGGATCTGGGGCTCTGCTCCTCGCCGACGGTGGACGGAGACCGCGTCTACGTCATGGGTAGCCGCGGGGACGTGCTCTGCCTCGATGTCAACGGGCAGTCCGACGGTAACGCGGGGCCGTACACCGACGAAGGACGCTACATGGTCGACACGCGCACCTTCCCCGACAAGCCCGGCCGCTTCAGCCCCACGAACGCGCCGGCGGCGCCGACGCCGATAAGCCTCCGGCCGGATGACGCGGACATCGTCTGGCGCTACGATGTGATCGAGGCCCTCGACGTCTGGCCGCAGGACGCGGTCGACTGCTCGATCCTTGTTCACGGCGACTACCTTTACGTCTGCGCCTGCAACGGCGTCGACAGGTCCCACAAGAGGATCCCCTCGCCCGACGCGCCGAACATGATCGTGCTGGACAAGCGCGACGGCACGCTGCTGGCGGTGATCGACAGACCGCTCGGAACCGCCGTCTTTCACGGCGACTGGTCGTCGCCGACGCTCGGGCGAATCAACGGCAAGGACCTGGTCTTCTGGGGCGGCGGCGACGGCGTGTGCTACGCGTTCGACGCGCAGTTCGAGCCGGGCCGGGACGGCAAGCCCGGGACGCTCAAGCGCGTCTGGCAATTTGACTGCAACCCGCCGCACAACAAATTCAAAGACGGGCAGAAGCTGCCCTACAACAAGAACAAAGAGGGCCCCAGCGAGATCATCGCCACGCCGGTGATCGCCAACGACCGCATCTACGTGGCGGTCGGGCAAGACAGCCGCCACGGCCCGGGGCCGGGCTGCCTCTCGTGCATCGACGCGACGCGGACGGGAGACGTCACGGAGTCTGCCAAGCTCTGGCAAGCGTTCGACGTGAACCGCAGCTTTTCCAGCGCGGCCGTCACGCCGGACAAGCTGGTCTTCATCGCGGACTACACGGGCGTCCTGCGCTGCCTCGACGCCGACACCGGGAAAGAGTATTGGTCGCACGACCTCAAGGGGCGCGTCTTCTGCTCGCCGCTCTGCGCCGACGGCAGAGTCTACATCGGCACCGAGGCGGGGCGCGTCACCGTCGCCGAGGCGGCGCGAGAGAAGCGGATCCTCGACGAGGTGCGCTTCGACGGGCCGGTCTACGCCACGCCCGTAGCCGCCAACGGCGTGCTCTACATCGCCTCGCAGCGCACGCTCTACGCGTTCCAGCGGGCTCAGCCCAGCAAGTAGCGCACCGCGTCTGCGGCGGTGTAGTCGGGGCGCTCGGCCGTGCAGAGCTTGCCGATGTTGGCGTAGTCGTCGCCCAGCGTCACGATGCCCGGCTCGCGGGTGCCGTCGGGCATGATCTGCCCCAGCCCGATATCCGCGAAAAGCCCGTTGCAGATGCACTTGCGCCCGGCGATGTCGGCCGGATTGCCGCCCTTGGCCACGTAGGCAGCCTCAGGCTCGGCCGGGCAGCGGTAGCCGACCGTGCCGTCCTCCTTGACGTAGGCTTCACGCAGAAAGCCGAGGTCGCAGATCTTCCGTCGCTTCGCGAAGGTGGCGTCCTCCGAGAGCGTGCCCTCGAGCTGCGCAACCTTGAACGGGAAGCCGGTCGGCGACACCACCGGATCGGTAAAGACCTTGGCGCGTCCCTCGAGCGCCTGGCGAACCAGCGCCCGGCGCGTCTCCGGCGCCAGCCCCGACTCCTCGCAGAGCGCGAAGGCCGTGCCCACCTGAACGCCTGCCGCGCCGTCGGCGAGCGCCTCGCGGACCTTATCCGGCGAGCCATACGCGCCGCCCAGCCAGAAGGGCAGGCCGATCTTGCGCATCGCCTCCAGATTGACCGCGTCGCGCGGCCCGTAAATCGGCTGGCCGTCGTCGGTGAGCTTCATCGGGCCGCGCGGCGGCGCGTTGTGGCCGCCCGCCAGAGGGCCCTCGATCACGAAGCCCTCGACGCTGCCGCCCGAGCGGCGCAGCAGCATGGTGGCCAGCGAGTCGGACGAGATGATAGGCAGGAAGTCCGGGCGCAGCAACGCGGGGGGCGTGTCGCCCTCGATGAAAAGCGCCGGATCGAAAACCCGCTGGCAGTCGGTTTCGGGCTTGGCCCCGATCACGCGGATCGCATAGGTGGCAGCCTCGTGCCGCGACAGCAGGTCGAGCACGCGCGGCATCTCCACGGGGATGCCCGCTCCCATGATCACCACGGCCGCTCCCGCCAGCATCGCACCGTAGGCCGCCGGCAGATGCGGCAGCTGGATCTTCTCGAGGTAGTTGATGCCCACCGGGTTGGTGTGGCCCTCTCGGGCCAGAAAGACCTCCACGTAATTCGCGACGATGTACAGCTCGTCCAGCCAGTGGTGATTCTTGATCACGGCCTGGCCCACCGTCTTGTAGGGCACCGCCGGCGTCTTGCCGCCCGGCACAAAGAACAGGTCGAGAATGCGCTGCGCCATCAGCGGGAACGGGAAATGCGCCAACGCGCGGCGACACTCGCCGCCCAGGTCGCCGTCCTGCAGCCGGCGGGCCAGCACTTGGTCGAGCCCGGTTCCGGACACGACACCAAGCTGGCCGACACGCGATACGGCCTGCGCCAGACGCCAATTCGATACGCCGACGCCCATGCCGCCTTGAATGATTTTTGGAAGAGCAATATGCATGCGTGTAAACCTAAACTCTGACCGTTTCAGCCCCCCATCTCCAGAAAAGGGTGCAAGTCGTGCAAACGTCGATGGGTTACTTTAGCAGGATGAACGGAAAAGTCTACCGTTTTCCACTGGCCGCTGCGGCCAGAATGGCCGTGAGGTACCCGTTCGCAAAGAGCCGGCCGAGCGTGCCGTAGCCGGGCACGAAGCCCGGCTCGTCGCCCTCGCCCGCCATGGCCGGCACGTGGTCGCACCGGAAGGGCACGTCGAGGCCCAGCTCCCGATACGTGCGGAAGAGCGCGAGCTGGTCGGTGTCGCCCTCGTCGTGGAACAGCTCCACGAACTCAGCCGCGGTGCCGCGCACGTCGCGCACGTGCACGAAGGCGATGCGCGTGCCGAAGTGCCGCGCCGCCGTGTCGAGGTTCACGCCCATCAGCTTGAAGTTGGCCTGGCAGAAGGTTACGCCGTTCTCGCGGCAGGGCGCGAGCGCGTAAGCCCGGTCGTAGGCCGCCACCGACCCGAAGACGCGCGCCATGCCGCCCAGCGAGGGCAGCGGCGGATCGTCCGGGTGCAGCCCCAGGCGGATGCCGAGCCGCCTCGCCTCGGGCATGACCGCCGCGAGGAAGCAGGCATAGTTCGCCCACACCTGCTCGGCGTCGAGCAGCGGCCCGGGCATGAGCGACGGGTTTTCGGCCAAGCTGAAGTAGGTGGCCCGTGCCCCGCCGCGTCCCTCGCGCTCGCCCGTGCGGTGCCAGCCCGTGCCGACCATGAAGTTGTAGCAGAGCAGGCCGATGCCCAGCTCGGCCATGTTGCCCAGCAGCATCCGGTAGTGCTCCAGCGCCTCGTCGCGGCCGGGCAGCCCGAGCTTGATCGGCGACATGTCGAACGGGTCGCCCTCCAGCGCCACCACGCGCAGGCCGGCGGCGGCGAGATCGCCCACCACGCCCGCCAGCGCGTCGCGGTTCCACGGCGCGGGCCGTCCGGTCAGCTCCGGCGCGACCTTGACGACCACGTCAGTGATGCCCATCTGCCGGCACAGCGCCCACAGCCGGTGCGGCCGCGGCGGAACAAATTCAACGATCTTCATGAACCCCTATTTCAGCTCCCGGATGCGGAGGTTGCGGTACTCGACCTTCATCGGCGGGCCTTTGTGGAGCTGCACCGTGATCGAGCCCTGGCGCGGCGTGTCGGGCCGCAGATCCGTCACCTGCGTGGTCAGCACGCCGTTGAGGTAGACCGTGATCTCCGGGCCCTTGCAGACGACCCGGTAGGCGTTCCAGTCCTCGACCTTGTAAAGCTTCTGCAGCTCGGCCGCAGGCGCGAACCGCTCCGATGACTTCGCGCCGTCGGCAGCCAGCGTGACCCGCTCGCCGCGCCCGCCGATCAGGTGCATCTTCGGGTGGTAGAGGAAGCCGACGTAGTTGCCGCCGCCGTTCATGTCGGCCTGATAGCCGCTGTCGCGATCCGTCACCGGCTCGCAGCGGAGCTGAATGCCGGAGTTGGCGCTCTTGCTGAGGCGGAACTCCGTGCGGATTTCGAAGTCGCCGGGCGTGCCGCCCTTCCAGAGCAGGTGGTTGTTCGTCGCCAGCGGCGTCTCCGCCGTGCTCTCCGCCGTCAGCACGCCGTCCACGGCCTTCCACCAGCTTCCGCCCTTCTGCTCCCACCCGGCCAGATCTTTGCCGTTGAACATCGGCGCGAAGCCCTCTTCCGACTTCGCCTGTTCGTCCTCTTTCCTGAGCTGGCCCAGCACTCTCCGCGCGCGCTTGAGCGTGCCCTCCTTGGCGCCCGCCTTGACCACTTTCTTGAGCGCCTCCGCCACCAGCTGGGGCTGGGACGCCACCAGCGCTTCCGCGACGTCCACCGCGCCCTGGCAGGCGTCATCTTTCAAAGCGGCCTTCTCCAGGTTCTCGACCGCGAAGGCCAACGCCTCGGCGCAGGGCGCCGCGCCGAGCGAGGCCAGCGCCAGCCGGCGCTCCTCGTCGCGCTCGGCCCAGCCGAACGCCTGCTTGAGCGAGGCCAGCTTAGCCGCGGCAGGCGCGGCCTGAACCTCCACGAGACGAATGTACCCGCGCAGCGCGAGGATCTTGAACTTCGGGCTCGGCGGCGCCTGGATCAGCTTCTCAAGGTCGGGCAGGGCGTCGGCCGACGGCCACTCGCAGAGCGCCCGCAGCGCGCTCTCCTTGAGCTCCGCATCCGCGTCGCCGGTCGCGCCGCGCACCACGGCCAAGGCCTTGTCGCCGCCCGCCGAGCAGAGGATGCGCAGCAGCGCGCGCTTCGGCGCGCCCTGCGCCTTTTCGTAGGCGGCGAGCAGCGGCCCGGACACCTCCGGCGAGACGATCACCGCGGACTCGACGCTCAGCTTCAGCGACGTGTTCTCGTTCGCGGTCGCCTGCTTCGCGGCGCCGTTAACGGTGTACTCCACGCGCAGCTTCTTGACCTTGCCCGGGGCTGCGTCGCCGAACGTCCCGTTGTCAGCCTCGATCGTGGCCTGCCCGGCCTTGACAAGCTCAGCGACCTTGGCCGTCACATCCTTCGAGGGCCCGTCAGGCAGCGCGCCATACTCGGCCTTGCGGATCGTGATCGCGCCGGCCACCGGCACCGCCGCCCGCGCGCAGACCGCCGACAGCGCGTCCGCCGCCGCGTCGGTCGCCTGCGACTTTTGCAGGATCGCCAGCAGCGCGGGGATCTCTTTCACGCCGGCCAGCTCACCCGCGGCTTTGAGGCTCGCGGCGCTGATTTCCGGGTCGGCGTCGCCGGCCAGGCGCAGCAGCTCCGGCACGGCGGCCGCGATGCGGCGGCGGCCGATCAGGTCGACGCCCATGCGGCGCACCTTCGCGTCCGTCTTGCCGACGAGCGCGATGATGGCGGTGTCGGCGGCCTGTCCCGGGAAGCCCGCGAGCGCGCCCAGCGCGGCCTTGGCCGGCTCGTCGTCGCCCGCGGCCGCGATCTCGGCCAGCGCCGGCACGGCGGCCGCGTCGTTCAGCCGCGCCAGCGCGCGGATGGCCGACACGCGCGGCTCAGGCTCGCCGCTGCGAGCGAGCGCGAGCAGCGCCGGCACGGCGGCCGCGTCGCCGCGCTGCCCCAGCGCGTCGCACACGCGGCCCTGCCTGGCGGCTGGCAACTTGCCCAGCTCAGCGGCGAGCGCCTTCGCGACCTCTGGCCCCGGCAGCTCCAGCGCCGCGCGCAGGCCCGCGCCGAACAGCACGGGGCTCTCGCCGCGGAGCTGCTCCAGCAAGAGCGGAATGCCAGCCGTCCCGCGCGACACGATCGCGCCGCGCACAGCCGCGACCGTCACGTGGGGCGGAACCGGAGCGGCACGCAGCGCGTCATAGAGCGCCACGGCCTGCTCAGGCGCAGCGGCCTCCGCGCCGCGCAGCAGCCCCTCGGCGGCCGCCGGCACCTTGCCGAGCGACTGCTTCAACGCGGCCACGGCGGCGGACGTCGCGATGCGGCCGAGCGACGCCGCGGCCGCCGCGGCCGCCTCCGCGTCGGAGCCCGCTAGACATTTCGCAAGCGCCTCGACCGCCTGCGCGTCGCGCCGCACGCCGACGGACTGCACGGCGCCGACAAGCGGCTTGCCCTTGAGCTGTCCCAGCGCGGCGCGCAGCGCCTCGTCCACCGCGGGATCGGGAATCGTCTCCAGCGCATAGCGGGCCATGTGCGCGAGCTTTTCGTCGCCGAGCAGCGCGGCCAGCGGGGCCACCGCCGCCTTCGTGCCGACGTGGCCGAGGTCGATGCACGCCTCGCCCTTCTGCTGCTGAGGGGCATCAGATTTTAGGACGGCGATCAGCTCGGCTTCGGTCTTTGACGGGGTCTGGGCCCGCGACACGCCGCACGCCAGTGCGAGAACCAGCACGTTCGAAATCAGTGTTTTCATCTTTGCGCTCTTTGTGTTCTTTGTGGCTAAACAAGCATTCCGATTCGCTAAACAGCCCACGGCTCGCGCATGGCGCGCGAGCGCAGCCGGCCGGCCTCGGGGTCGTTGACGAAAGCCTCTTTGGCGGGGTCGTACGTCATGTTGCGCCCCAGCCACATCGCGATGTTGGCGGCGTGCACGGTGCTCATCGAGCGGTGCATCACCACCGGGTTCGCGATCGTCTGCTGGCGCGAGCGCACGCAGTCGAGGAAGTTGCGCATGTGGTTCTGCGCGCGCCCGGTGCGGGCCACGTAGTCCTGCACGATCTTGGCGTAGTCGGCGATCAGCGCGGGGCTCGACGCCTCGGGCCGCGAATAGCCGTCCGCGCACGCGACCCACCCCTCGGACCCCTCGTAGCGCACGCCGCACGAGCCGTGCCAGCCCTTTTGCTGCAGCACCATCTTCACGCCGTTGGCGAAGGTTGTCACCATGCCGTCGCCGCTGGCGTTCGGCACATACTCGTAGCTGACGGCCGACGACTCGCCCATCCCGATCGCCACCTGGCACTGCGCGAAGGTGTGCGCGCCCCACTCACCGATGCAGCTCGTGTGGAAGTCGTACTGGTTGCGCCAGCCGCCCTGCACGTAGGTTTTGTTGTAGGGCCTCCACGGGCACGGGCCGAGCCACGCGCTCCAGTCCAGCTCGTCCAGCGCCGGCTCCGGCTCGCCGGGCAGCCACGCGCGGTTCATGACCGCGTTGCCGCCCGCGATGTGGGCGCGAACGGTGTGCACCTTGCCCAGGCGCCCCAGCCGAAGGAGTTCGTTACAGACCGTGAAGTTCGCCTCGCTCAGGCGCTGCGTGCCGGTCTGGTAGACGCGGCCGTAGCGCTGGGCGGTCTCGACCACGGCCTGACCCTCGGCCACGGTCATCGAAGAGGGCTTCTCCGAGTAGACGTCCTTGCCGGCGCGCATGGCCATCACCGAAGCCGCCGCGTGCCAGCGGTCGCCGGTCGTGATCAGCAGCGCGTCGATGTCCGTGCGCTTCTCCAGAAACTCGCGCATGTCCCGGTAGACGACGCAGTCGGTGTTGCCGTACTTCTCGTCCACCGTCTTCTTGACCGCCTCACGGCGCTCTTTCCAGACATCGCAGGTGGCGACAAACTGGACGTCCGCCTCGCCGATCACCCAGCGCAGGTCATGCGAGCCGCGCCGGCCGATGCCGATGCCGCCCAAGACGATCCGCTCGCTCGGCGCCACCGCCCCGTCGCGCCCCAGCGCCGACGCAGGTATGATCCACGGAGCAGCGGCCGCCCCGCTCGCCGCCAGCGCTCGCTTGAGAAAGCCGCGGCGCCCCAGTGTCCCGCCGTTCCTCATTTTCTCTGCTTCGGACACACGCATATTCATCGTTCGCCTCCCTGATTACTGTTATGCCGGAAGCATACGTGTTCCAGCCTCTCGCGTCTTGTAAACCGCCCCTGAATTTGTGTACACTATCCGCACAAGATCGGCTATCGTGTTTGAACCCTGCCCGGAGAAGCTGCCATGATGACCGCCCCAGAAAGCGCCCTGCTGTTCGCCTCCTGCCTCTCGCTCTGCACGCTGGCCGTCGCCGTTGCCGCGCCGCCCCCCGCGAACTACGACGAGAGCCAGATCCCGGCCTACACGCTGCCGGATCCGCTGCGTTTTTCCGGCGGCGCGCCGGTGGCCACGCCCGCCGAGTGGCCGCGCCGCCGCGCCGAAATCCTGCGCCTCCTGCAGGATCAGATGTATGGCCTCATGCCCGAGCGCCCCATGATCCTGCGCACCGTCGTCCGCGAGTCCGGCCCCGCCTTCGACGGCAAGGCCCTGCGCAAGCAAGTCCGCATCTGGTTCGCCGTGGAGGACAAGGGCCCGTTCATCGACGTGCTGCTCTACCTGCCGAAGACAGACAAGCCCGCCCCTGCCTTTGTCGGCCTGAACTTCAACGGCAACCACACGGTACACGCCGACCCCGCGATCCTGCTGACCGAGTCGTGGGTGCGCGAGAAGACCCTCACGGGCAAGCCCGTCGAGAACCCTGGCAACCGCGCGACCGATGCCAGCCGCGGCGCCGGCGCCGAGGACTGGCAAGCCGAGTACCTCATCGGCCGCGGCTACGCGCTCGCCACCGCCTACTGCGGCGACATCGACCCCGACTTCGACGACGGCTTCAAGAATGGCGTCCACGCGCTCTTCCCGGATTCGGCGAGCCCGCGCCCCGGCAACGCCTGGGGCACGGTCTGCGCCTGGGCCTGGGGCCTGAGCCGCGTCATGGACTGCCTCCAGACCGACCCCGCGATCAACGCCCGCAAGGTCGCGGTCATGGGCCACTCGCGACTCGGCAAAACCGCGCTCTGGGCCGGCGCGACGGACGAGCGCTTCGCCCTCGTGATCTCGAACAACTCCGGCTGCGGCGGCGCGGCGCTTTCCAAGCGCATCTACGGCGAGGCCGTCGCGAACGTGGCCTCCAGCTTCCCGCACTGGTTCTGCGCGAACTACGCGCGCTACGCCAACAACGAGAAGGCCATGCCCTTCGACCAGCACCTGCTGCTCGCCTGCGTGGCCCCGCGCGCGCTCTATGTCGCCAGCGCCGAGGAGGATCGCTGGGCCGACCCGAAGGGCGAGTTTCTCGGCCTGCTCAACGCCGCGCCGGTGTACGCGTTTCTGGACGCGGGCGACCTGCCCGCCGCGGAGATGCCGGCCGTCAACCAGCCCGTCACCGGCCTGCTGCTCGGCTACCATTGCCGCGCCGGCAAGCACGACGTGCTGCGCTACGACTGGGAGCGCTACGCCGACTTCGCCGACCGCATCTTCGGCCGCTGAAGCCGCTAGAGCGAGAACGGCAAGCGCCCCGGCCCCGCCTTGTCGAGCCGCGGCAGCAGCCGCTCCAGCAGCTCCACCAGCGCGTCGCGGTCTTTGGGCAGGCGGCCCTCCAGCGGCACGGGGTTGGACGTGTGGTTCGCGCGAAACACGGTCATCTCCAACTCCAGCCCGCGCAGCAGCCGGACCAGTTCGCTCACCGCCTCGTACTCCGTTGCCGTCTGGTAGCCGCCGTACATCGTCAACCCCGGCACCTCGACAAACCGCAACGCCGAGAGCAGGCGCGGCTGCATGCGGTTCAGCAGCGCCGCCGTAGCATCCGCATGCCGCGCCGAACCCGCTCCCCCGCCCAACCCGAGCAGCACCATCACCGAGCACGTGAGCCCGGCGGCCTGCGCCCGCCGCACCGCCTCGCACAGGCCCGCCGCCGTCTCGCCCTTGTCGACCTTCTTCAGCAACTCCTCGTCGCCGCTCTCCAGCCCCACGTAGAGCGTTCTGAGCTTGAGGCTGCGGAGCGCCGCCAACTCCGCATCGCTCTTCGCCAGGATCGAGCTGCCGTTGGCGTAGAGGTTCACGCGGGCGAGGCGCGGGAAGAGCCGGTTCAGCGCCTCCAGTATCCCCCGCAGCCGCTCGAACGACAGCGCCATCACGTCGCCGTCCGCCAGAAAGACGCGCCGCTCCTCAGGCCGCCACCGCGCCGCCTGCGCGAACTCGGCCAGCACCTCCTCCTGCGGCCGTACGCGGTACGGCACGCCCTTGTACATGCCGCAAAAGCGGCAGGCGTTGTGCGGGCACCCCAGCGCCACCTGAACGATCAGGCTCTCCGCCTCGGCCGGCGGACGAAACAGCCGCTCCGTGTATTGCATGCTCACTCCGTTCTTGTGTAGCCCGCAGTGTACGTACCACGACCGCGCCTGACCAGACGAAACTTACGCACGGCACGCTTGACTTTTCCGCGCGGGTTCCTCTAAATGGGAACCATGCACTGTCAATTTCTTCTGGCCGCAAATCTCCTGACCTCCATCCTTCTCGCCGCCGACGCGCCCCTTCTGCGAACCCCGGCGGGCACCGTCGCCTTCGACCCCGCCACCGGCGCGATCGCCGCCGTCACCCCTAAAGGCTCGTCTTCCTCCGTGTGGCGCAGCGGCGAGGCCGGCCTCTGGTCCGCCCGCTTCGCGGACAGCGCGACCCTCGACGCCAGCCGCTTCCACGCGACTAACGCCACGCACGCCTTCTCCTGGAAGCCCGGCCCAGACCAGGATGCCCTTACCCTCACCTACTCCTCGCCCGACCTCTCCGTACGCGTGGTCGCCCGGGCGCGCCCCGACGGCGTCGAACTCGTCGCCGAGGCCACGCCCGCAGCCCAGCCGCTGTTGCGCCTCGACCTCCCCGGCCGCCTGCGCTTCGACCCCGCGTCGGTCGCCCGCTTCGTCTTCCCCCACAACGGCAACACCGCTCTCGGCGCGGCCTTTAACGCACGCTTCTTCGCGCGGCAGCCCGAAAGCCGCCCCTCCGGCTGGAACGCCCTCCCTTGCGGCCCGAAAGGCTATCAGGCCCTCTGCGGCGCCGGGCCCGTCATGCGCGACGTCCGCGACCCCGCCGTGCCGCTCACCGTCACCGACGAAGGCCGCCGCTGGCTCTCCCCGGCCGCCGCCGCCCGCGTCGCAACCGCCAAGGTGGTCGTCAACCGAGCCACGGCTCGCAGCCAGGCCGACCTCGTGATTGCCGATTCCGCCAACGGCCCCTACCTCGCCGCGAACCGCCTCGGCGGCAGCGCCGGCGGCCTCTGGCGCGTCGGCGGCGGCGTGCGCGAAGACGACGCCCCCACCGCCCTCGCCCTCGTCTCGGCCGTGATCGAGAAGCTCGCCGCCGACCCGACCGCGCCCCGCAAACAGCTGGGCCTCGTGAGCCTCACCAACGGCCCCGAGGCCGGCAACTGGGCGGACGTGCCCGTCAGCGACTGGCGCAGCCGGCTCGCCGCCATCGCCGCCCGCTCGGGCGGACGCGTGACCTTCGTCGAGCTCGACTCCCCGCAGGCCATGCTCGACGCCGCCCGCCGCCCGGACTTCCTCTGCATCCTCAACCCCTACGGCGAGTCCATCCCTGCGCCCAGCGACGACGGCCTGCCCGCCGTGCTCGAAACCATCCGCGGCTTCGTCAAGGCCGGCGGACACTGGTTCGAGGTCGGCGGCTACTCGTTCTACCAAGCGCTCCGCCCCCACCGCTACCTCGCCTACAGCCTCGCCTACCCGGTCGCCTTCTCGGACTTCATGCACCTCGAGTCGCGCGCCGGCGCGGCCGGCCTCTACCGCGTCCAGCCGCGCGCCGTCAAGCAGCCGTGGGACGCCGCGAAATCCCCCGCCGAGATTTTCGTGCCGGGCGCCCTCGCCTGCGGCGGCGACGAGCGGGGCGGCTACTGCGACCACGCCTTCAACACCTATGTCCGCCCCGGCACGACCTGGCGCAGCCCGGCCGTGCGACTGACCCTCGGCACGCCCGTTTACGAGGACCTCGCCCGCTACACCGCCGCCAACGGGCTCACCCGCCCGCTCACGGAGAAGGTCAAGCCCGACGTCCTCGCCCGCCTGAAACAGTCGGTTCTGTTTTTCATGAGCGGCAGCGCCCGCGAGAAGACCGCGGCCCTCGACGCGCTCCCCGTCCCGACCCTCGTCCACTTCTCGGACTACCTCAAGGGCGGCTTTGACAAGGAGTATCCCGACCACCTGCCGCCCAACGCGCGGTTCGGCACCTCCGACGAGCTGAAGGCCTTCTTCGACCGCGCCCACAGCCTCGGCCACCTCGTCAGCCCCTACACCAACCCGACCTGGTGGTGCGACCACCCCAAAGGCCCGACCTTCGAGCGCGAGGGCGACGCCGCGTTCCTCAAAGGCCTCGACGGCAAGCCGATCTACGAGCGCTACTCCGACAACGACGGCTGGACCATCACCCTCTGGCACCCCGCCGTCCAGGCCGCCAACCGCGTCACCGTGCGCCAGTTCACCCAGGAGTTCCCCGTCGACGTCCTCTTCCAAGACCAGTGCGGGGCGCGCGGCTGGCACTACGACACCAACCCCGCCTCGCCCACGCCCACCGCCTACAGCGAGGGCATGATCGCCATGAACGACGAGGACAGCCGCCTCGTGCCCCTCGGCACCGAGAACGGCTGGGACCGCGTCGCCGACTACCAGACGCTGCTCTGCGGCCTGAGCTGGGGCATCGTGCCCACCGAGCACCGCCCCGAGTGGGTGCGCCTCTTCAAGGCCTCCTTCCCTCCCGACACGTGGGAGATCTTCCCGCTCGCCCTCGCCGTCATGCACGACAAGGCGATCTTCATGCACCACGACCTCGGCCAGTTCGTCACCAACGACCAGATCCTCTCCTGGACCCTCGGCCTCGGCTACAGCCTCAGCTACCGCGCAACCGCCTCCGCCATCTCCACGCAGGACGCCCCGCGCGAGTGGCTCGCCTGGCTCGACCGACTCCAGAAGTCCGTCTGCGCCCGCCACCTCGGAACTCCGCTGCGCGACTTCCGCCACGACCGCGCCCCGCTCTTCGCGGCCGGCGGCGACCCGCGCCGCGAGTCCGACGACGGCGTCATCCGCGCCACCTACGGCGACGTCACGTTCCTCTGTAACCTCGGCGACGTGCCGCGCACCATTGACCCTACAGCCTACAGCCTACAGCCTACAGCCGATCCTTTCACCCTCCCGCCCTACGGCTTCCGCGCCGGCGCGCCCGGCATGACCGCCGGCCTCGCGCCCGACGGCACGGGCTATGTCACCGAAACGCGCAAGGGCAAAACCGACGTCTGGATCTACGCGCCGTCGCAGGCCAGCGTGACGATCCCCGTGCCGCTCTCGGGGCGCATCACCGTGACGCTGGACGGAAAGGCGACAAGCGACTCGCGACAAGCGACTCGAGGGGATGCCTGCAGCCTACAGCCTACAGCCTACAGTCTCTCTCTCTCCCTTCCGCAGCGCGGCAGCGTCAAGCGAGTCCCACCGCCCAGCGCCCTCGCGCCGCGCGACTGGCCCGGCGCAAAGCCCGCCATCGGCGTGATCGACCTCGGCCCCGGCGTCTCGCTCGCGCTCAGCACGGTCACGCCCGCCGCGTGGCGCGCCGCCTTCGAGGCTTCCGCGCTCGCGAAGCAGCACGGCCTCGCGGTCAAGACGCTCGCCACCTACGGCGAGGTCGCCGCCGCGCTCGCGGCCGGCCCGTCCTCCTACTTCGCGCTCATCAACCCCTACGGCGAGGTCTTCCCGTCTGCCGGCCCCGGCCGCTGGCGCGAGGCGCTCGACGCCGTGCGCGGCTACGTCAACAACGGCGGCACGTGGTGGGAGACCGGCGCCTACTCGTTCCACCGCGCCGCGTACCGCGAGGGCGACGCGTGGAAGACCGAGCTTGTCGCCGGCGCCGGGCTCGGCCACCTGCGCCTGCCCATCGGCGACGGCGCGGTCGACCAGCCCGCCGAGCCGCTGCACGCGACCGAGGCCGGCAAGGCGTGGCTGGGCGAGGCGCTCGCCGCCAAGGTCGCGCAGGCCGCCAGTTCGGTCAACCGCGGCGTGCCTTCAACTTCTGCCGCCCCCGCGACGGTTCTCGTCGCCGGCGTCGACGCCGGCTTCATCGGCGGCTACCGCCTCGACGGCTGGGGCACGCTATGGCGCGTCGGCGGCTTCAGCCCCGACCCCGAGGTCACGGCCTCCGTCGCGGTCGCCGCGACGCTCCACCAGTACACCCACCCGCCGGCGCCGCTGCCGCCCTCCGGCACCCGCTACCTCTACCACGCCACCCTAACCCCCGCCTCGCTCTGGCAGCGGCTGTTCTCCACGCAATAAGTGTTGAGCTGATTCATTCAGCTTGCGGCAATACAGGAATACAGCTATCCTGTTTCTATGAAAGCGACACTGGAAATCCCGGACGCCCTCTACCGCCGGGTCAAAGCCAAGAGCGCACTGGCCGGACGCCCGATCCGCGAGGTGGCGGTACGCCTCTTCTCCGAGTGGGTCGGGGATACCCTCCGTCCCGCGCCCAGCGCCTCTGACGCGCCGCAGAAACTGCCGCCATGGTTCGGTGTGGCCAACGCCTATGCAGCCAAGGTCAAGCGGCACGACATGGCCTCGGTGCGCGAAAGTATCGCCCAGGCGAGGACGAGGAAGTGACCTACGGGTTGGACACCTCCGTCGTCCTGCGGCTGCTTACGGGCGAACCGCGCGAGTTGGCTCGCAAGGTTGTCGACCGTGTCATGACGCTCACCGCTTCGGGCGGTCTCTGCGTTGTCAACGACCTCGTCGCGACGGAATGTTACTATGCCCTGCAACATCACTACAAAATGCCTAAGGACGCCGCGCTGTCCGCGCTTGCCTCATTCAGCGCAGGCGACGGCATCCTTTTTTCGGAGGCCGCCGGAAACGTGCTAAAAACCAGAGGTCTCGCACGCGCCAACCCCGGTTTTGCCGACCGTCTGATTCATGCTGAATACCGCCTGTCCGGCCATGGCATGTTGACCTGCGAACATGCTGCCGCCCCTCTCGCTGGCGTTGAGGTGGTCAAGGAGTGACCGGGTGAGGGCGGCCTGCCATCTGGCCTCACTTTCTGCTTGAACCCCGGGGGCGGTACACGCGACAATAGCGGGCATTATGAAATACTCTTCTTCTTACGTGTGCGGCCTTGCGGCCGCGGGGCTCCTGTGCGGAGCGACTTCGCTGTTCGCGGCCGATGACGCCAAGGCGTTTGCCGGACGCTGGGCGCTGACACTACCCGGCGGCGGCGCGGGCTGGCTGGGCGTCGAGCCGCAGGCTGACGGCTCGCTCAAGGGCTCGGTTCTCTGGGGCGGCGGCAGCGTCGTGCCGGTGACCGAAACCAAGGTTGAGAACGGCGCGCTCGTCGTCGTCCGCAAGAGTAACCGCAAAAAGGACGGCAAAGACCTGACGTTTGTCGAGACCATCACGGCCACGCTGGCCGGCGACAAACTGGCGCTCACGACCCGCACCGTGAACAACGAGGGCAAGGAGGTAGGCAAGGCCGACTTTTCGGGCAAGAAGATTCCCGACCTGCCGCCGAAGCCGGACCTGTCGAAAGTCAAGTTCGGCGCGCCGATCCCGCTGCTGAACGGCAAGGACATGAGCGGCTGGAAAGCCATGAACGAAAAGGCTCCCAGTTACTGGAGCGTCGCCGACGGCATGCTCAGCAACCGCGTCAAGGGGCCTGACGGAAAGAACCGCCACGGCGGCACCAACATCCGCACCGAACGGGAGTTCGAGGACTTCAACCTCAAGACCGACGTCCGCCTGAACGCAGGAGGCAACAGCGGCATCTACCTGCGCGGCATTTACGAGGTGCAGATGGCTGAGAGCTTCGGCAAGCCCGTCGACTCGCACAACATGGGCGCGCTCTACAGCCGCATCACGCCCGCCGTCGGCGCCGAGAAGCCAGCCGGCGAGTGGCAGACGATCGACATCACGCTGGTCGACCGCCACCTGACCGTGATCCTCAACGGCAAGACCACCATCGACAACCAGCCCGTGCTCGGCTGCACCGGCGGCGCGATGACCTCGGACGAGTTCAAGCCTGGCCCGATCTACCTGCAGGGCGACCACACCGACGTCGACTACCGCAACATGGTGCTCACGCCGGTCGTCAAATAACGCACGCGGCGTTTTGCGTCTTTTCCTTGACGGTGAGCGTTCGGCGTCGCACGTTCGGCGTCCGTCCCCTTCAAAAAGAAAACGCTCCCCTCCGGGGGGGCGTTTTTGGTATCCTAAACCCATCTTTTTTATTCATTCCCCACCTGCTAGGAGACTCATATGGCCGAGAAGAAAGTAAGCAACACACAACTGGAAGCGGTGCTGAGCCAGATCCGCAAAGAATTCGGCGACTCGGCCATCATGCGCATGGGCGACGCCGAAGCGTCGAAGAACATCGCCATCATCCCGACCGGCGCGCTCTCCCTGGATCTCGCACTCGGCGTCGGCGGCCTGCCGCGCGGGCGCGTGGTCGAGGTCTACGGACAGGAGTCTTCCGGCAAGACCACGCTGGCGCTGCACATCATCGCCAACGCCCAGAAGTCCGGCGGCCTCGCCGCCTTCGTCGACGCGGAGCACGCGATGGACCCCAACTACGCGCGCCGCATCGGCGTGAACCTCGACGACCTGCTGGTCTCCCAGCCCGGCTCCGGCGAGGAGGCGCTCACCATCACCGAGCAGCTCGTCAAGAGCGGCGCGCTGGACGTGGTGGTCGTGGACTCCGTTGCCGCGCTCACCCCCCAGGCCGAGCTGGACGGCAGCATGGGCGACTCGCACATGGGCCTTCAGGCTCGCCTCATGTCCCAGGCCATGCGCAAGCTCACCAGCGCCATCTCCCAGACCAAGACGCTCTGCCTCTTCACCAACCAGGTGCGCGAAAAAATCGGCGTGATGTTCGGCAACCCGGAGACCACGCCCGGCGGCAAGGCGCTCAAGTTCTACGCCTCGGTGCGCCTGCAGGTCCAGCGCATCGGCGCGATCAAGGATCCCACCGGCGCGGTGATCGGCAACCGCACGCGCGTCAAGGTGGTCAAGAACAAGGTCGCGCCGCCCTTCACGGAAGCCGAGTTCGACATTCTCTACGCCCGCGGCATCTCGTGGGAGGGTTCGGTGCTCGACGCCGCCCTGGCCCGCAACGTCGTCACCAAGCGCGGCTCGTGGCTGAGCTTCGGCGCGGAGCAGATCGGCCAAGGCTCGATCGCCTCGACCGAGTTCCTGCGCTCGCACCCCGAGATCGTCGCCCAGATGATCGAGAAGATCAAGGCCGAGCCCATCCTCGCCATCGGCAAGGCCAAGCCACCCGCCGCTGACGACGCCGCGGAATAGCCGCTCCCGAGGTGGTCACAATCCGTGACAACCTCCCCAAACTTGAGGTCACAAATTGCGACCTCAAGTTGGGGCGGAAGCCGCCTAAACCCGCAACCCGTATCGGCTTTGCCAAGGAAAAGAAGGCGGCATATCATATCCGCAAAGTGTCCTCATGACAGTGTTTAACCTGTAACGTGTAACACTCAACTGAACCCCGAACGTAGACACCTCTTATGAAACTCACAGCCGACCAGCTCCGCGACACGTACCTCACGTTCTTCGAATCCAAGGGTCACGCGATCATCTCCGGCGCCTCGCTGATTCCGGAGAACGACCCGACCGTGCTCTTCACCACCGCCGGCATGCACCCGCTCGTGCCCTACCTGCTCGGCGAGAAGCACCCCTCCGGCTCGCGCCTGACCGACGTGCAGAAGTGCGTGCGCACCGGCGACATCGACGCCGTGGGCGACTCCTGCCACCTGACCTTCTTCGAGATGCTCGGCAACTGGTCCCTCGGCGACTACTTCAAGAAAGAGGCGATCAGCTGGTCCTACGAGTTCCTCACGCAGCGCCTCGGCTTCTCGCCCAACCAGCTCAGCGTCACGGTCTTCGAGGGCGAGGGCAACGTGCCGCGCGACGAGGAGTCGATCGCGATCTGGAAGAGCCTCGGCATCCCCGAGTCGCGCATCCACGCCCTGCCGAAGGACGACAACTGGTGGGGCCCCGCCGGCGCCACCGGGCCGTGCGGGCCGGACACCGAGATGTTCATCGACACGGGCAAGCCCGCCTGCGGCAAGGTCTGCCGCCCCGGCTGCCGCTGCGGCAAGTACATCGAGATCTGGAACGATGTCTTCATGCAGTACAACAAGACCGCCGACGGCACCTACGAGCCGCTCAAGCAGAGCAACGTCGACACCGGCATGGGCGTCGAGCGCACCATCTGCATGATGAACGGCTACGCCACCGTCTACGAGACCGAGCTCTTCGCGCCGCTCATGGCGAAGATCAAGGCGCTCTCGACCGCGCGCCCCGAAAATGAAGAGGCCGCCGTGCGCGCCGAGCGCATCATCGCCGACCACATGCGCACCTCGGTCTTCATCCTCGGCGACCCCAAGGGCGGCGTCAAGCCCGGCAACGTCGGCGCGAACTACGTGCTGCGTCGCCTGATCCGCCGCTCGGTGCGCTACGCCAAGCTGCTCGGCATCGCCCCCGGCTACACCCGCGAGCTGGCCGAAATCGTCATCGCCAACTACAAGCACGTCTACCCCGAGCTGGAGCGGAACCGCGAGACCATCGTCGGCGAGCTCGTGACGGAGGAGGAGCGCTTCGAGAAGACACTCGCCGCCGGCCAGAAGGAGTTCGACAAGGTCGCGGAGGCGCTCAAGCAGCACGGCCAGCCCACGCTTTCCGGCCGCACCGCCTTCAAGCTCTACGACACCTACGGCTTCCCGCTGGAGTTCA
>CAYLUN010000061.1:0-33613 GCA_964386865.1 uncultured Lentisphaeraceae bacterium | reverse complement strand
CTGGACTACAAGGAGGTGCTCGCCTTCACCAAGACCAACGACCTCTCCATCGCCTCCAACTACGCCTGGGTGGAGTCGCGCATGGACCTCGACAGCCTGATCGACCACTACGCCTGCGAGGTCTACTGCGCCAACACCGACTGGCCGGGCAACAACCTGGGCGTGTGGCGCGTGCGCACCTCGTACAACCCCGCCGCGCCCCACGGCCACGACGGGCGCTGGCGCTGGGCGATCTACGACACCGATAACGGCTTCGGCAATGTCTCGCAGGACATGATGTTCCAGGCTCGGCGCAGCGGGCGCGGCGTATGCCAGCCCCAGTTCGACCGCCTGTTGGCGAACGCTGATTTCCGCAACCGCTTCGTCAACCGCTTCGCCGACCTGATCAACACCGCGTTTCAGCCCGCCCGCGTCCACGGCATCGTCTCGAACATGGCGGCGCGCGTGGACTCGGAGATGCCTCGCCACATCGCCCGCTGGGGCCGCATGGTCAGCTACGCGTCGTGGCAGTCCCGCGTGGCCGGCCTCAAGAACTTCGCCAGCAACCGGCCCGGGCCTGCGCTCACCAACATCGTCAACGAGTTCGGCCTCGTCGGCATGGCGCGCCTAACCGTCGACCTCACGAACGGCGCGGGCCGGATCAGCGTGAACACGGTCACCATCGACGCCGCCACGCTGGGCTTGCCCAACCCCGCCAGGCCCTTCCCGTGGAGCGGAGCCTACTTCAAGACCGTGCCCGTAACCGTGAGCGTCACGCCGGAGCCCGGCTTCACCTTCGCGCGCTGGGAGACGTCGGTCGGCCCCCTGCCGGACCAGACCCTGACGCTCACCGTGACCAACGACCTCACCGTGCGGGCCGTGCTCGAACCCGCCGTGCTGCCGCGCGTGACCGTGAACGAGGTCATGGCGGACGCGACCAAGGCGGGGGGCATCACGCATCCCGTAACCGGCGCGGCGGAGGACTGGTTCGAGCTGCTGAACGAAAGCCCGGCGGCGGTCGACCTCGGCGGCTACTGGCTGGTCGACAGCCAGCCCGATAACGCGTGCCAGGTCCCCGCCGGCGTGACGCTCCAGCCCGGCGCGTGCCTGCTGGTGTGGACGGGCGGCAGCCTCGCGGCGGGCCTGAACGCCGACGGCTCGCTCAACGCGACCTTCGGCCTAGGCAAGAGCGGCGACGGGATCGCCGTACAGACGCCCGACCGCGGCACCGAGCTGGACCGGTTGACCTTCGGCTCGCAGAGTTCCAACGTCAGCCAAGGCCGGTGGCCAAACGGCGCCTCCGGAGTCTGGGTCAGCTTCTCGCGACCGACGCCCGGCCTGCCGAACCGCAATCCGGCGGCAACGGGGCTGCTGCCTCTCTACTCCGTTCAGTCTGTCGCCGCCGCGCAAACGCTCGCGCTCTCCTTCGCGCCCATGGCGACCGTCTCGCAGGCGGTCTACACCGTGGCCGAGGGGCCGACGGGCGCCGTCATCAGCGCGGCCGGCTCCTTCACGTGGACGCCCCCCATCACGCTCGGCTCGGGTGTGTACGCCTTCCGGATCGCCCTGCTGGGCCTGACGAACGGCGTGGCGGTGACGGACGAGACCACGCTGCTCGTGGCGGTCAGCAACACGCAGCGGCATCAGATCGAAGCGCTCGCGTCGCCCCGCGAAGGCGGCGCGGTCACCGGCGGCGGCGCGTACGAAGACGGCGCGTCGGTGACGCTGACGGCAGTGCCCGAAGACCTCTGGCGCTTCACCCGCTGGAGCGATGGGCTAACGGCCATCAGCCGCACGTTCCCCGCGCGGCGCGACGCGACCTACACCGCATTTTTCGCCTACGGCCTGCTCGCGCCCGCCCTCGCCTGCGGTACGGTCGAGAGCGGGAATCCGCTGCTATACTGGAGCGAGGTCGCAGGCGCGGAGCGTTACGTGGTGCGGCGCTCCGCCTCGCAGGCCGGCCCCTTCGCGCCGCTTGCAGTCGTCACGAACAACGTCTTTCTCGACGCGGCGCCGCTGGCCGGCGTGGACGCCTACTACACCGCTTCGGCGCTGCACGGCGAGACCGAGGGGCCTGCCTCTGCGGCGTTCCAGGCTTTCGCCAGCGGGGTGGAGCGTAAGCTCACCGGCGCCGTGATCGGCACACCCGGCTCGTATAACAACGGCGGGAACACGCGGGAGAAGGTCTTCGACAACGACCTCGCGACTTTCTACGACGCGGCCACGGACGGCGGCTGGCCGGGGCAGGAATACGGCGGCGAGCGCTGGCGGCGGCTGTCCTACCTGCGCTACGTGCCGCGCTCGAACATTCCGGCCCGGATGGTCAACGGCCGGTTTCAGATCTCGTCGGTCTCGGACACCCTCACCACCTTCGAGTCGCCGGAGACGCTCCACACCGTCACGGCGACGCCGCCCGTCGGCGTCTATACGATCGTGCCGCTCCATTTGGACCGGCGCTTCCGTTACCTGCGCTATCTGCCGCCGGCGGGCGGCTGGGGCAACATCGCGGAGCTGGAGGCGTACGGGTACGACGCCGTGCCCGCGACGCCCGCCGGGTTCGCGGCGACTTCCGGCGTGGGCACGGTCTCGCTGACGTGGGGCGCGGTCACAAACGCCATCGGGTACCTCGTGCGCCGGGCGACAGCTCCCGACGGCCCCTACGCGGCCGCGGCTTACGTGGAGGCGGAGTCCTACGCGGAGAGCGGCCTGCCAGATGGAACCAACCTCTGCTTCCGCGTGGCGGCCCTGAACGGTAACGGCCTCAGCGCCGACTCCGCGGCCCAGCCCATTTCCACGGTCGCGCCGCTCGTCATCCCGTGCTTCTCGGCCGCGGCCGGCAGCCCGGGCGTGGGCGTCGCGGGCGGCGCGGTGACGCTGCGCCTCTCGGGGGCGCTGGATCCGCGGCTGGTGCTGGTCTGCTCGGCCTCGCTCGAGGTGCCGCTCGACCAGTGGCAGCCCGTCGCGGGCGCGGCGTTTTCGGGGGCCGAGCCCGGCACGGGCGCGGTGACGGTGTCCGTCGCGACGAACGCGCCGCGGCTCTTCTTCGCGGTGCGGGTGAGGGACTAGGCCGGCGCGTTTCGCTTTCACAGGAACAGAGGGCGCTTATGAAACAGGTATATGTGGTGACCTTGTGCCTGCTGGCACATGCGGGCTGGGCGCTGGAGCGGGCCGAGGCTGAGGCGGGGCTGAGGCGGGCGGCGGCGTTTTTCCGCGAGGAGGTCGCGACCGAGGGCGGCTACCTGTGGGCGTACAGCGAGGACCTGTCGCTGCGCGAGGGCGAGAACGTGGCGGACGACCGGAGCGTCTGGGTGCAGCCGCCGGGCACGCCGACCGTCGGGCTGGCCTTCCTTCGGGCATGGCAGGTGACGCGCGACCCCTCCTATCTGGACTCGGCCAAGGCGGCGGGGCTCTGCCTCGTGCGCGGCCAGTTGCGCGGCGGCGGCTGGCCGTACATGATCCCCTTCGACGCCACGCGCCGGGCCAAGCTGGATTTCCGCGTGGACCCGCCCTCGAAAAGCACGTCCGTCAAACGCTACTCGGTGCTGGACGACAACACGACGCAGGAGGCGCTGCGCTTCCTAGTTTTGCTGGACGAGGCGCTGGGCTTCCAGGACGCGTCCATCCACGAGGCCGCCGCGTTCGGCCTGGCCGGATTGCTCCGGGCCCAGTTCCCAAACGGCGCGTTTCCGCAGGTCTTCCTGCCGGAGCCGACCTACGACCCGGCGACCTATCCGGTGAAGCAGGCCGAATACCCGCCCGAGGGCGCGGAGCCGACGCACGAGAAAGACTACCATGTCTTTTACACGTTTAACGACAACCTGATCCGGGACGTCAACCGGCTCCTCTTCGCGGCGTGGGAGGTGTACACCAACGACGTCTACCTGGCGGCGGCGAAACGGGCCGGAGGCTTCATCAAGCTGGCGCAGATGCCGGAGCCGCAGCCGGCCTGGGCGCAGCAGTACGACTTCCAGATGAGGCCTTGCTGGGCGCGGAAGTTCGAGCCGGCCTCGGTGACGGGGGGCGAGTCGCAGGCGCTCCTGCGGGCGCTGGCGGAGCTGTACCTGGTGACGGGCGACGCGGGTTATTTGGAGCCGATCCCGCGGGCGGTGGCTTACCTGCAGCGGTCCCGGTTGCCGGACGGGCGGCTCGCGCGCTTCTACGAGCTGCGCACGAGCCGGCCGCTCTACTTCACCCGCGACTATCAGCTGACCTTCTCAGACGCGGACGTGCCGACGCACTACGCGTTTAAGGTCGACTATGCCGTGGACGAAAAATGGCTGGCCGCCCTGCCTAACCTCACGGCAGACGCGCGCAACCGTTTGCTCAACAGCCTGCGCATGAAAGGGTTCAGAGCGTTCGCGCCGTCGGCGCCGGGCAGCGCCTCGGAGGCGGAGAAGACGCTGAACGCGCTAGACGGGAGAGGGCGCTGGGTGTCGGAGACGGCACTGAAAGCGGCCAAGGGGCAGCGCGTCCGGGCGGTGTCCTGCGAGGTGTTCGTGCGGAATATTGCGGCGCTCTGCACGTTTATTGAGTCGGAGGGCAAGCGGTAAAGGGCCTCCTTCGGCTCAGCAGGCCGGCCTGTGGGCGCGACAAACTGGCGCCCTCAGAATATGTGTATGTCGCTAACTTTTCGCTAACAGACGCCCACAGCTTCGTGATATTATGGCCTGTACCTTGAATGAAGGAACACGTGTGTTAAGAAAAGGGAAACAGGCGCAGCAGGATCTGGTGACGCGTTATGAGGCGAAGTACATCATACCGCGGAGCATCGTGCAGGAAATCCGGACGTTTATCGCCCCCTTCTGCACGCAGGATCCGTACACGCATGGTTCCCCGCCGGAGTACACGATCACGACCCTGCAGCTGGATGACCGCGAGCTTTCTCTGCACAAGGCGAAGGAGCAGGAGGCGGTCACCCGCTTCAAGCTGCGGGCGCGGACGTACGGAGAGATCGGCTCGGCGCCGGTGTTCGCGGAGATCAAGGCGAAGCTAGAGGACACGATCGTCAAGAGCCGGGTGCCGATTCCGTTCGGCCTGTGGAGCAAAGAGCTGATTTTCGGAATGCGCCTGCCCGCGTGTTTCAAGAGCGAGAAGCAGGAGGTCGACTTCCTCCAGTTCAAGCGGCTGGTGTGGGAGCTCGGCGCGATGCCGATGGCGCTGGTGAGGTACGTGCGGGAGTCCTATGTGGGCACGGTGGATCGGTATGCGCGGGTGACGTTTGACCGCAAGCTCGAGTATCAGATGACGAACTCGTGGACGGATTTCGGGCGCAGCGGCATCTGGCGCGGCATGGACTCGACGGAGGCGCAAGGCTTCGGGCTGCCCTACTCTGGCGTGATCCTGGAGGTCAAGGCCCTGTCGCATACGCCGGTGTGGGTGATGGATTTGGTGGAGCGTTTCCAGTTGCGCAAGGTCGGGAACTGCAAGTACTCGACGGCGATGTGGCGCGAGGCCTTGTTCCGGGGCTACCCGTCGACGAACAGCGCGACGGAGGAGGCGCTGGCAGAGGCTTGAAAGTGAGCGATTTGTGAATGTAAACGATTATCTTTCGATGTTTTTTGGAACTGAGGAGACGCTGGCAGCGTCGACGGTCGCGGGCGCGATGATCCTGAGCTTCCTGCTGTCCATGCTGTTCGCGGTGGTCTACCAGTACACCTTCCGCGGGTTCACGTACTCGCGGTCGTACATCCACACGATGGTGCTGGGCAGCATGGTCACCTGCATGCTGATCATGGCGGTCGGCACCAACCTCGCGCGGGGCATGGGCATCCTGGGGACGCTGGCCATCATCCGCTTCCGCACGCCGGTGCGCGACCCGCGAGACGCCATGTTCTTGTTCGCCTGCCTAGGCGTCGGCATCGCCTGCGGGGCGGGCATGCCGGTCGTCGCGGCGGTCGGCACGGTGCTGATCAACGCCGTGGCGCTGGCCCTGCACTGGGCGCCGTTTGCCTCGCGGCGGGAGTACGAAGGGCTGCTGCGGTTCACCATGCAGACGAACGACACCAAGGCCGACCAAGCGGTTAAGGACGCCCTCGTCCGCTTCTGCTCCTCGTACTACCTGCTGGGCATGCGCGACGCGGAGCAGGGCGACTGCGTGGAGTACTCGTATCAGGTGAGGCTGCTCGATCCGGCCTATCAGCGCGACCTCATCGACGCCTTCAAGAAGGCGGGCTGTTTCGCGGATGTCGTGCTGCTGATGCAGCGAACCACGGTCGAGCTGTGAGGCACAGAAGGCTTTTATGAAGACAGCATTTAAACGGGCGAGGATGAAGGTTCCACTCCGGATCTACGCGCGGCATTTTCTGCGCGCCTGCTTCCTGCTGGCGATCATCGTTCTGATCCCCTTTTTCCTGTGGTTCCAGACGCGCGACACCTCCCTCTCCCGGTTCACGGGCGTGGTCGAAAGCGAGTCCGAGACCGTCGGCGCCGTAGAGACGGCGAGAATCCTGTCGATCGAGGTGCAGCCGGGGCAGCGCGTCAACCCGGGCGATGTGCTGGTGCGCCTCGATCCGGCTGACCGCGCGATGGATCTGGCCTTGCAGGAGGCGCGCCTGATGGACTACGAGCAGAGCGTGCTGCGCTACGAGCAGGGCGCGGCGCGTTACCGGCAAACCCTCGAGGAGTCTGAGCGGCGCAGCCGGCAGATGGTGCAGGAGGCTGCGGTCGAGCTGGAGACCGAGAAGATGAACCGGTCTAGAGACGAGGCAGAGCTGGCGGGCCTCGAAGCCGAAATCAAGCGGCTCCAGCCGCTGATCGACAAGCGCCTGGTCAGCGAGGTTGAGCTCTCCTCCCTCAGGCCCAAAGCGCAGGCGCTGGATCAGACCGTGCAGCGGTACGCGCCCCTCATCGACGCGCTTCAGAAGCGGCACGACGTCGCCGCCAAAGATTTGAAAGAGGTGCAGGAGCTGCTGGCCGCAACAGCCCTCGAGGCCACCAGCGACCCGCTCAAGGAGTCCTTGCGGCAGGTGGCGCAGACCTACAAGCAGGCCGCCAAGAGCGAGCCGTTCGTGCTGCGCGCGTCGCGGGCGGGGATCGTCTCGCGCATCCAGCGCCAGACCGGCGATGTGGTGGTCGCGGGCGAGCCGCTCGTGCGCGTCGCCTCGGTCAGCTCGCTTTACATCACGGGGCTGCTGACCCAGCGCCAGTTCGCGGGCCTGGCCCAGGGCGACAAGCTGACCGTCCGCCGCCTGACGGGCGACGCGCGGCAGACGCTTACCGCCCAAGTGGAGTCGATCGACCCCGAGGTTCTCGACCTGCTCGACCCCTTCAATCCGGCCCCGCGCTTCCCGGTGCGCGGCCGGCGCGTCCGGCTGCGCCTGCTGGACGACGACAACGCTTTGGTTCCAGGCGAGACCGTGGCGCTCCAGCCCGCACATCGGGAATCCTGGCTGGAAAGCGTGAGGCGAACCTGTTTTTTTTCCGGAAGTAGGCCGTCCTCCTTGTAAACGGACCGAGGGTGGCCAGAAGCCGTAAGCGACATGACGAGTCAGGCATTAGTGCATTTCATAGGGATTGGCATGGCGCTGGGCCTTGCGGCGGGGTGTGCCAGCGTAGAGCGGGCCGAGCCGACGACGCAGCCGGCGACGCAGCCGGCGACGCAGCCGGCGACGGCCGCCGCGACGCCGACCAACGCCCCGTCTGCGGCGGCGGCACTGCCCGCGCCCCCCCCGGACGGATATGACTGGGATGTGCTGGCGCGGCTGGCGGCCGCCAACAGCGCCGAGGCCCAGGCCCTGCTGCTTGACGCGGAGGCGGAGCGGCACCAGACGGCCGTGGACACGGGCTGGCGCAACCCCCGCCTCAGCACCGGCAGCCATTGGGGCGAGGAGCAAGAGGAGACGTCCAGCTCGTCCGGCGGCGACCGGGAGTGGGGAGAGAAGGACTTCGACGGCTCGACCGCCGGCCTCCGCGTCTACACGGTCAACCCTTTTGTCAACCGCTGGCTGCGCAAGCGCGGCGATGCCGCCGCCCAGGCGAAAGAGGCGGAGTCGAAAGAGGCGGCTTACGCGGTCTTCTGCGAGGTGAAGTCGCTTTGCCTTGAAGCCGATATCTTGCGGGGCGAAATCGACCTGCTGGAGCAGAAGTCAGACCTGCGCCAGCAGGCTTGCGCGCTCCGGCGCGAGCAGTCCGAAGCCGGAGTGGTCAGCGCGATTGAGCTGATCCGGGCTGAGACGCGCCTCGCGGCCCTGCGCTCCGAGATCCGCGAGCGGCAGGCCGAGCAGCAACAGCTCATCCGCCGGATCGCGGTTTTGGCGAACGTTCCCTCCGAGCTCATCCGGCTGCGGCCGGCAGACTCCAGCCGACGGGTCAAGGCCGAATACCTCGACGTGGCGGCGCTCACCGAGCTAGCCTTCCTGCGGCGGCCCGACCTGGTTCGGGCACAGCGCGAGCAGGAGGCGGCCGAGCACGCCGTCCGAGCGGCCCGCGCCGGGCAGATCCCGTGGTTCGAGTACGTGGAAGCCCAGTATGAGGTGGAAAGCGCGGAAACGACCTCCTACGAGCAGGGCGGCTCAGGCTTTGACAGCGACGCGAGCGACGAAACCGAGTGGCAGCTCCGCACAGCCGTGACCCTCCCGGTCTTCAACTGGCTAGGCGACGAGGTCCGGCTGACGCGAACCCAGCTGGCCGCTGCCCAGACCCGCGTGCACGGCCTGTACGACCAGATCCGCCGCGAGGTCGGCGGCATGCTGGACGATTACCGCCGCATGCGGAGCGAGCGGGACCTGGTCGCCGCCGACTGCGAGCGCCTGCGCACGTCCATGACCAAGCGGATCGACGCGCTCGCCAGCGAGCCGACGGTCCGGCGCGAAGACGTGCTCGACGCGCGCGAAGAGCTGCTCGAGTATGTCAGGGTCTGCCTGAAGGCGGAGCGCGAAAGCCAGCGGCTGACACAGTACTTAGAGACGGTGAGCGGCGGCCCGCTGACAGCGGAACAGTAAGCGCCTTTCTCTGTGGCACGGGCGGCTCGCCCATGAAGGCTATGCGCCATCGATCCGTAGAAGATTCTGCTTGAAAGAGGTGTGGTATGTGTAATAAGAAAGTTGTCCTCGCTTTAAGCGCCTGCCTAGGGCTATTTGCCCACGGCGCTCTGGTCATCAACGAGGTGTGCTACGATAGCACGAATCTGGCTGACGAGAACGGCGATAAGACGTCGGACTGGATCGAGATCTACAACAACGGAACGACCGCCACCAACGTCTACAACTGCGCGGTGTCCGACAAGTACGATTTGGTCGGCTTTCCAAGCACCGGCGGCTACGACGAGACAAAAGGTGTCCGGTTGCCCAACTACTGGCTCCCGCCAGGCGGCTTTCTGCTCGTTTACGCCAGTGTGGATCTGCCGGAGTACACGGCATGGACGAACGCGCCCAATCACTCCCTCATCCCCTCCAACTCGGTCTGGCGCTATCTCTCGCCCGCGAGCGCGCCGGCGGCCACCTGGCCGAACACCACCTTCAGCGACGCGGCGTGGACGGCAGGACAGTCCCCGTTGGGCTATAACGACCCCAAGCAGAATCTGGACTGCGCCACGGTGCTAGACTACGGCGGCAATCCCGCGTCTCGCCACACGGCCGCCTATTTTCGCAACACGTTCCTCGTCCATAAGCCGTCGACCGTCACCGGACTGGTGATGAACGCACGGCTCAACGACGGCGCGGTCGTCTACCTCAACGGCCGCGAGGTTCTGAGGCACAACATGCCCGCCGGCGCGGTCGGGCACGACACGCTCGCCTCCGCGAGCCTTCCGTCGACGCTCTGGACGTCCGCCGTGCTGCCCACGAACGGGCTGCTGCAAGGCACCAACGTGGTGGCCGTGGAAGTCCACCCATCGTCGGCAGCGAGTCCGGACTTGACCCTGGACCTCAGCCTCACCGCGCTAGTCAATGAGCAGACGCCGATTGTGCATGGCCAGTTCGGGCTGTCCAAGTTGGGCGAGAAGGTCCACCTCTTTAACAGCTCGCTGGTGCGCGTGCACGAGTTCGCCGCGCCGCTCACGGAAATCGGCGAGAACAACTCCTACGGGCTGACCGTCGATGGCGTCAAGGCGTCGGCACTGAAAGTGTTCACCCGGACGACGCCGGGCCGGTCGAACATGGCCAACAGCACCAAGTATCTGGAAACGCTGGCCGCCGAAAAGCCCGCTTTCTCAGCCCCTCCCGGCGCCTACGCGGCGAACCAGAGCGTCGTGATCAGCACGCCGACGGCCGGGCTGAAAATCTACTACACGCTGGACGGTTCCGACCCGCGCGACAGTTCGACCTTCATCTATAGCGGCAGCTCGCTGACCGTGAGCAACCTCACCCCCGCGACGGCCGGCATCGCCTGGATCCGCACGAACCCGGTTGAGATCAGCAACAGCGTGCCCGCCGCCGCCTGGTGCCCGCCCATCGGAGGCGTGAGCCAAGCCACCGTCCTGAGGACGATCGCGGTTTCGGTTGACAACACGCAGTGCTCGCCCGAGGCGTGGGGCTCCTACCTCATCGGCCCGGCGTTCACGAACCGCACGCTCCCCGTCATCTCTCTGATGGCCAACGCCAACGACCTGTTCGGTTTCACCAACGGCATCTACGTCCCCGGCAAGACCTACGCGAACTCACCCGTGGGTTACGGCACGAACAGGTGGGGCAAGCCGTACGCCAACTACCACCTGGACAGCGACGGCGTCAGCTGGGAGCGCCGGATTAACTTCGAGCTGTTCGAGTCGGCGCAAACCACCGCCGCCGTGGCCCAGGTGCTGGGCACCAGCATGCATGGCGGCGGCACGCGCGCGATCCCGCAGAAGACGCTTTACATGATGGCCCGCGCTGCCGAGTATGGGGCCGACCGCCTCAACTACAAACTCTTCCCGGATGAGGCGGCCACTTCGTACAAGCGCTTCCTCCTGCGCAACAGCGGCAACGATTGGTACGGCCCGGACGCGGGCGTGGCCACCATGATGAAGGACGCGACCTTCCACCGCATCTCCAGAAGCCTGGACATCTCTCTCATGGCCTACCGCCCCACGGTCACCTACCTCAACGGCCAGTACTGGGGCATCAACAATCTGCGCGAAAGCTACGACAAGCACTACCTCGCCACGCGCTATGGGCTCGAGCCTGACAACGTCGACATCCTGATGCACGAGGAGGACCCGCTCAACGAGGCCAAGGTCGTGATCACGCGCATCGACGGAGACAAGGCCGCCGACGAAGACTACGAGACGATGATCGGCTGGATCTCGTCCAACGCGCTCAGCGTCGCCGCCAACTTCCAGCAGGTGCAGGCCTGGGTCGACGTGACCAACCTCGCCGACTACGTCGTGGCCGAGACCTTCTTCGCCAACACCGACTGGCCCATCAACAACTGCGACTTCTGGCGCGCCCACACCAACCAAGTGGCGGCCTGCGGCAAGTACGGCGACACACGCTGGCGCTGGATGCTCTACGACCTTGACGTCGCCGGCGAGCAGGGCTCGGATTTCGACATGTTCGACTACCTCTCGGACAAGGATATGACCGACGTCCGCGAGCCAGGCTTCCTGGTCAACAAACTCTGGAAGTACATGCCCTACCGCAACTACTTCGTCACCCGTTACGCCAACCTCCTAAACACCACCTTCAAGCCCGCGCGTACGGAGACCCTCATCACCGAGGCCGCGCAAGCCATCGCGCCGGAGATCGAAACGCACTTCCGCCGCTGGGGCCGCGCCCACACGCGCGACCAGTGGCAGCAGGCCGTCAACTCCGCCCTCGTGCAATACACCGCCGAGCGCCACGCCGCGCTGTGGGGCCACCTCGACGAGCACTTCAACCTCGGCGGCACCGGCCAGTTCACCGTCCGCAACAGTGACCCCGGCGGCACGGGCGGGCACTTCGTCGTCAACGGCATGCCGATCGAGCCCACCACGGACGGCGTCACCAACCGCGCCTCCTGGGCCGGCACCTATTTCCGCAGCCTGGCGGCGTCGGTGCAGGCAGTGCCCGACCCCGGCTACCTGTTCGCGGGCTGGGAAGGCATCGCCAGCGCAGGCGCGACACTCAGCGTCTTCGTCACGGCCACCCCGCAGACGCTCGTGGCCCGCTTCCTGCCCGAAGGTTCAGTGGGCTGCACCGTCCTGTTCGACGCCCAGGGCGGAACGGTCGACCCGACCAACAAATTCGTGGCCGTCGGCGGCGCCTACGGCATGCTGCCGTTGCCCACGCGCGGCGGCCACGCCTTCGAAGGCTGGTGGACAGAGCCCGGCGGCGCGGGCACACAGGTCTTCTCGACGACCACGGTCACCGGACTCGACGACCGCACCCTCTACGCGAAATGGGCGCTGGCCGCCTACACGGTGACCTTCGACGCGCAGGGCGGCACCGTCGACCCCGCCAACACCAGCGTAACCTATAGCGCGACCTACGGCACGCTGCCGACGCCCTCGCGCACCGGCTACGCGTTCGGCGGCTGGTGGACGGAGGCGGGCGGCGCAGGCTCGCAGGTCATCGACACCACGCCGGTTACGATTACGGCGGATCAGACGCTTTACGCCAAGTGGACCGCGAACGAGTACACGGTGACCTTCGACGCGCAAAGCGGCGCCGTGGACCCCGCCAGCACGAGCGTGACCTTCGACGCACCCTACGGCGAACTGCCCACGCCCGCGCGCAGCGGCTACACGTTTGGCGGCTGGCGGACGGAGCCCGGCGGCGCGGGCACGCTGATCACGGCGGGCTCGACCGTGGCGCTGACGGCCGCGCAGACGCTCTACGCAAGCTGGGCGGCCAACGCCTACACCGTGACCTTCAACCCACAGGGCGGCGCCGTCGACCCGGGCAGCACGAGCGTAACCTTCGCCTCCAGCTACGGCGAGCTGCCCGCGCCCGTCCGCGACGGCTACACCTTTGACGGCTGGTGGACCGGCGCGGACGGCGCAGGGGCGCACGTGACCGCGCTCACCGCCGTCGCGACAGCCTCCGACCACACCCTGTACGCCCTGTGGACCGTCATCGTCAAGGGCTCGGCCTCGCGCGCTGTCGCGGACAAAACGGTCACGCTGACGGTGACGCCCGCCTGGGGAACCGCCGCGTGGACATGCGAGGAAACTCTCCCGGACGGGCTCAAGCCGCTGGGCCTCGCAGGGCACAACGTAAGCTGGGATCGTGCCTCGCGCACGATCACCTGGAGCGGCACCAATGCAGCGGTGGCGACCCTGCGCTACAGCGTGCTGGGCCGTGCCGGCACCTATACACTGGCAGGCGCTGCGACGTTCGATGACACGGGCGACGTGATCGCCGGCGACAGCCTCCTCACCATCGCTCAGACCGCGGCGTGGACCGGCTGGCGCTATCCCCGGGCCGACCAGGCCGGGCTCGCAGCGGCCGCCGAAAGCACAGCCGTGCCCGTGACCGCCACGCTGACAACCCTGTTCACCGCCACGGGCACGGTCTCCGAAGCGCTCCTGACCGGCGACGTGGACGGCGACGGCACGCTCGAGCTGGTGGCCACGGCCGGCAGCGAGCTGCGCCTCTACCGCGGCGACGGCACGGTGAAGCGCACGGTGGCGCTGCCCCGGCCCTGCTTCCCCGCGCTGCTGGAGGATGTGGACGGCGACGGCACGCTCGACATCGGCCTGGGCAGCGGCGGCGCCGGCTTCGCGGCCTATCTGTACAAGGGCGACGGCACCCTGCTGAAAACCTTCGCCGGACAGCACGCGAACGGAACGAATGTGACCGTCGCGCCCATCGGGCTAACCGGCCCCACCCTGCTGCTGGGCTACAATCCGACCCGCACCAACGCCCTGCCGCGCGGCGTCGCCGCGTTCGACTACGTGTCCGCCACGGAAAGCTGGTACTATCCCGTCGGCCCGACAAACGGCAACGCCTTTTCTGTCGCGGACCTGGACGGCGACGGCTCGCTCGACGTCACGATGCGCTCCGCCGCTGTGAACAAGGGCGCCAGCGGCAGCGGCACCACGGACGGCGACATGTATCTGGTGGTGGTCGACGAGGCCGGCGCGCCCAAGCTCTCGCAGGTGTACCCGGCTCCCGGCGACGGCGTGGCGGATCACCTCTTCGCCGATCTGGATGGTGACGGCGCCTGCGAGATCCTCGGCTTCGAGGGACACGACGCGGCCGCCAACAAGGGCGCCTCTCAAATCCACGTGTACGGCACCAACGGCGCCACGCGGGCAACCTACAACGGCCCGGACAACGCCGGCTGGGCCTTCGCGGTGGGCGACGTGGGCGGCGACAGCGGCCTCGAAATCGTGGCGACCACCACCTCGGGCGAGAAGACCGTCATTTTGGACCGCGCGCTCAACAAGCTGCTGGAAAAGAGCGCGGTCGGCTTCGTGAAGCTCCTGTGCGACCTCACGGGCGACGGCGTGCCCGAAATCGTCACGCTCTCCAACACCGGCCTGCTGCGCGTGCTGGACGTGCGCCTGAACGTGGTGGCCTCCGTCCAGGCAGGCACGCGCCAGGGCACCGTTATCGCCAGCGACATCAACGCCGACGGCGTGGTCGAGCTCGCCTGCCGGACCGACAAGCTCTACGTGTTCGGCTTCCGCAAGCTGGCGCTGCCGCGCGTCAACACGTTCGCGCTCGACGCCGGCAAGGCGTCGACCGCCGACCGCGTGGTGACGCTGAACAACGCCTGCTCGAACGCGCCGACCCACTACATGGCCAGCGAGTCGCCGACCTTCGACGGCGCGGCCTGGCAGGTTTACGCCGCCGCCCCCTTGTTCGCGCTCTCCGATGGCGCGGGCGCCAAGGCCGTTTACTTCAAGGTCAAGAACCAGGCGGGCGAGTCGCCCGTCGTCAGCGACACGCTCTCGCAGCCTCAGGCGAAACCGGTGGTCACAACCCTCGCCCTCAACGCAGGTGCGGCAGGAACCAACCGGCGCACCGTGACGCTCAATAACGACTGCACCGGCGTGCCGACGCAATACCAGGCGAGCGCCTCGTCGACCTTCGACGGCGGCGCCGCCCCGTGGCAGACTTACGGCACCGCCCCGACCTTTGAGCTGCCCGTCGGCAAAGGGACGAAGACCGTGTACTTCCGCGTGCGCAACGCGCTGGGCACGTCGGCCACGAAGACCGACACGATCTCGCTGGACGAGACCGCCGTGCAGGTGACCGCCACCGCCGACCCCGCAGCGGGCGGAACAGTGACCCCTGCCGTGGGCTTGATCTATCCGGGCAAGCCGCTCGCCCTGACGGCGAAAGCCGCGACGGGCTGGGTGTTCACGGGCTGGGAGAACGGCAGCAAGGCGCTCGCGCGTTCGGTTGCCGTAGCGGAGGACGGCAATGCGGACGGACAGGTCGAGGTGACCGCGAGCTTCAAGCCGCTGACCGAGCTGGCGTACCCCTCGATCGTGAACCCGGGAACGCGGTTCGCGACGGTTGGCGTGGCGTTCGCCCTGCCGCTGACGGTCAGCTCCGAGTCGGCGCCGACCGTGACGGTGACGGGCCTGCCGACCGGCCTCAAGCTCGACGCCGCACGCCTCAGCATCGTGGGCGTGCCGACCAAGGCGGGGCTCTTCACGGTGATGGTTGCCGCCACAAACGCAAAGGGAGCGGCGTTGCCGCAAGCCTTCTACGTCGTGATCGACGCGCTGCCGGCCTGGGCGCAGGGCACCTTCAACGGCACGGCGGGCACGGACGAGCTGGGCGCGGGCGTCGCCTCCCTGACCGTCTCGGCGCTGGGCGCGGTCTCAGGAAAAATCACGTTGCGGGGATCGAACTACACCTTCAGCGCAGCCTCCTACGCGTCGCTCGACGAGGACGACACGTTCCGGCTGACCAGCACGGCGAAGGTCGGCGTGGTCGCGTTTCCGCTGACGCTGGCGGTCAGCGCGCCGCCCGCGGCCCAGTCAAACGTTCTCGCAGTGGCCGTGCCGGCCACGCTGGGCAAGGCTGACGGCGAGCTGGGCGGCGACGGCTGGCTCACCCTCTATCGCAATGTCTGGAAAGACGCGGGCATGACCACGGTTCTAACCAACGGCTTCTCGGGCTACTTCACCGCCTCGCTGCCGGGCGGCAGCGACTTCGGCAGCGGCTACCTGACCTTTACGGTGGATGCGGCCGGCGGCGTGAAGACCGTCGGCAAGCTGGCCGACGGCACGGCCGTCTCGCTCAGCGGAACGCTGGTGCTCGACGAAGACGGGCGCGTCTGGACAGTGATCTACACGGCGCCGGCGGCCTACAAGGGCGGAGGCCTCTTTGGCGTCGTGGAGTGGCTCAAGCCTGCCGACGGCGTACCGGCGGTCGTGCAGACACTGGCTTCGCCTTTCGACTGGACGAGCCTGAACCCGCTGTCCACGTCCGACGTCGAGGCGGCCGGCTTCAGCTGGAGCCTGCAGCTGGTGGGCGGCTGGTACGCCAAGGTGGGCAACCTGTATGACTACTACCGCGACAAGGCCCTCTCCGCCTCCGTGGACGGCGGCGCGCCTGCGCCCGCGCTCTGGGTGGGAGCCAGCCGCTACGAGTCGGCCTGGTGGGATCCGAACGGGCTTACGATCCTGGCGGTCACCAACAACCTCGGCGTCATGACCGGGCTCTCGGCCCCGAAGATCGGCACGCCGGTCAAGGACGGAGCGGACTACATCTACGACTCCGTCACGAACGCAGTAGGCCTGACGATCGCCCTGGCGCGGCCCACCGGCATTTTCACCGGCTCGTTCAAGGCGTGGTTCGACTACGATGCGACGCACACGTCGAAGTCGTTCCCGTACGAGGGCGTGCTGACGCCCGTGCGGGCTTCGGGCGAGGCGGAGGGGCGCGGCTACTTCCTGTCGAGCGATAAGGCGACCTACGAAAACGCGCTGGGCGCCACCATCACCTATTCCTTCAACTGGTCGTACGACTTCCTGCTGCTCGCGGAGTAGTGGGCGCCCAGCCGCGCCATTGTGATGCGGGCCATTTTGTGCTATTGATAGATGCCACATGCAAACCCGGCCGTCAGAAGAGTTCAACCAGCGCAACGCGTCGTTTGACAACCGCCTCCGCCCGACGCGCTTCGACGACTTCGTGGGCCAGCTCAAGGTCCGCGACCGGCTTCTGCTCGCCGTGGAGGCCGCCCGCCAGCGCCAGGAGGCGCTCGACCACGTGTTGCTCTCCGGGCCGCCCGGGCTCGGCAAGACGACGCTGGCCTTCATCCTCGGCGAGGCCATGGGCGTCCACGTCAAGACCACCTCCGGCCCGGTCATCGACAAGCCCGGCGACCTCGCGGGCCTGCTGACCAGCCTCGAGCCCGGCGACATTGTCTTCATCGACGAGATCCACCGCATGCAGCGCACTGTGGAGGAGTACCTCTACTCGGCCATGGAGGACTTCGTGCTCGACATCATGATCGACCAGGGGCCCAACGCGCGCTCCGTGCGGCTGGAGCTGCCGCGCTTCACCCTCGTCGGCGCCACCACCCGCAGCGGGTTGATCTCCTCGCCCCTGCGCTCGCGCTTCGGCATCACCAACCGCCTCGACTACTACGGCGTCGCTGACCTCTGCCAGATCGTCACGCGCTCCGCCGCCAAGCTGGAGGTCAGCATCGACGAAGAGGGCGCAAAAGAGATCGCCTCGCGCGCCCGCGGAACCCCGCGCATCGCGAACAACCTCCTGCGCCGCGTGCGCGACTACGCCCAGGTGCGGGCGGACAACCACATCACGCGCCCCGTGGCAGCCGACGCGCTGGCGCTGCTGGAGATCGACCCGCAGGGGCTAGACGAGATGGACGTCCGCATCCTTGAGACGCTGGTGCACAAGTTCGGCGGCGGGCCCGTGGGGCTCAACACCATCGCGGTCTCGGTGGGCGAAGAGCCCGACACGATCGAGGAGGTCTACGAGCCCTTCCTGATCCAAGAGGGCTACCTGGAGCGCACGCCCAAGGGCCGCCTGGCCACCGCCGCGTGCTACCGCCGCCTCGGCCTCGCCCCCGCCTCGCGCCAGAACGAGCTGCCGCTGTAGGCCGCGGCACGGAGGCCGTCCCGAATGGCGCTAAGATAAACGCTTTTGAATTGGTTTTAACGGCTCGCAGGTTCGCCCCCCAGCGCCCGCCTTGTCCACAGGCTTGAGGGCGAGATTGTGCCGAGCCGGCACGCGCGCGATTCGCGTTCCTTCGCGTGGATTCGCGGTCAAGTCTAACGCCTGCCCCCTATTTCCTTCGGAACAGCCCGCTGCGCCAGATGTCCAGCAGCAGGCTCTCGGCCTCGGCGAAGCCCTGCGCCTCGAAGGCCGCGCGCACCGCCGCGTACTGCTCGTCCAGGATGCCCGAGACCACCAGCCGCGCCTGCGGGCCGGCCGTGACCGAGCCCGCGATTTCGCGGGCGAACCGGATCAGCACCGGCGCCAGGATGTTCGCCACCACGACGTCTGCCGCCGGGTGAGGGTGCGAGAGGTCGTCGAGCGCGAAGGGAATCGACACGCGGTTGGCGCCCGCGTTCTCGTTCGAGACCGCGATGCAGTCGGGGTCGTTGTCGAACCCGCGCACGTCGGCGAAGCCCAGCAGCCGCGCGCCGATGGCGAGAATGCCCGAGCCGCACCCCATGTCGAGCACCGAGCGCTGCGCGTCCTCCGCGGCCAGCGCATCCAGAAACCGCAGGCAGGTCTGCGTGGTCGCATGCTTGCCCGTGCCGAAGCTCAGGCCGGGGTCGAGCGTGATCACGCGCTCGCCGGGCTTGGCATCGTAGGGCTCCCACGAGGGCCGAACCACCACGCGCTCCGACACCTTCTCGACGTGGAAGAAGCGCTTCCAGCTCTCGGCCCAGTCGCTGCGCGCGAGAGTGGAAAGTTCCGGTTTGAGATCGAGCCCAGCCAGCGCGCCCGCCTCGACGAGCGCGCCCCGCACCTCGTCGGCGCGGGACGCGTCCTCGAGAAACACGTCGACGCGCGAGACCTTCGTCTCCACATCGAACCACGCTGTCGGCGTGAAGAGGTCGGCGTCGAGCAGCTCGAAAAGCCCGTCGACGGACGCCTCCGGCACCGCGCAACTGACGACGGTCAATGTCTCATCCAACGCTGTACTCCTCGCCACGCACGCACAACTTGTAACCTATAACCTGTAACCCCCAACTTCCCCTTACACCACCGTGCAGACCGCCGCGTGCGCCGCGATGTCGGCCTTGATGACCTTGACCAGGTCCTCGGAGATCGGCTGGTTCAGCTTGATGATCGCCAGCGACCGGCGGGTCTTGGTGTTGTGCGGGTTGCGCATGTCCTCGATGTTGATGCCCGCGTCCGCCAGCTTGCGGCTGATGGAGGCGATCACGCCGGGGCGGTCGTCGTACAGGCAGAAGAGCGTCGCGCCGCTGGGCTCGAAGTAGAGGCGGTCGAACTCGTCGATGCGCGAGACCGTCTGGACGCCTTCGGTGACCGTGCCGCGGACGCTGAAGCTCTTGAGGTCCTTGTTCGGCTGCTCCACCGTCAGGTCGAGGGTGACCGCGTTGCCGTAGCCCTTCTCGCCCGAGGCCTCGCGGTTGATGAGCTCGATGCCCATCTCCTTCAGGAACTTGGTCGCGGCCTTGTAGTCGTTATAGCGGTCGAACTCGCGCCAGATGCCGGAGAGGATCGAGACGGTCAGCCACTTGCCGAAGGGCGCGAGCGCCCCGTAGAAGCTGGTCTCCAGCATCTTGATGGGCGCCTGCGTGCCCGCGACCTGGCGAATCAGGCTCGCCAAGTTGTAGGCCAGCTCGCAGTAGGCGCGCTCGAGGCCTTCCGGGATGTCGCGGTTGACGATGCAGCTCATGTCGCCCTTCTCGTCGAGGTCGATCAGCTCCTGCGCGGAGCGCTGGGCGGCCACGAAGTTGGCCTCGTGGGTGTTGGCGCCGAGGTGCGGCAGCATGAGGTCCGCGATGTCGGTCATGCTCTTGGGCCCGGCCTCGTCCTTGGGGTAGACGTCGTTCAGGTAGCGCAGGCCCTTCTCGGCCTTCACCGCGCGCAGCGCGTCCTCGTCGACGATGCCGAAGCGGGCGCAGTTGATGATCGTCGCGCCCTTCTTCATCAGCCCCAGCAACTTGGCGCCGACAATGCCGCGCGTGCTGTCCCCGCCGGGGATGTGCAGCGTCACGTAGTCGCACTGGCCGAAGATCTCCTCGAGCGTGGCAGGCTCAATATCGAACTCGCGCATGCGGTCGCTGTTGACGATGGGGTCGTAGCCCAGCAGGCGGCACTCGAAGCCCTTGAGCCGCTTCGCCACCAGCCGGCCGATGTTGCCGACGCCGACGATGCCCACGGTCTTGCCGGTGACCTCGCGCCCCATGTAGTCCTTCTTCTCCCACTGTCCGGCGCGGGTGGTGATGTCCGCCTTGACGATGTGGCGGGCGTCCGCGAGCATCATGGCGATCACCTCTTCGGCCACGCCGTTCGCGTTCGCGCCCGGCGTGTTCATCACGTCCACGCCCTTCTTGCGCGCGTGCTTGATGTCGATCGTGTCGTAGCCGGCGCCCGCCCGGATGACGACTTTGAGCTGGGGCAGCGCGTCGATGACGGCGGCGGGGACCTTCTCGCTGCGCACGATCAGCGCGTACGCGTCCGCGTGCGATTTGACCTGCTCCTCGAGAGGCGTCTTGCCGTCCTGAACAATCTCATAGCCTCCGTGCGCTTTCAGGATTTCGGCGGCGACGGAATCCAGCTTGGTGGGGATCAGAACCTTTTTCATGCTTCTACAGTCCCTCTGGGTTTGGTAATCTCACAACACATCGCGAACTGACGGGTGCGATGGCCACCCCGTTGCCCGTCTGTAACATTGGCATACTGTAAACCTGTTGGGTGCGGGAATCAAGCACGCTTCGTCGCGCGAGCATTCCGCAGACGCATCTGGAACGAGTGGGAACCGACACCATGAGGCATGTGATCAAAACACGTCTGGCCGCGCTCCTTCTGGCCGCCGCCGCCGCTTCGTCGGGCGCGCAGACCGCACAGTCTGAGCTGAACCGCGAATACGCCACCGACAAGTTTGAGGGCTTCGAGGCCTTCGATCAGGATAAGCGCGTCCAGCAGAAGGGGAAGTCGTTCTGGTATTCGGTGTCCGAGGAGACCGCCGAAGCGCAGCTCGCCTACGCGCGCAAGAAGGAGTCCGAGGGCAGCGTCCGCCGCACGCACAAAGCCTACGAGGCCCTGATCCGCGAATGGCCGACCTCGCCCCAGGCCGCCGAGGCCCAGCTCAGCCTCGCCCAGATGCTCGAGACCCACAAGCATTACGAGAAGGCCTTCGAAGAGTACCAGTACCTGCTGACCTTCTACGCGGGCAACTGCCCCTACAACGAGATTCTGGACCGCCAGTTCCGAATCGCCAACCACCTGCTGCACAACAACCGCAGCATGTTCGGCCTCGCGCTCAGCGGCATGAACATGATCCGCGAGCGCTTCGAGCAGATCGTCCGCAACGCGCCCCGCTCGGCCATCGCGCCGGAGGTGATGCTGATCGTCGGCAGCATCCGCGTCTCCGAGAAGGAGCTCGAGGAGGCCATCTCGGTCTACGACGGGCTCCTCAACCGCTTCCCCGGCACGCCGCAGGCCGTTTCCGCCCAGTTTCTGGCCGCCCAGTGCCGGCACGAGCTCGCCGTGAAGAACAGCTACAACGAGGCGCGCTGCCGCGAGGCGGCCGCGTTCTTTAAGGCCGTCCTGGCCCGCACGCCGAACCATCCGCAAAAGGAGCAGCTGGCGGCCTGGCAAAGCGAGTTGACCGCGCTCCTGGTGGAGCAGAACTACCAGCAGGCTCGCTTCTACGACACGAAACAGCGGAACGCCGAGGCGGCCAAGGCTTCCTACCGCAGGTTCCTGTCCGAATTCGCTGACTCAAAATACGCCCAGCAGGTTCGCGACAGGCTCGCCGAACTCGAAAAGAACGCGCCCGCGTTGAAGTAAGAAGGAGATTACCCCATGCGCATCACCCGTCTACGTCTGTTGGCCACCGCCTCCGCCCTCGCGCTCGCTGCAGGCTGCGCGACTTACCGTTTCGGCTCGTCTGTGCCGGAAGAGCTGAGGACCATCGCCGTGCCGGTCTTCGAGAACGCCTCCGGCTACCCGGAGATCGACGCCGTCGTCACCCAGTACGTCCTGCGCGAGCTCCAGCGCGAGGGAACCTTCAAGATCCGCCACATGGACGACGCCTCGCTCAAGCTGCTCGGCAAAGTGGAGAAGGCCGAGCTGCAGGCGATCAGCTACGACCGCAACTACAGCGCGCGCACCTCCGAATATCGGTACACGCTCGTGGCGGAGATCACGCTCGTCGAGCGCGGGACCGGCAAACTCTTGCTCAACGCCGTCCCCATCAAGGCCAGCACGACCTTCCTGACCCACGGCGACATGCTCACCGGCATGCAGGACGCCTACCCGCGCATCGCCAAGGACCTCTCGCGCGGCATCGTCGACGCCGTCCTGGCGCACTGGTAACCGGCCCATGAGGCTTCACGACACACACCATGTGGAGCGCGCGGTCCTCGCCCAAGTGGTGCATTCGCGGATGGATGCGGCCGAGGCGGCGGACTCGCTGCTCGAACTCGGGCGACTCGCAGACACCGCCGGGCTGGAGGTCGCCGGGCAGCTCACGCAGAACCGCGACAAGCCGGACGGCGGCACCTTTTTCGGAACGGGCAAGGTCGAGGACCTCAAGGCGCTTGTCGCCGAGGCGAAGGCCAACGCCGTCATCTTCGACAACGAGCTGAGCGCGATCCAGTCCTACAACCTCGCCAAGGCGCTGGGCGTCCGCATCATGGACCGCACGGAGATCATTCTGGAGATCTTCGCGCGCCGCGCGCGCTCCGCCGAAGCCCAGACCCAGGTCGAGCTCGCCCAGCTCGAGTTCCAGCTCTCCCGCATCCCGGTCACCGAAGCCCAGCAGCGCTTCAAGGGCGGCATCGGCATGAAGGGCCCCGGCGAAAGCCACCTGCAGCTCCGCAACGAGCCCCTGCGCCGCCGCATCGCCGACCTCAAGAAGCGCCTAGCCGAAGCCCAGCGCCGCCAGACCTCGCGCGGCAAGGCCAAGCGCGAGTGGCCCGTCGTCTCCATGGTCGGCTACACCAACGCCGGCAAATCGACCCTCCTCAACACGCTCACCGACGCCGACGCCTACGTGGACGACCGGCTCTTCGCCACGCTTGACACCAAGACGCGTATGGTGTGGCTGAGCGAGAAGCGCAAGATCCTGCTCACCGACACCGTCGGCTTCATCCGCAACCTGCCCCACGGGCTGGTCGCCTCCTTCAAGTCCACGCTCGACGTCGCGGCCCAGGCCGACCTCTTGCTCGTCGTGGTCGACGCGGCCTATCCGCGCGTCGACGACCACATCGCGGTCTGCTACAAGACCCTCGAGGAGATCGGCGCGAAGGACGTGCCGCACCTGCTCGTCCTGAACAAGTGCGACCGCGGCAGCGCCGACAACGCCGTCCTGCATGTCACCGAGAAATACCCTCAGGCCATCCCGGTTTCGGCCAAGACCGGCTACGGGCTTGACCTCCTCAAACGGGCCATGATTCAGGAACTTCAGAAATGCTGCACGTTGTGGCGACTCCCATCGGCAACCTCGCGGACCTGAGCCCGCGCGCCCTCGAGGCGCTCAAGACCGCCGACCTCATCGCCTGCGAGGACACGCGGCGCACGTGGGGCTTGCTCAGCGCCTTCAACATCCCGCGCCCCGAGCTGGTCTCCTACCGCCAGGGCAACGAGGAGCGCACCGGCAGCTACATCCTCCAGGCGCTCGCGGCCGGGCGCTCCGTCGCGCTCTGCTCCGACGGCGGCTACCCCGGCATCAGCGACCCCGGCTACCGCCTCATCCGCCGCGCGGCCCAGGAGAACGTCCCCTTCGACGTCATCCCCGGCGCGTCGGCCGTCGACCTCGCCCTGATCTCCTCCGGCCTTTCCACGTCGAGCTACACCTTCAAAGGCTTCCCGCCCCGCAAGCCCGGCGCGCTGCGCCGCTTCTTCGAGGAGGAGAAGGAGCTGCCCCACACCCTCGTCTGGTTCGAGTCGCCCTTCCGCGTCGCCGCCTCGCTCAAAGCCGCGCTCGAGGCCCTCGGCGACCGCGAGGCCGCCGTCTGCATCGAGCTCACCAAAGCCCACGAGCGCGTCCACCGCGGCTTCCTCGCCGACCTCATCCCGCTCTTCGACGGCAAGCCCGTCAAAGGCGAGGTCGCCCTCGCCGTCGCCGGCGCCAACCCCAAGTTCGCGCGGGAGGCGGAAGAAGAAGACTCCGACTGTCATGAATGACCGGACACAACGGGGTATCGGGATATGGGTGATGACCTGCCAAACCGACAGGACCTGCGGCTGAAGGGGTGGAACTACGCCACGCCGGGACACTATTTCGTGACCGTCTGCGCGAGAGATCGGCGCGAGGTTTTCGGGGCGGTGGTCAATGGCCGCGCGGTATTGAACGCGTGCGGTAAAGTCGCGGACACCTGCTGGCGAGAGATCCCGAAGCATTTTCCGTCCGTGCGGGTCGACGAGTACGTGGTCATGCCGAATCACGTGCACGGGGTGGTCGAATTGCTGAAGGGGTCGGCAATTGCCGACCCGTGCGTATTGGGAGATGTGGTCGGCGCATATAAGTCCGCCGTATCGCGTATCCTGGGTCGGCAATTGCCGACCCCTACGCAATTGCCGACCCGTACCACCCCGGCAGGCGGCTCCGCGCTCTGGCACCGCAATTATTGGGACGTGGTCGTGCGGAATGTGAAAGCGCTCGCGGCCATCCGCGACTACATCCGCCGCAATCCAGAGAATTATCAGACCGTTATGCATTGCTGCGAGCCCAAGTGGCTGGGCGACCGCACGCTGCTGGACCGGCCCAAGCTCGGCTTTCTGGCCTCGCGCGGTGAGACGGCGCCGCACGGCACGCTCCCCATCCGTTCCGGCGAGGCCATCCTGTCCGGCTTCCTGTCGCCCATGGAACGCCACGTGTTCCGCGCCGGGCTGGCTCACAAGCGGCCGCTCATCTGGGTCAAGCCGTGGGCTTTGCGCGACGGCGCCGAACGACTGGACATCAGCGATGCTCTCGCGCAAGGTCGCTTGCTGATCCTGTCGCCTTTTGACGACACCCTCACAGCGCCCAGCGCGCGCCGCGCAATCTGGTGCAACGAATACGTGCTGGCACACTGCGACCGTCTCGCCGTCGGACACCTCAACCCCGGCGGCATGCTCGCCTGCATCCTCAGTGAAGCCGCCCCCGATCTGGAAACCGTGTACCTATGAAACAACTTCTCTTCCTCCAGCTTCCTCGCCTCGATCCCGACGTCACCTCGCCCGGCGAGAACCTGATGCCTGCGGCCGCGTGCCTGCACGCCGCGCTGGAGCGCTCGCCCGAGGCGAAGCACTGGTCGGTCATCGAGACGCCCGCCGGCCAGGACACCGACGCCGACGCGGCGCTCGTGGAGCAGCTTGCCGCGCTGCGGCCCGACGCGCTCGCCGCCACCTGCACCCTCTGGAACGTTGAGCGCACGCTGCACCTGCTCAAGCTGCTGAAGAAGCGCCTGCCCGCCCTGCGCATCGTCATCGGCGGGCCGGATATCGCGGCGAAGCATCCGCTGCTGCCGGGGACGGGCGACGCGCGACACGCGACACGCGACGCGCGGTTTCCTGCCGACGCGCTGGTGGTCGGCGAAGGCGAGACGGTCTTTCCGGCTGTGCTGCGTTTCTTCCGCGCCGGGCAAGCGCCCGACTTCAGCGGCGTCACGTGGCGTTCGGGAGGAGGTGCGTTCACGGTGGGCACGTGCAAACGCCCGGTCAGGCCGCTCCAGGACTTGCTGCCTGCGCCCGACCACCCGGTCAACCGGCCGGACGCCTTCGGCATGGCCTATCTGGAGACCAACCGCGGCTGCCCCATGCGCTGCGCCTTCTGCTGCTACAACCTCCGCCGCACCACCACCACCTGCCTGCCGCCCGAGGAGGTCGCCACGCGCATCCGCATCCTGCGCCAGCGCGGCGCGAAGGAGATCCGCCTCGTCGACCCGACCTTCAACGCCCACCCGCGCTTCGACGCGATCCTCGATGCGATGGCGCGCGAGAACCGCGACCGCGGCGTCGCCTTCTTCGTGGAGATCCGCGCCGACACGCTCACCGACGACCAGGCCCGGCGCCTCGCCGAGGCTGGCGTGGCCGAAGCCGAGGTCGGCATCCAGAGCACCGACCCCAAGGTCCTGAAGATCATCCACCGCCCGCTTAACGCCGACCGCGTGCTGTGCGGCATCGAGGCGCTGCTGCGCCACGGCATCCGCCCCACGCTCGACTTCATGTACGCCCTGCCCGCGCAGGACGAGCACGACATCCAGCGCTCGCTCGACTGGCTGGCGCGCTTCGGCGACGCCATCCACCCGCAGTTCCTGCCCACGCTGCTCCTGCCCGGCACGGAACTGCGCGACCGCGCAAAGGAGCTGGGACTCCGAGCCCAGAGCCTGCCGCCCTACCGCGTACTGTCCACGGACGCTCTCTCCGCGCGCCAGCTCGCCCAAGTCGAAACCCTGGCCAATGAGCGCCTCGGCGGCTTCGACTCGCCCACGCAGCGCTTCGTCGGCACGCGCCTCCCCGACCTTTTCTCGTCGCGCACGCGCGTCGCGCTCCCGACTCGCGACGCCCGACTTGCGACGCCCGACTCCCGACCACCAGCCGCGAACCGCCAGGCGCTCCTCGTCGCGGGCGCCGACTTTTTCGCACAGCGCGAGGCGCTCGCCGACCTGATTCTGCGCCGCGTGCTGGCCGAGCCGCACATCCTCTGGCAGTTCGTGCTGGAGATGAAAGAGGAGGAGCCGCTCGACCTTTTCGATCACCTGATCGCGGCGTTCAATGAACTTCCCGGGCACTGGCTCGACCGGCTCGTGTCGCCGCCCGGCCAGCGCCGCCTCTGCGCCCGCCGCCTCTTCGTCAAGCTGCCGCGCGGCACCCGTATTGATCCAGTGTGGCGCGGCGAGGCCGAGTCTCTTCTGGCCGCGCACTTTCACTGAGCGACGCTGGCGCACAGAGTCTGTTGACCTCGCTGCGTTCGGTTCTTATTGACCCACATGAACGTTCACACATTGAATGGTGTGAACGCTCTCTTCTCGCCAGCAGCCTAAGCGTTTACGCGAACATGGGCGGAAGCGGCATATCCAGCAGGTCGGACACCGAGCGCAGCAGCTCGGTCTCGTCGGCGGTCAAGCGTCCGTCGCTGTGCACCACGGTCGCGCACCCCGCGAGCAGCTGCCCCTTGGCCAGCGGCGACAGCTCGCGAAGACGCAGCAGCGCCTGATCGAACGCCTCCAGCGTGCAGCTCGCCCGCACCGGCACCAGCTCGCCCAGCCCGAATAGCGGCATCTGCTCCGAGCCCAAGCGCCACCCGGCGCGCGCGCGCTCGTCGGCGGGCTGGCCCGCATACGCCAGCGCACCCAGCACAAGCGAAGCCTCAAGCTGGGCGTGTGCAGGCGAAAGCACCCGCATACTCGTCGTCGCGCGACTGTCCGCGGCGTCCAGCCGCCGGGCCAGCCGCCGCTCCAACATGTGCTCGAAAAGCGAGACCTCTCCGTCCGCCTCGACAAGCTCCCGCACGAAGCGGACGCAGGACGCGCGCGGCCCGGGATCGCGTTGCCGCAGGCCCTCGATCGCCAGCTCCCCGGCCATCCGGCGACAGGCGCGATCTTCGTTGCGGAACAGCGCCTGCCACCGCTCCGCCTCCGAGGCGAGCCGCTGGCCGTCGAGGGCCAGGATACGGCTCTTCTGGCGCTGCCGCACGGCCGCGTCCTCGCTCAGCAGAAGCCCGTACAGCACGCCCGCCGCGTCGGCCGGATGCGCGACCGCGCGCCGCAGCTCGGCGGGCAGCTCCTGCAGGAAGGAGGAGGCCTGCGCCAGCTCCTCGCCGCGCAGCTCCGTCAGCAGCCCGGCCTCGCGCAGATGCACCTGCTGCGGCGTATTGCGCACGTCCTCGAACGACAGCGCGCGGAGGCGCCACGGCGCAAACTGGCCATCGAACGAGGGATCCAGCAGCTGGATGCGCCGCAGGATAGGCGGGTGCGAGGCGAACAGGTCGCCCACGCGAAATCCGGAGCCCGACGCGATGAGCAGGTGCGCCAGCTCGTCCCGGTTCGCGCACTGCAGCGCGTTGCGGTGGGGCGAGGCGCCGATCCGCTTCAGCGCGTTCGCCAGCCCCAGCGCGCTGCGCGTGAACTGCACGGCCGAGGCGTCCGCCAGGTACTCGCGCTGCCGGCAGACCGAGCTCTGGATGAGCCGCGCGAAGAATACGCCGACGCTGCCGATCACCCACAGCGCCGCGCCGCTGCCGAACGCGAGCAGCGCCAGTCCGCCGCCGCGCCCGCTGCCCGACAGGCGAACATGCGACAGCTCCCGCATCAGGAGCCGTCCGCTGACCGACAGCGCGAGGATGCCGTACAGGACGCCGATCAGCCAGCAGTTGAGCCGCATGTCGCCGTTGAGGATGTGGCTGAACTCGTGCGCGACCACGCCCTGCAGCTCGTCGCGCGTGAGCTGCTCCATGGCGGCGCGCGTCACCGCGACCGCCGCGTCGTCGAGCGCGAAGCCCGCCGCGAAGGCGTTCAAGCCGCACTCTCGCTCCAGCACGAAAACGCGCGGGATCGGAACCCCCGACGCGAGCGCCATTTCCTCCACGATGTTCAGCAGCCGGCGCTCGTGGAACGACCCCGTGTTCGCCGGGATCTCGCGGCCGCCCGCAGACCGTGCGACCTGCGCACCGCCGCCCTTCAGCGAGGCGAAGCGAGCCAGCGTGCCGCACGCGATTACGAGGAGCGTCAGCCCTGCGGCCCAGGCAAACCAGACGGGCTCCCACGCAGCCACCCTGAACCTGTCGTCGGGCCGCTCCACCTCGACGGCCTCCCGCTCGGCGCGGCCGTACTGATCGAATCCGGCATACAGGTAGCGCGACGCGAAGTAGATCGCCCCGACGATGGCGAGCACGGCCGCCGCATAGTAGCCGAGCAGCACGCGCGTCTTCCGGCGGGCCGCCTCTTGACGAGCGAAGAAGTTCATGGCCTACCGTCTCAGAAGCGAACCTGCGGGGCTTGGCGTTCGGCGGCCGCCTCCAGCTCAAAGGGCTGCGCCGCGCCGAAGTGATACGCCGACGCGACGAAGGTGTCAGGAAAGACCTCGCGACGGGTGTTGTAGGTCATCACCTCGTCGTTGTAGGCCTGCCGCGCGAAGGCGATACGGTTCTCCGTGGACGTAATCTCCTCTTGGAGCTGCATCATCGTCCGGTCCGCCTTGAGCTCCGGGTACTGCTCGACCACCAGCATCAGCCGGTCGAGCGTGCCGCGCAGCACAGACTCGGCGCCGGACAGCGCCTTGACGGCCGCGCCGTCGATCGGCGCCGCCGCGGCGGCCTGAGCCGCCGCCGCCGCCTGGTTGCGCGCGGTGATCACAGCCTCTAGCGTCCCGCGCTCGTGCGCGAGGTAGCCTTTGGCCGTCTCGACCAAATTGGGAATCAGGTCGTAGCGCCGCTTCAGCTGAACGTCGATCTGCGCGAACGCGTTCTTGAGACGGTTGCGCAGTTGCACGAGTCCATTGTAGATGCCGACCGCCCACAGCAGCAGCAGCACGACAACACCGACAAACGCTCCAAGCGTGATCAAGACGAACATGGACTCCATCCTTCCCTTTGACTAACTCGGTGTAGCACGCGCATTCCCCGTGTCCACCGCGAAACGAATTACTCCGGCCGCCAACGCAGCATGACGCTCTTGGCCTTGTAGTCATCCTCGAGAAACAGCAAGTAGCTGCCGTCGCGCAGCCGATGAGCCCGCAGCGCGTCCTCCAGGTCCAGCAGCCCCAGCTCGCCCGTCACGCGCTCCGGCACCAAATTGCCGACGAAGCGCCCGTCCCTCAGCCCGTACACTTTGACGAAGGCCCATTTCACGCCCTCGTCCTTCAGCCCGCGCGTGTAGCAGACGAACAGATAGTCGCCCGCGATCTCAAACGACATCGGCTCGGACGACTCGTGGCCTTTGTTGCCCCTGCTGTAGGGCAGCACCGCAGACCAGAGCTTGACGGGCGCGCCCTTCAGCGCGTCGCGGTAGACGGCCACGGCAGGCCCCATCGGCTTCCAGTGCTGATGCGTGTCGCCGCCCGCGTCGCCGCCGAAAGCCGCGAGGTCGCGGGCCGCATCGACCTTGAACCGTCGCAGCTCGCTCACCTCGGGCGGGCGCGGCACGGCGCGGAGCGCGGACCACGCCCACTCCGGCGCGCCGCTTTCGGTGAAGCCCTTGAAGGCCGCCCCATAGGCCGCCTCTTTGAACACGCGCCAGACCGTGGACTGGCTGTCGACGAACGCGCAGCCGCCGCCTGCCTTGTCAACCGCTTCATACTCGTTCGTTTGAATCGCGCCGTCGCCGTTGCGGTCCGTCCAGCACCAGGCGCCCTCCGCCGGCTGGCCGCGCGGCCAGCCCTCGTCGGTCTGAACGCGAACCTTCTTTTTCGCAAACAGCGCCGCCGGAATCGCGGTCTCGCCGTCGGTTGCGGGGCTGAAGCGGAAGGCCTGGACGACGTCCTGCCCCATGTTCGAAACGAAGAGGAGGGGCACGCCCCGCACGCGCTGGAACCACGCGTTCGCCGACCAGATGTGGAGGCGCGGGTCATCGGGGTACTTCCACGGGTTCACCGTGTAGGCGGCATAGACCGCCTGCTGTCCGGCCGGCTTGGCGAGGTCGAGCGCAAACCGCTCCTCCTTTGAGTAGACGTCCCGCTCCGCCTGCGTGTCCAGGTCCGCCAGATCCACGAAGAACTGGCCGCAGCGCCTCCAGCGCAGCGAGCCGTCCGGCGCATACGACTCGAGCACGGTGCTGCCGCCGCCCGTGCCACCGCTGTTGGCCACGTAGAGGTTGCCGGCCGCATCCGCGCCGATGCCGCGCGGCCGGTTGAACCGCCGGTCGCCCGCGCGACCCGGCACGGGCCCGCCGAAGACGCCCGCGGGCTCGCCGAAGGTGCCGCACGGGCGCGGCGCGAGCCGGTCGAGCCCGTCGTACAGCAGGATCTGCTGCGACACGCCGGCGTCGCTCACCAGCAGCCGCCCCTGCGCATCCACGGCGAGGTCCGCCGGTCGAACCGCGGCGCCGAAGGCCATTCGCGCCTTCTCGTTGCCTGCGGCGTCAAAGCCGGCCAGCGCCCACGCTCCGGCCTTCTCGTCCGCGGGCGCGAGCAGGACCCACAGCGTGCCCCGCGCGTCCGCCACGATGCGGTCGGGCCGCGGCACCTGCCACGCGCGCTTTTCCACCATCGTTTCCGCATCGAATACGCGGATCACGCCTTCGCGCTTGACGGCCACGATGAGCTCGGCCTCAGTGGCGCAGAGCCCGCGAATCGTCTCGCCTGCCGCCTCCGGCGCTTCAGCAACCACCTTGAAGCACTGCTTGAGCGTATCGCCCTTGCCGCCCTTGCCGCCCTCGAACGCGGCGGCCGCGCGAAAGTCGGCGCGCGAGCGGCGCGACACGCCCCACCAGCGCGAGCCCGTGGGCGGCCAGGTGGCGCCGTCGACCAGGCCGCCGCGCTCGTTCTCGGCGTGCTGCGCGATAAAGACGTACTTGGAGTTGGCGGACACGGCCTCGCCGCCGCCGTAGCCCCAGCCGTGCGTGTGCATGGCCGCGCCCTTCCACACGCCGTCGCGGTCGAAGCGCATGACGTTGCCGCCGCCCTCCTCCCAGCCGACGTGCGTGTAGACGTCTCCTTCGGGCGTCACGCACAGGTCGTCGACGTCTTGCAGCACCCAGTCCGGCTTGCCGGCCCAGTCGTTGCCGACCCACGACACCTCACACGGCAGCTCCGCCGCCACGGCCCCGGCGGAGAGCGCGGCGACCAACATCCACATACGCATCGACTGCTCCTCCTCGCCAGCGCTTGACCGGCGACCCGCCGAACGGCTCCCTGCTGATCGTTCGGCTGGAGCGCCACGCGCGCGCTGGCCGGCGTCAGCAAACGCCCAGGCGATTTCTAGCCGCGCCTCGAGCCGCCCTCTCGGCCGAGCCAGCAATCAATCCGATGCGTCATCCACCGGAGCACAAGAAGTGCAGCTCTGCAGGCCCTGACGCTCAAAGATTCCCGCGACATCATATTCCTCCAGTGGGACTATTAAAAGGCATTGCGCGCCTGACCACAAGCGGGGGAACTGCGCTGTTTACTGTGCGCAAAAAACGTAATATACGTTCAGCGAATCGCTGATTGCACGGGCTTCGGGGCACTAAGCCTGCTCGCGGCCCATCTCGTTCTGAACCCAATGCGTCGCGTGGTGCACCAGGTCGGTCGCGTTGCGCAACCCGAGCTTGCGCTTGATGTGCTCCCGGTAGGTTTGGATCGTCTTCACGCTCAGGTGCAACTGGACGGCGATCTCTTGCGTCGAAAGCCCGCTGCCGATGTGGGTGTAGACCTGCAGCTCACGGTCGCTGAGCCTCTCGACGCTGGTGCGCGTGTCCTTGCCCTGTTTGTTGGCCACGAACAGCTTCAGCATCCGCGCCGCCAGAGAAGGGCTGACGTAGAGCTCGCCGCGCAGCACGCACCGGATCGCCTCGACAACCCTCGCGCCGGGCTCTTGCTTCATGATGTAGCCGTGCGCGCCTGCTCGCAAAGCCCGCTCAGCGTAGACGCTCTCCTCGTGCATGGAAAGAACGAGGACGTGCATCCGGGGATAGCGCACATGGAGGTCCTTAAGCAGCTCGATGCCGTTGGCGCCCGGCAGGGAGATGTCCAGCAGAACGAGATCCGGCTGCTCCTCTTCCAGCGCGCTGAGCGCGTCCGCGGCGCTCCCCGCCTCCGCCGTGATCACGAGATCGGGCGTCGTCCGAATCAAGGTGGCTATGCCCTCGCGCACCAGCGGGTGGTCGTCGACCAGCAGGATCCTCTTCTGGCCCTCTCCGGCTGCGGCAGCATGTTTCGACTCGGTTTTTCGACTTTTCATTGTTACCTTCCCATCAACGCGATTGATCGTCGTAAATTGTACGTATTTGTTCGCCGATGGCAAGTTAAACCGCCCAAAAAAAGAACAGAAGAATATCGTTGTCAGACGTACTCGTTTTCCCGTAATCTGTTGCTTGTTTCGGTCACGGTGTCTTCGCGTCTTCCCGAAGGCGGCCTGCTCCCGACACCCACTCTATGAATGAACTGACCGTCTTCCACCTGCAGGACAAACTCTCGAACAGCACCGACCTCCGCGCGCTCGAGAACGGACTCTCCGATACGTTCCGGGCCTTCTGCAACGAGACGTTCCCGTCTCAGGAGCCCATCGACTGGCCCCCGCTGCGCATCGTGGCGGTCACGAAGGCCGACTCGCTGAACGACGCGCTGTTTCGCGACGGAGACAGCGCCAACGGACTGCTGACCGACGACGGCCGGGACTGCATCCTCTTCCTGCTCGACGACGCGTTTATGGCCCGCGACGGCGGCCGGCCGATCCCGCTGCACGCGCTGACGATCGACAGCATCCCGCTGCTGGAGTGGCTGAACACGTACTTCCCCGCGATCCCCAAGGTGGTGCTGACCACGCCGCGGGCGGAAAAGGTGCGGGTGCCCTCCCGGCGCTGGGTGCTCAAGCCCAAAGAGCTGTTCGTGGACGTCGCCACCCACTTGCCGCGCATACGCCACCTGTTCCGGGCGCTCTGGGAGCCGCGCTTCTGGCATGCGCTGCGCCACTACGTCATGGACGAAGCCGGCACCTCCTGGCATACGCCGGGCCACAACGCGGGCCACGCCTTCAGCCGCTCGCT
>CAYLUN010000060.1:8987-34337 GCA_964386865.1 uncultured Lentisphaeraceae bacterium | reverse complement strand
GGTGGTCTTCTTGCGCCGCAGGCGTTCGGGCGAAGCCCGATTGAGGTGCCGTGTCTCCCGCCGCTATCCTGCGGCGGCGGCACCGGTGCGAGGGAGCCGACCCCATTCTCCGGCCGCTATCCTGCGGCCGTGGGGGAGGCGACCGAGGTTTGGGGGGTGTCCGGAACCACAGGGATCTTGATCCCTCGTGGAACTTCGAAGAAGTTAGGGGGGCGGAGTCGTTTTCCAGTCTCAATTTGCGGCTTGCGGCACGTCCTGGGGGGTGTCCGGAACCGCAGGGATTTTATCCCTCGCGGAACCTCGCAGAGGTTGGGGGGGTAGATGCTCTTACTCCTTTTGTGTTGATTCTCTGCCTTTTTCAGGAGGCTTTGTCATGGCTCTGTTCGAAAAAGGTGTTTCCGGTAATCCCGCCGGCCGACCAAAGGGTCTGCTCACGGGCCGCGCTCGTGCTTTGTATGCCCTGGATCAGGTGGTGGCCAAGGAGGAGAACTTGGTTTTGATCGAGGACGCGCTTGAAAAGACCCTGCGTGAGAAGCCCCTCTGGTTCTTTGTGAACATCGTCATGCCCCTGCTGCCCAAGGAGACCAAGGGTGTGCTTGAGGCAGGCGACAGGGTGGTCGAGTGGAAGAGTTTGGTGTCTGTGGCAGCCGAGGCCGCCCGGCCTGATGAGGAGTAACGGTGCTGATTGACTACACACCTCATGCGGCGCAGATGCAGATCCACCGCGCGAGAGACGCCCGGTTCAGGACTGTGTGCACCGGTCGCCGCTTCGGCAAGACGCTCTGTATGGCTGCTGAGTTGCTTGATCGCGGTGGCGGCGATATCGGCGGCGACTACGGCTGGGTCGCGCCTACATACGGTGTGGCAGAGCGTGGTGTGGAGGCTTTTCGGACCATCGCGCCTGAGTTTGTGAGGGTTGTGGGCCGGATGCCGACAAGGGTTGAGTTTGAGGGAGCAAAGGGGCCGTGCCGCGTGTGGATGCTCTCCGCCGACAATCCTGACTCAATCCGCGGCTTCGGTTTTCACGGTCTTGTGATCGATGAGGCAGCCGCTGTGCCGGTCGATGTCTGGAACTACGCCCTGCGCCCGACTCTCGCTCAGACGCTCGGCTGGGGTGTGTTCATCTCCACGCCCGCCGGACGCAACTGGTTCTACGACATGTTCACTCGCGGCGTTGAGGGGCAGAAAGGGTTCCGGTCGTTCACCTTCCCGTCGAATGTGTCCCCTTACTTCCCTACGAAAGAGTGGGACGAGGCCAGAGCCACCCTTCCCGAAGATGTGTTCAGGCAGGAGTATATGGCGGAGTTCTTGGAAGACTCGGCCGGTGTGTTCAGGGGCGTCGATGCCTGCCTTGTGGCAGACGCGGATGCAGATGCGGGCTTACAGACCGGTCCCCACAATGTGATTGTCGGTTGCGACATCGCCAAGCATACCGACTGGACTGTGTTGATCGCTGTGGATGCCAAGACCGGGCTATGTCTGGAGATGGAGCGCTTCAATCAGCTCGACTGGCCGCTGCAGAAAGAGCGCATAGCCGGGTTTGTGAAGCGGTGGAACGCGCTGCTGGTGATGGACGCGACCGGCGTCGGCGATCCGGTATATGACGATTTGCGCCGGGTGCTGCCGCGCGTCGAGGGGTTCAAGATCACGGCCCAGACAAAGCGCGAGCTGGTGCAGGGCCTCATGATGGCCGTCGAGCAGCGCCGTGTGATGTGGCCGGCTGTGTGGCAGATCCTCACGGCCGAGATGCGGCGCTACGAGTACGAGATCGCCCCGACCGGTCAAGTCAGCTATGCCGCCCCCTCCGGCTATCACGATGACTGCGTGATGTCGCTCGCGCTCGGCGTGTGGGGCTGCCACACGTTCGGCGTGGAGCCGGGCAGGATGCTGAGGCTGGGGGCAGACAGAGTACGGAGGTCAGAGGTCGGATGGAGGCCCCTCGACGGTGCTCAGGGCAGGCGGTCGGTAACGTTGGCGTGACGGCTTGAGCTCAGGACGCGGCCCGTCTGGGCCGTCGTGCCTACAGCGAACGGTTGGGCGTCAACCCTCGATGGACTGTCTAAGTTTCTTAATCGGCCAACCTCTGTCACCAACGACAGGTCGGACTCTGACTTTTGCTCGGCCATCTGCGTGATCCACAGGGAGGATGGACACTAGGGATCTAGCCGAGAGGCGATTCGGCGCTGCGAGATAAGGCACTTTAATTCCAGCCTGCTTGAATCTTGGCGCGTTCGTTGATGGCGTTTGAGCGTGCGACTAGAAAAGCGTCGTAGTCATCAGCCAACGCCGCATCGATGGCAGCGTCATCGATCAGGTTGGTAGCGAGCCAAGCGCGCGCCTCGGCATCATGTTCGGTAAGTAGCTCTGCCACGTACTGCGAGGGAGCTCGATCACTGATCAGTTTGTTGCTCGCCGACGAGAGGTAGACCATGTTGGCGAGCGACGAGATCCGCGCTGCAGCAACGCCCTTCGTCCTTAGGTGTGCCTGAGGAAAGATGTGATGAAACTCCTTGCTGTTCTGCCAGGCGAGCGCCTTGTCGACGTCGATGGCCTGTCCTGTGAGAAAATCCTTGGGGCCTTGGTAGGCAAGGACGATTGCCAGGATCTTTGAGTGGGCGTTGTTCCCGCGAAATGTTCGCGAGCTCCATGTACCCGGGGCTGACACTTGGAAGCCCTTGTCTAGTGCCCCGAGGTTTCCGTTGGCGAACTCGGCGACACCAGCTAGGTCAGAGGCCATCATCCCCGAGTTCCATCCGCTGAAGTAGCCACTGATGCCACTCCGCCAGAACCAGTTCTCGATGGCACGCCACTGTTGCGCAGTGGGCGTCGGCACGCGGCGCAAGATTTCGGCAAGCACGACGACCTGGTTCGTGTACGGAACGACAGCAAACGACGGTACCCTAATGTGGGTTGACAGAAAATCGACTGCACTCTTGTAGCCCTCGGCAGTCTCTGCGGTTCCCGCCTTTAGCACGTCGGGCTTCAGCTTGCGAAGATCGTCAATGCTCTCAACCGTGAATGTGCCACCGACCGCAGCGGACACGTTGCGCAAGATCGCTTTGCGTTCGATTCCTTCAAACGACTTGTCAGAGAGGGCCTCGCGGATCGCGTCAATTGAGTCGACAAGATCGAACTCGGGGCTCCAGGTCGCTGCCCTCATGAGATCGACGATTGTTAGTCGCGTACCTGTGCTGTTGATTCGTTCGAAGATTGGCGCAACGTCTGGCAGTGGCATATCGCCGAGGGTTACCGTTGCAACCTTGTAGTCCTTGAAGCGATTGAAGAGTTCCTTGGCGGCGTCAGCGAGCTCCTTCTGGCCCGAGGACTCCAGCAACGCAACATGCTGGAAGAAAGTTGCCGGATCCGGGATGCGGTTCAGGCGCATTTGGTGAAGCGGCGGATCGTCAATCGTTTCGAGGTGGAGGAATGACCTCGTCTTGAGGTCATAGACGACGTTCCACGGGCTGAGTGGATCATTTCCCTTCCAATAGAGAGCACCACAGATGGAGGACAGCCGCTGCTGCCCATCGAGCAGGTAGTTGACTGGGTAGTCTGGCTTGGGATTCGCGATCTCGAGGTCGGCAATACGACCCTCGCTTCGGAGCTCCTGCCTGCTCTGCCAGAGGAGGATGCTGCCGATTGGGTAGTTGCGGGCTACCGAGTCGAGAAGATCGATGACCTGAGATCTCTCCCAAACGAACTCGCGCTGGAACTTGGGCAGGTAAATGTCACCGGTGAGAATCCGCTTGGCGAGGTCGTCAATGCGATCAACGGATGGCTGCGGGTCTTTAATCGGTTTCACCGATGCCGGTGCTGCAGCAGCATTGCTCATTTGCGTTCCTAGTTGAGTGTTTTGCATAATCACAGATCGCCTGCGTCAGTAGGCGGGGCGGAGCAGTCTCCAACTGGAGTTCCACTGACCGGTGCGGGTTCACCGATGTGGGACCTCCTCCGGGTGGTCCGCATGGGACCGAGTGGCGCCTCAATGGAGCCGCATTTCGGAAACCATATCGTAAACGGGCACTCTGCACTCTTTGACGCCCACCAAGTTATTGAGCGGTTTCTTCTGTTCCTTACACGATCTTCGGTTCTCGCCATAAGGGACTGATTTCCAAACATAAATTTAGCGCTTTTTGGGCACCATGAAAACATGAAACTTAGACAAGATTTTGTCGCTGTTTCTTGCAAGAAACCGACCATTCGGTGTAATTCACCAACAAGCAAGAGGTTACGATGTCGCTGTTCCTTTCGCCGTGAACAGGGAGCTCAAGCCGTCCTACCGTTGACGTGGAGAGGGTTTGTGACTTTCATGCTGTGTTGATTCCGTGCCATTTATAGGAGGCGTGGATATGGCATTGTCGGTGTACACGAGCAAGGATAACGCGTGGCGGGAGTATGTGAACCCGCTGCGGGGCATGACGCTGGAACGGATCGTCCAGCTCATCGAGCAGGGTGAGCGTGGAGCCTTTGCGGATCTCCAGTGGTTCTATCAGGCAATGGAACGGTCGGATGCCCTGATCGCGACGGTGCTGATGCGCCGGCGGGCGGCGCTGCTGGCCTGCGAGTGGGATGTGAAGCCCGAGGAGTCGCCGACCGACACCGTCCTAGCCTGCGAACAGGCGGCCTTCCTGCGCGACCAGTACGACCGGGTGGAGAACCTGCGCGAGGCGGTCGCCTTTCTGGCCTCAGCCACCTTCCGGGGCTTCGCGCATGTCGAGAAGCACTACGCCGAGTGCGGCAGGGGCGTCGTGCGCTTGGAGCCGGTGGAACAGTGGTTCTGGTGCCGCAGCGGCATGTTCGGCGAGTGGAGTTACAACCGCGACGCCCGCTCGGGTGTGGATGAGGGCGAGAAGATCGAACGGGGCAATTTCGCGATTGTGGAGTCGCCCATCGCCCTCGACCGGATTCTGGCCGTGCAGTACTTCCGCCGCAACCTCGCCCTGCGCGACTGGAGTTCGTTTCTGGACGTTTACGGCATCCCGTCGATGTTCTTCATCGGACCGCCCGGCGTGACCGAGGAGAAGGAGAAGCAGTATCTGGCCATCGCGCAGGATCTCGTCAAGGACGGCCGCGGCTACCTGCCCAACGGCACCGACGTGAAGTACGTGAACGGCGGCGGCAGCGGCAAGCCGCCGTTCCGCGACCATCTGGACTATCTCGACCGGCAGATCACGCTGCTCGGAACCGGCGGTCTGCTCACGATGCTGACAGAGAGCGGCAGCGGCACGCTCGCCGGATCGGCGCATCAGGAAGCGTTCAACCAGGTGGCCAAGGCCGACTCCGTCATGGTATCGGAGGCCCTGCGGCGCGATTTCGATAAGTCGCTCTTGGCTGTCGCATTCCCGGGGTGGCCAGTCGAGGCGGGGTTTGAACTGACGGTGGTGATGGGATCAGGAATTACCAGTGCGGCAGGCATGACCTGACTCACTTCCGGCTCGAACCGACACGTCCAAGTCGAATGCGGTGCCTAATTCGGAATCGCCGCTTGCAAATTGACCGGGTTGACATGAATGTCAAAGGTCGCTAGACTGACAACCTGTCTTGGATTGTATGTACCCCACAGTTTGAAAGGACCGAGACATGACGTATTCAGTTAAGAGTATCGAGTCTAGTGATACGGTTGTTCTTGACAGTGGCGACAAGTATCGGGCAGCCGATAGTAATGGACGCTCAGCTCTTTTTTCCGTGAGAGTTGGTGACACGGTTGACGTTAAAGGGAGTGGTTCTGATACCACGATGAAGGTTTTTGGCAAAGATGCGTTCAAAGTGAAACGAGTGTAACTGGTCGTGAAGTTCTAGATTTTAATAAGCATTGCTTTTTGCCGCACGGGAAACCGTGCGGCTTTTGTGTTTTCTGGGGATAAAATAGTTGATTTCGAGCCCTTCATTGGAGGGTTCGATCAATGGGCGACAACACTTTCGTTTTGGCGACCGACGGCTGGGCGCAAATAACGCCGTGCGGGGAGTTCCCGCACGCGGGCGCAGGCGTCACGCAGGTCATCGATCGCGCGGCGTGTGACGCTATCGCTGCGGAGTTCAACGCGCGTAAGACTGCCGCCAACTTTCCAGGTGTTTTGGTCGACTTCGACCACTTCTCCCTGGACACGGGCCAATCGAGCGAAGCGGCCGGTTGGATCACCGAGTTGGAGTCGCGCGACACGGGTCTGTGGGCGCGAGTGCGGTGGTCCGATGCGGGTCTTGTTGCTGTGCAGGGCGGACGTTTCCGCCTCATGAGCCCGGTCTTTCCCCCGCCCTCGCAGTGCGAGGATCTCGGCGGCGGGCGCATCCGGCCGCGCGCGCTGGTCAGCGTGGCGCTGACGAACGAGCCGAATATTAAGGGCGGTCGGCCGCTTGCCAACCGCCAGCCCGTCGAGAACCGCACCGAAGCTAAGCGGAAGCTCATGTGGGTTTTGGGTAATCCACCCAGTGGTGAGCATTGCGATTCTTGCCTGGCACGGGCCGGGAAGATCAAGACAGCTGTCGAATGGGCCAGAATGAAGCCGCCGCCCTGTAACTGTCACTGCACGCTGGAGCCGGTTGATGACGACACGGCCAACCGGTGGTCGGATGTGGCGCGGGCGGCGTCACTGGCTGTTCGCCGTGCCAAGGCGGCTGTACGGCAGTTAAAGGAAAACAGTGGCTATACGGAGACTGATGTTGAGGGTGGCGTAAAGAGTAGTAGGATCGTGAAGATTGGAAGGAAGACTTATGCTCGGGTAGGTGGTCGTCTTTTTGATTTGGAGACTGGCCAAGTGTACGGCTCAGCTAGCTGAGTAATCGATGTGCCCGTCGACATTTTGCAGTTTTGGGTTTGCTTAGGATGTAGAAGAAGGGGTAAAATATTAGGACGAAAGGGTTTGCATATGAAAAACACCTGTTTGCTCGCAAGTTGTGTCCTGTTTACGGTGTCGATTGCTCAGGCTCAATACGGTGGGTTCGAAGATAATGCGCAGGGTGTAAAGCGCAATAACGGGTTCGGGGTGGGCGGGAGCGGTATGGGCAGCGGCGGCTTGGGCGGAAGCCAGGGTAGCGGGTTCGGAGCAGGTGGAAGCGGTATGGGTAATAGCGGCTTTGGCAATAGTCAGGGAAGCGGCTTCGGAAGTCAAAATAATGGCTTTGGGTCTGGAGGCGTTGGTAGTGGAAACAATAGCCGCTTGGGCAATGGCGGTATTGGTTCTGGGCAATCTGGTGGATTTGGCGTGCAGCAAGGACGTGGGTTGGGTGTTGGGGCAGATGACGAGCGGAGCTTAGGGAGTAACTACAAGCCGAAGAACGAAAATCCGTTTGCGGTTTGGAATAGTCCAATGAAAAAGGACAGTGCATTTGCACCACATAACAGTGATATCAACCGGGATAGCCCCTTCAAGCCTTGGAATAGGACTTTTGGAAAAGAAGAGGACTTGACGCCACAACAGCGTAAGGATTATGGTTTGCCGGCAGCAAAACCGCGCTACTAGACAGCCGGTGATTTTACGGTAACCCCAGACGGGATTACTGTAGGGACAGAGGAGGCACACAGGCAGAAATGCCTGTGTGCCTTTTCGTTTTCTAGGGTTCTAAATGTTGATTCCCGTCGTTAGGTGTGAGGCGTTTTGAATCTTGTCACAGGAGGTCGCTATGGAGGATGAGGTAAAGGGTGCTGCGGGCGAGGGTCTCGATGAGCGCGTGAAGTCGCTCGAAGAGGCGCTGTCGCTGGAGAAGGCGAAGAACGAGGTCCTGGTGGAGCAGGTTCTCAAGTCGGAGAACACGCTCGCCGAGAAGGATCTGGAGGGCTACGCGGACGTGATCCCGAACGAGGACCGCGCGTTCTGGCGCGGCCAGCTGCTTGAAAACCGTGAGAACGCGATGGGCATTCTCAATCGGATGCGTGAACGCGTTACGCCCGCGCCTGTGGCGAAGGCGGAAACCGCGCCTGCTGCATCGGTGGCTCCGACTGCTGCGGCCCCCAAGCCGCTGCACAACCGCGAGGCGGCCCCGCGTCTGGGTTCGGTGCAGGTCACACCTGCGGCGACTCCGGGAGACCAGGCGGCGAAAATCCGCAACCGGGCACAGGAGCTCGCGCGGCTCAATGGGTGCTCGTTCACGGTGGCGTTCCGCGCGGCGGAGCAGGAGTTGGGTGATAACCGATAGCGCGAGATCGCGCGGAGGAGGTTTCGATGAACCAGAGCGATACGAGAACCGGGGACATTCCGGTGTTGGCGGGCGAGGATCTGACGGGCAAGAACGGCCGGTTGGTGGTGCTGACGCATGACGGCGGTGTTCCGGAGGTGAAGTTGCCTTCGGCGAACGCGGACCTTGCGTTCTACCTACTGGTGGACGATAACGCGGATGCGGAGTTTGTTGCCGTGCGCCCGTTTGAGGCGGGGCGCAACGTGCGGGCTGTGCTCAAGGGCACGTGCAATCCGGGCGACTTGATCGTCCTGGCCGACACCGGTACGGCGGCGGACAAAGGCAAGGTTCGGGCTCTGCCGGCGGCGGCGGGCACGTACCGCGGGCTGGGGATCGCAGAGGAAAAGGGCGTCGACGGGCAGTCGGTGCTGTTCCGTCCGGTGATGATCGGGAATGTGGTCGTCAGCGGTTAAAGGAGTTTTACCATGATGAACAACGTGCAGGGCGACTGCAGATGCGGGTCGATGGGTTTTCCGGCGGGCGAGGATCTGACGCTGGCCACGGGCAAACTGGCCAAGTTGAATGCGGACGGGCATGTCGTGTTGCCGGCGGCGAACACGGACATTACGCCGTACGTGATCACATGCGGGGCGGATCAGGGGTATCTGTGCGGCGTCACGCCGCTTAATTCGCTGTCGAACTCGCGCGTCATCCTCAAGGGGGCGTGCCAGGCGGGCCAGTTGCTGGTGGCGGTAGGCGACGGCCGCGTGGAGACGGGCACGCTGTCCGGCACGGCGATTCCGGTCGGCGTCGCGGAAGAGGACGGTGTGGAAGGGCAGCATGTGCTGCTGCGGCCGTTGTGCGTCGGCGCGCGCGGTGCCGCCGGTGCGGCGGGTGCGGCGGGTGCTCCCGGTGCCGACGGTGAGCCGGGTGCGGCAGGTGCCGTGGGGCCCCAGGGCGAAATCGGGATGGACGGCGGCGCTTTCCATGTGCCGGTGAGCCTGATCGCGAACGCCCCTGCCGGGAATGACTTGATCGGGCTGATCCTCGCGGTATTTGCCGGACCCGCTTTTGACGCGTGGCCCAATAACTTCAGCGCCATTGCGTGGGTTGTCGTGTCCGGGCTGACGGTGATCGACGGAGTCACCTACGCGGTCTGCTGGAAACTGTGGCCGGCTAATCCGCCTGACAATACGCAGGTGATCGTGCCTGTTTCCGTGATTGCGTCGGGCGATCTCACGGCAGAGGTCAGGCCCGTGCAGATCCCCGAGACGAGCTATTGCCGTTTGTCACGGGATTCTTCGGCCTCGATGATGGGGTCCGCCTTACTGAAGGTGGCGAATGTTTCGGGAATCAAACTGCTTGGTTTTACCTTCTACAGCGTTTAACCGGGTCTAACAGGAGGATGAGATAAATGAGCCGTTTAAGTGACATCAGTGCAAGCCCGGTCCTGCGCGAGTTCGCACAGGGCGCGGCGCAGTCCGCGATCATGCCGGTTGCGGAGTTTCTAGCCCCGACCATCGAGGTCCCGACCTCGGTCGGCCGGTACAAGAAGTACACCGAGAAGGACCGCTTTCGCATCCCCAATACTCTTCGGAGTATCGGCGGGCGCGCGACGGAGCTGCGCTTCGAGGTGAATGACGAGACCTACAACTGCGAGCCCCACGCGCTCGACTATCCGGTGGACAACCTGGAGAAGCTGGAGAGCTCGGACCTCGAAAACGCCTTGCGCGAAGGCGCGGTGGCGGTTTCCGAAGTGGCGGCGCTTGAGCACGAGAAAAGCGTGATCGACGCGGCCTTGGCTGCGTCCGGCGCTGGCACCGGTAAGGTCTGGGGTTCCTCGGCTGACCCGGTGGCCGATATCGACGCTGCGATCATGGACGTGATCAAGGCGGCCAAGTACGGCAGTCTCATGGGCGTGGGTGTGCTCTTCGGTGCGAGCGCGTGGGTACTTTTCAAGAATCAGGCGAACGTGCGCGGGCGCTTTGTTGTCGGCAACGGCGGCAAGGGCGGCAGCCTCGCGGTGCCGACTGAGGCGACTGCGGGCCATCTGTTCGTCGGCACGCCGGACGTGCGGACCTCCTACATGGTCTACGACAACGCCGCGCCGGGCATCGCTGAGGACATCAAGTTCCTGCTCGATACGTCGGTGCTGGTGTTCGCACGCCGGCCGAACCCGACGCGCCGCGACCCGAGTTTCATGAAGACCTTCCGCCTCATGGGCAAGTACATGGTCCCGTCGAGCTACATGCGCGATGACGGCCGCGTGGAGGTCGCGAAGTTCGACTGGTCCGAGGACGTGCGCGTCACGAACTCGGCCGCGGTCAAGCGCCTCAACGTCAGCGCGACGTAACGGTCTGGAGGGACGGGGATGGCCGACTGGGTCATTTACGATACGGGGGCGGCGGCGGCAACGCTGCCGCCCTCTCTCGCTACAGCCTACGCGGCGTGGCTGGACGCGGCGACGCGGGCCCAGCGGCTCGCGCTGCTCGTGTCCGGCGTGGTCGCCGACTTCCGCAAGGCGGTGGCGGCCGACGCCGACCCGGTGGGCGGTGAGAACGCGGCCAGCGTTCCTGTGAGCTGTCTGCGGCAGGTCTCGGCGGTCGTTTGGTACACGCTGGCCCTGGAAATGGGCGAAGGCGCCTCGGTCTACAGGTCCGCGTGGCTGGACTCGGAAATCTACCTGCGGCGGCTGTATCAGGATCTGGAGTCGGGGGGAGCCGCCAGCGGTGCGACGGGCACACCGCGTTATGCACCCGGCAGCCTGCCGGCATCTGGGGACGGAATCGCAGCAACGGGGGCGCTGCTGCATGTGCCTGCTTACTCGCCAATCAGCTACGCGCCGCCGCCCGGATGAGGTGTTCAATGAGCGACTACGTGACCAAAGACCAGTGCGCCACGCAAAGCGCGGCCGTGCTAGAGAAACTCGACAGTATCGAACGGCGGCTTTTCGTCGACAACGGCACGCCGTCGATCCAGACGCGGCTGGCCCGCCACGAGATGGTGATCCACGCGCTGCTGTGGGTCGTGTCCGTCGCGGCGGGCACGGCCATCGCGGGAATCGTTTCCGCCGGTTTCATGCTGGCCAAGCTGGTAGCCAAGACGGGGGGTATATGAAAAAGGGACTTGAGGTGGGGGTGTTGGCGCTGGCTGTCGGACTTCTCGCGGGTTGCAGCGCCTACCGTGGCATCAGCCAAAATTCACTTGTCCACGTGCGCCGCGTGAGTGTCATGGAGGCCGGTTGCGCGGGTACGAACGGTGTAGTCGACGTGGCAAGCAACGGCGTGCGGGTTGCGACCGGCCGTGTGCTCCTGATCGCAGAGAACGTGTATGTGAGCGTCGGCGGGGGCAGTGCGGCGAGCAATACGGTGACGGGCGAGATTTCCGTACCGTTGACAAACTGAGACGAAATTGACTGCCTGGTCGGGGATAATCCCTGTCTGACTCGCGATCCGACGCTTCTGGGGCCGGTGTTTTTTGCGCGGAAAACCGGTGGAACGATCCTGCTCAAAACCCCTTGCTTAGACTTGTCTGAACAGGTGGTCTTAAGGTATACTTGAGGGGTCGATTAGAGAGGGTAAGTGAGGAATAGTGAGGACTACCCAAAATGGCAATCTTGGCGCCCCTCTGAAAGCAAAAACCCCGTAAAATCAAGCATTTATGCGATTTTACAGGGCCTTTTAAGATGGTGCCAGGAGAGGGAGTCGAACCCTCACACCCTTTCGGGCGGCAGATTTTGAGTCTGCTGCGTCTGCCATTTCGCCACCCTGGCCGGATGGAGCGGGCGAAGGGAATCGAACCCTCGTAACCAGCTTGGAAGGCTAGCACTCTGCCATTGAGTTACGCCCGCGAAAAAGTAGCAACAACTTTAGCGTTTTCCCTCGGTCGGGTCAAGCGGACATCGCGTGAATGGCGAAATACGGAGCGTACGCGAAAGGGTTTGGACAGAGGGTGCGTTTTCTGCCACACTTGCGTCAATCGAAACGGAGCGAAAAGGAGCGCGTATGGCAGTCAAGAAGACAGGGGAGAAGGCGGCCGCGAAGAAGGCCTCGGCCGCGAAGACGGTTGCGGTCAAAGACGTGAAGAAACCCGTGGCCCTGGCGCGCCCGGCGGCCGCGCCGGCGCCGGCCGCGCCGCCCAAGCGCCCGGCGGGGCCCACCGCCCGGGCCTGCCCGCTGGTGCTGGACGGCGAGCTGGACGCGGCCGACTTCTCGTCCGGCGACTGCCTGACGTGCAGCGAGTTCGACTGCCGCTTCTGCGAGGCCGAGGCGGGGTCGGGCGCGCTGCGCAGCCGCCTGTTCGCGTCGGAGGATGGCGACGGCGACGGCGACGACGAGGGCTTCGGCGGAGACTCTGACTTCGAGGGCGGCGCCGAGGAGGGGCTCGACGAAAGCGGCGAAGAGGGCGAGGACCAGTTCTAGCGGCGCGTCTTCGCCGGGAGGAGCCCGAAATCGAGCGGACGCTTTTCTGATTTCCTTTAACGGAGCAGGTTCCAATCATGGGGGCTGGATTGCGGCACGGACACGACGTGGTGGGTGCGGATTACCGGGTGCTGGAGCTGCTCGGGGCCGGGTCGGCTGGCGAGGTGTACAGGGTCGAGCACGCCCAAAGCCGCGAGGTTTTCGCCCTTAAGCTGATCGCTCCGGAACTGGCCGCGGACGGTCGGGCGGCGCAGCGGTTCACAGCCGAAGCCCGCGCGCTGGCCAGCCTCTCGCACCCGCACATCGTGAGCGTGTGCCAGCACGGCGTTGACGCGGCCCGCAAGCGGCCCTTCCTGGCGATGGAGTACGTCTGCGGCCCAGGCGGGAAGCCCCGGACGCTGCAGGACGAGCTGGCTGCCGCGCCGGGGCACAAGCTGCCCGAGGCGCGCGTCCACGCCTACGCGCTGCAGCTCTGCGACGCGCTGGCCTATGCGCACGAGTTCGGGCTCAGGGGCGTCGTGCACCGGAACCTCAAGCCGGGCAACATCCTGCTGGACGAGCAGGGGAACCTGAAGATCGCGGACTTCGGGCTGGCCCAGGCGCTGGGCGCCGACGGCGCGCAGGCGGTGCGGGGGTGCCCGGCTTCAGTGGGCAGCCTGGTCTTCATGAGCCCCGAGCAGAAGGAGGGGATCGAAGCCACGCGGCAGAGCGACCTCTACGCGCTGGGCGTGATCATCTACTGCATGCTCACCGGCCGGCGACCAGAGGGGAAGTGGAAGGAGCCGTCCGAGCTGGGCTTCCGCCGCGCGTGGGACGCCGTGGTGGACGCCAGCCTGCAGACCGAGCCGGCCGACCGGATCTGGAGCGCGGATGAGCTGCGGGCGCTGGTGGAGCAGGCCGGCGACGACCGGCGGCTGTCGGTGCGGCTGGGGGCGTTCGCGGCGCTCGTCGCGGCGCTGGCGGCCTTGGCCGTGGCGCTGGCGGCCTTGGCGGCGACCGTTGCGACCGGGGCGAGGCCGGGCGAGCTGAGCCCGCTCCGGGGGCTTGTCGCCGCCGCCGAGCAGCAGTACCGGAGGGCTGAGGCCACGGTTCTGGGGCGGGGCGCGCTGGTGCCCCGCGCGCCAGTTGAGGTGCAGGGGGTGAGCCCCGCGGAGCGCGAGCGGGCGGCCGCCGAGCAGAAGGCCCTCGACGCGCGGCGGGCGGCGGAGCTGCAGGCGCCGGCCGCGCGAAGCCGGGACGTGAAGGCCGCTGTCCGGCCGGAGCCCCGTCCCGGAGACGCGGAGACGATCGACCTCGGGGGCGAGGTGAAATTGGAGCTGGCGTGGTGCCCGGCGGGGAGCTTCCAGATGGGCAGCCCGACGAACGAGCTTGAGCGGGAGGGCGACGAGATCCAGCGCCAGGTGACGCTGACCCGTGGTTTCTGGATGGGCCGGCACGAGGTGACGCAGCGGCAGTGGGAGGCGGTCATGGGGTCGAACCCCAGCCAATTCAAAGGCCCGCAGCTGCCGGTGGAGCGTGTTTCGTGGGAGGACTGCCAGGCTTTCGTGCAGAAGCTGAACGCGCGTTTGGCCTCGTCCGCCATCGCCAAGGCTACGGCGGATGTGCGGGGCCGGCTCTGTTGCCGGCTCCCCACAGAGGCGGAGTGGGAGTACGCCTGCCGGGCGGAGACGGCGGGGCCTTACGCGGGCAACCTGGACGACGTCGCGTGGCACAGCGGCAACAGCGGGGAGTCGACGCACCCGGCGGGGCAGAAGCGGCCGAACGCGTGGGGGCTTTTCGACATGCACGGCAACGTGTGGGAGTGGTGCCAGGACGGGTATGAGAAGCACGGGCCCGGCACGGTGACCGACCCCGCAGGCTCCGCGTCGAGCGAGTTCCGCTCGCTCCGCGGCGGGGGCTTCGGCAGCGTCCCCGCGCGCTGCCGCTCGGCCGAGCGCAGCTGGGACGGCCCGTCGGACAAGCTCAACGTCCTCGGCTTCCGCGTGGCGCTGGTTCCGGCGACATAACATGAGTGCCACTGCCGAGAAGGAATTGGACTGTCGTGCGCCTGAAACTCGAAAGAGTAACTGGAACGGCATACTCGCTGTTCGCAAACCGCGGGGAGGCGCACGACGGCTCGGCACAGCCTCGCCCCCCAGCGAGAGGGGACGGCTCGGCGCAGCCTCGCGCCCCAGTGCGAGGGACTCCACGGACTCTTGGGGGGCGAACCTGCGGTGAGCCGCTCGTACGGAGCGCGCGAGGCGGCTCGGCACAGCCTCGCCCCCCAGCGAGAGGGGACGGCTCGGCACAGCCTCGCGTCCCAGTGCTAGGGACTCCACGGACTCTTGGGGGGCGAACCTGCGGTGAGCCGCTCGTACGGAGCGCGCAAGGCGGCGCGGCACAGCCTCGCCCCCCAGCGAGAAGGGACGGCTCGGCGCAGCCTCGCGCCCCAGCGAGAGGGGACGTACCCGTGAGCCGCCCATTTTGATGCGCGGCTATTTGCGCTGGCGCTCGGAGTCGTGGACCTGGCGGTCGATGTCGGCCTCGACCAGGGGCACGGCGACGGGCGTCGAGAAGTCGATCGTCAGGCGCGGGGTCGGGTCGAGCGCGATGGAGAGCGCGTCGGCGCGGAAGTCGAGCACGTGCCCGCCCTGGGTGCGGTCGTCGGAGAGGAAGTGCAGGTGGAAGCCGGGCACGCCGACCGAGCCGTGCACGAAAGGCGGCGTCCAGAAGCCGACCAGCGTGCCGCGCACCTTCTCGTACGCGTATTCGTGCTGCTGCTTGGTCGCCTCCGCGAGCGGGCGGTAAGGCTTGCCCTGACGGTCGCAGCTCCGCACGCGGATGCTCGTGAAAAGCCCCTCCGCACGCACCGCGTAGAAGAGCTGCTTGTCCGCGAAGTCGCCCTCCAGCGTCTTGGAAAAGATCTCGTAGGAGCCGATGCGCCGCATGGTGCGCCGCAGGTCGCTGTCGAACAGCGTGCAGGCGCCGAAGGGCATGCGGCACGCCTCGTCGGGCACGCCGACCGAGCCGTCACCCTTCACCTGGTAGAGCGTCCCGTCGAGCAGCACGGCCTCGCCGTCGAGCCCGTCGAAGGTGCCAATGCCGAGGGTGCCCGCCGCCTTGAACTGGGCGACCGTGGTGACGCCGTCGTAGTTGCCGCTCAGGATGTAGAGGAACGGCGCGAGCTGGTGGACGGTGTCGCGATCCTGCACCTGCGTGATGTAGGTGGTGCGGCAGCCGGCGGCGAGGAGGAGCGCGGCGACGAGGATGGGTCGTGTGGGTTTCGGTTTCATGGCTTGCGTTTGGCGGCGGTCGGCGGGACGGCGTTGGTCGGGATGGCGTTGGTGGCGGCTGAGTTGGTGGGCGCGAGCGTGGCGCCCGCCAGCAACAGGGGCTTGGCCTGCAGGTTGGCGGGCGGGCGCGTAGCTGTGACGGCCGAGGGCTTGGCGCGTTCGCGCTTGGCAACGGCGGCGGCTTTGGCGGCAGGTGCGGCCGGCACGGAGGCCGGCCCTCCAGAAGCGGCGTCGGAACGAGCCGCCGCCTCTGCCGGGGCGGCCTTCGGGGCCTCGGCGTTGACCAGCCGGCGCAGCTCGGGCATACGCGGCTCGGGCGCGGGCGGCGCGGGGTGCGGGACGGGCTTGCTTGCCACCGAGAACGTCGCGACGCTGCGCTTGGCCTCAGCCGCGAGGCGGTCTGTTGACGCGTCGTCTGCCTTGTCGGCTTGCGGCATCGGCGCGAGCGCCGGGGCGGGGGCTTCGTCCGATGCCTTGTGAAATTCGATGTGGGTGATGTCGCCCGCCGGCACGCGCTCGCGATTCGCGCTCCGATAGACCGCGCTGATCAGCGCGAAGAGGGTGCCGAACGAGACGGCCAGAAGCGCGGCGCGCTTCAGGCCATCGTGAGGGCGGAGCCAGAGCCAGGCCCAGAGCGGCGGACGGCAAGGGGCTGCCGTCCCTACCGTCGGGGGCGCGGACGGCAAGGGGGTGCCGTGGTGCGGACGGCAAGGGGCTGCCGTCCCTGCCGCGTCGCGCCAGAGGCTGTCTTTGGCGAGCGCGCTGCGCAGGGGCGTCAGGACGCGCGACAGCTCGTCCCGGACGGCGCGGCAGGCCGCGCAGCCGTCAAGGTGGCGCGTCAGGGACTCGTGCTCCCCAGGCGGAAGATCGCCGAGGAGCCAGGCGGTCAGTTTCTCTTCATGCGGGCACATGGTGCGGCTCCTTCCTCACGGCGCTTCACTTCGGCGGCAAGGGCCTTGACGGCGTGGTGGAGCAGGTTGCCGACATATCCGCTCTTTTCGCCGACGACCGCGCCGATCTCATCGTAACTCAAACCCTGCTGCAGGCGGAGCAGCACCACCTGTCTCTGGAGCTCGGACAACACGCCGAGGCACTCCAGCACGAGCCGCTCCTGCTCGTCTGCGCCGGTGTCGAAACACAGGCCGCCGTCGGTCTCCGAGTCCCGCTGCTCCGTGTACGCGGCGACCAGCCGCCGCTTGCGCTCTTCGGAGCGGATCAGGTCCACGGCCTCGTTGTGCGCGACGCGGTAGAGCCAGTTGCGCACCTCGTCGTTCGGCCCTTCCGCAGGCGGCACGCGCCGCGCGAGCTTGACGAGCGTGTTCTGAACTACATCTTGCGCCAGCGTAACGTTGTTCAGCAGGCGGGCCGAATAGCGCAGGAGAGGCGCCTGAAACGCCTCGATGACGGCGGTCAGCCCGCCCGCTCCTGTGTTCCCTCCGTTCACAATGTGAAAGCATAGCATGGAAGGGCGGAGTGATGGAATGGTGGAATAGCGGGAAACTTGGGTTGGGGAGGTTGGGGAGGTTCATGGTTCATGGTTCATGGTTTATGGTTTATGGTTCATGGTTCATGGTTCAGGGGCTCAGAGGTTGAGCGGGACGAGGACGGGGATGTCGCCGGACTCCTCGGCCGAGGCCTTGATCTCCGGCTCCACGCTGACGGCGGCGACGCTGGTCGTGATCAGGTAGCGGTAGTAGACCATGAGCTGGAGCGCGGCGAGGCAGGTGTCCATCACCGGGCGGTCGGTATGGGCATCGCCGTTGACCCACCAGCCGATGTCGCGGTCGCGGCCCTGCGGGTCCTTGATGGCGTTCCGCTCGATCTGCTGCGCGTTCACGTAAACCGTCTTCATGGTCTGGTTCCAGTTGTCCCAGCGCTTGCCATCCTCGTGGAACTTGGCCTGCGTGGCGTAGTAGAAGTAGTATTGGAGCGAATTGCCGATGGGCCCTTTGACGTCGAAGGAGGGCTGCCAGGCGGCCATGAGGTCAAGCGACTTCTTCACCTCGCGCTCGTCGGCCGCCCCGAGCAGTTGTAGGCAGAGCGTGCCGACGCCGGTGAGTCCGCCCGCGCCGGGCGCGGTGTAGCCGAAGCCGCCGCCGGGCGCGGCGTTCTTCTTGAAGCCCCTGACCGCCAGCTTGCAGGCCTTGTCGAGCCCATCGGGGCGCAGGCCGGCCATCCTTGCGGCCTTCAGCGCTTGCGCGCACCAGCCCATGTAAGAGGTGTCGTCGCGGTAGGTGCCGGTCTCTTTGTCGACGGCCGGGTCGAGGTTGTAGGTCCAGCCGCCGGTGGGGTGCTGGCCCTTGATGAGCGGGTCAAGGGCGGCGAGGGCTGCGGCCTTGACGTTCGGGTTGCGGGTCATGGCGTAGGCCTCGCACAGCGCGTAGGTGGCGATCGGGTGGTCGTAGTTGCCGGGCAGGCGGCCGGTCGATGGGTTTTGGACGGACAGCAGATACTCCAGCGCGCGCTGGACCGTCGGGCCGAACTCGGCGGAGTAGCCGGGCCGCTCGTCGTGGGCGAGGAAGGTCAGCACGGCGAGGCTGGTCATGGCGACCTTGTTCTTGTTCCACGAGCCGTCCGGCTGCTGGTTCTTTTTGAGCCAGCGCAGGGCCAGCATGACCGCGTCCTCGGTGCGCTGGTCGCCTCCTTTGTCGGCGATCAGTTGGCCGCGCACGCCGCTCGAGCGATTCACCCCATACAGGTCTTTGATGAAGATGACGCTGGGTATGTTCCGCACGGCGCTGATGTCGGCGATCGGCGTCGGGCCGGGGCGCGCGGCCTCTTCGGGTTTGTCTGTGCGCACGGACACGTCCGGGGCGACGAGGGTGTTGACGATATCGGAGGGCGGTGGCGGATCGTCGGCCTTGACGAGGGCCGGGTCATTCAGGATGTCGAGGGTGTCGGGTTCCAGCCGGAAGACCTCGTACGCGGGGTCGTCGCGACTTTCGCGTGAGGAGAGAAGCGTCAGCAAGGTGACGCACAAGGCGGGCAGAACAAGGGCGGCGACAGGGGCGGAGAGGCGCTGGGTCTCGATCACGGCCTCTTTGTACGCGCGCGTGTTGCGGGGCTGGCGCAGGCCGCGGAACATGCTGGCGAGGCGGCACAGGTAGCTGGGTTCGCTGTAGTTGGGCAGCAGGTCGATTGTGGTGTTCATGGCGGGTCTCCTTTCGGTTGGCTTCTAACCTTACTACGCTTGAGGAGGCGGGCGTCTTACAAGAAACGTACAAGTCGCTGGCTGAGCGTTTCGGCCTAACCGTTTCAGCTTGCATCCGAACCCCGTATTTCGCACCATAACGGACACTGTTAGTGAACGGCCATCCGGCAGCGAAGAGGGGGGCGAGATGCGGGGACTGTTGACGCGCCGCGAGGCGCTGAAGGCGTTTGGATATGGTGGTGCGGGCCTGCTGGCGGGCTGCCGCTCGGCGGGCGAACAAAGGGGCGCGGCGGGCGCGCGCTGGTATCGCGGCAACCTGCACATGCACAGCTACTGGTCGGATGGGCGGGCCTTCCCGGAGCAGGCGATCGACATCTACAAGAGCCTGGGCTATGACTTCGTCGGGCTGAGCGACCACAACGTGTTCGCGGACGACGCCAGCCAGTGGCGGCCGGTGGAGGAGAAGGAGGGCAAATGGCCTCCGGTCGTGACGCGTCCGATCTTCGACGCTTACGTCAAGGCTTTCGGCTCAGGTGTTGAGGCCCGGCTGCAGAACGGCAAGACCGAGGTGAGGCTGAAGACGTACGCCGAGATGCAGGAGCGCTTCGACGAGCCCGGCACGTTTCTGCTGCTGCCCGCCGTGGAGATCACCCAGGTGCTGAACGGCATTCAGGTTCACCTGAATTGCGTGAACCTGCCGGACTCGATACCTTTCGTCAAGGGCGGCCCCCTCAGCAAGCAGATCAAGGACGACCCTATGAGCGTCGGCGAGCTGATTCGGCGCGACGCGGCGGAGGTTTCGGCGCTGGCCGCGAAGATGAAGCGGGCGTCCCTGCTGACGCTGAACCACCCGCAGTGGGTCTACTGGGATATCGCGCCGCAGGATCTGATCGACAATCCGGAGGTGCGCTTCTTCGAGGTGTGCAACGGCGGGTCGGCCTTCGCGCCGCACCCGGACGCGCCGGGCGTGAACAACGACAGCTTCTGGGACGCGGTCAACGCGTTCCGCAGCCTGAAGGGCCAGGCGCTCCTGTACGGCGTCGGCTCGGATGACACGCACGTCTACCTCGACCGCACGCCCGAGCAGCGGCTGGAGGACGCGTGGGTCATGGTGCGCAGCGCGGCCCTCACGCCGGACGCGCTGCTCGCCGCGATGCACGCGGGCGACTTCTACGCCACCTGCGGCGCGCTGCTGGACGACGTGGCGTTCAGCGCGGCCGGCAGGACGCTGCGCGTGAAGGTTCAGGCTGCGCCGAACGTGAAATACCGCATTCGCTTCATCACCACGAAGCGGGGCTTCGACCAGACGGTGCGCGCCGTCGCGAGCCCGGCGGAGAAAGGGCGCGGCGCGCGCACGATCCCGGTCTACTCGACCGACATCGGCAAGACCGCGCACCTGGCCGAGGGCACCGAGGCCACCTACCGGATGGCGCCGGACGACCTCTATGTGCGGGCGCGCGTGGAGTCCGACGCCCCGTGCGGCTACAGGCGCCACTTTCATCCCGAAACTCAGGTGGCCTGGACGCAGCCCTACGGAGCGGCCTGACCTCACTTGTCCTTCATGAGCTGCAGCGCGCCGGCCTGGTCGAGCCGCCAGTTCTCGGCCTGCGTGCCCTCCCAGCAGTGCCACTCGCCGAACTCGCTGCAATACGCGCCCATGTTGAAGGCGACCTTCAGGCCGGGCTCGGGCTTGAGGCCCAGCGCCGCGAAGGGGATGGCCCACTCGCCGCGCCAGCCCTTGCCGAACAGCGCGCCGCCGGGGCCGCCGATGGAGGCGGCGCAGAAGCGCGTCTCGCGGCCCAGCCGCGCGGCGGCCTCCGCGGGCGCGCCGGCATCGGTGGCGCTCTGGAGCGCGCCGGCCGCGAAGCCGCGCACGATGAACGTGGCCGGCTTGCCGTCGGGCGCCACTCCCGCGAGGCAGATCTCCACGCCGTCGTCCTTGCCCCAGACCGAGTTCGTGCTGACTTTGGCGGGCCCGAACATGGTCACGTTTGCGGCCACGTAGAGGCACTGGTCATCGTAGGCGAACTTCGCCAAGACCGGCGCGCCGCCGACCCGGAAGCGCGAGGGCTCGCGGTCGAGCGACTGAAGCTTGCCCGGCCACTCCGCGGTCGTGATCTCGCCGTTGATGGCCGGTGCGGACGCGACGCGCGCGGCCTCGGCGGCGTTCGCCTTGCGCCCCGGAGCGGGTTCGGCCGGCACGCTGTCGCTGATCGTGAAGGCCTGGGGGCTGCCCGTGGCGCCGTCGCCGCCCTGGTAGATGACGTTGCCCTTCCACGCCTTGATGCCGTTGGGCTGGCGCACGGTCAGCTTGCCGGGCACGACGAGCGTGTTGCGCTCGAAGGTGCCGCCCACGGAGCTTTGGAACGAGACGGTCATGTCCCCGTCGGCGATGAAGACGTTGTCGCGCACGATGATGTTGCGCGTGATGTGGTTGTGGGTCGGCATGGGGACGCCCTGCGCGACGTTGCGCTCGACGATGCAGTCCTTCGCGCCCTCGTCGAGGTAGTAGGCTGACGCGCCGAACCCGCTGCCGACCTGGACGACGTCGCGCACCACGTTGCCGCGGATGGTGCAGGCGTCCATGTTGCCGTAGATCGCCGCGCCGTCGTGCAGCTCGCGCATGACGCGGTAAATGAGGTTCTCCTCGATCAGGTTCCCCTTGCCGCCGCCGCCGCTGATGATGCCGGAGTAGGGCGCGTCGTGGATCTCGTTTCGGTAGATGTGCATCGCGCCGCCGCCCAGCACAGACGCGGCGGCGCTCGGGTAGTAGACGCCGAGGTGGTGGATGTGGTTGCGCGCGATGAGCGTGCCGGTGCCGCCGACCTTGGCGCCGCACGCGCCGATGTGGTGGATGTGGCAGTCGGTGACGCGGCTGTCGGACAGGTTGTCCGCGCGCAAGCCGAGCCCGCCCGCGTTGCAGATTTCGAGTTTCTCGAACGCGCACGACCGGGCGTAGACCGCGTGGACGGCGCCGTCGAACGCGGCCGCGCCGAAACTGGCGGGCTTGAGCGGCGCGGTGGTCGCCTGTACGCTGAAGCCCCGGAGCGTGACGCCCTCGACCGGTTTCTGCTGGGTGCCGAGAAGGGCGATGACGCGCTCGCAGGTGGGCGCGACGACCGAGGCCTTCGCCAGATCCTCGTCCGGCAGCGGCCAATAAACCAGGCGGCCGGCGGTGCGGTCGAGATACCACTGGCCGGGGCGGGTCATGCCTTCGCGCGTGTTGTAGACCACGTACTTCCTGCGGTTCAGGGCGCCCGGCGGCCACGCGGGCTCGGAGGAGAGGAGCAGCGCGTGCCGCTGCAGGTCGTTGCTGGCGACGCCCACCAGCGACTCGGCCCACATGTGATACATGCGGACCTCGGCGTTGCGCACGTCGAGGCTAGCCGGGAGGTCCTCCGGCTTGTAGGGCATGGTGGTCGACTCTTCGCGCGTGGGCTTGCGCTCCCAGTGGCCCGCCACGGCGGGCAGGAGGGGGAGGCTCCAGGTGCCGAGGTTGTCGAAGGTGTTTGTGCCCGGGAAGACGGCGCGCTCGGCGAGGCGCCCGTTGACGAGCAGCGCGCGGAAATCCCACGCGCCCTCCTTGACGCCGGGCAGGTCGGCGATCCAGAAGCGGTCGCCCTCGCGCCGCCAGCCGGCGACCCGCCTTCCACCATAGAGCACGACGCTGTTGGTCGTGGCGGACTCGATGGTCAGCCCCTTATCCTGCGCGTCCAGCGTGAGCGGCTTCTCCAGGTAGTACGCGCCGGGGAGGAGACGGATCGTGTGCGGCCCCGCGCCGGCCTTGCGGGCCGCGTCGCGGGCCGCCTCGAGCGTAGCCAGCGGCTGCGCCTGCGTGCCGGGGCTCGCGTCGCTGCCGGCCGGCGAGACGGCGAAGGTCGCGGCGAGCGCCCGTGAGCCCAGGGTAAGCGCCATCGACCCCGCAGCCGTCACGATCAGTAGAGCCTTCGCGCCTGTCTGCATCCGTTCTCCCTTTCAGGCGGCACCCGGTTCGAGCAACCCGCCTTTTGGGAATACTATAGCAAAGCGGGGCGAGGCGGCAAACCGCTAACACGGCGCGAGAACACGACTAGATGACGCAAGGGCAGCCGACCTGAGGCGTGTTTCCGTAGACAGCGCCATTTCCGGCGACACAGCGCCGGAACTACAGAGCCAGTTTCCGGCGACACAACGCCAGTTTCCGGCGACACAGCGCCGGAACTAGAGAGCCAGTTTCAGAGCCAGAGGATCGCCGTTGCGCCGCGGCGCGAGAGCACGGGGGTGCGATCAGATGCCGCCGCCAGACTCGAACACGCTGGCCAGTTCGAGCAGCACACGCTCCTCGTTCGGGCCCTCGGCCTCAATCTCAAGGGGCGTGCCCGCTGTCGCGCCGAGCGTCAGCAGATCCAGCACGGAACAGGCGTCTGCGCGGGGGCAGCCCTCGCACCTGATGTGGACGAGGCCGCCGGCCTTCTGGGCGATTTTTGCGACTTTCGAAGCGATGCGCAGGTGGAGGCCTTCCTCGCAGCGAAGCGTGACGTTCTGTATCCTCATGGCGCGCCTCCTTCCTTGGCGTTCCCGCCCGCACTCTTCACACCAATAGACTATCAAAGCGATTGAGTATTTGGATTATGACGCAAACGGGTTGTGGTGTAAAGCACGAATGCGCGAGAATGCGGGCACACAGACGAACAACATTTTCATTGCCAGTGGTGGGCCTTGGCGTGTATGGTTCGAACACGCTGATCGCAGCGACAGGGGGGCTTGCGAATGAACAGACGAGATTTCATCAGGCTGGGCGGGCTGGCTGCGGCATTACCTGCGGCCGTGACGGGGCAGGCGCTTGCGGCCGAGACGGTGGCGCGGGGCGCAACGGTGAGGGAGCCTGCGCGCGACATCCCGGTCGCCGAGTCAGCCGACGTGGTGGTGTGCGGCGGCGGGCCTGCCGGCGTGGCCGCAGCCGTGTGCGCGGCCCGCAAAGGCGCGAAGACGCTGCTGCTGGAGCAGCACGGATGCCTCGGCGGCATCTGGACCTCCGGCCTGCTCGCGTGGCTGCTCGACTGCGACAACAAGAAGGGCGTCATGGACGAGCTGATCCGGCGGCTCAACGACTGCGGCGCGCGCACGGTCACGCCGGGGGGCAAGCCAACCAACGCCTACGACGTGGAGGTCATGAAGGCGCAGCTTGAGGCGCTCTGCGAGGAGGCCGGCGTGGAGGTCCGCTACCACACGCGCTCGGCGGCGGCCGTCGCCGCCAACGGGCAGCTGACACACGTGGTCACCGAGTCCAAGTCCGGCCGGGAGGCTGTGGCGGGCACGGTCTTCGTCGACGCCACCGGCGACGGCGACTTCGGCGCGCAGGCGGGGTGCGGCTTCGACTTCGGCCAGCCCGAGACGGGCCTCACGCAGCCCATGAGCCTGATCTGCTTGGTCGCGGGCGTACATGCGCCGGACCTCAAGGCGTTCTACAACGACATCGACGCCGCCCAGTCGTGGGCCGCGCCCAAGGACGCGCTGCGGGTGGCGATGGAGGCGGGCGGCCACTCGCCTTCCTACGCGAAGCCCTCGCTTTTCCGCGTGCGCGATGACCTTTTCATTCTGATGGCGAACCACGAGTACGGCTTCAAGGGCACCAGCGCCCGAGACGTGACGCGCGCGACGCTGCACGCCCGCAAGGAGCTGAACGCGCTGATCGACGGCCTGCGCGGCACCGGCGGCGTATGGAAGAGCCTGCGCCTCGTGGCCACGGCCGAGCAGATCGGCGTGCGCGAGGGCCGCCGCCTGCGGGGGCTCTACACGGTCACGGCCGACGACCTCAAAGAGGGCCGGCGCTTCGATGACGCGGTCTGCCGCGCGACCTTCGGCGTGGACGTCCACGCGCTCGACCCCAAGAAGACCAAGGGGATTGAGGCGCATCCGTGGCGAGCCAAGCCCTACGATATTCCGCTGCGGGCGCTGGTCGCGAAGGACGTCAAGGGCCTGCTCTTCGCGGGCCGCTGCATCAGCGGCGACTTCATCGCGCACTCGAGCTACCGCGTCACGGGCAACGCCGTGGCGCTGGGCGAGGCGGCCGGAAAAGCCGCCGCCGTGGCGGCGCTCGGCGGCAAGGCGCCGGCCGAGGTGACGGTCGCGGAGCTGGGGTGAACGTGTTTTTCGGAAGGGACGCCGGCCGGTCGGCGTCCGCGGACGGCAGGGGGCTGCCGTCCCTACCGGGGAGGGGACATGCGGACGGCAGGGGATCCGTCCCTACCGGGGCGGGGACTTGCGGACGGCAGGGGGCTGCCGTCCCTACCGGGGAGGGGACATGCGGACGGCAGGGGATCCGTCCCTACCGGGGCGGGGACTTGCGGACGTCAGGGGCTGCCGTCCCTACCGGGGCGGGGACTTGCGGACGGCAGGGGGCTGCCGTCCCTACCGG
>CAYLUN010000060.1:0-8887 GCA_964386865.1 uncultured Lentisphaeraceae bacterium | reverse complement strand
GTCCCTACCGGGGCGGGGACTTGCGGACGGCAGGGGGCTGCCGTCCCTACCGGGGTGGCCGGGCGGGGATTTGCGGATGGCAGGGGGCTACGGTCCCTGCCGCAGAATCGGAACGCGGGAGTTGAAGGAGAACGTAACGGCATGAAGCGGCATACAGTGTGGGCGATAGCGTTGATGGCGGCAGCGGCTGTCGCAGGCGCGGCGGAGCGGCGTCCGGTCAAGCTGGACATCGTGTTTATCGGGGACAGCATCACGCAGCCGAAGACGCCGGTCGAGGCGGCGGCGGACTACCTGCGGGGCTGCGCGGGCGTGGGCGAGGTGCGCGTCTCGAATCAGGGCCACAGCGGCCACACGACGCTGGACTTCCTCGCCGCGGACGGCAAGGACGCGCTCGGCGTGAAAGAGGCGGCCGACGCCTTCGTGTCGCCCGACCGCGAGCTGGTTTTCTCGATCATGCTCGGCGCCAACGACAGCGCCTGCAAAGGCCCCAACGGCGCGCCGATGGCGCCGGCCACGTACCGCGCGAACCTCCGGGCGATCACCGACCGCCTGCTGGCCGCGTACCCGCGCGCCAAAGTCGTGTTCCACTATCCGGTGTGGTACAGCACCAACACCTACAACCGCTCGTGCTACTTGGCAGAAGGGCAGGCGCGCCTGCGCTCGTATTGGCCTGAAATCGCGGCGCTGGCCGCGGCCTATGACAGGTCGCGCCCCGGCCAGGTCTTCGAGGGCAGCAAGCTGGGCTGGGCGCACTTCGAGCGTAACCACCTGACGGACATGCGGCATGAGGACGGCCAGCAGGGCGTCTTCTTCCTGCATCCGAACGAGCAGGGATCGAAGGCGCTGGGCCGCTTCTGGGCCGAGGCGATCCGGCGGGCGGCGGTGGGAGCGGAGAAGGCTGTGTTCCACGTGCGGCCGGACGGCGACGACGCGGGGCCGGGCACGGCCGACAAGCCTTTCGCGACGCTGGAGCGGGCGCGGGACGCGCTGCGGGCGGCGCGCGAGGCGGGGCCGCTGACCGGCGGCGCGGAGATCGTGCTGCACGCGGGCCGCTACGCGCCCGCCGCGAAAGTCCAGTTCTCGCCGGGCGACTCGGGGCTCGTGGGCGCGCCCGTGGTGGTCGCCGCCGAGCCGGGCGGATCGGCCGCGGTGAGCGGGGCGCGGATGCTTCCCGCTTCGGCGTTCCAGCCGGTCCGCGACGCGGCGGCCAAGGCGCGGCTGGAGCCGGCCGCGCAGGGCGAGGTTCTGTGCGCGGACCTGAACGCGCTGGGCGTGCCGCAGCCGCCGAAGATCGCCGACAGCTTCCGCCTGCCGTTCGCCGTGCCGGAGCTGTTCTTCAACGGCAGGCGCATGACGCTGGCCCGCTGGCCGAATGAGGGCTGGGCGACGATCGCCAAAATCGTGGACAAAGGCACGATGAAGAACGACGGCTCGGTCACGGATTCGGCCGACCCGAAGAAGCCGCGCCCGACGGAGAACAAGGGCGGCGTGTTCACGTACGACGGCGACCGCCCGTCACGCTGGAAGGTGGACGCGGGCGTGTGGCTGCACGGCTTCTGGTGCTTCGACTGGTACGACGACGCAATCCGCGTGGCGGCCATCGATCCGGCGAAGAAGGAGATCGCGCTGAAGGTCGGCCACACCTATGGCGTGCGGCAAGGCAACCCCTCGCCGCGGCGCTGGCGGGCGGTCAACGTGTTCGAAGAGCTGGACAGCCCCGGCGAGTATTTCATCGACCGCGAGGCCAACCGGCTCTACTTCTGGCCGCCGGAGCGGATCGAGAAGGCGCGGGTCGCGCTGGCGACGCGCGACGAGCCGCTGGTGGCGCTGCAGGGCGTGGCGAACCTGACGCTGCGCGGGCTGGTCTTCGAGGAGGCGCAGGGCGACGCGCTGCACGTGAGCGACTGCCGGAATGTCACGGTCGAGGCGTGCGAGATCCGCAACATCCGCCGGAAAGCGATCCACCTGGACGGCGGGGCTGGTAACCGCGTCGCGTCGTGCGACATCCACGACACGGGCACGGGCGGCATCTATCTGGGCGGCGGCGACCGCAAGGCGCTGGCGCCGGCTGGGCACGTGGTGGAGGACACGCGCATCGGGCGCTTCTCCGTGCATCAGCTCACCTATGCCAGCGCGCTCCACCTCGCCGGCGTCGGCAATGCGGCGCGGCACAACTTCCTGTACGACGCGCCGCACCAGGCGGTGAGCGTCTCTGGCAACGACCACCTGTTCGAGTACAACGTGGTGAGCAACGTGTGCGCCTCATCCGATGACGCGGCGGCGTTCTACAAGGGGCGCAACCCGTCGTGCTGCGGCAACGTGCTCCGCTACAATCTCTGGCGCGACATCGGCAGCCCGCGCGGGCACGGCAACGCGGCGGTGTATTTCGACGACGGCGACTGCGGCGAGACCGTCTACGGCAACATCTTCTACCGCTGCGGCGACCCGGGCAAGGGGTCGTTCGGCACGGTTTTCTCTCACGGCGGGCACGCCAACCGGGCCGAGAACAACATCTTCGTCGAATGCAAGCGGGCGCTGGGCTCGGCGCCGTGGAGCGACACGCGCTGGGCGGAGTTCATCCGCGCGCCGCTGTGGCAGGAGCGGCTGCTCAAGGACGTGGACATCACGAAGGCGCCGTACACGGAGCGCTATCCGCACCTGGCCGGCTTCATGAGCCCGCAGCCCGGCGCGGACCGCGACAACGTCGCGCTGCGAAACCTCTTCGTGCGGTGTGGCGAGGTCAAAAGCAACCGCTGGGCCACGAACGAGACGGACGTGGTGACGGCGGACGACCCGGGCTTCGTAAACCTGGCGGCGGGCGACTTCCGCCTCAAGCCCGACGCGGCGGTGTTCCGCCTGATTCCCGGTTTCCAGCCGATACCGGCCGAGCAGATGGGGCCGCGCGCAGCGAAGTGAGCTGAGTCGGTCCGGCTCCGCCGAGACGGAGGTCTGTCCTTTGTCGTCCGCTGTCCTCACTGCGGTAGGGACGGCCGCCCTCTGCCGTCCACGGACGCCGGCGGGGCGGCGTCCCTGCCCGAACGCCGAGTCATTGGACAGCCGCAGCGGCTGGCGAAGCCGGCGCGGGGGGCGGCTCCGGGTTACGCGCGTCGTGGCGCTTGCGCATGCGCAGGAAGATGAACCCGACGATCGGAATCGAGGTGTAGTAGGTCACGCCGATCACGCCGAGCGTCAGCCAGAACTGCGAGACGAGCATGCTGATTACGAACATGATGAAGAGCAGGAACGGCACCATGTATTTGGCCGGCACCCGCACGCTCTTCGCCGAGATCGTCGGGACGCGGCTGGCCATCAGCACGCCGCAGATCACGAGGACCGCGCCGCCGATCCAGGGCGTCTGAAACAGGTCGGACTCGGTGTGCAGCTGCCAGATGGCCGGCGTGAGCACGAGGCCCGCGCCGCCGGGGGCGGGCAGCCCCAAGAAGAAGTGCTTCCAGTAGGGCTGGGTCGGCCCGTCATCGATCATGATGTTGAAGCGGGCGAGCCGGAACGCGCCGCACATGGCGTAGAAGAGCGCCAGCGCCCAGAAGACGCCGCGGAACGGGTAGGCCGCGCTCTCGAGCGGGACCTTCTGCATGATCCAGAAGTAGATGAACAGGGCCGGCGCCACGCCGAAGCTCACGAAGTCCGACAGCGAGTCCAGCTCCGCCCCCAGCTTGGAGGTGGCTCTCAGCATGCGCGCCACGCGCCCGTCGACGCCGTCGAGCACGCAGGCGATGAAGATCGCGACCACCGCGTGATCCCAGTGGCCCTGGCAGCTGTAGCGGATCGAGGTGATGCCGCTCGCTGCGGCCATGAGGGTCACCAGGTTCGGGATCATCGTGCGGAGCGGGATCTCGCGCTCGGCGTGCGGCTTGTGCTTGCGCTTGCGGAATCTGAACTTACCCATGGGTGACACCTGTGAAAAACCGTTACAGGCGGGCAATGGCGGTCTCGCCCGCGACCATGATTTGGCCGACGCGCACGGCGGGCTCGACGCCCGGAGGCAGGTAGACATCCACGCGGCTGCCGAAGCGGATCAGGCCGAACCGCTCGCCGCGCGTGAGTGTCTGGCCTTCACGCACGAAGCAGACGATGCGGCGTGCGATGAGGCCGGCGATTTGGACGAAGGCGAGCGTCTGGCCCGCCTCGGTCCGCATCAGGTAAAGGTGTCGCTCGTTGTCCTCGCTGGCTTTGTCGAGCGAGGCGTTTAGGAATTTGCCGGGGATGTAGCGCGCCTGGGTAACCGTTCCGGCCGCGGGCATGCGGTTCACGTGCACGTTCAGGACGCTCATGAAGACGCTCACACGCCAGACCGGCGTGCCGCCCGCCCCGAGCGCCGCAGGAATCGGCGTCTGCATGAGCAGGCAGACGATGCCGTCCGCCGGGCTGACCACCGCCTGCGGGTCGAGGGGCGGCACGCGCTCGGGGTCGCGGAAGAAGAGGTAGACGCCGAGCGTCAGCAGAAGGCCGGGCACGCTCAGCGGCTGCCACAGCAGGGTCGCGAGCAAGGTGAGCACGGCCGCGATGAGCACAAAGCGTTGCCCTTCCGGGTGCATCGGCGGGAAAAGAAAACGTTTGCAGGATAGATCGACCGTGTCCATGGTTGCCCTACTTAAGAGCCGTTAGTATGTCATGAGGCCGCGGGCAATGCAAGGTCTACAGTGTGCTACCAGCAATTCTAATTATGGCCTGAGACGGCCTGAAGGCCGGACTACAAACACGTCTACCCGCGTGCGTAGCCGTTTGTAGTCCGGGCTTCAGCCCGTCTTCACGGGACAGGGTTGGCCATGATTAGAATTGCTGGTACGCTACGCGCGTTTGCGGCGGCGGGAGGTACGGGGCGGCGGAACCGGGTCTTTCGACTGCGGCTCGAACGGCAGCAGGAACGCCTTGTCGAAATCGTAGGCGTTCTTGAAGTCCTCGCGGCTGTCGCTCTCAGTCTTGCCGAGCCGTCCGGCCTCGACCAGGTTGAAGACGATCTCGCCGAAATCCAGCGTGGCGTGGATGCCCCACTCCGCGAAGACCGTGTGGGTCAGCGGGCCGAACTCGTCGAGCGCGTACTCCTTGATGCCCTCCAGCAGCTCCTTGCCGCTGACGTGGCGGCCGTGGTCGGGCTGGTTCTTGCGGATGTCTTTGACCGTCACATCCAGCGCCTCCACGAGGAAAAAATAGGCGTCCGGCTGGTAGCGGGCGTCCTTTTTGCAGATTTCGGCGACGGTGTCTTGGAAGGAAGGGTTCATGGGGGAAGTTCTGAAGTTCTAAAGTTCGGGAGTTCTGGCGTGCGGGAGTGCGGACGTCTAGGTGGGTGCGGTGAGGCGGCGGAGGAGGACGGCGAGCTCCGCCGGATCGTCGTACGTGCAGGGGGTCCAGCTCATGGGGCGTCCGTTCCAGCGCGGCACCACGTGGAAGTGCACGTGCGGCACGACCTGCGTCGCGCATGCACCGTTGTTCTGGACGAGGTTGAAGCCGTCGCACGGGAGCCGTTCGAGCAGGAGCCCGGCCACCTTCTTGACGGCCGAAATGAAGGGCAGCAGCTCCGGCTGCGGCAGATCGGTCAGAAACGCGGTGTGGTGTTTGGGCACAACGAGCACGTGGCCCTTCTCGAAAGGCGCGATGTCGAGAAACGCGAACGTGTGCGCGTCCTCGAAAACTTTCGAGGAGGGGATCTGTCCGCCGATAATCTTGCAGAAGACGCAGGCCGGGTCTGTCATGGGTGCCTCTGATTTGGAATCCGTTCGAAGCGTTATTTAAGCACAGATGGGGGCCGGAATAAAGGGGTTTGTGCGCCTCGGCGGAATCGTGGTACAGTGAATCGAAAGTCGGAGAGCAGAGGGCGGAGGGCCGGGAATCGCGCGCCCGGCGTCAGGGTGCGGGCGCCGAGCGTCGCAAGTCGGCATAAGGGGGGCGGAATGAAGAGAGGGACGGTGCTGGCAGGGCTGTGTGTGGCGTGCGTCGGCTGCTGGGCGGCGGAGGCGGAGAAGCGGGCCGATCCGCGCGCGGTGACGCGGGAGGAGGTTCAGGCGCGGCTCGAGAAGATGCCCGCGACGCACCCGCGCCTCTTTGTGCGGCGGCCGGACGCCTTCACCAAGGTGCGCGCGGTGATCGACCAGAAGCCCGAGTGGAAGATGATCCGCGACTGGATCGTGCGCGATGCGGACGGCGTCATGGGCAAGGCGCCCGTGCAGCGGGTTATGCAGGGCATGCGCATGCAGGGCCAGCACGACGTCGAAAAGCGCGTGGGCCTGCTCGCCGCCGCCTACTGGCTGACGGGAAAGGGCGAGTACGCGGACCGAGCCAAGCGGGAGCTGCTCGCCGCCGCCGCCTTCGAGAGCTGGAACCCCAGCCACTTTCTCGACACCGCCGAGATGACGCTCGGCGTCGCGCTGGGCTACGACTGGCTCTACGACACGCTGGACGAGCCCACGCGCAAGACCGTCTGCGACGCGATCCGCGAGAAGGGCCTCAAGCAGGCGCTGGCGAAAAAATACTTCTGGACCAAGGGCGACAACAACTGGTCGCAGGTGTGCTGGGGCGGCATGGTGGCGGGCGCGCTGGCCATCCGCGACCAAGACCCCGAGCTGGCGGCAGACATCATCCATCAGGCGGTCACGTCGGTGCCCAACTCCATCCGGCCCTACGAGCCCAACGGCAGCTATCCCGAGGGGCCCGGCTACTGGACCTACGGCACGACCTACTACGTCTACCTGATGGACCTGCTGCGCAAGTCGCTCGACACCGATTTCGGCCTGTACGACCTGCCGGGCTTCGCCCAGACGGGCGACTACATCAACGTCGCGACCGGGCCGAGCGGACGGTTCTACAACTACGCGGACGGCGGCGACGGCCGCAGCCACCAGCTTGCGCTCTGGTGGCTCGCCCTGCGCAGCGACCGGCCCGACTGGCTGCGGCGTGAGCTCCAGGACGTGCGCGACGCGGTGCGGTTGAACGATCCGGGCAAGACTGGCTTGCGGCACCTGGCGTTCCCTGTGCTGCTGCTCTTCTGGTATCAGGACATGGACGCGCAGGCGCCCAACCGGATGCCGCTGAACTGGGCGAGCGAGGGACACGTGCCCATCATTGTGATGCGGACCTCGTGGGACGACCCGAACGCCGGGTATCTGGCGACCAAGGGAGGCCCGGCCACGCAGAACCACGGGCACATGGACTCCGGCTCATTCATCTACGAGGCGGACGGGCTCCGCTGGGCCGTCGACCTGGGCTCGCAGAACTACTACTCGATTGAGAAGTTGGGCATGAACCTCTGGAACTCCAAGCAGGACTCCGACCGCTGGAAGATTTTCCGCCTGAGCAGCGCGAGCCACAACGTGGTGACGATCGACGGGCAGCTGCACGTGGCCAAAGGGTTTGGCAAGATCGTCGAGTTTGACAAGGATCCGCGCCTGCCGCACACGGTGATCAACCTGGACGAGGTGTACGCCGGTCAGGCGCAGAGCGTCACGCGGGCCTGCGCGCTGCTGCCGTCGCGCACCGGCGTGATTCAGGACCGGCTGACGGGCGTCAAGCCGGGCGCGAAGGTGCGCTGGGCCCTGGTGACAGGCGCCAAGTCGTGTGAGGCTCAGGGCAGCGACATGGTGCTGAAAGATGGCGAAAAATCGCTGTCGGTACGGGCCGTCGCGCCCGCGACGGTGACGTGGGCGGTGACGGATCTGGCTAAGCCGCCGAACGAGTGGGACGTCGCCAACAAAGGCTCGCGCATGGTCAGCTTCGAGGTCGAGGCGCCCGCGAGCGGCGTGGTCGAGCTCCGCGTGTTGCTGGTGCCCGGCAGCGCGCAGGCCGAGAAGACGGTGCCGGACTTCTTGGGGAAGTGAGCAAGCGCGGACGGCGTGGAAGCCGTCCCTCCCTGTGTGTGTGGCCGCCCGTTTAGTCCATTTACTTTTCGGCCGTGGTATCAGTTCGCCGCCACTCCTTGCGCCCTCGCGCCCGTGCGTAAAAGTCCCGTCCAGCCTCACCGCGCGAGCGCGAGGGCGCGGCGGGTGGCGGTCGTGAGCGGAAGGTCCGAAGGCAGCGCGAGGAGCGACGCCGGGCGCTGAGCGGTCGGGACGGAGCCCGACTCTCCAGAGACCGCCGCAGCCGACGCGTGACCGGCCGCGGTAGGGACGGCAGCCCCTTGCCGTCCGCCCGTGTTGGCGGACGTCGGGAGCCGCACCTCGTACACGTGCAGGATCTGCGTGAAGTGCGAGAAGGCGTGGGTGACCGTGCCGAGCAACGTCGCGCCGGCGGCCGCGAGTCCGGCCTGCTCGCGCAGGGCGCGCAGGGCGTCGCGGCGGGTCGGCGTTTTGGTGCCCGGGACGTTCGGGAGTTCCCAGAGGCCGCCGAGAAGCCCGTTGGGAGGGCGCTGCACGAAGAGCACGCGGCCGTCGGAGTGGCGCGCGAGCGCGGCCGCGGCGATGCGGACCGGGGCCGCTTTCTTGGCGGGCCTAACGGGGAAGTCGGCCTGCTGGCCGCGGCGTTGCGCGAGGCAGTCCGTGCGCAGCGGGCAGCGGGCGCAGGCGGGCGCGCGGGGCGCGCAGACCGTCGCGCCGAGATCCATCATGGCCTGGTTGAAATCGCCGGGGCGCCTCGACGCGCCGATGTGCGGCTGGAGCCAGCCGGCGAGCTTCGCGCGGGCGGCGGGCTTCCGGAAGTCGTCGGGCCACGCGAGGACGCGCGCGAAGACGCGGGCGACGTTGCCGTCCACCACGGGGGCTGCTTCGCCGAAGCAGATGCTGGCGATCGCGGCGGCGGTGTAGGCGCCGATGCCGGGCAGCGCGGCCCACTCGGCCGACGTGGCCGGCAGCGCGCCGCCGCGCGCGGCGAGTGACTGGGCGGCCTTCTGGAGGTTGCGGGCGCGGGAGTAGTAGCCGAGGCCCTCCCAGGCCTTGAGCAC
>CAYLUN010000059.1:0-34648 GCA_964386865.1 uncultured Lentisphaeraceae bacterium | reverse complement strand
GCGCTAGACCTCACCAGACGAATCCGGGTGCCGCGATTCTTCGGCTTGAAGTTAGGCATAGGGATCTCAGATTCAACACCGGGCAATATTCATTTCCTGTCAGGATATAGTTAGCATTACGCGTGCCATGTGGTCGCATGTGGTGGCGACGCCAGAAATGTCGCGTCGGGCCGCGCGTGCGGGCTCGGGAATGCGGTTTCTGTTCTTGAGTTTGAGAATGAGGGGAGGCGGCTATTCCCGGCGCTGCGAACCCCCTGCGGCCGCGACGCGCCCAGCGGTGCGCGAGGCTCGGCTGCGCCTGCAAACCGCAGGCCTATTCGCGGACGGTCAGGGTCAGGCTGTCGAGATAGAAGCAGCCGTCTGCGTCTGCGGGGGCGGTGATGCCGAGCCAGCTGAGCTGATCGAAGGTGGCGTGGGCGAAAGGCAGCGTCTGGGTCTTTTCATCTGAGCCGGTGCGCGTCGTCAGCGTGTACGAGCCGGTGCTCGCAGGGCCCAGAGTGAAGGCGATCTCGAAGGTCGTCCAGGCGCCGGGCTTCAGCGTGCAGACCGGCTTGCCGCTCGCCTTCACGGAGCCGTCGCGGGCGATCGTGAGGGAGGGGCCCGTGTCGCTGGCTTGGTTGCGGCCGCGGAGATCGACGGCGAATGGCGCGGGGGCCGCCTCGGCGGGCAGGCGCGCGGCGAAGGTGAACGTGATGCGGCCGCGCGTGAGCGCGCGCGGCGCGACATGCAGGTACGGGTAGAAGGACTTCGGGAGGCCCTTCTTATCTGTGCACTTCAGGCATTTCGGGCCGCGCGTGCCGGGGACTTCGCTCGTGACCGCAAACCCCGCGCCCTTCTGCTCGGTTAGGCGGAAAATGCCGGGCTCGTCGCCGTCCTTCAGCGGGTTCAGGTCGAGCTCGAACGCGTTGAGCCGGGCAAAGTCGTCCTCGGACCAGACGGCGGAGGGCGTGCGCGGCGGATAGCGCTTCGGGATGCCGCGCCAGGCGGCCTCGCCGGTCAGGCCTGCCTTCCGGATCTCCTCGTCGAACGGCACGAAGCCGATGAGCCGGCAGGCGGGCGCGTCAGGCGGGAGCGAAAAATCGAAGGCGGCGGGGTTGCGGCAGCCGGGGTCGGCGACCACCGAGTTTGTGTCGTGGCCGAGCGCCTGCCACTCGGACAGGCTCTTGCCCGCGAAGGTTAGTGCTGTGCCCGGGGCGATCGTGTGGTAGAGGTTGCTGTGGAGCAGGGGCGGCTTGAGCCCGGGCTGCCAGTCCGCCTTGATCGCGACGGCGTTGCTCGAGACGTAGATGTTGCGGCAGGCCTCCATGTAGTTCGCCTGCCACTGCTCGTTCAGGCCGCCGCGCAGGATCAGTCCGTCGCGGGCGAAGGCGCCGATGTTGTTGCGGAAGAGGTTGTCCATGCCCTTGTGCTGGAAGTAGGCGTACCAGTCGGCGTTGTAGACGAGGTTGTTCTCGACCCGCGCGCCGCGCGACTGCTCGTCCAGATACACGCCCGCGTAGCCGCAGTTGTAGGGGTAGGCCGCGGTGTCGTGGATGAGGTTGTGGTGGATGTGGGTGTCGAGCGGCCCGAACTGGTAGACGCCCGCCGCGTCGGTCTGGTAGCGCAGGCCCAGGTGGTGCAGGTGGTTGTAGGCGATCTCGTTGCCGTGCGAGTACGCCTCGCCTTTCCAGTCCCAGCGCGCGTCGAGGCCGATGGCGTCCCAGTGCGTGTCGAAAATCTCGTTGTGCGTGATGCGCGTGCGCGACGCGAAGCGGTTGACGATGCCGTAGGAGCCGTGCCAGACCGTGCCGAGGCGGTGGATGCAGCAGTTGTCGATCACGAGGTCGGTCACGTAGCGCGGGTTGTTCAGGAGGTCAGAGGTCGGAGGTCGGAGGTCAGCGGCCGACGGGCTGGCATTCACCGGCCTCTGGCTGCTGACCGCTGACCGCTGGCCGGCCAAAAGCGTCCCCAGGTCGGTGACGCCAAGCTGGATCGCGCCTGCGCCGAGATCCCAGATGTGGCACTGGCGGACGGCCACGTCGCGGCAGCCGTCGGCGAGCTCCAGCGCGTATTCGCCGAGCTGGGAGAATTCGCAGCGCTCGAAGGAGGCGTGGCGCAGGCCTTTGGCGACGATGGCCGAGGTGAGGTACATGTGGCCCTGGCGATAGGCGCCGTTGTGCGTGTCCATGTCGCCGTCGAGGTGGCGGATCGCGAGGCCGCGAACGTGCAGGTGCTCGATCGTCTTGCCGCTGGCAAGGTCGCCGGCGAACTCGATCATGCGGGATTTCATCACGGGCGCGACGACGTCAGCCTGCGCCAACTCCTCGCCGGGCAGGGGATAGTAGTAAAGCGTGCCGGTGTGGCGGTTGAGATACCACTCGCCGGGCTCGTCGAGCGCCTCGAAGACGTTGGAGAGGTAGTAGCGGAAGTTGCGCTCCCAAAAGTCGACGGAGCGGGTGTGGGAACTGAAGAAGCGGACGGCGCGGCGCTCGGGAATGATCTCCTTGATGCGGTGGATGGTGGGCGTCCACGAGCAGAGCAGGACCACGTCGATATCGGTGGGGTTCGACCAGGACGGGTCGATGTCGCCGGCGAAGTAGCGTAGCGCCTGGCGCGGGTCGCCGCCGGGCTCGCGGCCTTCGGCGCGGAGAACCTTCTGACCCCAGTTGGGCGTGCGGGCCCGCGTGCGCGACTCCCCGTTGACGAAAAGCGTGCAGAAGGCCCATTTGCCGCCGCGGGCCTCGGGCAGGTCGAGCTGCCAGTAAGGCTTGCCGGGGGTCTGGCGCCAGGAGCCGGAGAGGCGCTTGCCGCCGCTCAGGACGGGCTTCTCGTCGCGGTAGGCGGCGTAGGTGACGGGCGCGTCGGCGGTGCCGGAGTCGGCCGGCGTGAAGACGATCGGCTCGCGCACCTCGTACGTGCCGCCGCGCAGGAAGACGTTCACGGGGCGGGCCGACACCTCGGCCTTGTCCATGGACTGCCTCAGGCCGCGCGCCGCCTGCATGGCGCGGGGCAGGGTGGCGAACGGCTTGGCCAGCGTGCCGGGGTTCGCGTCGCTGCCCGTCGGCGCGACGTAGAATGCGTGTGGCGCCGTAGCGCAGCCCGCGAGGACGAGCGCGGCGAGGCAGAAGGAGGGGAGTGTCAGGGTCATAGGCTTTCTCGGTCGGTGTGTTTGTGGATGAAGGCGGCGATGTCGTCGGTCAAGCATTGCCAGCCGATCTCGAGTGGGATCACGTGCCCGAGGTCGTTGCGTGGGTGGACGGCTGCGGGGCCGGGGCAGGCGGCGAGCCAGCGCAGTGCGGCGGGCGTGTCGACCACCGCGTCGCGCTCGGACGTCACGGCGAAGATCGGCTGCGTGAGTTCGCCTGCGCGGCTGCGGTTCGCCTGCGCGAGCTCGAAAAGACCGCGGTAGACGCAGAAGGGGATGAAGCGATCGCGCGCGTAGGTGAAAGTCGGGTCGTCGAGGGCGACGCCGTCTGCGGAGAAGCAGGACTCGAAGGTCGGCGAGAGGGCGAGCGCGAAACGCGCCAGCCGGAACCAGACCGCAGGGGGCAGCAGGGGCGAGCGCCTGGGCGAGACTTGGAGGAGCGGGGCCAGCACGGCGAGCCCGGAGACGGCGCTGGGCCTGCGCAGGGCGGCGTCGATGGCGAGCGCGGCCCCCATGGAGTGCGCGACGAGCCAGACCGTGCGGTGCGTGCTCCTGAGCGCGTCGAGCTCGCGGTCAACCGCCTGGCGCCAGGCCGCGAGCGACTGGCGCCTCGCGGCTGCGGCGGGCTCCGCGCTGCCCGGCAGCCGCATGGCGCGGCAGGTGAAGTCGCCGGTTGCGGCGAGGCGCGCGGCGATCCGCTGCCAGATCATCGGCGTGTCGGCAAAGCCGTGGATGAACAGAAGGGCGGTCGGGCCGCTGCCGGACGCAAACGCGGCCGCGCCAGGCAGGAGGCCGCTCGGGTCGCGCGCCACGCGCTTTTCCCACAGAAGCCGGCGCGACCCCACCCAGACTGCGTGCAGCAGGTTGAGGCCGAGCCAAGCGAGCAAAAGGGTGACGGGGTTACTCCAGGACATGGCGCACGGTCATTTCACCTCGCCGCGCTTCTCGACGAGGCTGGCCATTTCTTCGGGCGTGATCGCCTCGACGCGGACGTTGTCGAAGTAGTAGAGCCCGTTGGGCCAGTAGGCGTAGAGGCGGACTTTGAACGTCTGAATCCGGGGCGCTTTGGCCGTCGGGTTGAAGCCGATCGAGAACGTCCGCCATTCGGTCGCGCTGGGCGCGTGTGGCTCCAGCCGGGTCTGGTAGCCGTCCACGAGGGCCTTGCGCGTGGGGTGCATCAGGAAGCCTTTGATCCACACGAAAGGCTTGCCGTGCCCCTTGAAGTCCACCGTCAGCTTGTAGTTCTGGCCGGGCACGCAGTCGATCAGCTCGGAGTCGAGCATCACGCCCTCGTTACCGCCGATGCTGCCGTAGCTTGCCGGCGCGATGGGCTTCTTCGCGGGCGGCGTGAGCGTCGGGTCAGCCTTGAAGGCCTTGGCCCACTCGAGCGCCTGGTCGCGATCCACAAGCGTGTCCAGCTTGACGATGCGCCCGCGGCCCTCCTCGCGCTCGAAGAAGCTCGTCAGTCCGTCGGGGCGTTCCCAGTGCGCGGCGGCGGGCTCGCCCTCGTCGAAGCTTCCGTTGGGGATCAGGTTCTCGCCCGCCAGCAGCGAGAGGGGCGGCGCGAGGAGAACGGCCACAAGCGCGGTGTGCAAGCGGAACATAGGGGATCCCTTCGGGCGGACGTGTCAGGGTTTGCGCGTGATGTAGATCTCGTTGAGAGCCGGCTCGATGCCGTGCCAGAAGTCGCGCAGGCGGACGACTTCGGTCTCCAGTCCGCAGGCGGCGCGGATCACGTCCGGCAGGTCGCGCCCCCAGTCGCGGTACACGAGCGAGCCGCTCGCGTCGATCGGGTTGCCGTGGTAGACCGGCGGCAGGTTGTGGACGAGTTCGCCGCGCTCGGTGAGCGTGGCGCGGACTACGGTGGAGGCTGCGGCGTGATCGCACGGCACGGTGAAGAGGTGCGCGCCGCCGGGCTTCAAGGTTCGCGCGATCTCGCGGAACGCCTCCTCCGGCCGGGGCAGGTGCTCGAAGACGTCCAGCGTGACGACAAGGTCGAAGCAGGCGTCGGGGAAAGTCTGCCGCTGCAGGTCCTCGTTGCGGGAGCGGCCGCAGCGGGCGCCGGGCGCCTGGCCCGGATAGTAGTCGGAGGCGACGTAGGAGCGGCACAGGCGGGCGAGCTTGGCCGAGAGCGCTCCGCCCGGCGAGGACTCGTGGAGGGCGAGGTCGCGCCACGCGGGGAAGCGCTGCTCGAGCACGAGGTTGAAGGCGCGGTAGCGCGGCGTGCAGCGGCACCAGAGGCAGCGGTAGTATTCGCGCAGCTCCGACGTGTAGGGGCAGGGGCGGAAGAACAGCGTCGGCCGCTCGCATACGGGGCAAAAGCCCGGATGGAAGTAGCCGTGCGTCAGGATGCGCAGGTCGTGGCGGTTGAGATACTTGAGCGGGTTCACCGTGTGGCAGCCTCAGTTCGGTGGGATAGAGTCATACTTCGCCGTCGACCCCCAGAAGCGCATGGGCTCGACGTCCGGATACGGGTAGAAGCCGAGGTTCAGCTTGATCGTGCGGTTCCTGCGTGCGAGGTGCTCCAGCACGAGATCTTTGACGGTGATCGGCTGGCCGCTGCAGCAGTTGATGACGCCGTCGACAGCCCGCTGGCAGGCGATGCGCGCGAGCCTTGCGGCGACGGCTTCCACGGGCAGGTAGTCGCGCACCTGCTCGCCCCCGCTCATATTGAAAACGGGCTGGTCCGTGTCAAGGGCGTGGTCGAGCTGGGCGAGCAGCGTGCGCGGGCTCTGTCCGGGCCCGTAGAGGTAGAAGAGGCGCGGCCACTTGAGGCTAAAGGGGAAGGCGCGCCGCAACTCCAGCAGGAATTTGCGCAGCGTGTCTTTGGCCAGCGCGTAGGCGTTGTCGGGATGGCTCGGCAGGTTCTCGGCCAGGCAGCCCTCGGCCATGCCGTATTCGAAGCACGTGCCGGCCACGGTGACGTCCGCGAGGCCATGCTCGACGAGGTTCTTGATAAACGCGTAGTGGCGCGGCAAGTTGGACTCGAAGTGGAAGCGTTCGCGGTAGCGGGGCAGCCCCTCCCACGCGAGGTGCACGAGCAGGTCGGGGCGGCCGAAGCGCGCGAAGAGGTCGCCGTCGGACGGGACGTCGGCGAGGTCGAACGGGCGGTAGTCGGCGCCGGCGAGCCAGGGGAAGCAAGCGGCGTCCGGCTCGATGCCGGTGGCCACGACGGTCACCCCGCGCGCGTGCAAGGCGGGGACGACGTGTCGGCCGATGAAGCCGGTGGCGCCTGTGACAAGTGCTTTCATGGTGCGGTCAGTCGATGATGAGGAGCTTCGGGATGGGGATCACGAAGCGGCACCCCCACGACTTGAAATCGCTCAGCTGCCGTTTGATCTCCTCCTGGATGTTCCACGGGAAGATGATGACGAAGTCGGGGCGCAGGGCGCGCAGGCTGGCCTCGTCAACCACGGGGATGTGGCTGCCCGGCAGAAGGTTGCCCTGCTTGTAGGGGTTGGCGTCGGCGACGCAGGCGATGAGGTCGCTCTTGACGCCGCAGTAGTTGAGCAGCGTATTGCCCTTGGCGGCCGCGCCGTAGGCCGCGACGGTTTTGCCCGCCTTCTTCTGGTGAACGAGGAACTCGAGCAGGTCGAGCTTGGCCGCGAGCGCGCGCTGCTGGAAGCCGCAGTAGGGCGCGAGCGAATCCATGCCCGCCTCGGCCTCGCGCCGCAGGAGCGCGGTCACGCGCGCGGTCACGGGGTGCGAGTCGTCCTCGCGGTGCTTGGCGAAGACGCGCAGCGAGCCGCCGTGGGTGGGAAGCTCCTCGACGTCGAAGAGCGCGAGGCCCTGCGACTCGAACACGCGCCGCACGGCGAGGAAGGACAGGTACGAGAAATGTTCGTGATAGATGGTGTCGAATTGGTTGCTTTCGATCAGCCGCATGAGGTGCGGAAACTCCATGGTGACGACGCCGTGCGGCTTGAGCAGGATCTTCATGCCGCCCACGAAATCGCGGATGTCGGGCACGTGTGCGAGCACATTGTTGCCGGCCAGCAGGTCGGCGTGGCGGCCTTGGGCGGCGAGTTCTTTCGCGAGCCGGACGCCAAAGAAATCGATGATGGTGGGGATGCCTTTTGCGATGGCGACCTGCGCCGTGTTGGCGGTGGGATCGATGCCGAAGGCGGGGATGCCTTGCTTGACAAAATACTGGAGCAGGTAGCCGTCGTTGGAGGCGACTTCGATGACCTGTGAGGCGGCGCTCAGCCCGAAGCGGGCGGTCATGGACTCCGCGTAGCGCTGCGCGTGCTGCAGCCAGCTTGTCGAGTAGGAGGAGAAGTAGACGTAGGTGTCGGTGAAAATCGTGTCGGGGCGCTTGTAGTCGGCGGTCTGGACCAGAAAGCAGGACGGGCAGACGAAGACCTTCAGCGGGAGGAAAAGCTCGGGCTTGTTGGCCTCTTCCCGCGTGATGAAGGAGTTGGAGGCGGGCGCGTTGCCGAGGTCGATAAAGACGTCGGAGGTCGGCGTTTGGCAGAAGCGGCAATTCATAGTCAGAGTCCTTTGAAGTCGTCGTCGAGAGTGGCGTGGCCCGCGTCGCGCGGGGAGAGTCGCGCGGGGGGCAGAGGCCAGCGGATGGCGAGGCGCGGGTCGTCGTATCGCAGGGCGCCCTCCGCAGAGGGGGTGAAGGCGTGCGTGTGATGGTAGAGCATCTCGCAGTTGTCGGTGAGCGCCTGAAAGCCGTGGGCGAAGCGCTCCGGCACGAAAAGCATCGTGCGGTTCGCGGCGGACAGCTCAACGCCGAACCAGCGCAGGAAGGTGGGGGAGTCGCGGCGCAGGTCGACGATGACGTCCCACACCGCGCCGGCGATACAGCGGATGAGCTTGGCCTCCGCGTGGGGCGGCTTCTGGAAATGCAGGCCCCGAATCGTGCCGCTCCAGCGGGTGAAGGAGTGGTTGAACTGCACCCACTCGAGCGGGGGGGCGATGTCGCGGAACGCCTCCTCACAGTACGTGCGGGCGAACCAGCCGCGCTCGTCCTGCAAGGGCTCCAACCCGATCATAAAACTGTCGGCGAGGGGAGTCGGCGTGAAGGTCATGCGCGAGCCTTTCCGCACGCGACGCCGTCGCTGGCAAAGCGAACCGTTTTCATGGGTTGAGAATATACCGATTCCGTTTGATGAATCAACAGCTTTCAGAAAAAAACGCGGGGGCGGGTCAAAAGGGTTGCCCAACGGGGCGCTCTGTATTACAGTCTTACGCAAAGGTTTTTCAGATGGCCGAAGAGAATACGCTTCTGCGCTGGCAGCGCGAAACAGCGGGCCTGTTGGCCCGGCGGCGTGTGCGGCCGCGCACCGTTCACAACGTGACGGCGCTGACGTATCACCTGTTCTCGGACCCCGTCGCGTTCGACGCGCGGTTCGACGAGGTCCAGTGTGCGTTTCTGATGACGCGCCTGACGTGCGGCGACATACCGTGCACGCTCGTGGTGAACCGCGTGACGCCGAAGGTCGAGTCGTTCTGCGACGCGCACGCGATTCGGATCGACTGCGACCGCAGCCTGCCGGGCGGGTTCCGCTGCCTGAGCCTCGACTACATCCAGCGGCTTCACGCCCGGTTCGAGACGGAGTACGTGCTGAGCGTGCACGGCGACGGCTTTCCGCTGCGCCGCGGGCTGGGCCCGTTCATCGGGCCGTACGACTACATCGGGTCGCCGTGGGGCAAGCCCTCGTGGTACACGAACCTGGTCTTCCCGTACCCGAAGTACTGCGTGGGAAACGGGGGGCTTTCGGTGCGCTCCAAGCGGCTCTGCGAGCTGGCCTCCTCCTGCTATCGGCGCAAGTACCGGCTGCTGCCCGACTGCTACGTGGTCGTCGACGACGTCTTCTACAGCCGGGTGCTGCCGCGGTTCGAGGGCGCCTGCCGCAGGCGGATGGCTTATGCGCCGCCCGAGGTGGCGGGGCGCTTTTCGTTCGAGTCGAACCGCGAGTTCTATGCCCGCGGCGGCGAGATGCCGCTGGGCTTCCACACGCCGGGCGGCTTTGAGCAGGTGATGCGCGATTTCGGCGATCGCGTGGATGAGCTGGTGCGCGAGGTGGAGTAAGCAACGATGCGGTGGTGGATCTACAATCTTCTTTTCGCGGTGGCGTACCTGGCGATGGCCCCGCAGTTTCTCCTGCGCATGAAGCGCCGCGGCGGCTACCGGAACCGGTTTGCGGACCGGTTCGGGCGCTATCCTGCGGAGGTGGAGGCGCGCCTGCGCCAGGCGGATGGGTCGGTGTGGATCCACGCGGTGAGCGTGGGCGAGGTCTACGTGGCGGGGCAGGTGATGCGGGCCTTGCGCGAGCGGATGCCCGAGGTGCGGTTCGTGCTCAGCACCACGAGCTCGACCGGCTGGAACGAGGCGGAGAAGCTCGTGGGGCCTCAGGACACGCTGATCTTCAACCCGCTGGATTTCCCGCCTTGCGTGCGGCGCGCGGTCGACGCGATCCGCCCGCGGGCCTTCATCCTCACGGAGTCGGAGATCTGGCCGAACGTGATCCGCGCCTGCCACCGGCGCGGCGCGCCCCTTTTCCTGGTCAACGCCCGCGTGTCGGATCGCTCCGCGCCGGGCTATCGCCGGCTCCGCCTCTGGTTCGGGCCTGTGCTGCGCATGTTCACGGCGATTCAGGCGCAGTCGGAGAGCGACAAGGCGCGGCTGGTGGCGGCCGGCGCCGAGCCCGCGCGGATTGCGGTGACGGGCAGCTTCAAGTTCGACGTGGCGAACCGCGCGCCGGACAAGGAGCGGGACGTCGCGGTTTTCTTGGCGCGGCACGATTGCGGGCGCGACCGGACGGTGCTGCTCGGCGGCTCGACGTGGCCGGGCGAGGACGCGGCCTTGGTCGCGCTCTACCGGCGGCTGCGCGAGCGGCACGCGGCGCTTCGGCTGGTGCTGGTGCCGCGGCATTTCGAAAAGGCCGACGCGGTGCAGGCCGAGGTCGAGAAGGCCGGCTTCGCGTGCGTGCGGAAAAGTAGGGTCGGGCCTCTGTGCCCGCCCTCGTCGACGGGGGACGCGCCCGTCGTGCTGGGCGATACGACCGGCGAGCTGATGGGCTTCTACGGTAACGCGGACATCGTCTTTGTGGGTAAGAGCCTCTGCGAACACGGCGCGCAGAACATGATCGAGCCCTGCCTCTGTGGCGCGGCGACGCTGGTGGGGCCCCACACGGAGAACTTCCGGCCCGTGATGTCCGACCTTCTGGAGGCTGGGGCGCTGATCCAGGTGCCGGACGTGGAGGCGCTGGAGCGTGAGATCGGGCGGCTGCTCGCGGACGCAGAGGCGAGGCGGTCGCTCGGCGGGCGGGCGACGGCGGCTGTGCTCAGGCGCAAGGGCGTGGTCGGCCGGTGTGCCGACGAGCTGGTCGCGACGATGTGCGCGCACGCGGCGCGTGGGCCTTGAAACGAACGGTTGGATGGCGGCGCAGGCGGTGGTATACTGAGAACATGAATGGGGTTTGGTCACAGCACGAATGCGAAGCGGGCCGGATTTACGCGTGCTCCGTTGCCCAGCTGAGGCTCTGGCTGCTGCGCAGCCCCCAAGGGTGGCAGGTGGCGGCGCGCCACGAGGCCGAAAGCGTCTTCGTGCCGCTGCACGTGACGCAGGCCGCCGTTGAAGCCTTCGACTGGCACCGCTTTGTCACGCCGTCTGCGGCGTCTGCGGTGCGGCTCGTCCCCGTGCTGCCGGACAGGCCGGTGATGACGCGGCCCGAGGCGCGGATCGAAATCGCCCCGCGGCACAAGGGCCTGTTCTTCGTGACCATTCCCGTTTGGGTGCGGGTGGAGGTTTCTGGCCTGGACGCGCAAAGGCCGATGGCGCTCAGCGAGCATCCGACGCACGTGCTCTCGAAGACGTGGTTCGGCCATCCGGCAGAGGACGGCGAGATCGGCTACGCGCTGGCCACGCGGGCGCGGCAGAGCCTCGAGGAGCTGACGGACGTGGAGGGGCGGGCGATCTGCCCGGTGCTGGTCGACAACGGCACGCACGAGCCGCTCGTCTTCTCTCAGCTTCAGCTGCGCGTTCGGCACATGGGGGTTTATCAGACGGACGACGGGCGGCTGTGGACGAATGAGTGCCGCCTGGCGTGTACGGGGAGCCTCGCGAGCGCGGCCATCACGTTCGGCCGGTCCGCTCCCGAGCAGGCGCACGGGGCTCGGCCGGTCTCCGGGCCGCGCGAGGCGCCCACGTCCGGCCTGACGGCGCGGGCCGTGCTCGGCGCGCTCTTTAAGCAGCCGCTGTAAGCGAACGTGCAGGCGCCATGGCCATGAAAGTTGACTTCACATCGTTGGCGAAGCTGATGGGCGACTACGTGCTGCCCTTCATCGGCATTTGCGCGTGGCTCATCTTTGGCTTCTGGGTGTCTTCTGTTTTGGCGCGCCTGGTCTATAACGGCCTGTCGCGAAAGCTGGGGGCCGACTCGGCGCGGGCGGCCTCTAACGCGATCAAAATCACGCTCGTCGCCCTGTTCGTGGTGCTCCTTGTGCATGGCGTCGGCGGCAGCATCACGGCGGTGCTGGGCGCGGCGGGCGTTGCGGGCGTCGCCATCGGCTTCGCGTCTCAGACCAGCCTGTCTAATCTGATCAGCGGGCTCTTTCTGCTGCTGGAGCATCCGTTCAAGGTCGGCGACTGGATCGAGGTCGACGGGACCTCGGGCTACGTCCACAGCGTGGAGCTGCTCTCGACCTACATCCGGACGTTTGACAACCGGCTGGTGCGCATCCCGAATGAAACGGTGGCCAAGTCGAAGCTCGTGAACTACACCCAGTATCAGATCCGGCGGCTGGATCTGGAGATTCGCGTGGCGTATACCGAGGACGCTGGCCGCGTGATGGAGATCTTCCGCGAGGTCGTGGTCGCGAACGCGTCCTGCTTCAACGAGCCTGAGCCGCTGATCGTGTTCAAAGGCTTTGGCGAGGGGTCGATGGATTTTCTGCTGGCGGTCTGGATCGACAGGAACGAGATCCAGTCGGCGCGGACCTCGCTGATGAAAGACATTAAGGCGCGGTTCGACAAAGAGGGCGTCGCGCTTCCGTATGAGATGCTGAGAATGGTTGCAGGCGACCTGCGGCTCGGCAAGGGTAACAGTGAGTAGAGGCGGTTTCGATGATGTTCAAATGGCGGCATGGTGTGTTTGGCCCGGTTGCTCAAGGCGCGGCGGCCAGCCTGATGGTGGGCGCGCTGATGGCTGCGTGGCTGCGCGTGTTGGACGCGGTGGCGGGCCGGACGGCCTACTCGCTGGCGGCCTTCGTTTCAGCGGCTGCGGCCGGGCTGCTGATCGGCTGCGCGGCGGGGGTGTGGCCGGGGCGGCGCGCGCGGCGCCCGTCCGTGTATCTGGGCGTCGTGGTCGTCCTGCTCGCCGCGCTCCTGGCGCTTGAGGCCGCGCTATTCTCCGGGGTCGTCAGCGGCTGGCAGCGCTTGTTGCTGGATGCCGGAAGGACGTTCGGCCTCTTCCTTCAAACGCTGGTCAAAACCAGCGCCGTGCTCGTTGGCGTGCCGTGTCTGGCGGTTGGGCTGGCCGTGCCGGCTTACGTGTGTAGCCTGCGGCGGGAGCCCGCGGGCGGAGGAGGGCGCACGGCAGCTGTGGCCTGCGCGCTGGCGTTTGGCTTCGGCCTCGCGCTGGGCGGGGCGCTGGCTCCGGCGCTGGGCTTCGAGCCGCTGATGCGGCTGGCCTCACTGTGGTTCGGCGGGCTGGTGTCGCTGTCGATCCTGTGCTGCGGGGCGCGCCCGCTGGCCGCGCGGGTGGCGCTGGCACCCTGGCCGCTGGCGGCGGCGATGGCGCTGGCGGCGGCGCTGGCGCCGACCGGCGGGAGCACGGTGCTGAGCGAGGGCGCGTTCGGGCGGCTGGCGCACCGCGACAGCGGCTTCGCTCAGGGCCGGCCGCTGTTCCAGCACGTTTCGGCCCGGCATGTGGTGGCGGCGTACGCCGACCCGGACTATCAGTTCGTTTTCGCGATGGACGGCCGCCCGCTTCTGTTCGGAAACCGCTTTCACACGGCGCGCACGCTGACGGGCTACGCGCCGCTGTTGGTCCGGCCGACGTGCCGCAAGGCGGCGCTTGTGGGGCCGGAGGCCGGCGTGTACCTGCCGTTCCTGGCGCGGGGCGGCGTCACGAATGTGGCCGTGGCCGGGGCGGAGCGTTCGGCCGTGAACCTGACCGTCGCGGCGGACGCCTATCTGACGGGTGACGGCTCAGGCGAGAAGGTGGCGATCACGTGGGACGCGCCGCTCGCGGCGGATTCCGGCTACGACGTGATCGTTGTGGCGCCGGCTCCCGCGTGGCAGCGCGGTTCGCGTCAGCTGTCTAGCGCGCGCCAGCTTCGGCGATACAAGCGGGCCTTGTCGGCGGACGGGGTGGTGGCTCTGCACCTGGATGCGCGCGCGCTGTCTGTCGGCAGTTTCGCGTCTGTGGCGCGCGACTTCGCGTCGGTCTTTGCCGGGGTGCAGGTGTGGTGTACGGGCGCCTATGACTGGGTGCTCCTGGGGGCGGGCAAGCCGGTCAAGTCGCCGCTGGACGATATGCTGGCGCTGTTCGAGCGCGAGGCTGTCTTCCGCGACTTCACTCGCGCGGGAGGGCTCTCGCTTCCGGACGCACTGGCCTGCGTGCTGTGTGACGGCAACGGCCTGGAGAAGTGGCTGAAGGCGGCGGGCGCCGAAGGCGCATGGGCCGCCGCGTGGCGCGCGCCGCGCGCGGCCGTCGTGCCGAGCCGAACGGCGCTGCAGCCGGCTGTGCTGGAGAGCTGCCGCCAGCGGAAGGCGGAGTGGGTGTTGCCGGGCCAGGCCGACGTGGATGTGTATGTGACTTTCATGGATAAAGTGGGGCGCGCGCTGGGCGCGCGGGCGGCCGTGGTGACCGCGCTGTCTGAGACGGCCAAGGGGCACAACGAGGCGGGCTTGGAGTCGGCCCGCGCGGCTGCCAGGATCAGCACGCATGACGCGCTCTTGGTTCAGTCGGCGGAGACGGTGGAGCTGGAGGGGCGCCGTCGGATCAAGATCGGCGACGTGAAGGGCGCGCTCAACTGCTACGAGAACCTGCTGTCTTTGGGCGTGGGGACGGCCCGTGCGCATTATGGGATGGGGTATTGCCTGCGCGGGAATGGCGACAATGAGAACGCCTACCTGCATTTTGCGCGGGCGGTGTCTGAGGCGCCGGAGCAGACGGACTATCGTCTCGAGCTGGCGCAGGCGGCCTTGACCATCGGCGAGTTTGCGGAGGCGGACCGGCAGTTCCGCGAGGTGCTGAAGCGCGAGCCGAAGCACGCGGAGGCCCTGTATCGCTGCGCGAAAGGGCTGGCGATGCGCGAGCGCCCAGACAAAGACTTCCCTCAGGCGGTCAAGCTCGCCGAGCAGGCCTGCACGCTGACAGGCTGGGAGAACGGCGAATACGCGTACGGGCTTGCCGATCTCTACATGGAGGCCGGACGGGTGCTCGAAGGCCTCGGCTTGAAACGCCGGCTGAAAGAGGGCGTCAAGCCTTTCTCCGCTCCGGCGCCATGATCCGCCGCGGGCGCAGAGATCTCCGGGCGGCCGTCGGGCGGCGCGCAGCCCGCGGCAGGCGTTGGCGATGTGTTTGACATATCGCTCCGCATTTGGCATTCTCCTCACTCTGAATTCGCTGGTTGTCGCCGTTGCCTGCCGGCTTGGCGTAGGGTGTTCGCCTGTGCCGGACAGAAGCGGTTATTACACATGCGCAAACTTCCTATACTAACAGACTGAGGAGAAGACCATGAGTGATCCGGACGTGAAATCACCTCCCCCGCCGCAGACCGGCATGCGCCGCAAGGTGCTTGTGAGCTTCGGACTTTTCGCCCTGTTCTTCTTTTTCTATTTGGGCGCGGCCGTGGTGCAAACCCCCTCCTGCAAGAGCATCGCCTCCCACCCGGTGTTCGGAATGCCGTTCGGACTGCTCATCTCGCTCATGATCTTTCCGGTGTCCTGGCTGTTGATTGCAATCTGGTTCAAGAAGGCGCGGTAACCCCATGTCAATAACACTACCTTCCTTTCTCGCTTCCCCCTTTCTGGCTGCGGCCGCCCCGGACGCGGCCAAGGGCAGCGCCCTGAACACGGGCATTGTCGTCGGGTTCATCCTGTTCTTTGTGGTGGCCAGCATCGTCATCACCTGGTGGACCAGCCGCTCGACCAAGTCCGCGAGCGATTTCTACGTGGCCGGGAAAGGGGTTCCCTGGGTCCAGGTCGGCATCGCCATGGTGGGCAGCTATCTCTCCGCCGCGAGCTTCCTCGGCTGCGCGGGTGACATCGGCGTGTTCGGCATCGACTCGATCTGGCTGTCCATCGGGTTCTTCGGCGGCTATATGGCCGTGCTGCTGCTCATCGCCGGGCCCTTGCGCAATGTGGGTTCCTACACCGTGGCGGGCGCCCTGCACCGGCGCTTCCCGGATGATCGCGTCAAGCTGGCGGTCATGATCTGCACCATCGTGATCTCCACCTTCTATCTGGTTCCCCAGATGCTGGGCGCCGGGTTGCTGTTCGAAATGCTGCTGGGCTGGAACTTCGTCGGGGTGACGGTCGGCCTCGGCGTGCTCATGAGCGTCTACATCATTTTCGGCGGCATGAAGTCCACCCTGTACAACCAGGTCATCCAGGCGGTGTTCCTCTGGATCGCCATGGTGGTGCTGACCCTCATGGCCTTCTTCATCGTCGGCCACGGGTCGTTCTCGGGCATCCTGAAAACCGCCCACGAGGTGGTTCCTCCCCTCCTCGCCGGAAAGAATCCGGAGGCGGTGCAGGCGATCGCCGGCCTGTCGGCGGAGCAGGCCATCACGGCCGTCCGGCAGGTGATGCCCACCGCCGACAGCGTGATGAGCATCGGCGTCAAGACCGACAGCACGCTGGCCATGATCAGCACCGTGATCGCGCTCGTGTTCGGAACCGCGGGGCTGCCGCATATCCTGATCATGTTTTTCACGGTCCCCAGCGCGCGGGCGGCCAAGAAGAGCGTGACCCTCTGTATCGTGGCGCTCGGCATCTTCTACCTCTGCGCCATCATCCTCGGTTTTCTGTTATTCCCGGCCATCTACCCCAAGCTGGTCAGCTGGATCTCGCAGGGGTCGGCCGGAGTTGGCCTCGCCAAGAACATGGCCGTGCTTGAGATCAGCCAGATGGTCGGCGGCCCCTGGCTCATGGCGATCGGCGCGGCTGGCGCTGTCGCCGCGATCCTGTCGACGGCGGCGGGACTTATGATCACTGTGGCCTCGTCCATCAGCCACGACCTCTACAAGGTCTACATCAACCCGAACGCCAGCGAGAGGCAGGAGCTTGGCATTGCCAAGGTCACCACGCTGGTCATGTCGGCCATTGCGGTTGGCCTGGCTGTTCTCCTGAAGAACGAGAACATCGCCTGGCTGGTGATGCTGGCCTTCGGGATCGCCGCGAGCGCCATCTTCCCGGCTATGCTGGCGACCTTGTGGTGGAAGCGGACCACCCGGCAAGCGGTGATTGCCAGCATCCTGACCGGCTTGGCGGTGTCCGTGCTGTTCATCGTGCTGCTGTTCGTCCAGGGGGTCAAGTACAAGTTCCTCGGGTTGCCGGTCGCGGGCGGGCCCGGCATTTTCGGCGTCAGCGCTTCTTTCGCTGTGCTAATCGCCATCAGCCTCATGACCACGGATACCGGCAAGGATCCGGAGAAGTTCTTGGCGCTGGCGCACAAGGCGGATGTGGATTGATTCTCTGTGCCGCCCGCCCGTGGAGGGCGGGCGGCCCTTCTGACCGCGGACACCTCTTTCCGGAAGACAAAGGCCTTAGACGCAGTCTTGCGCCATCGAACGTGGCATGCCCTCCACCCTGAAATCGCTGCTCGCTGCCGCTTCCAGCCGGTTTAGCATCGGTTCCGGCGGGCGTGCGCCAGCGGCCTCCAAAAAGCGGTTCCCGATCACGTACAGCTGGCGCCGGTTTGTGCTGGGCATCGTGTCCCCCGCTATCCTTGTGCTGGCGCTTTTCGTTCTGTCCATCTTCGGCGTCGTCACGCCGACGGTTGAGCGGGCGATCACCGACCGGAAGAAGGAGATGATCCGGGAGCTCACCGTGGCCGCCTGGGGGATCCTCGCTGAGTGCGGGCGGCAGGAGAGGTCCGGCACGCACACGCGGGAGCAGGCTCAGCAGCTCGCCCTGACTGAAATCCGCCACCTGCGCTACGGCAGCGAAGGAAAGGACTATTTCTGGATCACCGACCTTCGCTCCGTCATGGTCATGCATCCCTACCGGGCGGAGCTCGACGGGACGGATGTCTCCGGGTACCGCGATACGGCGGGCGAGCCCGTGTTCGTGCGGTTCGTCAACATCGCCCGCGAGCGCGGGGAGGGCTACGCCACCTATCAGTGGCAGTGGAAGGACGACCCCGAGCGGATCGAGCCGAAGCTCTCGTTTGTGAAGCTTTATGAGCCCTGGGGGTGGATCGTGGGCACGGGTGTCTATCTGGACGACGTGCGGGCGGAAACCCGGCGCCTGACCGGACGCCTGACCCGGCTTTCCCTGGCCATCGCCGCCGTTTTGGCGGTGCTCCTGTTCGTGATCGGGCGCCAGAGCTATGGCATTGAGCGGCGACGGCGACAGGCGGAGCATGAGCTGCGGGAGTCCGAGGCGAGGTACCGGCTGCTGGTGGAGTCCGCGGCGGAAGGTATCTTGCTGGTCGCGGACGGGTGCGTCCGGTTCTGCAACAAGCCTGCCTTGGCGATGCTGGGCTTGGCGGAGGACGACTGCCGGGGGCGGCCGGTCCTCGAGTTGCTAGCCCACGGACATCCGGGCTCCTCGGCGCTGGCGGAGTGGCTGGAAAGAGGCAGCGGAAAAGCGCGGTTTGACGCCTTGATGCTAGGGCCAGGAAAGAAGGCGGTGCCTGTGGCGCTGGCCGTCTCCACCGTGCCGGTGGGCGGCCAGACCGGGCTGCTGGTCAGCATCCGGGACTATCCGCGCGTGGCGGGCGTGGTGGATCCGCCCCCGTTCGGGGCGCTGCTGGCGCTGATCAGGGCTTCAGGGACAGACGAGCTGCTGAAGCAGTCGCTGCCTGGAGCCGGCGCGGGCAGCGGGGGTGTCTCGGTCTCTTTCCATGACCTGCTGAAGTTGGACGGCAGCAGCCTGCCGCTGCTCATCCGGAAAGCGCAGGAGGCCCCAACGCTGGAGGAGATACAGCGGCTTTGCGCGCTGGCCACCGCTTCGGTCAGGCTGCTTTTGGCCGCCGGCGCCCGGGCCAGCCACGTCACCGGGTTTCTCTCGGCCCTGTGTGACGCGGTGATCGTCCGGCTGATCGCCCTGGCCGAGGCCGACCTGGGCCCGGCGCCGGTGCCGTATGCGTTCCTCGCGCTGGGGAGCGCAGGGCGGGGCGAGCAGACGCTTGCGACGGATCAGGACAACGCCCTGGTGTACGCCGATCCCGCGCCCGGCGCTGAGCCGGCCTGCGACGCCTATTTCCACGCCCTGGCCAGCCGGGTTTGCGACGGCCTGCATGCGGCGGGCTACACGTATTGTCGCGGCGAGGTCATGGCCCGAAATCCCACGTGGTGCCGGCCCCTGAGCCAGTGGCGCCTGTTGTTCGACGATTGGATCGAGCGGAGCACGGCCGAGGCGCTCCACTCCGTGAACATCGTGTTCGATTTCCGGCATGCGGCGGGCGACGAATCGCTGTCGGACGCGCTGAGGCGGCATGTGCTTCGCGACATCGCCTCGCAGGAGACCTTCTTCTTCAACCTCGCCCGCAGCACCCTGGAGTTCAAGCCGCCGCTGGGGTTCTTTGGTAAGATTGTGGTGGAGTCTGGCGGAAGCCATCCGGAGACGTTTGATATCAAGAGCGGCCTTGTCCCGATCGTCAATTTCGCGCGGGTCTATGCCTTGCGCCATGCCCTGCCCGCGGTCGGCACCCTGGACCGCATCGGGGCTCTGTCCGCCGCCGGGGTGCTCCAGCCGGCGAGCGTCGCGGAGCTGAGGACGGCTTTTGAGATGCTGTCCCTCTGGCGCTTGCGCCATCAGGCGGCGCAGTTCGCGGCGGGCCAGTCGCCGGACAACCACGTGAACCCTGCCGAGCTGACGGAGATCGAGCAAGCGGCGCTGCGCAAGATCTTCGAGCAGATCACCGTCTTCCAGTCCAAGATGCGCCTGGATTTCACCCGCGGCCTATGAAAGTCCTCCTGCTAGGCGATGTGCATGGCGCTCACGCGGGCCTGGCGGCGCGGCTGGGCCGCCTCCGGGATCTGCATGACATCGGCGCCGTGATCCAGGCTGGGGATTTCGGGTTCTTTCCCTCGCTGTTCGCCGGCGGCTTCGCCGGAGGACGGCTCCCCGTTCCCGTCTATGCCATCGACGGGAACCATGACGATCACGCCTGGCTCCACCACGCGGAGAAGAGAGGCGATCCCGCGCGCTGGCGGGAGCAGTATAACCTCTATTTCCAGCCGCGAGCCTCGACGGTCCGGCTGGGAGATGTAACGGTGGGGTTCCTCGGCGGGGCGTTGCATGTGGACCGGGCGCAGTACAGGCACTGGTACCGCAACATCGCGAATTTCATCTTGGCCCATGAGCGCGCCCACGCCACGAGGGTGTTCAACCAGGAACGCCCCGCCATGGTCGTCACGCACTCCTGCCCGGCGGACATCGGCGTCGGGATCCGGGGCAACCCGGCGCTAGCCGCCCACATTGCCGTGCACGTCCACGGCGCGGGCTTCGACCCAGGGCCGGAGGACGACTGCGGCGACATGGAGCTGGTTCGGCTCTGGCGCCACCTGCACTACCGGCCCGCGTTCTGGGTCTTCGGCCACTTCCACCTCCGGCATGACCGGAGGGTGGATGGGACCCGCTTTCTCTGCACCGACACCCTCACGTCGCAGGAGCTGCTGCTGTGGGACACCGAGACGGGGGCGATTTCTGCCATCCCCAACCCGGGAGCCTGACATGCGGGCTCAGGGTTGGGGTTGGAGCGCCGCTGAAGGAGGGCGTTAAGCCCGCTTCTAAGGCGGCTCCGTGACGCTCGGCAGGCGCTGATTTCTCGGTGATTTCATCGATCATCGCAGACCAGGAGTCGCGCGTGGCAAAGCACGCTTTGATCTCTTCTCGCCAGGCGCGATATCCGTCTGGGTTGGTGCGCCGCGCGTCAACCAGCGTGCGGCAAGTCTCGGCCCAGCTCTCGACGGATGCGGTGTCGAGCGCGTAGCCGGTCTTTCCGGCAAGGATGATTTCCTGCGGCCCGCCGAGCTGCGACACGAGCGCCGGGAGGCCGAGCGTCTGCGCCTCCAGAACCGACATGCCGAACGTGTCGGACGTGCTTGGGAACACGAGCGCGTCGGCGAGCAGATAGAGACCTTTGAGCTCCTCGCGGTCAAGCCGCCCCGTGAAGCAGACCTGTCGCCCATGTCGTGCGAGCCGCTGCTCGAGCGCCTCGCGCTCGGGGCCGTCGCCCGCGATCAGCAGCCGGACGTCGACGCCTTGGGCGCGCAGGCGATCGAAAACGTCGGCCAGAAAGCCGAGGTTCTTCTCTTTTCCGAGGCGGCCCGAGTAAAGCAGAGTCGGCGTGCCGTCGCGGAACCAGCGTGCGCCACTGTCGCGCACGCGGCGTTCGCTGATCTGTGAGTACGACTCTCCGAGGCCGCGCCGGAACAGGCGCATCTTGGCTCGGTCGTGGCCGCGGTCGGCGAGTTGGGTCATAGTGTGCTGGCTCGGGACGCGGATCTCATCCATGCGCGCGTAGAACCAATTGACGTAAAAGCCTACCGCGTCGATCATTTGCCGGTCGCCCGTGACCTCTTCCGCTTGCTTGCTGAAGTCAGTGTGGTAGACGCCCACGCATGGCACGCCCAGCAGGCGGGCTGCTAGATAGCCCGTGAACCCGACCGGGCCCGGCGTGGAGATGACGACCTTGTCGGGGCGGGCGTCTGCGATCGTGTCAAGGGATCGCAAGAGCGAAGGGAACCGCACGGTGTGGGCGCTGTAAAAGGCGGGCGTGACCTCGTAGATGCAGGGCAACGCCAGCAGGCGCTGCGCGATGGGCAGGCGCCTCTCGGCGTCGGTCGGGCAGCCGACGAGCCGGAGCGGTGAGTTCTCGCGGTGCGCGCACGCCGCGAGTTCGTTCATGGTCACCGATACGCCGTTCAAGTCGGCGATGGTGTCCGAAAACCAAAGCACGCGTTTTGCGCTGCCTTCGGGCTTGAGTCCGAACGCCTGGATGAGCTGCCCGTTGAGTTCTCGGCTCTTGTTCAACACGCGCAGCGTGCTGACGAACGGTGTGGCGAAGAGCAGCGCCGGCAGCGTCGAGCTCAGGACCTGCAGGACGTCCTGGCTCTGCTGGCCGGCGGCGCCCTGTTCGATGCTGCGGGCGATTTCGGCGGTGAATTCGTCGAGCAGCACGGCCAGCGCGTCATAGGCGTGCGCGATCTGCCAGTCGGGGCCGAAGTCCGAGGCGTCCTGCGTGATCTCCCAGAGCCTGTTCAGGAAGCGCGACATGATCTGGTCGCGTGCCGAGCGGCGGAAGCCAAGCTTGCGGAGAAAGAGGCGCTCGCGTAACCCAGGCCCGTTCTCGCGGAACAGGATGGACGCCACCAGGCCGGCCAGGCCGGTCGAGCTGCCCTCTTTCTGGCGCGCATGCTCGCTGGCGATTTTGTAGATGCCGTAGGCCAGCGCCTTGTAGTCTCCGTAGCGCCCGCCCGGCGTCGTGTGGCGGTGGCGCACGGCTGCGAGAAAGTCCTCCTTGCTGTCCGCCTCCGCGCGCGTCCACGTGTGACCGGCGAACAGGCCGGCATGATCATCCGAGCCGCCCGTCTGGCCCTTGATCCACGAGTCGTTGCCCCACGGGTCGAGGTGGTGCTTCGCGCTGAGGCGAGCGAGGTCGCCGGGCGTGAAACGCTGCAGCACCTGCTGCCAGACACGGTTGCCCTCTTGGCCCCGCGTGCCGTTGATGCCCTCGAACACGTCGAACAGGACAAGCAGCTTCTCGAGGTGATCCAGCGTGAGCCGGTTGTTGACGCTGAAGGTGGCGTGAGCGACTGAGCAGGCGATGTTCTCCTGGCGCAGGTAGTCACGCAGGTTGTAGATGTTGTCGCGCGCGCGCTGGATAACGGCGAATTGTTCGGGGGTGATGCCGTAACAGAGGACGTGAACCTTACACCCGTCTTCCGGAAAATAGGCCGTCGCCTCTGTGCTGACAAAGCAGTCGCTGGGGTGCAGGCGGCAGAGCTCGAGCGCGCCGTCGATCGTGTTGTGGTCGGTGAGGGTCACGTAGGTGTTGCCCTGCTCCTTCGCCAGCCGATAGATGGTTTCAACAGGCGTGTAGGATTCGCGGGCGCCCAGACGCTGCAAGATCCACTCGCTGGGGTGCTTGGAGTGACAGGAGTGCACGTGCAGGTCAGCCCGAGCCACGGGTTTTTGCGCGAATACGTTCTTTGTCATGGCCTCAGTAAACGCTATCCCTGTTCGGAATCGGTTAGTTTTGGGTTGCGATTTGATGAAATATGATATGATGCCCGCGCATTTATCGAAACCGGGAGGGCTGGGCATGAGAATTGTGGTACTGGATGGGTTCACGATGAACCCCGGCGACTTGGAGTGGCGCTCCCTCGAGGCTTTGGGCGAGCTGACGGTGTATGACCGCACGCCGGCGGAGCTGATCGCGCCGCGTCTGGCGGGCGCGGAGATCGCGCTCACGAATAAGACGCCGCTCCGCGCCGCCGAGCTGGGCGCCCTGCCGGAGCTGCGCTTCATCGGCGTGCTGGCGACGGGCTACAACGTCGTCGATCTGGCTGCGGCCCGGGCGCGCGGGATTCCCGTGTCGAACGTGCCGGCCTACAGCACGCGGTCAGTGCAGCAGATGACGTTCGCCCTCCTGCTCGAACTGACGCAGAAGTGCGGCGCGCACGACCGCGCGGTGAAGGGCGGCGCGTGGGCGCAGTGCGAGGACTTCATGTTCCAGTTCGGGCCGCTGACGGAGCTGGACGGGCTGACCTTCGGCGTCCTCGGCTTCGGCGCCATCGGACGGGCGGTCGCATCGACCGCGCGGTCCTTCGGCATGCGGGTGGTGGCCGCCTCGCGCACGCGGCCGAGCGAGCTGCCCGAAGGCGTGGAGTGGGTGACGGTCGAGGAGCTGTTTAGGCAGTCGGACGTGGTGTCGCTGCACTGCCCGCTGACGGCGGAGACGGAGCGGATCATCGGCGCGCGGACGCTGGCTTGGATGAAGCCTAGCGCGCTACTGATCAACACAGGCCGCGGCGGTCTCGTGGATGAAGAGGCGTTGGCCCAGGCGCTGCGGGAGGGCCGCCTGGCGGGAGCGGGCCTCGACGTGCTCTCGACGGAGCCGCCCAGCCCGAGCAACCCGTTGCTGAAGGCGCCCAACTGCGTGATCACGCCGCACTGCGCGTGGTCGACGCTCGCCGCCAGGCGGCGGCTGCTCGATGTGACGGTCACGAACGTGCGAGCGTTCCAAAACGGCAGGCCGCAGAACGTCGTCAACGCCTAGCGGCCGTCCATGCCATCGCGCAACTCGCGGATTTTCTCCGCCACGAGCGCGGGCAGATCGGCGCCGGCCGGCGCCTGCGCAATCACGCGCACCAGTGCGGAGCCGACGATCAGGCCGTCCGCCAGGGGCGCGAGCGCGCGGGCGTCTGCGCCGGTGCTGATGCCGAAACCTAGGCAGACCGGGTGCGGGCAGACCGCCTTGACCCGCGCCGCGTGCTTGGCGACGTCGGCGTAGTCGAGGCCGCCCGTGCCGGTGACGCCCACGCGCGTGATGAGGTAGAGGAAGCCTCCCGCGCCGTCCGCCAGCATGCGGATGCGCTCGGGCTTCGAGGTCGGCGCGGCGAGACGGATGAGGTGGATGTCCGTGCCCTTGAGCGCGGCGGTGAGCGGCCCCGCCTCTTCGGGCGGCAAGTCCACGACCAGCAGCCCATCCACGCCGGCGTCGGAGACTTCCTTCGCCAGCCGCTCAAGCCCGTATTTGAAGAACGGGTTGTAGTAACTGAAGAGAACGATGGGCGTCTGCACGGTCTTGCGCAGCTCCGCCGCGAGCCGGATGGTCTTTGAGAGCGACATGCCCGCTTTCAGCGCGCGGTCCGAGGCGACCTGGATGACGGGGCCGTCGCAGGTGGGGTCGGAGAACGGCACGCCGAGCTCCAGCACGTCCACGCCCGAGGCGCAGGCGGTGCGCAGGATGCTGAGGCTGGTGTCGAAGTCGGGGTCGCCGGCCGTGAGATAGGCGACGAGCGCTTTGCGGTTGGCGGTCGCGAGATTCTTGAAAGTTTGGTCTATGCGGTTCATAAGTTGTTCGCTTTCATGTAGGCCATGATGTGGTCGAGGTCCTTGTCGCCGCGGCCGGAAACGCAGACGAGGATGGCCTGATCGCGGGACATGGTCTTCGCCTTTTTGATGGCGGCGGCCAGCGCGTGGGAGCTTTCCAGCGCGGGGATGATGCCTTCGTACTTGCAGAGCAGCTTGAAGGCCTCGACCGCCTCGCGGTCGGTCACGCCGTCGTAGCGGACGCGGCCGAGGTCGTGCAGCAGGGCGTGCTCGGGGCCGACGCCCGGATAGTCCAGCCCGGCCGAGATCGACCAGGCCTCTTGGATCTGGCCCTCGTCGTTCTGAAGCAGGTAGGTCATGGCGCCGTGCAGCGCGCCGGGCGAGCCGCCCGTGATCGAAGCCGCGTGGTGCGGCGTGTTGAGGCCTTCGCCCGCCGCTTCCGCGCCGAGCATCTGGCAGGGGTCGTCGAGGAAGGGGTAGAAGAGCCCCATCGCGTTGCTGCCGCCGCCCACGCAGGCGACCAGCAGGTCCGGCAGGCGGCCGACCTGCGCGAGCATCTGCTGGCGCGCCTCGTCGCCGATCACGCGCTGGAGGTCGCGCACCATCGAGGGGTACGGGTGCGGCCCCGAGACGGTGCCGATGATGTAGAAGGTGTTCTCGACTTCGGCGACCCAGTAGCGCAGGGCCTCGTTCATCGCGTCCTTGAGGGTGCTGGTGCCGGAGGTGACGGGGATGACCTCGGCGCCGAGGAGGCGCATGCGCAGGACGTTGGGTGCCTGGCGGCGAACGTCCTCCGCGCCCATGAAGATCTTGCAGCCCATGCCGAAGCGGGCGGCGATCGTCGCCGTGGCGACGCCGTGCTGCCCCGCGCCGGTCTCGGCGATGACGCGGCGCTTGCCCATGCGGCGCGCGAGCAGGCCTTGGCCGACAACGTTGTTGATCTTGTGCGCGCCGGTGTGGGCGCAGTCCTCGCGCTTCAGGTAGATGCGCGCGCCGCCGACGTGGTCGGAGAGGCGCGCCGCGAAGTCGAGCGGCGTGGGTCGTCCCGCGTAGTTGGCCAGCATGAAACGGAACTCGGCCATGAAGGCCGGGTCGTTCTTTGCCTCGTTCCACGCGGTCTCGAGGTCCATGAGCGCGGACATTAGGGTCTCGCCGACGTAGCGTCCGCCGTAGGTGCCGAAGTGGCCTGTGGCGTCGGGGTAGCGGTTGATGAGGGGCTGCGTTTTCATAGCATTTTCATGGGCGCCCAGTAAGGATGCCCGGACAGGGTGTCAGGTTTGTGACGTGCGGGTGTTCAACACGGCTTTGTAGCGGTCGTGTGCTTCGCGAAGGAGCGCCTCCGTCGTGGGCCAGTCGATGCAGGCGTCGGTGACCGACAGGCCGGGGCGCAGCTCGGCGGGATCTTTGGGCATCGGCTGGCAGCCCCACTCGAGGTGGCTTTCGAGCATGAAGCCGCGAATCGAGCGGTTGCCGCGCTCGATCTGCGTCAGGATGTCTTGGACGACCAGGCCTTGGCGCTCGGGCTTCTTGTCCGAGTTGCCGTGGCTGCAGTCGACGATGATCTGCAGCGGCAGCTTGGCGGCGCGCAGCGCGTCCTCGCACGAAGCGATGCTCTCGGCGCCGTAGTTGGGCTGCTTGCCGCCACGCAGGACGATGTGCGGGTAGGGGTTGCCCGTGGTGCCGAAAACCGCGGGGAGTCCATCCTCGGTGACGCCGAGGAAGTGGTGGGGGCCCATGGCCGAGCGGATGCCGTTGATCGCGGCCGAGAGCGAGCCATCCGTGGCGTTCTTGAAGCCGACCGGCGTGGAGATGCCGCTGGCGATCTCGCGGTGGGTCTGGGCCTCGGCCGTGCGCGCGCCGATGACCGACCACGAGATGAGGTCGCCGATGTACTGGGGCATGAGCGTGTCGAGGACTTCGGTCGCGGCGGGCAGTCCGATTTCGGCCACGCGGACGAGGAAGTGGCGCGCCATGCGGATGCCCTCCTCGATGTGGAAGGTGTCGTTCATGTAGGGGTCGTTGATGAGGCCCTTCCAGCCGAGCACCGAACGCGGCTTCTCAAAGTACACGCGCATGACGACGCAGACCGTGTCCGCGATCTCATCGCTGAGCGCTTTGAGGCGCTGCGCATACTCTTCAGCCGCGCTCAGGTTGTGGATCGAGCAGGGGCCGACCACGGCCAGCAGGCGGCGGTCATCGCCGTCCAGAATATGCTCGATGCTCTCGCGGCCCTTTAGCACGGTGTTCAGCGTGGAGGGGGTCTGCGGCACCGAGCGGATCATTTCGCGCGGGGTGTCGAGCAAAACGACCGACTTGATGTTGACGTTCTCTAGTCTGGGATGGCTCATAAGGTGTTAGTGGGTTGTTGTTTTCGACCAGAATCGAAGGGAATCGATAGCATCGAAGGAGCCGATTGCAGCCGACGGCAGTCGACGGCAGTCGCCGAGCGCTGCGACCGCGCGCGCGATGGCGTCGTGGTCTTTGATGCCCGGCGCGGTCTCGACGCCGGAGCTGAGGTCCCACGCCGCCGCGCGGGAGAGCCGCGCGGCCTCGCAGATGTTGGCCGGGGTCAGGCCGCCGGCCAGCGCGAAGGGCCGCTGCGCGGCGAGCGGCGCGGCGTCGGCCCAGTTCCAGGCGGCGCCGTTGCCGCCGGGCAGAACGCCGTTGCCGCACTCGACGAGCACGCCGACCGAGGCGGGCAGCGCGCGCGCGGCCTCAAGCAGGCGGTCGCCGGTGAGCTTCAGGACTTTGACCACACGAAAGCCGGCGCCGAGCAGGTGCAGGATCGCCGTCAGCGGCTCGCTGCCGTGCAGCTGTACGACGTCGAGGTCGGCATCGCGCGCAAGCGCAAGCAGCTCGCCGGCGGGCATGTCGACGAAGACGCCGACGCGCGCGACGCGGCGCGGCAGGCCTGCGAACATCGCGCGGGCCTGCGCGGCCGTGACGCAGCGGGGGCTCTTGGAATAGAAGATCGCGCCCAGCGCGCCGACGCCCGCATCGGCGCAGAAGCGCGCGGTGTCGCGCGAGGTGATGCCGCAGATTTTGAGGTTGTGGAGAAAGGCTGGCATGGCGCAGATAGCGGGATTTACAGGGTGATGGAAACCCACTCGCGGAGCGTGGCGGCAGGATCGGGTTGGCGCACGAGCGCCTCGCCGACAAGGACGTGCTGGATGCCGCCGGCGAGGCAGGAGCGGATGTCGTCGGCGTTCCGTATGCCGCTCAGGGCAAGGACGGTCGTTCCGGCGGGGAAGCAGGAGGCGAGGCGGGAGGCGCGGGTGACGTCGGTCGTGAACTGCGAGAGGTCGCGGTTGTTGACGCCGACAAGGGTGGCGCCTAAAGCGGTCGCGCGGGCGGCGTCCTCCTCGTCGAAGACTTCCGTAAGCACATCGAGCCCGAGCTGACAGGCGAGCGAGTAGATCGCGTGAAGGCGCTTGTCGTCGAGGATGCGCACGATCAGAAGCATGGCGTCGGCACCCATGGCGGCGGTTTCGTAAACCTGGTAGGGGTCTAAGATGAAGTCCTTTCGCAAGACGGGGATGCCGACTGCATTGCGGGCGGCTTGCAGGTCGTCGGGCGAGCCTTTGAAAAAATTCGCCTCGGTGAGCACCGAGAGCGCGGCGGCACCGCCTGCCTCGTAAGCGCGGGCCAGAGCGGCCGGGTCGAGGTTGGGGCGAATGTCGCCTAGCGAGGGCGAGGCGCGCTTGATCTCTGCGACGACGCGTACGCCGGGTCTGCTGAGCGAACGGGCAAAGCCGCGGTAATCGTCGCGCGCGGCGGCGCGGCGCTCGAGTGCGGGAAGAGGGGAGGCCGCTTTGGCGCGGGCGATCGCGTCGCGCGTGGCGGTCAGGATGTTATCGAGGAAGGTCATGGATGGGATGAAGACGGAGTAATAGAAAGGCGGGTTACTGTTTTGAGAACGCGATCAGGCGCTCGAGCTTGTCGAGCGCGGCGCCGGAGTCGATGGCGTCGACGGACTTGCGGATGCCCGCTTCGAGGTCGGACACGAGGTTGGCCGCGAGCAGCGAGGCGGCGGCGTTGATCAGCACAATGTTGCGCTTCGGCCCTTGGATCTTGCCTTGCAGGATGTCGCGGGTGATCGTGGCGTTGTCGGCCGGCAGGCCGCCTTCGAGTTCGTCCGACAGGCAGTAGTCGCCGAAATAGGCGGTCGGGTCGATGTCGTAGGTCTTGATTCGGCCGTCCTTCAGCTCGGAGCAGCGCGTGTTGGCGGTGAGCGTGATCTCGTCCATGCCGTCGTGGCCGTGGACGACCAGCACGCGGCGCGAGCCGAGCTTCTTGAGAACCTCGGCAAAGGTCTCGGTGAGGTCGGGCGCGAAAACGCCGATGAGCTGGCAGGGCGCGCCGGCGGGGTTGGTGAGGGGGCCGAGCAGGTTGAACAGCGTGCGCACGCCGATTTGCTTGCGGACGGACCCCGCGAAGCGCATGGCCTTGTGGAAGGAGGGTGCGAACAGGAAGGTGATGCCGATTTCGTTGAGCGCCTGCTCCATGACCTCGGGGTTGGCGGCGAGGTTAAACCCGAGCTGCTCCAGGCAGTCCGCGCTGCCGCTCTTGCCGGAGCTGGCCCGGTTGCCGTGCTTGGCGACAATCGCGCCCGCGCCGGCTGCGACGAATGCGACGGTTGTGGAGACGTTAAAGGTCATGCCGCCGTCGCCGCCCGTGCCGACGGTGTCCAGCGTGTTCGCGCTGAGCGACTGCACGCGGGTGGCTGCGGCGCGCATCGCCCGCGCGCCGGCCGAGATCTCGTCGATGGTCTCGCCTTTGGCGGCGAGGGTGGCGAGGAACGCGCCGATCTGGCTTTCGGTGAACTGGCCGGTGAGAATCGCTGTGACGGCGTCGAAGGTCTCGTTTTCCGTCAGGTCCTGGCGGGCGATCAGCTTCTTGAGCAGTGCGGGGTAGGTCATGTCAGGCTCCTAAACGCTGGCGAGTTTGAGGAAGTTGCGCAGGATACGCTTGCCCACCGGGGTCATGATGGACTCCGGATGGAACTGGATGCCTGCCACGAGGTGCTCTCTGTGGCGGATGCCCATGATCTCGCCGTCTTCGGACTCGGCCGTGATCGCGAGGCAGTCAGGCAGGCTGGCGCGGTCGATTACGAGCGAATGGTAGCGCATAGCTTTGAACGGCCTGTCGCCGAGGCCTTTGAAGATGCCCTCGCCGTCGCAGGTGATGTCCGACGTCTTGCCGTGCATCAGGCGCTTGGCGTACGTGATCGTGCCGCCGAACGTAAGCCCCATCGCTTGGTGGCCGAGGCAGACGCCGAGCAGCGGAATCTGGCCGGCGAACGCGCGGATGGCGTCGCAGGACACGCCCGCGTTTTCGGGGCGGCCGGGCCCGGGAGAGATCACGATCGCAGCCGGCTTCAGCTCGGCGATCTGGCCGACCGTGATGGCGTCGTTGCGGTAGACCGACACGTCGGGCGTCATCTCGCGCAGGTATTGCACGAGGTTGTAGGTGAAGGAGTCGTAGTTGTCGAGCATCAGAATCATGGCGGAATCCTCGGCTTAGGCGCGTTTCACTTTGGCTTCTTTTTCCTGAGCGAGCTTGAGCAGCTCGATCGAGCGGGCCATGGCGCCCGCCTTGTTCACCGTTTCGCGGTACTCATAGTCCGGGTCTGAGTCGGCCACGATGCCGGCGCCCGCGCGGATGGTGAGCCGGCCGTGCTCGACGATGGCCGTGCGGATGCAGATGCAGAAGTCCATGTTGCCGTCGAAGGAGAAGTAGCCGACCGCTCCGCCGTAAGGCCCGCGCGGCGCGTCCTCGAGCGCGGCGATGATCTCCATGGCGCGGATCTTGGGCGCGCCGCTGAGGGTGCCGGCCGGGAAGGAGGACTTGAACAGGTCGAAGGCGTCGTAGCGGGGCTCGATGTCCGACGTGATGTTGGACACGAGGTGCATGACGTGCGAGTAGCGCTCGACGATCATCAGGTCGGTCACTTGCACGGTGCCCGGCAGGGAGACGCGGCCGAGCTCGTTGCGTCCGAGGTCGACGAGCATCAGGTGCTCGGCGCGCTCCTTCTCGTCCTGCAGGAGGGAGTCGGCGTTCTTGCGGTCTTCTTGCTCGGTCTTGCCGCGCGGCCGCGTGCCGGCGATGGGGCGGAGGCAGGCCGTTCGGTTGTCGAGGCGGATCATGGTCTCCGGCGAGGAGCCGATCAAGGTGCAGGCTGGCGACTTCAAGAAGAACAGGTAGGGCGAGGGGTTGACGTAGCGCTGGGCCCGGTAGAGGCTCACAAGGTCGTCCGGCGCGGGGCCGACGAAGCTTTGCGAGATCACGCACTGGATGATGTCGCCTTCGAAGATGTGGCGCTTGACCTGGGCGACCATGCCCTTGAAATAGTCGGCCGCGTGCGCGGGCTCGGGCAGCTTGACCGCGCGCTTGTTCAGGTGCATGGCCACGTCGGCGGGCTTGGCCAGCGTGTCGAGCAGCTCCTGGACGCGGGCGACTGCGGCGTCATAGAGCTTGTCCGCGTCGTCGTCTCCCTTGAACGCGAGGGCGAGCACGGCGAGCGTGTGCGTGGTGTTGTCGAAGATGAGGAGCGTGTCGGGGATGATGAACTCGGCCATGGGCTGCTCGGACGGCAGCGTGTTGGGCACGCGCGGCTCGAAGAAGTGGATCATCTCGTAGGAGAAGTAGCCGACGAGGCCGCCGCAGAAGCGGGGAAGGCCGGGAAGCTCGGCGAGCGTGTAGGGCTTCATGAGGTCGCGCAAGACCGACAGGGGGTCTTGCTGGTGGGGGATGCGCTGCTCGGCGATGCCCTGGCGCACGACGACGTCGTTGCGGTAGACGGTGACGCTGGCGCGCGCCGAGGTGCCCATGAAGCTGTAGCGGCCCCAGCGCTCGCCGCCCTCGGCGCTTTCGAGCAGGAAGACGTTCGCCTGGTCGTGCGCAAAGCGGGTGAGCACGGAGACGGGCGTTTCGGTGTCGGCCAGGATCTTGACGCCGACCGGCACGACGGTGGCCGTCGTGAGGAGGTCGCGGAAGGTGCTGCGCGAGGGGAAGGTGTCGAGTATCATGGGTGTCTCTTTCGATCAGAGGGTGTCAGGTGCAAAAGCAAAACGGAAATCGGCTGGGCTCGTCGCCGCCGATTTCCGTTCGCGTGACAGGAGTGAATGCACGCGCACAAGAAGGTCAACGGCCTCGCCAAAGGCGACTCCGCCAGCGCCAATAACCGTCTAGTTTGCCTGTGTGTGCCATGTCTTTTGCCCGTGGAGAAGGGGCGGCCATCGAGGCTGCTTCCCTTGCCTGGTGTTTCTTTATATGGAAACGCCGATTGGAAGTCAACGGTAAAAAGTGTCGCCCGCAAAAAACGTCTCTGGCGCGCCTTCAAGGAGCGCATGTCGTGCCTCACAGCCGGTGTTTCGCCAACAGGTCATGGACCTGGATCTTGCGCGAAATCGGGATGATCCAGCTCTCGTACATGTGCGCGATGCGCTGCGGCAGCTCCGCGGCGGACTGCTGCTCGCGCGTCATATCGAGGATGCGGGTGATGACCTCGGCCTCGACCGCGTGGTTGGTGATGGCCTCCTCCATTTGGTCCGGGTCGCGGTTCTGGAGCGGGATGCGCAGCGACTCGGGGATCTCCTCGAGCTTGAGGGCGGCCACATGCACGGAGAGGTTCAGCCGCTGGACAAGCGCGTTCATGCAGTTGGTGTCGGCTGCGAGGCATTTGCGGCGGTCAACATCCGAGCCCGGGGCGCAGAGCTCGGGCAGAAGCGTGTGCACGTAGAGCGGGCGCATGATGTGCGCGCGGCCCGCGATCGTCGACGCGGAGCCGAAAAGCGTGGCCGTCTCGGCCGCGGTCAAGGTCCGCTGCAGCTCGTTGTAGAGATCGCTGTTCACCTTGAACGCGGAGCGCCCGCAAAAAGCCTTTACGAGCGTCTCGTCCAGCGAGGCAATGATGTTGCGGAGTTGAGCGAGTTTGTTCATGGAAAGACTAACGGGGCCGAACTCAAAAAGAGTGGGTGGTTTTAACACGAGGGAATCGCTTCACATGGCGCCTATTATAGCAACATTTTAGGATTCCACTACGCCATTATTCCGTTTTTCACACGACCGGGTACGTGCCGATCATGCGACCGTCGTCGGAGAGTGCGAGCACGAGGCGCCAGGCCGCTTCGGCCGCAGGCGAGGCCCAATCCGTGGCGGCCTCGATGAAGAACCCGTACTCCCACGGCCGGCCGGGCAGGGGGCGGCTCTGGATGAAGGTGAGGTTCACGCCGGCGGCGTCAAATGGCGCGAGCGCGTGCAGGAGCGCGCCGGGCCGGTTGCCGATCACGAGGTGGATGAGCGAGCAGACCTTTCGGGGACGTGCGGACTCCTGCTGCTGGCGCGCCGCGCGCGTTCTCGCCGTGCGTTTGCTGGCCGTGACGACGAAGAAGCGCGTGATGTTCTGATCGCTGTCCTGGATGTTGCGCCTGAGAAGCGTCAGGCCGTTGATCCGGGCGGCGGCAGCCGATGCGACCGCCGCGCACGCGGGCTCCTGCGCGGCCCGGCGGGCGGCGGCCGCCGTGCTCGACTCGGGGAGCAGCGCCGCGTGCGGCAGCAGCGTGCGCAGGGACTCGCGGCATTGCCCCAGCGCCTGCGGGTGGCTGTAGACGCGCTGGATCGCCGACAGCGTGCGGAGGCCCGGCTGGACCAGCAGGTGGTGGCGGATGGGCATCGCCAAGCTCTCCGTGATGGTCACTGCCGGATAGGTGGCGAGCTGGTCGAGCGTCTGCGTGACGGGCCCTTCGCTCGAGTTCTCCACCGGAACGATGGCGAGCGGGCGCGGGCGGGCGCGGGCGTCGCACAGCCGCTCGAACACGTCGTAGTGCGAGAGGCAGGGCGTGAGGGGCGCGTCCTCGCCGAAGTGGCGGAGGGCGGCTTCATGCGAGTGAGTCCCTTCGGGGCCGAGGTAGAGGATGGGGTTCATTGTGCGTTCTCCTTTTTGCGCTGCTCGCGGGCCAGAGCGATCCACGGCGCGAGGTCCGCGAGGAACTCGCCGAACGTGGACGACTCGAGCTGCTGCGAGGCGTCGCTGTAGGCGTTCACCGGGTCCGGATGGGCCTCGACAATGAGCCCGTCCGCGCCGACAGCGAGCCCGGCGCGGGCGAGGGCCGGCACGAGGCTGCGGGTGCCTGCCGCGTGGCTGGGGTCGACCAGGACCGGCAGGTGCGAAAGCTGGCGGGCCGCGGCCACGGCGCCGAGGTCAAGCAGGTTGCGCGTCGCCTTGTCGAACGAGCGCAGGCCGCGCTCGCACAGGACGACCTGCGGGCAGCCGTTGACCACGAGGTACTCGGCGGCCGTCAGCCACTCCTCGACGGTGCTGGCCATGCCGCGCTTGAGCAGGACCGGCTTGCCGGCGTGCGCGATATGCTCGAGGAGGTCGTAGTTCTGGGCGTTGCGCGCGCCGATCTGGTACATGTCGGTGACGTCGCGCAACATTTCGATCTGGGCGGGGCCGGGCACTTCGGAAACCATGGCCACGTCGAACTCGGCGCGGATCTCCCGCATGATTTTGACGCCGTCGAGCTTCAGCCCCTGGAAGTCGTAGGGCGAGGTGCGCGGCTTGAAGGGCATGGCGCGGATGATCGTGATGCCGCAACGAACGAGATCCTGAACCGCCGCGCGGAACTGGTCGTAGCTCTCGATCGCGCAGGGGCCGGCGATGACCTGTATGTTGCCCCCGCCGAGCAAGACCCCTTTGACGTTCACGACGGAGTCGGCGGGGTGGTATTCGCGTGAGACGAGCTTGAACTTCTTTTGGACGGGGAAGACCGACTCGACGGCCGGCAGGTTGCGGAGAACCTCGAGCGAACGGTTGCTGAGCTCGTCGCCGATGCAGGCGATGACGGTCTGCTCAACGCCGCGGATGATGCGCGGTTGGTAGCGCAGGGAGCAGACCAGGTCGCTGACCGTGGCGATGTCGGTTTCGGAGGCGTGACGCCTGAGTACGATGATCATTGTGGTTTCCTTGGTGTGTGGTGCCTAAGCAAAAATAAAACCGCGTGTCCGTTTTGCCGGACACGCGGTTCATTCAAAGTCTATTCCCGATTTACATTAGCTCACCGGGCCGACCCGAACCGCGTGTCCGTTTTGCCGGACACGCGGTTCATTCAAAGTCTATTCCCGATTTACATTAGCTCACCGGGCCGACCCGAACCGTGTGTCCGGCGACCTAAAGAAGCTAAAGTAAACGTATGCGTGCTTGGTGCTCATTTGAAAGCGCCCTCATTTAAGCGGTTTCCGGCAAAGAAGTCAAGCGGCTGACAGGAAAAAAGGTAATCTGGGGTGCAAGGTTGATTTTTTGGTTCACGCGATTCTGACCTGCTTGCGGTCGC
>CAYLUN010000058.1:0-34655 GCA_964386865.1 uncultured Lentisphaeraceae bacterium | reverse complement strand
AGGCGTGGCTCAACGCGGACAACCCGTACATCATGCTGCAGCACCTGCCGTGCGCCGCGCACGAGCACCCGCTGCGCGGCGACGAGCCGCTGTTCAACTCCCGCGCCTACGCGTTCGCCATGGAGATCCTCAAGGAGGACGGCACGCTCAAGCCCTACAAGGGGTTCTGGCGCTACGCGCTGCCCGACTATCCCGCCAGGGGTGTGAACCTGCGCGGCATGACCGACTACAACGTGGATATCTATTGCGACAACGAGGTGATCGGCCAGATCGACCCCATCGGCGCGCGGGCGGAGCTTTACAAGGACGCGATCTACCAGCACCTCGGCCGGCGCTACATGTCCATGGAGCTGGACCTCGAGAAGAAGCTCTGCCGCGTGGAGGCGGTGGACGTGGACTACTACACCGAGTCCGAGTGGGAGAACCGGCTCGACCTCACCACCGAGGAGGAGCGCAAGGCGCTGCACGGCGCGAACCTGCGCTTCGGCGCGCTGCACGTCAACAAGCAGCCCAAGCTCTTCAAGAAGATCCGCGAGCGCACCTACGAGAACGTGGGTTACGGGCCGATCACCCTGCCGCCGTTCGAGTACGACACGACGGGCTTCGCTTTGCGCGCGCCCGAGGCGTGGGCGCAGGCGCTAAACGCGAAGGACAAGCGGCTCGTGCCCGCCGCGCTCTTCGGCCTGCGCTACATCCTGCGGCACGCGTCGCCCAGCATCTGCATGGCCGATGCGGGCGACCTTGAGACCGATATCGCGCCGATCGATGTCGACGGGAGTGACGAGGGCGGGGAGGAAGGAGAAGAGGAACGCTCAACGCTCAACGGGGAGAGGGAGGGAGAACGCTCAGCGCTCAACGTTCAACGCTCAACGCTCAACGAAGAGAGGGACGTGCCGCCGCTCGTGCCGGAGAATCTGGGGACGGAGGGCTTCGAGCCGCTGCCGCCGCCCGCGTGGGAGAACATGGCGTTCGAGAGCGCGCTGTTCCTGTACGACAAGCTGGAGGGCGGCGCGGGCTACGCGGAGAAGGTCTTCGAGAAGATCGCCGAGACGCTGGATCTCTGCCGCCGCATGATCCGCGAGTGCTCCTGCGAGAACGGCTGCCCCGCCTGCGTGCCGCCCCTGCCGCCGGGCGTGAACGACGAGGATCTGGAGCTGTTCTTGGTTGAGTCCGACGCCGTGCGCGTCTGCACCCTGAGCTATCTGGACGCGCTGCTCGACGGCACCGTCACCGTGCCTGAAGTCAAGACCATCACGCGCGACTGGGATCAGCCCGTCGAAGCGCCCGCGCCGGACACCGAGGCGCTCCGCCTGCGCGAGAAGCTCAACCGCGCCGCCGACGCCCTGCGCGAGAAGCGGAAGAGGGAATACTAGAAAAGGTGGTTAGGCTGAAGGCTGTTAGGCTATTAGGGAGAAGGGGCTGTGCCAACGGACGGATGCTGCATTGGTCCGAGATCGATGAAGATTAGCGCCAATGTCAGTATGGGGATCAAGACGCTGAATCCCCGGCTTGTGCGGCAGGCCCTTTATCTCTGGTGGAACGACTGCTCGGCCTTGGCCCTCCGCGACGAGTATCGGGGGGTGACTGTTCGGGTCAATGACGCCAAACGTATCAACTGGGCCGACGAGCAGGCTTTGAGGCCGGGAGATCTGGCCGTTACGGCGAACGGTGTGCATGTGCTGGCTTATGTCGGAAATCAAACGTGGGTGGAAGCCGATCCAGGCGAGTGGAAGGTGCTCCAGGTCAAGGTTCCCGCGAAGAATCCGTGGTTCTTGGTGCCGGTTCGCATGGTGCGATGGGCGCAGCTTCAGGATGAGCCTGCCGCCGTTATACGCCCGCCGCCCGGGCCGCTTTAGACAGCGCACCTGCGCCTGCAGGCTGTGTCCGCTCGTTGTCGCCTCTTCTTTGAGCACGGCATAAACGGCATCTGGAACCTCTCGTACAGTGGATCTTTTCATAGCGTTCCCAAGTAGCATGACTGCATACCGTCGTCAATTAGCCGAAAGCTTATGTCAGCAAACCAGGGCAAGGAACGGTTCAAAGGCGCTTGACGCATACCCTGAAAAGTCGGATGATCTCGACATGCGACAAACCCATCCCATTGAAGATAAAGCGAACCCGCAAGCTGCGGACGAAAGCAAGGCACGGGAGCGGCAGATCGGGATCTACCGTCAGATGACTCCGGCGCAGCGAATCGAGACGGCTGTCCAGTTGTCCGTGACTGCGCGGGAACTCAAGGCGGCCGCTTTGCGGAGCTTGCATCCCGACTGGGACGAGAAACGGGTTCTGGGTGTCGTGCGCGAGACGTTCCTGTATGCCAGAAGTTGATCCAGTGCTGCTCTTCGTGTGCCGACTGAACCGTTTGCAGGTGCCCTACATGGTCACAGGCTCGACGGCCTGCATCGCCTATGGCGTGCCCCGGCTCACGTATGACATCGACGTGGTCATCGAACTTGAACGGAAACAGATCCGCGATATCCGAGGCATACTGGACGTTTCCGGAGAGGCTCTCGACTGGCCGGAATTGCGCCGCCATATAGACGAGGGCGAACTGCAGCGGTCGTGGTCACGCGTCGAGGAATTGCCGCTGTAACGCGGAATCATTCATCAGGGTGTGGCAAACCTATACCCATTGGCACACATATTCGTTCACAAAAGCTGAAGGAGAGAAGTAATGAAGTGCAATGCTAAGTTGGCAGAGTTCTGGTGTCTCAGTATTATTGCGGCAGGAACCACATTGGCGGGGTGGGCGGGAGCGGCGGCGGTCGAAAACGACTTCCTGCTGCAGACCAAGAACACGACCATGGCGTTCCGCAAGAACGAAAACACGTGGCTCATGGTTCATTACGGCGCGAAGATCGAAAAGAGCGACGACGTGAACGTTTTGGCGTTTCCAACTGCTGAATGGGGAAACTTTTTCGGGTATCGAAAACCCGCTACGTACTCGGTTTACGGTAGTGATAATGACCGTTCCGGCACCATGAACAAGTTCGGCGGCCTGGCCGTAATCCACGCGGACGGCGTGACCTCCACCGAGCTGGTTGCCAAGGGCGCGAAGACGGTCGAGGACAAGCCCGGCGTGACGCACCTCGTGCTGGAGCTGAAGGACAGCGTCTACCCGTTCACCGTCACGCAGCACTTCCGCGCGGTCGAGGCGAGCGACGTGGTCGAGACGTGGGTCGAGATCCGGCACAGCGAGGCGGCGCCGGTCAAGCTGCTGCGCATGGACTCGCTGGCGCTGGTCTTCCCGCTGATTGAGAAGGAGTTCCACCTGCTCACGCTCGCCGGCCAGTGGGCCAGCGAGAACCAGCTCGCCGAGGCGCCCGTGGCGCTGGGCCAGACCGTGAGCATGACGTCGCGCTCCGGCGTGCGCTCGGCCTTCGGCAACAACGCGTCGTTCATGCTCTCGGTCGGCGAGCGGGCCACGGAGACGGCTGGCCGCGTGATCGGCGGCGCGCTGGCGTGGAGCGGCTCGTGGTCGATCTCGATCGGGCACGACTTCATCGACGCGCTCTCGCTCAACGCCGGGCCTGACACGGGCAACGGCGCGTACACGCTGGACGCGGGCAAGACGCTGACCACGCCCAAGATGATTCTCACGTACTCGGCGGCGGGCAAGGGCCAGGTCTCCCGCAACCTGCACCGCTGGGCGCGCGACAGCCAGCTGCGCGACGGCCACCTGCTGCGGCCCGTGCTGCTGAACAGCTGGGAGGGCGCCTACTTCGACTTCAACGAGAAGACGCTCACGGACATGATGGACGGCGTGCAGGAGCTGGGCGGCGAGATGTTCGTGGTCGACGACGGCTGGTTCGCCCGCGGCAAGTACGCCCGCGACGACGACAAGCGCGGCCTCGGCGACTGGGTGCTGAACGAGAAGAAGCTGCCCAAGGGCCTGGGCTCCTTGGCGGACGAGGCCAAGGCGCGCGGGCTCAAGTTCGGCATCTGGGTCGAGCCCGAGATGGCGAACACCACGAGTGAGCTGGTCGACGCGCACCCCGACTGGGTGCTGCGCGAGAAGACGCGCCCGCTGCGCCAAGGCCGCGGCGGCACGCAGGTGGTGCTGGACATGACCAACCCCGCCCTGCGCGACAACATCTACGGCCAGATGGACGCGCTGGTCACCAGCATTCCCGGCCTCGCCTACATCAAGTGGGACGCGAACGCCGAGATCAGCAACGCGGGCTCGACCTACCTCGCGGCGGACCGCCAGCCCAACCTCTGGTTCGACTACACGGCCGGCCTGTACGACCTGCTGGGCCGCCTGCACGCCAAGTACCCGGACATCATCATGAAGGCGTGCTCGTCGGGCGGCGCGCACATGGACTACGGCTTCCTGCGCTACGCGGACGAGTTCTGGACCTCGGACAACACCGACGCGCGGCAGCGCGTGTTTATCCAGTGGGGCGCCGGCCACTTCTACCCCGCCTGCGCCATGGCCGCGCACGTGACGATCTCGCCCAACGAGCAGACGCACCGCTCGACGCCGCTCAAGTTCCGCTTCGACGTGGCGATGTCCGGACGCCTCGGCTTTGAGCTGCACCCCAAGAAAATGGCGGCTGAAGAGGTCGCCTTCGCGAAGAAGGCCGTGGCGGATTACAAGCGCCTGCGCCCGGTGATCCAGCAGGGCGACCTCTACCGCCTCGTCTCCCCGTGGGAGCACAGCTACGCCTCGCTCATGTACGTCAGCGACGACAAGCGCAAGGCCGTGCTCTTCCTGTACGGGCTGAACCGCGGGATCATGAGCGACTACCCCGCGCCGCTGATGGTGCAGGGCCTCGACCCGGCCACGCGCTACCGCGTGACCGAGCTGAACAAAGAGAAGCGCGACCACTCGCGCATCGGCGGGCAGACGCTCGGCGGCGCGGCGCTCATGGCCATGGGCGTGCCGGTCAAGCTCGAGGGCGACTACGACTCCGCGGTCTTTGAGCTGTCTGCGGAGTAGATTCCTTTTCGCTTCCCTAGTCTCGCAGATTACGCAAAAGTGATAAAGATTTTGCGTAATTTGCGCTAGTCTGTCTTGCCTCAGCGCGATACAGTAAAGACCGTAAGAGTGGAGGCGAAGATATGAGAAGGCTAGTCGGGCTGATCGCACTTGCGATGGGGGGCATCGCGGCGCAGGCGGCCGAGGTGCCGCTGAGCCAGCGGCAGGCGCGGACGTCGCCGGCTTGGGTGACGGATGGCGTGATGTACCAGGTGTACCTGCGGGCCTTTACGCCCGAGGGCACGCTCAAGGCCGCGCAGGCTCGGCTGCCGCGCTTGGCCGAGCTGGGCGTGACGGTGCTCTACCTCTGCCCGGTGTTCGTGTCGGACGACGACATGGACCCGGCCTACTGGAGCCCGCGCCAGAAGAAGTCGGGGCTGAACAACCCGCGCAATCCGTACCGCATGAAGGATTTCTATCACGTCGATCCCGAGTACGGCACGGACCAGGAGCTGAAGGAGTTTGTGGCGGCCGCGCACGCGCTGAAGCTACGCGTGCTGCTGGACATGGTTTTTCTGCACTGTGGCCCCAAGGCGGTGTTCCTTGAGCGGCACCCGGAGTTTGTGCAGCGCGACAAAGAGGGCAAGATTGTGCTCAAGTCGTGGAATTTTCCGGGCCTGAACTTCGCCAGCCCCGCGCTGCGCGAGTACCTGTGGCAGAACATGGAGCTGTGGGTGCGCGACTACGGTGTGGACGGCTTCCGCTGCGACGTGGCCGACGGCATTCCGCTGGATTTCTGGGAGACGGGGCGCGAGCGCCTGGAGAAGATCCGGCCCGACGTGGGCATGCTCGCAGAGGGCACAAAGAAGGAGAACCAGCTCAAGGCCTTCGACCTGTGCTACGGCTGGGGCGACGCGTACAAGACGTGGGAGAGCGCCGCCGCCATCCGCAAGCTGTGGGAGACGATGAGCAAGGAGCGCCCGAAAGGCGGGGCCAAGTTCGTGCGCTTCATCGACAACCACGACATCGCCAACGACGACTACGACAACCGCGTCGAGAAGCGCTGGGGGGCGGACCGCGTGGAGGCGGCGCTCGCCGCCCTCTTCACGCTTGACGGCGTGCCGTTTCTCTACAACGGGCAGGAGGTCGCCGACACGGCCAAGCACAGCATCTACGGCCGCCTGCCGATCAATTGGCCGGACGACGGACGTGCGGCGGGGGTGGCACCCCGCCCTCCCGCGCGCGACAGGAAGGGAGGGCTGGCTGCCACGCCGGCCGAGGCGCGCTTCGCGTTCTGCCAGAAGCTCTGCACGCTGCGCAAGACCGAGCAGGCGCTGACGCAGGGCGAGCTGACGTGGCTCGACAACGGTGCGCCTGAGGCGGTGCTCTCCTTCGCGCGCACGCTCGGCGGCGAGCGCCTGATAACGGTCGTGAATCTGACGGGCCAGCCTGTGAACGTGAAGGTTTCTGGACTTGAGGGAGGCACGCTCAAGCCGCTGGTGTCCGCGCGGGCGGAGGGCGGCGCGGCGGACGGCTTCAAGCTTGGCGCGTACGGATATTGGGCCGGGAAGCGGTGAGGGCGGGGTTTAAATGTTAGGTCACGCGGAGGCGCGTAGTGCGCGGAGGAGAGAGAAAATGAGAAGTTTGCTGATCGGGTGTTTGGGGCTGGCGGTTGTGGCGGCGCACGGCGCGGACGCGATGAGCGAGGCGTACTGGAAGCTGTGGGGCCCGGAGGAGCAGGCTCGCATCGACCGCGACATCGAGCAGAACCGCAAGGCGGACGGCGCGTTCAAGGTCGAAGGTGTGGCGGCCGGCACGGAGGTTAAGGTCGAGCAGCTCTCGCACGCCTTCATCTTCGGCGCGCACATCTTCAACTTCAACCAGCTGGGGACGACCGAGCGCAACCGCACGTACAAGGAGCTGTACGGCACGCTGTTCAATTCGGCGACGATCGCGTTCTACTGGAAGAAGTTCGAGATGGAGCCGGGCAAGCCGCGCTTCAGCGAGGCCGAGCGGGACACCGAGGCCTACTGGAACGGCGCGAAAGAGCCGAAGAGCGAGCCGCACTGGCGGCGGCCGGCCACCGACCCGGTCGTGGCCTTCTGTGAGAGCAAGGGCATCCGCCTGCACGGGCACAACATGACCTGGGGCAACCGCAAGTGGCACCACCCCGACTGGCTCTTCGAGCAGTTCTGCCCGGCGGAGGAGAAGGCGAAGATCACGGCGCTCGGCAAAGACATCAATAAGCTGACACCCGCCCAGATCGAGGCGCTAGCGCCGACCTACGCGAAGGAGATGAGGCGGCTTTTCGAGAAGCGCGTCGTGGAGCTGATCGAGCACTACGGCAGCCGCCTGCAGAGCTGGGACATCGTCAACGAGAGCGCGGTTGACTTTGAGCGCGGGCTCATGATTCCGGGCGACGGCATCTGCAAGAGCACCTACGGGCTGATGCCGGGCGACTACACGTATCAAACCTTCCAGACGGCGGGCCGTCTCTTCCCGAAGAGCGTGGCGCTGAACATCAACGACTACCTGAACAACCAGGCCTATGTGAACCAGGTGAAGGACCTGCAGGCGCGGGGCTGCCGCATCGACATCATGGGGTCGCAGATGCACCTCTTCAACCCCCAGGAGTGCCTGGACCTGGCGGCGGGCAAGCGGATCGGCAAGCCGGTCAACTCGCCGAGCGAGGTGCGGGCCACGATGGAGACGCTCGCGCAGGCGGGGCTGCCCCTCCATATCAGCGAGATCACGATTACCTCTCCGGGCAGCGACGCGCGCGGGTTCGATATCCAGGCGGTGCTCGCGCGCAACCTCTACCGCGTGTGGTTCAGCGTCAAGCCGATGATGGGCATCACCTGGTGGAACGTGGTGGACGACTGCGGCGCGCCGGGCGAGCCGACGATCTCGGGGATTTTCACCCGCGACATGGAGCCCAAGCCTTCCTACCACGCGCTGAACAAGCTGATCAACGACGAATGGAAGACGCGGACCACGGTCCAGGCGGGCGAGGGCGGCGAGGTGAAGTTCCGCGGCTTTAAGGGCCGCTACCGACTGAGCTGGAAAGACGCGTCGGGCGCGGCGAAGAGCGCCGAGTTCGCGCTGTAGAAGGCGTGAGAAGGGTTGTGAGGCGGATGACAGCGGCTTCGACTCTCGCTGTCCGCCTCTCGCGGCTCACCACAGGTTCGCCCTCCAGAGCGGGCCGGAATCGCGGGCGCTGGAGGGTGAGGCTGTGCCGAGCCGCGGACGCGCAGGCGCTCGTCCCTCCCGGCGAGGGTCTTCGCCGTGATCTCGCGTCGCGCTGGAGGACCGCCTCCTTGCGGGCCGTATCGTAAACGTCGCAGAGAATGGAGCAACCTCATGTTCACACAGGCTATGAAGATCGGTTTCGCGGGCATGTTCGGCTTGGTGCTGGCCGCGCGCGCGCAAGTTCCCGCGCCGCTCTTCCCCTTCCTCATCTCGTACGACGGGCCGGACAACGCGTCGAGCATGGCGCACCTGCTGGAGGCGCCGGCCGGCAAGCATGGCTTTGTGCGCGCGGAGGGCGGCCATTTCGTGAACGACGCGGGGCGCGTGCGGCTGCACGCGACGAACCTGACCGGCCCCGCGAACTTTCCGGCGCACGAGCAGGCGGACAAGCTGGCCGCGAGGCTCGCGCGCTTTGGCATCAACTGCGTGCGCCTGCACTATTTTGACGCCGAGTACGGCAACTTCATGACGGAGAAGGAGGCCGGCATTTTCGGCAAGGGTGGTGCGCTGCCGGCCGCCTTCGCGGCTGACCCGGCCGCACCGTTCCAGTTCGCGCCCGAGCAGGTCGAGCGTCAGGACTACTTAGTCGCCGCACTCAAGAAGCGCGGCATCTACGTGGACATGAACCTTCACGTCGCGCGCTTCCCGAAGGGGCTCAGCTTCTTTGACCCACGCATGATCGCCTCCGAAAAGGCCTATGCAAAGGCCCTGCTGGCCCGGGTGAACCCATACACCGGCCTGGCGTACGCCGACGACCCCTGCGTGGCGGTGGTCGAGATCAATAACGAGAACGCGCTGTTCAACAACTACCACGGCGGCGCGCTCGACCAGTTGCAGGAGCCCTATGCGGGCGAGCTCCGCAAGCAGTGGAACGCCTGGCTGCGCAGTACATACGGCGATACGGCGGCGATGCGCGACGCGTGGAAGTGGGTCGCGTCGCCACTGGGCGGCGAGCAGATCGCGGAGGGCGGCTTCGCGGAGCCCGTCGCGGTCGACGGCAAGCGGTGGATGCTCTCGCTGGGAACGGCAGCGGCCACCGCGGCGGCTGCTGACGGGGTTTTCAAAATCGCTGTGACGCGCGGGGGAGACGAGTTCTTCCCCAAGCTGTTTCGTACGGTGTCGGTGAAGAAGAGCCAGGCTTACACGCTCTCGTTCAAAGTCCGCCGCACAAAGGGCGCCGGCGAGGCGACGCTCGGGCTGGCGGTCGCGGACACGAAAGACGGCTGGCGCTCGCTGGGTGTCCACAGGACGGTCCAGGTCGGCCCCGCGTGGAAAGCGCTGACGCTTCCGTTTGTCGCGGCGGCGGACTCCGACAAGGCGCAGGTTCAGCTGACGCGCTTCGCGGAGGGCGCGTATGAGGTCGACGACCTCTCCTTCCAGAGCGGCGCGGCGAGCGCGCTCGCCGAGGCCGCCCGCATCGAGGACGGCTCGGTGCCGATCGTGACGAGCGCCGGGTTCGTGACGCTCCAGGCCCGCCGCGATTTCTACCGGTTCTTGACGGACTCCGAGCGCGCGTACTGGACCGGCATCGCCAGCTACCTGAAGCAGGAGCTGAAGGTCAAGGCGCCGATCTCGGGCACGCAGCTCGGCTACAGCCCGCCGCAGCTTCAGGCCGAGCTGGATTATGTCGATAACCACTCGTACTGGTGCCACCCGAGCGTCAACGCCAAGTGGTCGATCCGCAACGAGCCGATGGTCAACTCGATGGGTTGCATCCTCGGGCTGGCGGGGCAGCGTGTGGACGGTAAGCCCTACACGGTCAGCGAGTACAACCATCCGTTTCCGAACCAGTACGGCGCCGAAGGCCAGCCGATGCTGCGCGCGTACGGCGCGCTGCAGGGCTGGGACGGCGTATTCGAATACACCTACAACCACAGCCCGGATTTCGAGCCGCAGCGCAACACCTACTTCTTCAGCATGATCGCGCGCCCCGAGGTGCTGGCGCATTTCCCCGCCTGTGCGGCGATGTACGTGCGCGGCGACGTGCGCGAGGCGCAGAAGGCGCTGGTCGGCGCGCTGGATGAGGCGGCCTACTTCGACCGTCTCGTGGGTTCCAAGGCGATCAGCGCCAGCATCGGGTCGGTCGGTTACGACGGCACGCTCGCGCTCGTCCACAAGACGGCGATGAACGTTGCGGGCAAGCCGGGCACGGATCCGGCGACGGTGGTGAAGGTGGGCGCGGACGCCAAGGTTGTGACGAGCGACACGGGCGAGCTGACCTGGAACCGGGAGCTGCCAGGCAAGGCGTACTGGACGGTCAACACGCCGAACACGAAGCTTTTCAGCGGGTTTCCCGAAGGCCGCGAGATCGCGCTGGGCGGCGTCAAGCTGACGGTCGGCCAGACGCGGCTCGGCTGGGCCACGGTCTCCCTGACATCGCGCCAGGCCGCGGGCTTCGGCGAGAGAGGCGCGCCCGCCAGCGTGCTTCTGGCGGCCACAGGCGTTGCCGAAAACGAGGGCGCGGCGCTGGAGCCCGTGGGCGTGAAATCAGCGGCGCTGCGCGACCGGCTGTCGTGGGGCAGCGGCACGGTGCTGGTCGAGGGCGTTTCGGCGACGGTGACGTTGCCATCCGACCCTGCCCGAACGACGTGTTTCGCGCTCGATCCTCGCGGCGAGCGTGCAGGCGAGGTGCCGGTGACCCAGGCGGCGGACGGCGGTTCGGTCATCGCGATCAGCCCGCAGTACCGGACGGTGTGGTACGAGATTGTGGTGAGGTAGCGGCGAACCTGTGTGTTCGCCCGTTGAATGTAGGACGAGTCTCACGCGGAGACGCGGAGAACGTGGAGGGTATAATGGCTAGATTGCTGGGACTGATCGGACTGGTCGCTGGAACCCTTGCGGTGCAAGCCGCAGAGGAGTACCCGCCGATGTTCCCCTTTGTCATTTCGTACGACGGCCCGGACAACGCGACCAGCGTGGCGCACCTGCTCGACGCGCCGGCGGGCAAGCATGGGTTCGTCCGCGTGAAGGACGGCCATTTTGCCACGGACGCGGGGCCGATCCGCTTTCACGCGACCAATCTGACCGGCCCGGCGAACTTTCCGGCGCACGAGGCCGCGGACAAGCTGGCGGCGAGGCTGGCTCGCTTCGGAATCAACTGCGTGCGGCTGCACTTCATGGACACGTGGTACATCAACTTCATGCCGCAGCCCACGCAGGCGATTCTGGCCGACGACGCGCAGACGCAGCGCAATCTCGAGCCGAAGCAGCTGGAGAAGCTCGACTACTTGATCGCCGCCTTCAAGAAGCGCGGCATCTATGTGAACCTGAACCTGCATGTGGGCCGTACGCTCGACGAACGCGACGGCTTCCAAAACGCAAAAGCCCTGCCGTGGGCGAACAAGGGCGTCGGGCAGTTCGAACCCCGCATGATCGCGTTGCAGAAGGAGTACGCGCAGAAGCTCCTGACGCACGTCAACGCCTACACGGGCAACGCCTACACGGATGAGCCGTGCGTGGCGATGGTCGAAATCAGCAACGAGGACGGTCTGACGCGCTACCACTTCGACGGAACGTTCGACCGGCTGCCCGAGCCGTACGCGTCGGAGCTGCGCCGCCAGTGGAACGCGTGGCTGCATGAGACCTACGCCAGCGCTGAGGCGATGCAGGGCGCGTGGTCGATGACGAGCGAGCCGCTCCACGACGAGCAGATTGCGGATGGGTCGTTCGGCGCGCCGGTCGCCTTCGACGGCACGCGCTGGTCGTTCCTGCCGGGGAGCGGCGCGGGGCGGGCGAGCGCGGAGGGAGGCGTCCTCAAGGTCGACGTGACGCGCGACGGCGGCGAGTTCTACGCCAAGGTGACACGGGCGATCGCGGTGAAAAAGGGGCAGCTCTACACGCTGTCGTTCAAAATCCGCCGGACGGAGGGGGCGGGGTCGTGGACGCTCAGCGCGGCTGTCGCGTCGACGGCGAACAACGGCTGGAGCCCTCTGGGCATGCAGGAGCTGGTGGGGGTCGGGAGCGCGTGGACGACGGTCTCCTGCGCGTTCGAGGCGTCCGCTGACGCGGAGCAGGCGATTGTTCAGCTGACGCGCTTCAAGGTGGGGAGCTACGAGCTGGACGACCTCTCGTTCCAGAGCGGCGCGGTGTTCGCGTACGACCCGGTCAAGGGCTTCAGCGAGTGTTCCGTCCCGACGGCCACGCTGAGCGGCAGGGAGCTCCCGCCGCAGGCCCGGCGCGACTACGTGTGCTTCCTGTTCGACACCGAGGCTCGCTACTGGACCGGCATGGCGAACACCGTGAAGGGCGAGCTGAAGGCCAAGCAGCCGGTCTCGGGCACGCAGCTCGGCTACAGCCCCGCGTACGTTCAGGCCCTGCTGGACTATGTCGACAACCACGCTTATTGGCGGCACCCGTCAGGCGGCTGGATTTCTCTGACGGCCAAAGAGCCGTGGTCGATCGGCAACGACGCCATGGTCAACTCGCTCGGCAACATCCATCACCTCGCGGGACAGCGGGTGCAGGGCAAGCCGTACACCGTGAGCGAGTACAACCATCCCTATCCCAACCAGTTCGGCGCGGAGGGCCAGCCCCTGCTGTCGGCGTACGGCCGGCTGCAGGGCTGGGACGGCATTTTCCAGTACAGCTACAACCACTACGTCGACGACTTCGAGCCGCAGGCCATGCCGTGGTGCTTCTTCGATCTGATCGCGCGGACAGACGTGCTGGCGCACTTCCCGGCGTGCGCGGCGATCTTCCTTCGTGGAGATGTGCGGGAGGCCCAAGAGGCCGTGGTTGCGTCGACCGATGCCGCGACGAGCCGCCGCGCGCTGGCCGCGGCGCGAACGGCGTCTTTCAGCATCGGCACGCAGGGCCATGACGCGCGGCTGTCGACGGTGCACAAGACGGCTGTGGCAGTTGACGGCGTCAAGCCCGTGGCCGCGGCCAAGCTGCCCGCGGACCAGAAGGTGTTCGTCAGCGACACGGGCGAGATCACCTGGAACCGCGAGAAGCCCGACGCTGCCTACGTCGCCGTGAACGCGCCGAACGCCAAGCTGTTCACCGGCTTTCCGGAGGGCCGCGCCATCGGCCTGGGCAACGTCAGGCTCGAGATCGGCACGACGCGCCTCGGCTGGGCGACGGTGTCGCTGGTGTCTCGCCGCGCCACCGGGTTCGGCGAGGCGGGCGGGCCCGCGAGCATCCTGCTGGCGGCGACCGGCGATGCGGGCAACGCGGGTCGCGTCGTCAAGCAGCTCGACGGCAAGAAGATCACGCTGACTGACCGCGGCCACGCGCCGATGCTGGCTGAGGGCATTCCCGCGACGCTGACGCTGCCGAGCGATCCGGCGAAGACGGCCTGCTATGCGCTCGACCCGCGCGGCGACCGCATGCGGCCGGTGCCGGTCGGAAAGGCCGATGGCGGCTCGAGGATCGTGATCGGCCCGCAGTACCAGACGGTGTGGTACGAGATCGAGGTGAAGTAGGGTGCGAACCTGCGTGTTCGCTCTCGGAATACTAGCCGCAAATGTGGAGGGGGCATCCAAGAGGGAGGGCAGGGCGGAATGCATGCGAAGCTGAGTCGGCGGAGTTTCATCAAGGCGGCGGCCGCCGGGGTCGGTGGCGCGTCGGCCGTGAGCGTGTGCGGCCAAACTAGCGCGGCCGCAACGAAGCCGCTGCGCGTCGCGGTGATCGGCTGCGGAGGGCGGGGAACGACGCTCCTGCCGGAAATCTGCAAGGAGCGGGTCGTGGCGCTCGCGGATCCGGACCGCCGCCAGATCGCCGGAGCTTTGGAGGCTGTTCGCAAGGCGGCGCCCACGGCTGACGCTGCCGCAGTCCGGACGTTCTCCGACTACCGCAAGCTGTTCGACGAGTTGGGCAAGGAGCTGGACGCGGTGATCATCGCCACGCCCAACCACCAGCACGCGCTGCCGGCGCTTCTGGCGATCCGGCGCGGCATCCACGTGTACGTCGAGAAGCCGCTGGCGCTCACGATCGGGGAGGCGCGGCAACTCGCGGAGGAGGCGAAGCGCACGGGTGTCGTCACGCAGGTGGGTAATCACGGCCATTCGAGCGAGGGCTGCCGCCGCCTGTGCGAGTACATCTGGGCCGGCGCGATCGGCCAGGTGCGGGAGGTCATCTGCTGGAGCGACCGGGCCAACGGCCTGCCTGGCGGGGGGCGCCCGCCCGTTCTTCCTGTGCCGGACGGGCTCGACTGGGAGCAGTGGATCGGGCCCGCGCCGTTCCGCGACTACCACGAGGGCCTGCACCGCCACTCGTGGCACCGGTGGTGCGACTTCGGCAACGGCTCCATCGGCAACATGGGCAGCCACATTATCGACCCCGCCTACTGGGCGCTGAAGCTCGGGAGCCCCGCGTCGGTCGAGGTCGAGGAGATGTGCGGCGGGGGTGGCGAATTCTATCCCGTCAGTACCCGCATCCGCTGGGACTTCCCGGCCCGCGAGGGCATGGATCCCGTCAAGCTCACCTGGTACGACGGCCTCGCGAAGGGCCAGGCGTACGGCAAGCAGACGATCGGGACGATCGACTGCGTGGTGCGCGCGGCGCAGAACCGCCCGCCACTCCTCGTCGAACTGGAAAAGAAGTACGACCGCGACTTCGGCGACAACGGCTCGCTTCTCGTGGGCGACACGGGCATCATGACCATGGGGCCGTTCGGGGACGGGTGCCGCCTGGTGCCGGAGGAGGCGCACCGCGCCTATCCGAAGCCCGCGGCCACGCTGCCGCGCGTCAAGGGCACGCACCAGTCCGATTTCTTCCGGGCGTGCCGCGGCGGCGCGCCGGCGTGCGCGAACTTCGGCTATTCGGTGCCGCTGGCGGAGATCGTCCTACTCGGCGACCTCGCGATGCGCGCCGGTGCGGGCAAGCGCGTCGAATGGGACGGGCCTGAGATGCGATGCACCAAGCTGCCGGAGCTCAACCGCCATCTGAAAGCGACGTATCGGGACGGCTGGCGGATATGAGGCAAGGAACGTTGAAGCAAGCGGATTTCCGAAAGGACGCCAAGTGATGAAAACGACACGACGAGTCTTTCTCGCCGCTTCTGGGTTTGCCGCCGCGGGAGCGGCCTTGCCCGGCGGCCTGTCCGCCGCCGGGAACGGGTTTCCCGCCAAGAGGCAGCCCATCAAGATCGGGCAGATCGGCACCGGCAACCAGCACGCCACCAAAATGGGGACGCTGCGCGGGCTGACGGAGCTTTTCGAGGTTGTCGGCATCGCGGAGGATGACCCAAAATTGCGAGAGAAAGCCCAGAAAGAGGGCTGTTACAAAGGGTTGAACTGGATGACCTCGGATGAATTGCTGGGCGTCTCCGGCCTTCAAGCCGTGGCGGTGGAGACCGAGGAGCATGCGCCTGTCCCGGCCGCTCTGCGCTGCATCCGGGCGGGGAAGCACATCCATCTGGACAAGCCGTGCGGCGAGTCGCTGCCTCAGCTCAGACAGCTGCTGGACGAGGCGAAAGCCCGGAGCCTGACCGTTCAGGTGGGGTACATGTACAGGAACAACCCGGCCGTGCAGTTTTGTCTCAAGGCGGTCAAGGACGGGCTGATCGGGAACGTGTTCGATCTCGACGCAGCCATGAGCCGCTACGACGGGGCCGACTACCGGAAGCTCATCAGCACCTACAAGGGCGGCACGCCGTACATTTTCGCCTGCCATCTGATCGATCTCGTCGTGACGCTGATGGGTGAGCCCCGGAAGATCACTCCTTACCTCCGGCACACGCGTGTCGACGGCGTGCTCGACAACAGCCTGGCCGTCTTCGAGTACTCCGGCGACCGGCTGGCCACGATCCGGACTTCCATCACCGAGGCGCAGGGCTTCCAGCGCCGGCATCTCACGGTGATGGGTGACAAGGGAACGATCATCATCCAGCCGCTGGAGTCTAAGGGCAACATGTCCGGGGGCGTCATCAAGCTTGCCTTGGAGGAGGATCGCGGCGGCTTCAAGAAGGGCGTGCAGACCGTTGACCTTCCGCCCCTCAAAGACCGCTACGAAGACCAGTGGCGCGAGTTCGCCGCCGTGTTGAACGGGGAGTTGGTCAACCCGTACACCTACGAGCACGATTACACCGTACACAAGTGCCATTTGGAGGCATGCGGTCTGCCGCTCGACGCGTGATCCATGTTTCGCGAAAGGCTTAAACCGTAAACCAAGTACGGGAGGGGCAAGCGTCTGCTTGCCCGCGGACGAGCAGGCGCTCGTCCCTCCCCTTTGTAAGGCACGAAAGAACGGAACAAAGAATGAACAGACGGGAGTTCATCAAAACGGTGGCAGCCGGCGTCGGCGGGCTGTCGGTGTCGGGGGCGCGCGGACAGGACGCGGCGGCTGCGAGGAAGCCCCTGCGCGTGGCGCTGATCGGCTGTGGCGGGTATGGCAACTTTGCGCATATCCCGGCGATTCTCGGCCACGGAACGACGGTCGCGTCAGCGGACGGCACCCACGCGCATGTCCCGGCGACCGGCGGGGAGCGGCTCGTCGCGGTCGTGGATCCGGATAGCCGCCAAATCGTCAAGGCGATGGCGCGGGTCAAGGAGGTGTCGCCGGGGACGGACACCGCCGCGATCCGGACGTTCGCCGACTACCGCAAGCTGTTCGACGAGATGGGCAAGGAGCTGGACGCCGTGATCATCGCCACGCCCACCCACCACCACGCGTTGCCCGCGCTGATGGCTATGCGGCGCGGCATTCATGTGTATCTTGAGAAGCCGCTGGCGCACACCGTCGCCGAGGTGCGGCTGCTCACGGAGGAGGCGCGGCGCTGCGGCGTGGCCACGCAGATGGGCAACTGGGGGCAGTCGACCGAGGGCCCCCGCCTCCTGTGCGAATACCTCCAGGCGGGCGCCATAGGCCCGGTGCGGGAAGTCCACTGCTGGAGCGACCGGGTGGACGGGCTGCCCCCCGGCACCCCGCGCCCTCCCGCCCTCCCGGTTCCGGCTGGGCTTGACTGGGAGCTGTGGCTCGGCCCCGCGCAGCACCGCGATTTCCATAATGGACTGCTGGATTTTTACTGGAATGCGTGGCGCGATTTCGGTAACGCCACCATCGGCAACATGGGCTGCCACATCATCAACCACGCCTACTTCGCGTTAAGTCTTGCGAAGCCCGCGTCGGTCGAGCTGGAAGAGATGTACGGCGGCAGCGACGAAAGCTGGCCGATCCGCACCCGTATCCGCTGGGACTTCCCCGCCCGCGGGGAACTGCCCCCGCTCAAGCTCTACTGGTACGACGGCATCGCACCGGGCGCGCCGTACAACGAAAAGACCGTGGGGGGCGGAGGCCACCGGCGCATGACGCGCGACACGGCGTACGCGCCGCCGATCCGCGCCGAGCTGGAGAAAAAGTACGACCGGGAATTCAGCGGGGAAGGCTCGCTGTTCATCGGCGACAAGGGCGTCTTCACCATGGGTCGGCACGGCGACGGGTTCCGCATGGTTCCCGAGGATGCGCACCGCGCCTTCCCGAAGCCGACCGCCGTCCTGCCGCGTATCAAAGGCACGCATCAGGAGGATTTCTTCCGGGCGTGCCGCGGCGGTGCGCCGGCCTGCTCGAACTTTAACCACGCGGGGCCGCTGGCGGAACTCGTCCTGCTCGGCAACATCGCGTTCAGCGCGGGCGTCGGGACGCGCATCGAGTGGGATTCGGCGGGGATGCGCTGCGCCAATCTGCCGGAACTCAACCGCTATCTGGCGAAGTCGTACCGCGAGGGCTGGGCGCTCTGAAGAGGGGGGAACGCTCAACGCGCAACATTCAACGCTCAACGTTCAAGTTATGGATCAGAGGAAAAAATGAAGAGACGTGATTTCATTAAAACGGTATCGGCCGGGGTCGGCGGGCTGTCAGTGTTGGGCGCGCGCGGGCAAGGCGCGGCACCCGCGAGAAAGCCGCTGCGCGTCGCGTTGATCGGCTGCGGAGACCGGGGTGCCAGGCAGTTGCTGCCCGAGTGCTGCAAAGAGCGGGTCGTGGCGCTCGCAGATCCGGACCGCCGCCGCATCGAGGTGGCTTTGGAGCAGGTCCGCAAGACAGATCCCTCGGCGGACGCCGGCGCGATCAAAACCTTCGCCGACTACCGCAAGCTGTTCGACGAGATGGGCAAGGAACTGGACGCGGTGGTGATCGCCACGCCCAACCACCACCACGCGCCGTCGGCGCTGCTGGCCATCCGCCGCGGCATTCACGTGTACGTCGAGAAACCCCTCACGCACACGATCGCCGAGGCGCGGCAGCTCCGGGACGAGGCGAAGCGCCACGGCGTCGTCACGCAGATGGGGCAGCACGGCCACTCGAACGAAGGCTGCCGCCGCCTGTGCGAATACATCTGGGCCGGCGCCATCGGTCAGGTGCGCGAGGTCCACTGCTGGACGTCGCGGTGCGACGGCTTATACGATGGCAACCATTCGCCCGCTCTGCCGTTACCGGAGGGGTTCGACTGGGCCGCGTGGATCGGCCCCGCCCCCGCTCGTAACTTCCACTCGGACCTGCATCCGCACGGCTGGCACCTCTGGCACGATTTCGGCAACGGCTCGGTCGGCAACATGGCCTGTCATCTCATTGATCCTTCCTACTGGGCGCTCAAGCTCAAGTCGCCGGAGGCGGTGGAGGTGGAGGACATGTACGGCGGCATCGACGGCACCTGGGCGATCCGCACCCGCATCCGCTGGGATTTCCCCGCCCGAGGAGGCATGGACCCCGTTAAAATCTACTTCTACGACGGGCTTGCGGCGGAACAGCAGTACAGCGAGCAGACGGTGGAGAAAAGGTGGAGAAATGTCGTGAAGCGCGAGTGGCAGAACCTGCCGCCCCTGCTGCTCGAGCTGGAGAAGAAATACGGCCGGGACTTCGGGCGGAATGGATCGCTACTCGTGGGCGACAAGGGCGTCATGACTATCGGCGAGTTCGGAGACGGCTGCCGCATCGTCCCGGAGGAGGCGCACCGCGCCTTCCCGATTCCCGAAAAAAGCCTGCCGCGCGTCAAGGGCACGCATCAGGAGGACTTCTTCCGGGCATGCCGCGGCGGCGAGCCCGCCTGCGCGAACTTCGAGTATTCGGCACCGCTGGCGGAGATCGCCCTGCTGGGCAACCTCGCGATGCTCGCCGGCCTCAAGCGCCGCGTCGAGTGGGACAGCGCCGCGATGCGCTGTACCAATCTGCCGGAACTCAACAAAGTCGTGAATCAACCCTATCAGAATGGGTGGAGTAGTTGATGATGTCACAATCCGACAAGCGAGCTTCGGCGGGGCCGGCCCGCTGGGCGTTGCCCCTCGCGCTGGCGTTGGTTGTCCGGGCGGGTGCGGAGGAGCGGCTGCAGAGCGCTGGACGTTCGGATTCCGGCGACGCAGCGCCGGAACTACAGGTCCTGCGGAAGGTGCCGGAGGAGCACGCTCTGCGAACGGGGTCTGCGGAGCGCTGTAGCTCCGCCGCTGCGTCGGCGGAGGCGGAGCGGCTCGCGCTCACGTTCGACGCGCGAACGGACATCTACTCGGCGTACGTGTGGCGCGGCAAGGCGCTGGACAAGCACGCCGTGATGCAGCCGAGCGCCATCGCGACGCTGGACGCGAAGGAGGCCGGTTCGTTTTCGCTGAAGGTGTGGTCGAACTGGGATCTGACGCAACACTCGGGGGACTCGAAGGCGACCAAGACGGGCGGCGGGATCAATGTGCTCAACCTGACCCCGTCGTACACGAAAGCCATCGGCCCGGTCGGGTTCACCGTCGGCAACATCTTCTACACGTTTCCGGGCGGCGGCTATCCGAAGCACTCCAAGAGCACGTATGAGCTGTACACGACGCTGGCCTACAAGAACCCGGTTGTCACGCCCTCCCTGAGCGTGTACTACGATTACCGGGGTGTCGGCGGCGGTTTTCTGGAGGACAATCTGCTCAAGGATTTGTATGCCCGCGCCGCGCTGGACAAGTCCTTTCGGCTTAGCGAGCGCGTGACCGCAGGCGGGACGGTCCTGTTGGGCGGCGGAACCAGTCACTACACTGCGGTCCGGTATTACTCGTCCGACGAGGGGCTCGCTGACTATCAGGCGTCAGTCAATGTGTCCTACGCGATCACGGACGGCTTTTCGCTCGGCGCCACGCTGGCGTACACGGGGCTGATCGGTGGCGCTTGGGGCCTTGACCGCCAAAACCTCTCGCCGGACGCGATCGTCTGGGGCGGCGTCAACCTCAGATTGGTGTTTTAGCCGTTTATCCTCGCTGCCACCGCTCCGTGTGGACCGAGGCGGCGTTGTAGCGGGTGCGGGGCGCGGGGTGCTCGGCGGGGTGGCCGAGGGCGATCGCCGCGAGCGGCAGGATCTCCTGCGGGACGCCGAAGCGGGCGCGGATGCCGCTGACGCGGTCTTCGTTCGGATGGACGCCCAGCCAGACCGCGCCCAGGCCCAGCAGGTGCGCGGCCAGCAGCAGGTTCTCCACGGCGGCGCTGCAGTCTTGCAGCAGGTACGAGAGTTCCTGGCGATGGGCGCGCGCGGGCTCGCCGCAGACCACGATGCCGAGCGCCGCCTCGTTCAGCATTTTTCCGTGCGGCAGAATCTCGGCGAGCGCGGCAAGCGCGGCGCGGTCGCGCACGACCAGGAAGCGCCACGGGTCCGTGGCCATGGCGGACGGGGCGGCCATGGCCGCCTCGAGCAGCGCGCGCACGTCGTCGTCGCTGACCGGTTCTCGGGTGTAGTGGCGGATGCTTCTGCGGCTCAGGATCGGCAGGATTTTCGCGTTCATGGCAAGTACCTTCTGTGCGGGATTCATGGGCTACAGTCGTAAGTAAGAATAACATAAGCCGCGCCCTTTTGCACCGCCCCGAAAAACGGACTCGAATCGGGGGTTGACTCGTTTCATCCGCCACTCGCATAATACGAATTAATCATGGGCTGGAACGTTTTCGGTCTGTCCTAGGGAGACAACGCTAAGCGCAAGGATGGTCATGTCTAATCAAACACGCATTACGCGGCGACACCTGCTCGGGGCCACGCTTGCCGGCGCAGCGGGCGTCCTGTCTGGAACCGGCGGATGCAAGAGCCCGGCCGGCCTTGCTCCCCGCGCGACTATCGGCGATCCCAGGGTTCGGGGGCCGTTCCCGATCTTGTCGACACCGTTTACGGCTTCGGGCGCCGTGGACTACGACGTGCTGGCCAAGCAGGCGCTCTTCGTCGACTGGTGCGGCAGCCCGGGCATGATCTGGCCGCAGTCGGGGGACAGCGTGGACTTGCTGACGGCCGACGAGAAGCTGCGCGGCATGGAGGTGTTGGCTAAGGCCATGAGCGGCCGCCGTTCGGCGCTGTGCCTCGGCGTGCAGGGCAAGGACACGGAGGAGATGCTCGTCTTCGCTCGGCACGTCGAAAAGCTGACGCCGGCGGCGATCATCTCTCGCCCGCCGGACTCGGGCAAGACGGAAGAAGACCTGCGCCAGTACTGGCGCGCGCTGGCGGCGGTCGCCCAACGGCCGGTGATCATCCAGACGTCCGGCGGCATCACGTACAAGGGCCCGCCGCCTTCGGTCAAGCTGCTGATCGAGCTGGGCCGGGAGTCTCCGCATTTCGGCTATGTCAAAGAGGAGACGAGTCCTGTCGCTCCCCGCATGAAGGAGCTGCTCGCCGCCAGGCCGGCGATCAAGCGGGTGTTCAGCGCGATGGGCGGGTTCGGCTGGCTGTATCAGGCACGGGTGGGCTCGGAGGGCCTGATCACCGAGCGCGCGGTCTATGCGGACCTCTTGGCCCGCATCTGGGAGCTGATGCAGAGCGGCTCCGATCCCGACGCGCTGAACGACGTATTCAGCAAGCTCCTGCTGATGTTGAACCTCAGGGAGACGATCCCCGGCAACCAGCTGCGCGGGTACCACCTGTACGTCTGGAAGAAGCGCGGCGTGTTCAAAAACATGCTCTCGCGCGAGTACGGGCCGAAGGGCGTCATCCCGGCGTCGCCGATTCTGTCGGAACAGGCCCTGACTCAGGACGACATCGCCGAGATCGAGAGCCGCTTCGCGGCGCTGAAGCCGTACCTGAAGAAGGGGGCGCCCTTCGCTACATGAGGTGGGACGAGAAACAACGAAACGCGCGAAACGCGCGAAAAGAATGCCGCAGAACACAGGGAACGCGAAGAAGGCGCGAATCATCTTTGTGCCCCTATAAGGTGATGATCAGGGGGCGTATCGGAACATGGGGCATTAGTTGTAACTTTGAACGCGGTTGCAGGTGCTAAACGGTGAGGCTCGGCGGGAGCGCCGTAGAGGTTCAATCCCATGACCTGATACAACTCCATTACCGTTTCTAATTCAACAAAAACTTTCGGCCGAGCCGCTCGCTAGTATTGATCGAGAAATAGGTATAGCCGTTCGAAGCTTCAAACCGCCCGTCAAATGCTTTTGAGGTTTCTGCAATAGCCGTGCGCAGAGTAATAAGGCACTTCTCAAGGTCACAAAAATAGGTCGTGGCATAGTTCACTTTACCTCTTGCTCGCGTAAGCAACGCTACTGCCTCGTCGCAGAGTTTGATGGGGACCGTGTCTCGTTTCATCTTTGAGTCCTTATAGATGAATGCCGATTTTGCAATTTTTCTTCCCGTCAGGGATGACGCGCCATGTGACAAAGCGTTGTCGTTGTAGTATATGCTAAAAAAGAGGTCGCAGAATAATTCGATCCGCTTTGGCCAGTCCTTGTTTATGTACTTTTCGCCATCAATATTGGAGTCATACTTCATTACTGTAGTCCGCATCTCCAACCGGTGTGCGATAATGGGGTTGGTTGCTATTAGATCATCGATCAAATGGCAGACCTCTCGGCCGACCGAATTCTGATAATAGAGTTGTTCAAGTGGCAGTCGAATCCATTTCTGCACGTTTAACCTAAGTGCGAATCGACGTGGCTTATCAAACCGGGTGCCCTCTAAAAACCAGTTACTCTTGTGCTGTACAATGTATGTCGCAACACCAAGGACATTTCCTGCCTGATCGACGACGGGGCTCCCGCTATTACCCGGCACAAAATCGCAATCAATTTCAATCTCTTCAGGCCCCACTCCGAGAACTTGTCCTGTCAACTTCGTGAGAACATTCATGCCCTGACTGTTGCCAACAATTGAGACTTGGTCTCCAATGGACGCTCGTTGATCTCTAACTGGCAGCGGAACAACAGAATGCGGCGACGCAATTTGGAATCGAACTAAATCCAAGCCTTCGGCAAACTCTAGGGAGGTAATTTTCAAGAGTTGCCCAGAAACATCGCGTAGCATGATGTTTGTTGCCGAGTTAACGACATGAGCATTGGATACTACGTACTGTTCTTTTCCAATGGTTGCTAGAAAACCAGACCCCATGCCAACATCTGTAGTTACAAGGATTGTCGATTGCGTCAAGTCCGTTTGCCCAGCTGACTTTTCAGTAGCCATAAGCGTTGTCATTATGAGAATAACGGCCGTTGCTTTCATTGACAGTCCTTTTCTGAGAATGCCGCTTGTTGTCACTACCTGATATGTCGGCTAGGCTCTAATGCCAACAAAAAACCTCCATCCCATAAGGGTGACCCGAATGGCATAATCCCCTTAACGGTTTCTAATTATGCGGGGCGGGGATGAAGAAAGTCAACCCGATAGAACCCAATAGAACACGCAATAAATGAGGCAGGACGAAAAGGGGTCGGGACGTCGTGATAACAAACTAGTAATTGAGGCGCTCATCCACGGGGTTGCGTCAACCGGTAAACTCCTGCCCCGTTCGCCTTCCTAATGCTTAGCCATCTCTATCACGTCTTTCCTGCGCTAACGGTTGGGACTGCCACAGGCTCACTTGATCCGATTCTTCTGGTGTTTTGTCGGGTGTAAGTTTGAGGCCGGAAAAGAGGGGAAGAACGTCGAACGATGAACGTCGAACGTCGAACGTCGAAGGTGCTGGCGGGGTGGAGAGCGGGTTGAAGGGTGGAGCTTCGCGGGTCGAGCGTCGCACGTCGCGGGTCGGGGAGAAGAAGGACGAGCGACTAGCGACCCGTGTCGCGCGGACGGGGAGAGGCTGTGGCGGCGGCTTGACTCGGTGGGCCGGTTTTGAGAATCTGCCCGCGTAATCTAGAGAGAGGGGAGGCGAACGATGAAGGCTTGGATAATCGGAATGTGCGCCGTGCTGGCCGCGTGTGCGGGAACAGGGACTGCCGAGACGGCCCAGGCGCCGGCGCCGGTCTGGGATTTGGCCAGGGACGCGTTCGCGGCCACAACGGGGCGGATCGAGCGGGTGGGGGGGCGCGTCATGATGGACGGAGAGAGCGCGTTCGCCATTCCCAACAGCGCGATCCCGGACGCCTCCTGCTTCACGATCGCGATGGATATCCGCTTCCATGCGCTGGAGGAGCGCAGCGCGCTGCAGCTGCTGGATCAGCGGGTGTCCGACACGGGCTTCGCCGTCAGCGCGACCAAGTGGGGCGCGGTCGGCAGCCCGCTGGCGACGACAGTGAACGGCGTCTCCTACGGGCAGAACGGTTTCCGGGCCTCGTCCAATCAGGTGTGGCAGTTCGTCCTCGCGGTGCGGGACGGCGTGGTCGCGCCGTATCAGAACAAAGTCGCTGGCCCGCAGTATCTGCTGCGCGTCACGCCGAACCTCGCGCCAGTCTGGGTGGGGCGCACGCAAGTCCGCAAGGACATGAAGCCGATCTCCGGCTATGAGATCCTCAGCCTGAAGGTGTACGGGCCGGACTACAAGTACTACCAGCCGGGTGAGTCGGCCGACACGCTGAAGAACGGCTACGTCGGTGGGCAGGGCTGGCTGGTGCGGTTGCCGGGGAAAACGGATAAGCCGCTGCCGCGCATCCTCTATTACGGCGACTCGATTTCTATGGGCTACGGCGACCGCTTCACCAAGCTCATGCAGGACAAGGCCTATTGTTATCACTGGTGCCACTTCGTCGGCCACGTGGACAGTTTCCCGACCGCCGCGTTCGAATCGGCGGCCGGCGTCGCGCCGTTCGACGTCATCGTCTTCAACAACGGGCTGCACTCGCTGAGCTGGTCGACGGAGAAGGTCACGGACGCGCAGATCGAGGCCGTCGTACGCAACATGATTCAGGCGTTCCGCAAAGGCGCGCCGAAGGCCCGGCTGGTCTGGGCCGCGACCACGCCGCACACCGCGAAGGGCCGCCCGGTCACGGGCCTGGGGGAGTTGAACCCGGTTGTCATTCGGATCAACGCCTTGGCTGACAAAGTCATCAAGGCCGAGGGCGTGGAGAGCGTGGACCTTTACGCCCTGCTGAAGGACCGGCTCGATCTCGCCGCCGGCGACCAGTACCACTGGTCGGGCGACGCCTACCAACTGATCGCCGAGGCGCTTCAGAAGAAGTGCGACGCGCTTCTGATGAAGCCGTAAGACGAAAGGAGACACACATGAAGAAGGTGCTGATTTTGACGTCGAGCCCGAACGCGGGCGGCAACACGAATACGATGGCGACGGCTTTTGAGACGGAGGCGATGAGGAAGGGTGCGCTGGTCACGCGGCTCGACATGAATGCGGTGCGGGGCACGGGCTGCTGTGCGTGCATGGCCTGCCGCAAGACCTCGGAGAAGTGCGTGCTGAAGGACGGGGTCGGCGAAGTGCTGGAGGCCTTCCGCGGGGCGGACGTGCTGGTGCTGGCGGCGCCGGTCTGGTGGCTGGAGATCCCCGTGTCGCTGCGCCGCTTCGTCGAGCGCTGGTACTCGCTGGTCGACGCGGCGTTCGCGACGCGCCTCGCGGACGGCAAGAGCGCCGTGCTGTTGCTCTCGCAGGGCGCGGGCGAGGAGTGCTTCCAGGATCTGCCCGCCCGCTATAAAGAGATGCTCGAGTGGATTGGGGTCAAGGAGAACCACGCGGTGCGGCACTGTTCGTCGGACGAGAACCCGATCCGCGAGAGCGGCGTGCTGGAGACGGTCACGAAACTCGCGCAGACGGTTGTGTGAGCGGAAAATCGCTCGCCGCCGTCGCAGTGTGGGCTCGGTGCCGGCTGCCCGCGCGGTTCACCCCCCCCCATGCCCGTCTTGTCCGTAGACCTGGAGGGCGAGGCTGCTCCGAGCCGCAGTCGGCTAATTCACCCCCGCACTCCCGCACGCTCTCACCCAGATATTGCGGAAGCGCACGGGACAGCCGTGCCCGCTCAAGGCGAGCGGGCCGGCGCTGACGAGCCGCTTGTAGGCGGGCGCGATGCGGTGCCCGGTTTCGCCATAGATGGGCGCGTGGAGGTGGACGAGCACGCCGTTGTGGAGTAGGGTGACGCGCGCGGGCTCCTTGAGCGTGCCGCCGGCGAAGCGCGGGGCGGTGAAGAGGATGTCGAACGTCTGCCACTGGCCGGGCGGGCGGGTGACGTTGACGAGCGGGGGCGTCTGGCCGTAAATGGCGGCGGCCTGGCCGTCAGGGTAGAGTTTGACGTTGAACGAGTCGAAGATCTGGATCTCGTAGAGGCCCATGAGCAGCACGCCATTGTTACCTTGATCGTGCCAGGGGCCTTTGAAGTCGGCGGGCGCCAGCCATTCGAGGTGGATCTGGCAATCGCCGAACTCGGCCTGCGAGAGCAGCGCGCCCTTGCCGGCGACGAGTTCGCCGGTTTCGACGGTCCACTGGTTCGTGCGCCAGGCGGACAGGCCGCTCCCGTCGAAGAGCACGACGGCGTCGGCCGGAACGGGCGCGGGGGGCGCGGCCGGGCCGGGGTCGACGCGCGGGGGCGCGGGGCGGTCGGGGTCGTGGCAGAGCCACTCGCACCACGGCAGCTTGGGGGTGTCTTTGTAGCCGAAGACACCGGAGCCGTCTTTGGCTTGGACGAGGTCGGCGGCGGTCGCGCGGACTGCGAAGCAGAGGCAGGCCGCGAGGCCTGCGAGGGCGAGCGGCAGGCGGCGGGTCGGATCAGCGGTCATAGCGGTCTCCTGACGAGGTGTTGCGAACGCACGTTCTGCCCATAAGGTGCCAAACCGTCGGAGGCCTGTCAACCGCGAGGTGGGCAGTGGCAGCAGTTCTAATTATGGCCTATCTGTCCAGCGAAGACGGGCTAAAGCCCGGACTACGAACGGCTACGCACATGAAAAGAGGCGTTTGTAGTCCGGCCTTCAGGCCGTCTCAGGCCATAATTAGAATTGCTGGGGCAGTGGACAGTGTGCAGGCGGCTGTGGCAGTCGGGAGTGTGCGAGCCGTTCCGTTCCGAATCAACCTCGCGCTGGAGGGCGAGGCTGCGCCGAGCCGCAGAGGTCGCGGTTCGCCTTCGCTCACCGCGGGGAGAACGGCATCGCCCTTAGCACGTTACCTTCTGCACGCCCTCCCTCCGTTAAACCGCCAAAAAGCCCTTAAAAAGCGCGGCTAAGGCCTGTTTTGGGCTCCTTTTTAGACTTATCTCATTGCGATCCAAAAGGTTAACGACGCTTAGCGTCGGCAGTATCGCGTCGGCAGTATCGACGCACGTTGAGAGTTCAGGGTTAGGCGTTCAGCGTTGAGCGTTTTCTAGCTCCACTGACGGTCGTTGGCCCATTCGGCGTCCCACTGTTCGGTGGAGGCCCAGGGCTCGGGGAACTGCGGGTGGCACTTCTCGCGGATCAGCGCCTCGTTGAGGGCTTCGATGCCGAGGCCGGGGGCGTTGGGCACGGCGATGAAGCCGTCCTTGATGAGCGGCTTGGGCAGGCCTGTCACGAGGTCCTCCCACCACGGCACGTCGACGGAGTGGACTTCCAGCGCGGTGAAGTTGCGCGTCGCGGCGGCGACGTGGACCGCGGCCATGCAGGCGACCGGGCTCTCGGCCATGTGGATCGCCATCGCGACGCCGTGGTCCTCGGCGAGGTCGCCGATCTTCTTGGTCTCCAGAATGCCGCCGGCGGAGAGCACGTCGGGGTGGATCACCGCGATGCCGCCGGATTTGAACAGCGGCAGGAAGTTCTCCTTGAGGTAGATGTCCTCGCCGGTGCCGATGGGCGTGGTGGTCGCGTTCGCGAGCCGCACGTATTGTTCGGTCATGGTCCACGGCACGGGGTCCTCCATCCAGGCGAGGTTGAACTTCTCCAGGCGGCGGGCCAGCTTGATGCAGTCTTCGAGCGGGACGTGGCCGATGTGGTCGATGGCCAGTGGGATTTCGTACCCGATCTCGGCGCGGACGTCGGCCATGTACTGCTCCAGGAAGTCGAGGCCCTTTTCGGTGATGTGGATGCCGGTGAAAGGGTGGGCCGTGCTGAACAGTTCGTAAGCCTCGCCGCGCATGGCGCGCGGGTCGATGGAGCCGTGCGGCGTGGTGAAGACGGTCTTCTTGTAATGGCGCATGGTCTGGAGGAAGCCGCCGGGCGCGCTGAGGCAGCCGGGCTTGTCCATGAGCAGCTCGATGCCGAGGTCCATCTTCAGGTAGGTGAAGCCCTGGGCTATGCGCGCTTTCAGGGCCTTGCCCATGTCACGGCCGCCGCCCTCGGAGTCGGTGTCGCAGTAGATGCGTACGGTGTCGCGGAACTTGCCGCCGAGCAGCTGCCACACGGGCACGCCCCAGGCCTTGCCCGCGAGATCCCAGAGCGCGACCTCGATGCCGCAGACGCCTCCGGCCTGGCGGGAGTGGCCGCCGAACTGCTTGAGGCGGCGGAAGATCTTCTCCACGTTGCAGGGGTTCTCGCCGAGGATGCGGCTCTTGAGCATCGCGGCGTAGGTGCGGCTGGAGGCGTCGCGCACCTCGCCGTAGCCGACGAGCCCCTGGTTGGTGTAGACCTTGATCAGGGTGCAGCGTTTGGGCGCGCCGTCGATATCGGCGAAGCGCACGTCGGTGATCGTGAGCGTGGAGGGGTCGATTTTGGAGGACATGGGTGAGCCTGGGGTTGGGAGGTTCAGAGGTTCACGGTTTATGGTTGGCGAGGTTCATGGTTGCCGAGCGTGGCGGTAGGGCGCCGTCCCGTCGGCGGTCGCGGACGGCAGGGGGCTGCCGTCCCTACCCTGTTCCGCGCGTGCGGTTCGGGGGAGACATTTCAGCCTGGCTCAGATAACGGTTCTAATCTTACGCGAGAGCCGGGCCGGAAACTAGCGCGATTTGCGCATAAGTATTGTCACTATTACGCAAGCAGGCGCAGGCCCGGTCGGACCTGCGCCTGCTTTCAGCGGGAAGCGTTGCGCACTCAGTCGGCGCTCTGCTGCTTGGCCTGCGGATAGGGCAGGACCGGGGTCTGGGCCTTAGAGAGCAGCGCGTAGACGGCCGCGCCGGCGATGAAGGCCACCACCGGGGCGGCTGGGATCGAGAACCCGCACTGGGCTGCGAAGTTGGGCTGCACGCCGATCACGAAGCCGACGGCCCACGACACCCAGCCAGCGGGGTTGAAGGCCGCGCGCGGCCCGCTCCAGCGGCCCTTGCTCAGGATGTACTCCATGGTGATCGCTCCGCAGATCGGGCCGAAGGAGGCGCCGACGAAGGCGAACACGACGATGGCTTTGCCGGCGACGCCGGTGATGGCCAGCGCGAGGGCGACGGCGCAGCCGATGCCGCAAGAGACCCACGGGTTGACCTTGGGCAAGGTGGTCTTGATCGAGTTCGCGGCGATCAGCGAGCAGAAGCAGGCGCTCGGGAAAGCGGTGATCGCCAGGGCGAAGGCCAGCCACTTGGCTACGGCGTCGCTCTTGAAGATCGCGCTCATGAGCACCATCGGGTTCATCTCGACGTTGCCGGCGGCCAAAGCGGCTTTGCCGTCCACGCCGCCATAGTAGCCGGCCGTGATCAGGATCGCCGCGCCGATGGTGAGGAAAATGGCCAGCGCTACGCCGACCAAGCCGCCGAGGGAGACGTCGCTCTTGTTGCGCGAGCCGGTGCCGAAGTCCACGCCTGCCGCGCCTGCGGTGGCGAAGAAGCCGACGATGTAGGTCAGCGCGAAGGCGAAGACGCCGAAGGCGCTCAAGCCGGACGCGGGAACTGAGCCGGCGGCAGCCTCTTTAACGGCGGCGGCCTTGACGAGCAGGGCCGGGTCAAAGCTGCCGAGCCCGCCGGCTGTCTTGGCGACCAGCGCGAGCAGGATGGCGGCCGGGATAAGAGGAAGGTAGGTCGAGAACTTCGCGACATACTGGATGCCCTTGAGCGCTGCCACGACGGCCGCGACGCCCCAGAGAACCATCATGACGGAAAGTCCCACCTTGCCGAAGTTGAACATCTGGTTCATGGCTGTGGCCGAGCCCCACGTGTTCACCGCGAGCCAGCCGAACTGCAGCAGGCCCATCAGGAATCCCGGCAGCAGAAAACCGCCTGTGGCGCCATAGGTCGAGGAGCCGACAATGTAGAGCGGTAGGCCGGTCTTCTGGCCGAAGCGCGCGGGCAGGTAGTAGAAGCCGAAGTGGCAGAGGAGAGCCGCCACCAGCACGCTGCCGAGCGCCACGCCGACGCCGGCCGAGAGCATGCCGCCGGGGGTTCCCGAAGTTAGCGAAAGGGACCAGAACACGAACCAGAGGAAAATGCCCGCATAAGTCGGGGCGGTGTTCTTGAACCAAGGCGCGCGGTTGGTTGTCGGATTGGGTTTCGCGCATTCCAAGTAGGAAGGCACCGATGGGGTGTTGCTCATGCAAGGCTCCTTTGAAGGGTTAGATCGCCATACGATAGGGCATAGGGTAGGGTATGGGTGTTTCCGGGTCAAGCGCGTTTTGAAATCACCCGGACAATCGCCCCGAGAATGACATTTTTCGCATTTGTGTCACGTTTCCGCTTGCGCCGGGGGCGCCGGATACTATATAAATCTCCGATTTGACAGCAGAGAGGAAAGCACGTATGACGACGAATGAGAGTCTCCAGACCATGAAGATGTTGCCCGGCGACGAGATCCGGCAGATCATGTGGCGGTATGCGGACCGGTTCGACATTCAGATGGCCGTCATGGGCGCGCGCTCTGTGGCTCGCGGGCTGGTCGCCCGGCTGGTCGCCAACGGCGAGCGCAACACGCACGAGTGGACCGAGGGCAAGAACGAGCTGTACAAGGCTTTTGACGAGTCCGGCATCACAGCGGCGGGCCTGGACATGGAGTACGGCGGCATCATCGAGGGGCCCCGCAACCACGCGCTCGGCCTCGTCGCCTTCGAGCTTTCCTGGGTCGACGGCGGCGCCACCACCACCAGCCTGATCAACAACCTCGCGCTCGGCCCGATCGTCGAGAAGGGCACGCCCGAGCAGCGCGCGGAGTACATGCGCGCCTGCGCCCCGGTTCAGCCCGGCGAAGACCGCAAGGTGTGGCGCGGCGCGTTCGCCCTCACCGAGCCGCTGCCGTACGTCGGCGTGGACACCGGCGTCGTGAGCGGCCGCGTTACCGTGGCCGAGTGGAAGGACGGGCAGGAGCCCATGCTGCAGGTCGAGAAGCGCGGCCGCTTCCTCACCAACATGGCCGTCGCCAACTTCGTCACCGCCGCCGTCGAGACCGCCGACCCGCGCATCAAGACCTCCTGCATGATCATCCTCCAGGACACCGATGAAGGCGTCTTCGACCGCGGCGCGCCGACGCTCAAGCTCGTGCACCAGCTTTCGAACACCCAAGACCCGATCTTCAACCTCAAGGTTCCCGCCAACCGCATCGTGGGCGGCTACACGGTCAAGGACGGCGTGATCGTCCCGAACCTGACCCACAGCGACATCATCGAGGCGGTCTTCGCCCGCACCCGCGTGACGGTCGGCCTCATGACGGCCGCCAAGCTGCTCTCCGCGGTCGAGCCGGTCATCCGCTACCAGCGCGGCCGCTTCCGCGGCGCGGCCGGCATCGAGCCGGGCTCGCCCCGCTACGACCTCGGCCTGCAGATGAAGGAGGACGCCCTGCAGCGCCTGGCCGACGTCTGGGCCACCGGCGAGGCCTCCGCCGCGCTGGGCTTCGAGACCACCCGCCTCTTCGACGCCTTCACCCCGGTCGAGAAGGCGGCGCACCGCCTTTTCGAGGAACAGGGGCTTTCCGGCCGCGCGTTGATGAAGGCGCTGCGCAAGCCGCAGGCCGACGCCGTGGAGCTGCTCGGCCTCCTGAGGCAGCCCGAGGCCACCCGCGACAACGCCCGCATCGAGGCCCTTCAGGCCGACCCGCTGGCGCAGTACGTCTTGCAGAGCGCCCTCTGTAACGTGCTCTGCCCGGCCACCAAGCTGTGGGACACCGGCTACGGCGCCAACATCTTGCGCGAGGCGGTCAGCCTGATGGGCGGCTACGGCATCACCGAAGACTGCCCGGGCTTCCTCTTCCAGAAGTGGACCGACGCGCAGCTCGAGGCCACCTACGAGGGCCCCGAAGTCGTGCAGCGCCGCCAGATCAGCGTCACGATGAACAACGAGGTCTTCCTGGCCCAGGTCGATACCTGGATCGCCGAGCTGAACGCCCTCGCCGCCGCCAAGCCCCAGGCCGGCGCCGCCGCGATCGCCGCTGGCCTCGACCTCTGGCGCTGGATGCGCGCCCACCTCGAGACCACCAAAGACGCCAACGGCCGCCCCCTCGCGCAGAACACCCGCCACGGCGTGCTCTTCCCGATGGCCGACGCCCTCTCGTGGATTCTCGCGGCCCGCTCGCTGCTCGCGGACGTTCAGGAACTCGCGGCCAAGGGCCCCGAGCACCCGGTGGTCGGCCCCGAGATCGACGGCTACGTCAACACCTTCACGGATCTCGCCTGCCTACAGGCCGCCCGCGCCGCCGCCGAAGTCGGACGCATCTGCACCGAGCTTTTCTACGGCTACGTGGCCTCGGCCGAGCAGACCGGCGCCGCCGGCGCGACCTTCCAGAAGCTCCAGGCTGCGCTCGGCGCTTCGCTCGCCGGTACTCGCCTGGCCAAGGACCGCGCCGCCAAGGCGCTCAGCCAGATTATGATCCCGGAAGCCCTCGATTATCCGCAATGAGGTCAGAGATCGGAGGTCGGAGGTCAGAGGTCGGCGGATGGTTCCGCCCCTTTCGTTCTCCGGCCTCTCAACCGCTGAACCGTGAACCTCTCCAACCCGTAACCTGTAACGTGTAACTCTCCTATGAGCGACATCGAACGCCAGACTATGGACGCGGACATCGTGTGCGTGGGCTTCGGCCCCGCCACGGCGGGCTTCTTGACCACGCTGACGCGCGCGCTGCTGAAGCCCGACGGAACCCCCGCCTTTGAGAGCAAAGTGATGCCGGGAATGCCCCTGCAGATCATGTGCTACGAGCGCGCGGACGACATTGGCTTCGGCGTTTCCGGCATCGTCACCAAGGGCCGCGCCATCCGCGCCTCGTTCCCCGGCGTCGACCTCGCCAAGGAGATCCCCAACGCCGCCGAAGTCGGCCACGAGACCATCGCCTACCTCTTCGACCCCATCGGCGCCAGCCGCCGCGACGCGGGCACGAAGGTCATGGACGGCGCGTTCAAGGCCGGCAGCTTCATGATGCGCAAGGGCCCGGACGCGGTCGAGCTGCCGTGGATCCCGCCCTTCCTGCGCAAGGAGCCGGGCCTCGTGATGTCGATGGGCTCGCTCCTCTCGTGGGCCGGCAACCAGCTCATGGGCTCGGGCCTGGTTCAAATCTGGCCCGGCACGCCGGTCAGCGCCCCCGTGATGGAGGGCGACAAGGTCGTCGGCGTGCGACTCGCGGATCAGGGCGTCGACAAGAAGGGCAACCCCGAGGGCGCCTACATGCCGGGCATGGACATCCGCGCGCGGCTGACGGTCGTCGGCGACGGCCCGGTCGGCGCGGTCGGACGCTCCCTCGACCGCCACTTCGGCCTGCCCGCCGGCAACCACCAGCACGACTGGGCCGTGGGCATGAAAACCGTGGTCGAGCTGCCCGCCTCGTGCGACCTCCAGCCCGGCACCGTACTCCACACGCTCGGCTACCCCGAGCCCGAAATCTTCGGCTTCCTGTACGTCTACCCCGACCGAACCGCCTCGCTGGGCATCTTCGTGCCGTCGTGGATGGACACGCCGATCCGCACCACCTACCGCTACCTCCAGCACTGGATGCAGCACCCGTACCTCTGGCGCCACCTCCAGGGCGGCACGCTCCGCTCGTGGGGCGCGAAGTCGCTGCAGGAGTCCGGCGTGCGCGGCGAGCCCTTCCTGGTCGGCGACGGCTTCGCTCGCGTCGGCGAAGGCTCCGGCACCACCAACGTGCTCACCAACTCCGGCGTGGACGAGGCGTGGCGCAGCGGCGTGCTGCTGGCCGAGGGATCCATCGACATCCTCAGCCGCGGCGGCGAGTTCACCAAGGGCGCGCTCACCGCGGCCTACGAGAGCCGCCGCCGCGCGGACGACCTCAACAAGGAGCTGCAGGTCGCCAAGAAGGCCCGCGACGGCTTCGGCAAGGGCTTCATGCCCGGCCTGATGGGCACGGGCATGACGGGCATGACCGGCGGCGCGCTGAACGTCTCCTGCGCCTCCAAGCCGCCGTCGCAGCGCATCCCGAAGCTGGAGACGGTCTGCGCGGGCCGCATCGCGCCCGACAAGCTGCGCGAGGCGGTCGAGGCCTGCGCCAAGGACAAGCAGCCGCTGCACGACGCGCTGATGACGCTCGCGGGCTGGCCCGAGATCCCCTTTGACGGCACGTTGCTCATGTCGCACCAGGACGCGCTTTTCAAGGGCGGCAAGGTGCAGGCGGCGGGCGGCTTCGCGGACCACGTGACCTTCG